>CAJKBQ010000033.1 GCA_905198155.1 uncultured Eubacteriales bacterium
CGAGGGAGCCGGGTGTTGAAAGATTCATGTAGTCGGAATATCTTCTGCGGCCGAAGGGGAAGCCCCTCTCCGCTCGCGGGGCTCGCTCCGGCGCCCCCAGAGGGGCAGTGCTCCACGCAGTGAGCACGTGCTCGGCTACGCCTCGCGAGTTTGACCGTAAAGGGTGCGCAACGCCACAGCATTTTATTGTGTTGCGATCATGTTTGCGGTTCCTTAGACCGCGGCCTGCGGCCGCTCTGCTCCCGCGAGCCCTCTCAGGCGACGCGGCTTTGCCGCGCGCCAGCTCCCCCGGAGGGGGAGCTACGAGTGCACATCTGCCAGTTGGGCAAATGGCCTGCGGCCGATACTATTCTGGGGGTACAACATTAAGGTTGCGGTGCGTGTTGAGGGCAACTCGTTCAGTTTTGCCGCAATTGCATGCAATGAGTGGACGGATGGAAAATAAATAAGGCCGCACGGATGCGGCGGAGATGAAAGGAGATGAAGAGAATGACGATGACACATCAAAAACAGCGCGCGGTAGAGATTGAGGTGCCGACAGCGGTTTTCAATGAAAAATATATGCCGTATCTGCAATGCCGCAGCCGATATCTGGTATGCTACGGCGGGGCGGGGAGCGGAAAAAGCTATTTTTTAGCTCAGCGGTATGTTCTGCGGCTGCTGAACCGCCCGAGGTGCAACCTGCTGGTGGTGCGGCAGGTACAGCGCAGCAATCGGGATTCAACGTTTGCGCTGCTGCGCCAGGTGATTCAGGCGTGGGGCGTGGGAAAATGCTTCCGGGTGACAGAAAGCGAGATGCGAATCGAATGCCGGAACGGCAATGGGGTGCGGTTTGCCGGGCTGGACGACGCGGAGAAACTGAAATCCATCACGTTTGCGTCCGGTGAACTGACGGACATTTGGATTGAGGAGGCCAGCGAAATCCAGGAATCGGATTTCAATCAGCTGGACATCCGGCTGCGCGGCGGCTGCTCCGACAAGCAGATTTGCCTGAGCTTTAACCCGATTGCGGCCAACCATTGGCTGCGGAAACGGTTTTTCGACGGCCATCCGCGGGAGACGACGGTCGTACATTCCACGTACCGCGATAATCGGTTTTTGGACGCGGAATATCGGAAAGTGCTGGAAAGCTACCGCACCCATGACCCGTATTATTATGCGGTGTACTGCTTGGGACAGTGGGGCGTATACGGCAAAACGGTGTTTGATGCCGGGGCGATTCAGGCACGGCTGGCGGAACTGGACGGGGACAAACCATGGGGTCGGTTCTCGTTTGGGACGGAGGCGGATCCGGAACGGTGCACTTACCAGATCCGGCGGGAGAGCATTCGGTACGAAACGGCGGATGACGGCGATATCTGCATTTATGCGCCGCCGCAGCCGGGGGTGCCGTATGTGATCGGGGCGGACACGGCCGGGGACGGCAGCGACTATTTCGCCGCGCATGTGCTGGACAATCGCACGGGCGAACAGGCAGCGGTGCTGCACAGCCGGTTTGACGAGGATGTGTTTGCGCAGCAGCTGTTTTGCCTGGGGATGCATTACAACGAGGCACTGATCGGTGTGGAATCCAATTTCAGCACATATCCGATTCGGGAGCTGGAACGGTTGGGATACACCAATCAGGTGATGCGGACGCGTATGGATCGGTTTACCCAGCGGGCGGCGCATTCGTACGGGGTACGCACCACGGCGCAGACGCGGCCGGTGATGCTGGCGACGCTGGCGCGGGTGATCCGCACGGACTGCCGGATGCTGCACGATCGGGCGACGCTGAACGAGCTATTGACGTTCGTTCGGAACGAGAAAGGGCGCGCCGAGGCACAGCAGGGCGCGCACGACGATTTGGTGATGGCGCTGGCGATTGCGCACACGATTCGGCCGCAGCAGGCGACGGAACGTCCGGTACCGGCGGCGCGGCCGGCATATACGCTGCCGCCGGAGCTGCGGAGCGAGACGGCGGGAAATATGGGAAACGGGGTGATGACATGGTAAGAAAATGGATCCGCAAATGGCTGGGGCTGGATGCAGTGGAGACGCGGCTGGACGCGCTGGAATGCCCGGCGCCGCTGCGGCGCGATGAGCCGGTGATTCCGGCGGACATTATGACGGAATGGCTGGCGGGGATGCCGCGGAACAAGACGTGAGAAAGGAAGGATTTTTCATTGGAGACAGCAATTTGGCAGGAATATGAAAACGGAATCGATTACCAGAGACGAATGGGATTCCGCGAGCGGTTTCCGGAGTATATCCGGTTCAAAGAAGGGGATCAGTGGCCGCCGGCAACGGCGCGAACACGGAATCTGCCGCGGCCGGTGTTTAACATTGTGGAGATGTTTATTCGCACCAAGCGTGCGGCGGTGTTGAATCCGCACATTGCGATGACGTATTTGCCGGTGACGGAGGAAGCGGCGCAGGGCGCGCGCGATTTGACGGACTACACGCAGCAGCTGTGGAAACGGATGGAGCAGGATCGGCTGAACGAAGAGCTGATGGACGATGCGGCGACGCTGGGCACCGGGGCATTGCATTATTATTTTGACCCGCACGCGGAGGATCCGGGGACGCCGGAGGCGGTCGGCGAGATTCGCGGCGAAAGCATTGATCCGCTGAATCTGTTTTTCGGCGATCCGCAGCAGACGGAGATTCAAAAGCAGCCGTATGTGATGATTGCGACGCGGCAGCGGGTTCGCGATGTGCGGCGGCTGGCGGCGGAGATGGGTGTGCCGGAGACGATGCAGACGCTGATTGCGCCGGACGATGCGGCGGGCGACGGGTATGAGGCGGCGCGCGCGGAGATTCGGGACGCCGACAAGTGTACGGTGCTGACGAAGTATTACCGCGTGAACGGTGCGGTGGTGTACGATCAGGCGACGCGGCAGGTGGAGCTGGTACATGGACGGAGTTTGACGCCGGCCGGACGAAAGCCGATTACGCGGTATCCGGTGGTATTGATGGCGTGGAAGCCGCGCAAGGCCAGCATTTACGGGATTGGCGAGACAGAGGGATTGATTCCGAATCAGAAGGCGATCAATTTCAACCTGGCGATGCTGCTGCTGAGCGTGCAGCAGACGGCGTGGCCGAAGCTGGTCTCGACGCCGGGGGCGATTCGGCAGCCGGTGACGAACGAGCCGGGCGAGCATTTGATCGATTACAGCGCCGGGGGCGGCGGGATCCGGTATTTGAACCCGCCGGCGTTTGGCAGCATGGCGATGAACCTGAGCGGAATGGTGTTGGAGCTGAGCCGCACGGTGGCCGGGGTGTCGGAAGTATCGACGGGCGAGATGACGGGGCGCAATATGGCGGCGAGTGCGATTATTGCGCTGCAAAACCAGGCGCGCACGCCGATCGTGGAGATTCAGCGGCGATTTTGGACGGTGCTGCGGCAGGCCGGACAGATTTGGCTGCAATTTATCCGGGCGTATTATGTATTCGATCGTGCCATTGCGGCGGTGAACCGCGGGGAAACGCATGGGCGGACGTTCCGCGGGTCGAAGTATTCCGACACGCCGTTCGATTTGACGGTGGACGTTGGCGCATCGAGCGAATTCAGCGAGGTGCTGAGTCAATCGACGCTCGATTCGTTCCTGGCGAACGGGTATATTACGGTGGATCAGTACATCGATTTAGCGCCGGTCAACGTGGTGCCGTTTAAGGAACGGCTGAAACAGATGAGGGCGGATGCGGAAAAGGAAGCAGAGGAACGGAGGGGAGAAGAAGATTGAGGGGGAGTTGGGAGCGATTTATGCAGCCGGGGAAGCCCCGCTCCGCTCGCTCCGGCGACCCCAGAGTGGTAGTGCTCCACGCAGTGAGCACGTACTCGCTTCGCTCGTAAGTTCGGCCGTGATGAGTGCGCTACATGAGAAATCGCTGCGGCCTATGGCAACTCCCTCAGCCTTAGCCGCGACTGCGTCGGCGGCGGGCAGCACGCGGCCGGCACGGCCGCCGCGAGGGAGCCGGGTACCACAAGACCCATGTAGGCGGGACATCTTTTGCGGCAGAGGGGAAGTCTTTTGGGGCTGGCTGCGACTGTGTCCCATAGACCGCGGCCTGCGGCCGCTCTGCTCCCGCTGCGGCGACCGCGCGCGGTCGCGACCCGGAGGGGGAGCTACAAGTGCAGACCTGCCAGCGGTGCGAATGGCCTGCGGCCGAGGGGAAGCCCCGCTCCGCTCGCGCGTCGTACGTTCGGCCGAAGGGTTAGTCGCGTTGTCGTGTTGCGCTGCGGCGGAGGGCAACTCCTTCAGCCTTAGCCGCGACTGCGTCGGCGGCGGGCAGCTCCCTCGAGAGGGAGCCGGGTATGGAAAAGATCCATGTAGTCGGGAAAATCTTTTGGCCGCAGTATTTTGCCATGTTGAGGTTTTGTCCGCGCCCCATAGACCGCGGCCTGTGGCCGAGGGGAAGCCCCGTTCCGCTCGCGCGTCGTAAGTTCGGCCGAAGGGTCAGTCGCGTTATTGTGTTGCGCTGCGGCGGGCAGCACGCGGCCGGCACGGCCGCCGAGAGGGGAAAGATTTATGTAGTAGGGAAGGGTATTTTGAGCCGCGGAAGGCGCGGAATGTGTTGGCGGTGGGTGGGCGCGGGGTGGAGAAGAATTCATGAAAGGAGGTGAGGACCATGATTTGTCCGGAATGCCGGAACGAGATGTATATTTGCGGCAGTACGCTGCGGGTGTCCGGGGATCAGTCGCCGGATACGGAGACGGTGGTGGAACGGGTGCTGCGGTTTGTATGCCGGAATCCGCAGTGCGCGAAGAAGTCGGTTGAACGGGAGGAGGCGGTGCGATTGCTTTGAGTCGCGGAACGGAAAACAGACCCAGATGAAATTTTGAAAGGAGACGGTTGAATGATCGACAAACAGAAACCGGAAGGCAGCGCGGAATCCGCAGCGGCGGCTGCGGCGGAAAATGCGCCGGAGAACAACACGGAGGTGGAGGCGCTGCGCGAGAAGCTGCGCGCGTATGAACGGGCCGAGGAAGAACAGCGGTTGATGGGAGACGCGCACGGCGATGCGTATCGCCGGTGGCATGATGAAATCCATCAGCTGGCCGACTACGCCAATGCGCGCGGGCGTGCCATTACGCTGACGGCGGCATTTCACGCGGTGCTGATTGAGCATTTGGACGAGCTGCTGAACGAAGCGGCGGCGCGCGCGGAGCGCGAGGCGCTGGCGCAGCGTGCGGCCAACGAGACGGCGACCCCCAATGCCCTGCGCAGCGAGGCGGCCGACGATGCCGTGGATTACGAGCGGATGTCGGACGAGGCGTTTGAACGCGTGCTGCGGATGGCACTGAATGGGGAACTGAAACGCGGGTAATTTGGCAATTGCCCGACAGAGAATCGATTTTTGACGATTAGAAAGGAATTTGAAATTATGGCAGATGTAACGAATACGATTGGAACGGTTAGCGCGGAAAACAAGACCTTTTACGAGAAAGCGCTGTTGAAGCGATTGACGCCGGAACTGGTGTACGCCAAGTACGGGCAGAAGAAATCTGCGCCGCGCAATGAGGGGACGACGGTGAATTTCCGCCGGTTCAATGCGATTGCGCCCAAGACCACTGCGCTGACGGAGGGCGTGACCCCGGACGGAAGTGCGCTGACGGTGACGACGGTGACGGCGACGGTGAACCAGTACGGCGACTTCGTCCGCGTGTCGGATGTGCTGGACATGACCGGAATTGATCCCGTGATTACGGAGATGGCGCAGGTGCTGGGCGAATCCGCCGGGCTGGCGGTGGACTCGGTGGTGCGCGACGTGGTGCTGAAAGGCACCAGCGTGCAGTATGCGGGCGGCGCGGACAGCCGCGACAAAGTGGTCGCCGGAAAAACGCTGACGACCGAGGAAATCCGCAAGGCGGTGCGCACGCTGCGCTGCAACCATGCCAAGCCGCTCGACGGGCGCTGCTACATTGGCATTGTGGATCCGGAGACGGCGTATGACCTGATGAACGATTCGCTGTGGCAGGATGTGTCGAAGTACAACGGCGGCCAGGCGATTATGGACGGAGAAATCGGCCGCTTGTGCGGGGTACGGTTCGTGGAAACCGGCAACGGCAAAACCATCAGCAACGGGGCATCTACCGGCGCGATTAACCTGCATCAGACGATGATTATCGGCGCGGACGCGTACGGTACGGTGGACATTGCCGGGTCTTCGCATCCGGAGATCATCATCAAGGGCACCGAGTCCGGCGGGACGGCCGATCCGCTGAATCAGCGCGGAACCATCGGCTGGAAGGCGATGTTTACTGCGGTTCGGCTGCAGGAACTGGCGATGGTTCGAATTGAACACGCGGTCAGCGCGTAAGTTCTCAGTTCGGACGATATACGGGGGCGGGGCGTGCCGCGGTATGCGGCACGCTGTCCGCAGCGCTTCGATATGAAGCGTGTGAAAATATGACATGACAAAGGAGAGACGCGATTATGGATATGCAAAACGCACAGTACGCGGAACGAAACATTCAGGAAGATGAATCTGCGCGGGCGACCGGCGAGGCGCTCGGCAGACAGGAAAAGGTTCGGGTTCGGGTTCCGATGAATCCGCTGAACGAGGACGACACGGTGGTGCCGGTGTGCATCAACGGGCATCATTACTGGCTGGAACGCGGAAAGACCGTGGAGGTGCCGCGCACGGTGGCGGACATTTTGGAAGAAGCGGCATATATCTGAGCGGAAAGGAGCCGGGGACGATGACCAAACAGGATGCGAAAGCGGGCGCGCTGCGCTGGATTGACGAGGCGACCGTCAACGGTCATGCCGTGGCGGCGGAAGAATTGGCGGATTTTCGGGATCGGATGGACTACCTGATCGGCGGGGTGCTTGCGGAGCTGGGGGTGCTGTTCCCGCTGGTGGGGACGGTACAGTCGGACGGCGGCGTGATGCAGCTGCCGGCGGATTGCCGGCGCGTGCTGCGCGTGGTGCGGTCGGAAAACGGGGCCGCGGTGGATGCGGCGGTGCGGGACGGCATGATGGTACTGCCGCAAGTGCCGGTTACGGTGATTTACGAACGGCGGCCGGAGATTCCGGCACCGGACGCGCCGGACACTACGGTGCTGGACTGCGCGCCGGGAGCGGAACCGCTGGTGCCGCTGAAACTGGCGGCAGATCTGCTGATTGGGACAATTGACCGGGTGGCGACGGCCGGGTATCTGACCAGCCGGTACAATGAAATGCGGTGGCAGCTGGCGGGATCGTGCGGCGATGCGCCGATTGCGGCGGTGTACACGGGATGAACGGCGTTTTGATTTTTTGGGAAAGGAGTTGATTCGATGGCGGCAATTCAATCGATACGGCGCACGACGATTTCGGAATTCCGCGGGGCGGATTTGCGCAGCGACCCGGCGGAGATGCACATGAGCCGGTCGCCGTCGTGCGTGAATATGATGCGCGGCGCGCCGAATCAGGTGCGGAAGCGAATGGGATACACGCCGATTGCGCGGTATCCTTACGCGATCAACGGACGGTATTGGTACAAAGGCCAAGAGGTGGTGCACACCGGGACGCGGCTGTATGTGGGTACCGGCGTGAAGTTTACCGGGATGGCGAATGCGCCGAGCATGGGATTCTGCATGGGTGACTGGCTGTATATCCTGGACGGGACGCATTACATTTGCTACGACGGAACGCGCGTCCGGAACGTGAGCGACGTGGCGTATACGCCGACGGTGATGATTTCCCGCAATCCGGACGGAACCGGCGGGACGGTGCTGGAAGAGAAAAACCTGCTGACCGGCAGGTGGACCGACAGTTTTTACCCGGACGGAGTGGCGACGGATTATCAGCTGAGTTTCAGCGATTTGGACGACAGCGGCGTGAAAGTATATGCGATCGATTCAAAGGGCGAAAACTGGGAAGAAATGTTCGAGAACATCGAATACACGGTGAACCGCACGACGGGGGTGGTGACGTTCACGGAAGCGCCGCCGAAATCGCCGGTGGAGGGCGCGGACGGACTGCGGATTACTGCGTCGCGCAGCAACGGTGACCAGGCGTTGAAGATTACCGGCGGCGATATCTGCACGGTGTACGATGAAACGGGGCTGGGCACGCGCGTGTTTGTGACGGGCTGCACGGCGTACCCCAACCGCGATTTTTGGAGCGCGCAGCAGGAACCGACGTATTTTCCGGACGTGAATTATTCCGTACTGGGACAAAGCAATGCGCGTATTATGGGGTACAGCCGGATCGGCGGCAGTCTGGCTGCGCACAAGGGCGCGCCGGAGAATGCGATTTTTGTGCGCACGGCGGAGACGGTGGAGCTGAGCGACGGAACCCAGTCGCTGGTGTTCCGCACCGGCAGCGTACTGCCGAGCCATACGCCGCTGAGCCGGTTCAGCTTTGCGGCGCTGGACGGGGAGCCGCTGTATTTGACGGACGGCGGCGTGTGCGCGCTGACGTCCACCACACCGTACGGCAGCCGGTGCGAGCAGGGGCGGTCGTATTTTATTGACCCGGCGCTGCGGGCGGAGGATTCGCCCGAACTGGCAAAGGCGGTGGTTTTTCAGGACTTTTATGTGCTGGCATTCCCCAACGGGCATGTGTATTTGCTCGACGGACATCAGAAATCGTACGTGAAAGAACAGCCGTACAGCAGTTTTCAGTATGAGTGCTTCTACTGGGACAATGTTCCGGCGACGCAGATTTGGGTACACGAAAACCGGCTGTATTTCGGGACGCAGAACGGGTATATTTATCGATTTTACGATGACCCGACGGCGGCAATCAGCTACAACGACAACGGGGCGGCGATTGCGGCGGAATGGCAGACGCCGGAATTCACCGGCACGCGGTTTGATGCGGCGAAAAGCTTCCGGCGGTACAGCATTCGGCTGAACCATGCGGGATCGACGTCGATGAACGGTGCGTACCGGGCGGCGGGCGGCGCGTGGGCGCCGCTGGCGGACACGGCGATTCCGGTGCGGCGGTGGCAGTTTTCAAAATTGGAATTTTCCACGCTGAGCTTTGGGTCGCGGACGGGCGGATGCACCGTGCGCGGTCGGATGGCGGTACACGGTACGGAGCGGCTGGCGCTGCGGGTGGGCAACAACGCGCTGCACGAACCGTTCGGGCTGAGCGCGATTGCGGTGGATTACACGCAGGCCGGCGATGCCAAACGGTAAGCGCCGGTGCGATACGACAAAAGGAGTGCGATAAGCGGATGAGCATTGAAAAATTGACGGATGCCGACTACAACGGCAAGGGCGTTACGGGGCTGGCGGATACGCCGGGCCTGTCTACCCTGGAAATGCAGCAGAAATTGGATGAATTGAGCCGATCGGTGGTGGGGCCGAAGGTCAACGAAGTGATCGATGCGCTGAATACGGCGTATGTGGTCGCGACGGGGACGGAAGGAATCTGGACGTACCGTACCTGGTCGGATGATACGATGGAATGCTGGGGCACGGTGTCCGCCGCGGTGGCGGCTGCGGCGACGGCGGACGGCGGCGTGTACTGCACGGGTCAGACCGACTTTGCGGCGCAGGCGTACCCGGCGAAGTACGGCGCGGCACCGGCGTGTATGCCGCTGCTGAACGCGGCGGGCGCATGGCTGCGCGTGGCGGAACCGGGCACGACCGAACAGTCGCCGTCGTTTCAGCTGGTGCGCAGCACGGCCGGTGCGGCCGGGACGGCGGACGTTCAGCTGTATGTGATCGGCCGGCTGTATCGGCCGGATCCGGTGTAAGCGGACGCGCAGATTCGAGAAGGGAGCGGGGTTATGGGCTATTTGAAGATTTACCCGGAGTGGCTGCCGTATGCCCGGATGAAGGACCGGCGGGGATTTATCAGCAAGCGGTTCGGCGGCGGGCACAGCGGCGTGGACAGCGTGGGCAACCAGTATGGGAACCCGGTATGCGCGGTGATTAACGGGCGCGTGACCCGCGTGACGACCAGCGGGACGCTCGGAAACACGGTGGAGTACGGGAACGGGACGGTGCGGATTGCGCACTACCATCTTGCCAGCACGGCGGTGGCGGTGGGACAGACGGTGACGGCCGGAGAGACCGTCCTCGGCGTGGAAGGCAGCACCGGATCGCTGGCGAAAGGCAAACATTTGCACACTTCGCTGTGGATCGGCGGGGTGCTGACGGACCCGGAACCGTATTTGTGCGGGGATCGGGCATTGGAATCGAAGGAGGTTCGACCGATGAAATATCAGGTGGGCGACCGTGTCCGGGTGACGGGCACGATTTATACCAGCGCGTGGGGCGCAAAGCCGACCGTTTCCGGCGGCGGCAAGACGTACGAGATTACCAGCGTGATTTCGATGAACGGCGTGACCAAGCCGTATTTGCTGGGCAGCGCCGGATTTTGCAGCGATACGGACATTGCGGCGGAATCCGGCGGGAACGACGCGGAGGTGACGCAGCTGCGGCAGCAGCTGACGGCGGCCGCCGCAAAACTGGACGCGATCCGAAAAGTGCTGGACGGCTGAGCGGGGCGCGCGGAAAGGAACGAATGATGCAATGACTTTGGAAATTGGGTTGCTGATCTCGCTGATCGGCTGCCTGCTGGCCATTGCCGGATGGCTTGCCAACCGCGAAAAGCGGGTGGCAGGCGATGCGGAGTGGCGCGGGTGCGTGAATGCGAAGCTGGATGTGATTGTCGGGATGAAAGACGATTTGACGCGCGTGGAGGCCGAAGTGAAGGAATTCAGCGAACGGCTGACGCGCGCGGAATCCGGGGTGGAGCAGCTGACGCGGCGGATGACGGAATTGGCGAAAGGAGATTGATTCGATATGGAAAAGATGGGACTGCTGCTGATGATGGCAGTGCTGGTGGAGGCGCTGACCGAGTACGTGAAGAACCTGGTGCGGATGACCGACCGCAAGGCGGTGATTACGCAGATGTGCGCGCTGGTGTTCGGCATTTTGCTGTGCATCGGGCTGCGGGCAGATATGTTTGCGCTGCTGGGCATTCCGTTCCGGATCCCGGTGGTGGGGTGCGTATTGACCGGGGTGTTCGCTTCGCGCGGCGCCAATTATATGAACGATCTGGTGGATCGTTTGACGGGCAAAACAGAGTCGTCGAAATAAAAGGGGTGCAAAATCAGAATGGATGAACAAATTTACGCGCAGAAGCGGCGCAGCCTAACGGATGCGTTTGAACAGACCCAGGCGCAGCGCGATGCGCAGTGGGCGGCGGAGAAGTCTGCGCTGGACGCGGAACGCAATCAGCTGGCGGCGGATCGCGAACGCGCCAACCGGAACGTGTATGTGCGGCAGGAACAGGCGAAGGCTCAGCTGCCGGAGCAGCTGAGCCGGTTGGGCATCAACGGCGGTGCGGCGGAGACCAATTTGCTGCGGATGAACAATGCGTTCAACAATGAGCGCGGGCAGATTGAACAGTCGTATCAGGCAGCGGTTCAGAAGGTGAATCAGACGGCGGACAAGCAGCGAGCCGCGTATCAGAACGATAAACGGACGGCGGAACAGACGTATTACGACCGGCTGACCGACCTGGCGCAGGAGCTGGCCGAGGCGCAGCAGACCCGCGCGGAAGCACAGCGTGCGGCGGAAGAAAAACGCGCGCAGCAAGAGGCGGAACGCGCGTGGACCCGCGAAAAGTACCAGATGCAGGTGGATGCGGCGCGGGAGAAGGCGCAGATTGCAGCCGATCTGGCGCGGGAAAAGGCCCGGATTGCGGCGGCGTCCAAAACGAGTTCGAGCAAATCCACCGCGACGAAAAAATCGACGAAATCGAGCAAGTCTACGTCGCAGCAGTCGTCCGGCAAGACGCAGCAAAGCGGCGTACGGTATCTGTCGGTGCCGACGGGCAGCGGGATGCAGCGGCTGACGCGGTTCGGCGGGCGGACATACGCCAATCCGGTGCAGTTTGACGGCAGCGGCGCGGCGAAAATTCAGGTGGGCAGCCGGTACTACACGGTGGACGAACTGCAAAAGGCGCTGCGCGACGGGACGGTAGTCGCGCAGAGCGGGCCGCTGAATTCCAGCCGGTATGTGGCGGCGGCGCAGGGCGTGGCGAAATAAAGACCGGTGCGCAGACGCAAAAATGCCCGCCGGAGGGATGCTCCGGCGGGCGGGGGTGAAAAAACAAGATCAGTTTTTCAGGCTTTGAAGCGGCGCGGGGATACGGCCGCCGCGGCGGATGAACGTGGCGGGCGACCAGTCGTTGACCGGCATTACCGGCCCGCTGCCGAGCAGACCGCCGAACGACAGCTCGTCGCCGACGGATTTGCCGATGGCCGGAATCAGCCGCACAGCGGTGGTTTTGGAATTGACCATACCGATGGCGGCTTCGTCGGCGATGATGGCGGAGATGGTGTCGGCCGAAATGTCGCCGGGGACGACGATCATGTCCAAGCCGACCGAGCAGACGGCGGTCATGGCTTCGAGTTTTTCAATGCGCAGGGCGCCGCAGCGCGCAGCGTCGATCATCCCGGCGTCTTCCGTGACGGGAATGAACGCGCCGGACAGGCCGCCGACGTGCGACGAGGCCATCACGCCGCCTTTTTTGACGGCGTCGTTCAGCAGCGCCAGCGCGGCGGTGGTGCCGGGCGCGCCGCAGGATTCCAGGCCCATCTCTTCCAGAATGTGCGCGACCGAGTCGCCGACGGCCGGGGTGGGCGCCAGCGACAGATCGACGATGCCGAACGGCACGTCCAGCCGGCGCGACGCTTCGTGCGCGATCAGCTGGCCGACGCGCGTGATTTTGAATGCGGTTTTTTTGACGATGTCGGCAACTTCGGTGAGGTTGCACCCGGATCCGGCTTTGTGCAGCGCGGCACTGACCACGCCCGGACCGGATACGCCGACGTTGATGACGCAGTCCGGCTCACCGGGGCCGTGAAATGCACCGGCCATGAAGGGATTGTCCTCCGGGGCGTTGCAGAACACGACCAGCTTGGCCGCGCCGATGCAGTCGCGGTCGGCGGTGATTTCGGCGGTGCGGCGGACGATTTCGCCCATCCGGCCGACGGCGTCCATATTGATGCCGGTTTTGGTGGAGCCGATGTTGACCGAGGAGCAGACGTGCTCCGTTTCGCTCAGTGCTTCGGGGATGGAGTCAATCAGCGCGCGGTCGCCGGGGCCGAAGCCTTTGTGCACCAGCGCGGAGTATCCGCCGATGAAGTTGACGCCGGTGGTGCGCGACGCGCGTTCCAGGGCTTTGGCCAGGCGGATGGGCGAATCGTGCGGGCAGGCGGCGGCGATCATCGCGATCGGCGTGACGGCGATGCGTTTGTTGACGATCGGGACGCCGTATTCGGCCGCCAGGTCTTCGCCGGTCTGCACCAGGTGCTGCGCGCGGCGGCAGATTTTGTCGTAGACTTTGGTACAGGCTTTTTCGATATCGGGGTCGATGCAGTCAAGCAGGGAGATGCCCATGGTAATGGTTCGGACATCGAGATGCTCCTGCTGGATCATCGTGAGGGTTTCCATAATCTCGCTGGGGTTCATCATAAGCAAAAACGCCTCCTTTTGGACGAAACGGGATCAGATGCGGTGCATGGCGTTGAAGATATCTTCATGCATCACGTGAATACTCAGGTTTTTGGATTTGCCCATTTCGCTCAGCTCGGCGGCGAACTGCGCCAGCGGGGTGGAATCTTCGGTGGATTCGATCATCATAATCATAACGAACATATCCTGCAGGATCGACTGCGTGACGTCCGTGATATTCATGTGCGCCTCCGCGCACGCGCTCGACACGCCGGACAGAATGCCCACGCGGTCTTTGCCGACAACTGATACAACAGCACGCATTGGGGTAGTACCTCCTTCAAACAGGTAAGTGGTGGGTGAAAATTTTCTTCTATTGTAGCACAAATCGGGCGGTTCTGCAAGAGGCGGCGCGAATTTTGCGTTTGCGAATTTTTTGCGCTTGACAATGATGCAGAATATTCGTATAATATATCATATATATCATTCAATATATCGAAAGAGGCGCCGATGCATGAAAAGAAAAATCCTGAACCCGGCGGCGATGCTGGCGGCCGGACTGGCGCTGGGCGTCATCAGCCGGCTGCCGGACATTTACACGCAGAACCCGGGCAATGTTTTTTCGCAGACGGCGATTTGGATTTTGATGGGGACGCTGGCGACGTATTATGCGACGGCAGCGGTCACGCATGGGGTGTATCACCGGAGCTTCATCATCGGGCGGTCGGTGTTTGCGCTGTGCGCGCCGGTGTCGGTGGGATCCACGGTGATTTTGTTTGACCGGCTGCGGAGGTACGACTATGTGATTCACGCGGCGCTGATTTATTTTCTGTTTTTTGCAAAAGTGCCGCGCGGCGGACAAAAGAAGGCATGAATTGTCGGGCGCAGGGTGTGCGGCGTGTGGTATCATAGAGATACAGCGAATGCAAAGGGGTGCGGCGCAGATGAATTGGATTGAAACGGTGGATCGCGCGATCCGGTATATGGAAGCGCATATCACGGAACCGCTGACGGCGGCGCAGATCGCGGATGCGGTGTATGTATCCCCGTATTACTTCCAGAAAGGGTTTACGATGCTGTGCGGGCTGACGGCGGCGGAATATCTGCGGAACCGGCGGCTGGCGCTGGCCGGGAACGACCTGGCGACCACCGACGAAAAGGTGATCGACGTCGCGATGAAGTACGGGTACGATTCGCCGGACAGCTTTACCAAGGCGTTTACCCGGTTCCATGGTGTGACGCCGACAGCGGCACGCCGGAACGATGTGCTGCTCAAATCCTTTGCACCGCTGAAAATCAAATTTTCACTTGCAGGAGGATATCTCATGGACTACAAAATCATGAACAAACCGGCGTTCACCGTATTGGCGCACGCCAAAACTTTTTCGTACGAAGGCGCCAAAACCGCGGTGCCGCAGTTCTGGCAGGAGCATTTTGCGGCCGGACTGGGTGCGGCGGTGATGGGGACATACGGGATCAACATCGACGCACAAATGGGGTCGGAAACGTTTGAATATCTGATCGCCGACCCGTACACGGGGCAGGAGGTGCCGGACGGATGCGCGGTGCGGACGATTCCGGCGTTTACATGGGCGGTATTCCCGTGCGTGGGCGCGCTGCCGAATGCGCTGCAGGACGTGAACCGGCGGATTTTCTCCGAGTGGCTGCCGGCGCTGCGGGAATATGAATTCGCGGCCGGGTACTGCGTGGAGTGGTACGACGATCCCGCGAAGTACGCAAACGGCACGCAGGACGAAAATTATATCTGCGAAATCTGGATTCCGGTAAAAAAGAAATCGAATTCGTAAAAAACGCGTGCAATTCCGGCGAAGATGTGGTACAATAAAAGGCGAAGCAAATTCGATGTCAGCAAGGAGCCTGAAAGATGATGCAATTGAACGGATACGAAGATCAGCATCTGCATACCACCGGGTCGCCGGACGGCCGCAGCACGCCGGAGGAAATGCGCGACCGCGCGCGTGCGCTGGGGCTGCGCGGGATCACGATTACCGACCACTGCGAAGCGGAGCAGTACTTTACGCACGCGTATTACCGGTCGGTGCCGCAGGCATATGCCCAGGCGGATGCGCTGCGGCGCGCAGGCGGACCGGTGGAGGTGCGCGTGGGGATCGAGATCGGTCAGCCGCGCAGCAATCCGGAAGTATGCGCACAGCTGCTGGCTGCAAACGACTACGATTTGGTGCTGGCGTCGCTGCACCGGCTGCCGGACACGGCCGATTTTTACACACTGAGCGCCGATCTGACCGCTGCGGCATCGCTGATGCGGCGGTACTGCGCGGAGCTGGAGCGGATTGTGGCATGGGGGCAGTTTGACGTGCTGGCGCATCTGACGTATCCGCTGCGGCTGATTGCCGGCGCGCATCACCTGAAGCTGCCGCGCGAAACATACCGCGACGCGCTGGATCGTGTGCTGCGGGCGGCGGCACAGGCGGGCAAGGGGATCGAAGTGAATACGCAGGGGATGATCCTGCCGGACGCCGAAGTGCTGCGGCGGTTCCGCGAGCTGGGCGGCCGGTATGTGACGATGGGATCCGACGCACACAGCGCACGGGCGCTGGGGCACGGGCTGCCGGACGGACTGCGCGCGATACAGGACGCAGGGTTCACCGAACTGACCGTTTACCGGCACCGCAAACCATATGCCATAGCATTTCCCGGGGTGTAAAAAACCTCGGGATTTTTTTGTGTAAAACAACAAATTGTCAAAAAATTATCAAGAAAAATTCAGCGCTTTTAGGTTTTATTTCAGAAAAAAGCTTGATTCTGTGACCCGAAGCTGGTATAATTAAAATGCCCGTGTATGTGCTTTCAGCCTGACGGGACGCGGAATATTTTTACATTATCTCATTAGAAAAGAGGAGTTTTACCATGAATTCGGTTCGGTATTCTTACGAACAGCTGAAAAAATTCTGCTGCGATGCGTTCGAAATGTTTGGATTCACCGCGGACGAAGCCGAAAAAATCACCGATGTGCTGCTGCTGTCGGATCTGTACGGCATTGAGTCGCACGGGATGCAGCGGCTGGTGCGGTACCACAAAGGGATCGAAAAAGGATTGATCCATGTGGACGCCAAGCCGGAGGTGGTGTTTGAAACGCCGGTGTCGGCCGTGATCGACGGGCACGACGGGATGGGGCAGCTGATTTCGATTGACGCGATGCAGCGCGCGATCGAAAAAGCGAAAACATCCGGGGTGGGCATCGTCAGCGTGCGCAATTCCAATCACTTCGGCATCGCCGGGTACTACGCCAAGATGGCATGCGACGCCGGGCTGGTGGGCTTCGCGATGACGAATTCCGAGGCGATTATGGTGCCGACGTACGCCAGACTGGCGATGCTGGGGTCGAACCCGATCGCGATTTCGATGCCGGCGGAGCCGTATCCGTTCTTCTTTGACGCTTCGACGACGGTGGTTACGCGCGGTAAGCTGGAAATTTACAACAAGCTGTCCAAGCCGCTGCCGCAGGGCTGGGCACTGGACGAAAACGGCAACGCCTGTACCGATGCAGCACGCGTGCTGGGCAACATCGTCGGCAAAAAAGGCGGCGGGATCATGCCGCTGGGCGGCAACACGGAGCAGTCCGGCGGGCACAAAGGCTACGGCTACGGGATGCTGTGCGAGATTTTCTGCTCGATTTTCTCGGGTGGGCTGACGTCCAACCACACGCATACCAACGGCAAGGGCGGAACCTGCCACGGGTTTATGGCGATTGATCCGGCGATTTTCGGGGATGTCGATGGGATGAAGCAGCGGTTTTCCACGTTTTTGCAGGAGCTGCGCGATGCGCCCAAGGCCGACGGCCAGCCGCGCATTTACACGCACGGCGAAAAAGAAATCGCCGCGTATGCCGACCGGATGGCCAACGGGATTGACGTGAACATCAACACCGTGGCCGAGATGAAGAACCTGTGCGACTATCTGGGGATGGACAGTGTCGCATATCTGGGCGACGTCGATTTTTCGGCGGCGAAGCAAAGCTCGTATCAATAAGCAGTAACCGGGTTGAATGAAGCCAATCCGGTGAAAAATAAAATGTAAAGAGATGGAAACGGGATCATGAATATCAAAGAGGAAGCGATGAAAAAACACGCCGAGTGGCACGGGAAGATCGAAGTGATCTCCCGCGCCCCGGCATCTTGCAGCGAGGAACTGTCGCTGGCGTACACGCCCGGCGTGGCGGAGCCGTGTTTGGCGATTCAGGCGGATCCGGAAAAATCGTACGAATTGACGCGGCGGTGGAACCTGATCGGCGTCATCACCGACGGATCGGCCGTGCTGGGGCTGGGCAATATCGGCCCCGAAGCCGGGATGCCGGTGATGGAAGGCAAATGTGTGCTGTTCAAAGAATTTGCCGGGGTGGACGCGTTCCCGATTTGCCTGCGGACAAACGACGTGGACGAATTGGTGCGGACGATCTACCTGATGTCGGGCAGTTTCGGCGGAATCAACCTAGAGGATATCTCCGCGCCGCGGTGCTTTGAAGTGGAGCGGCGGCTGAAAGAGCTGTGCGACATTCCGGTGTTCCACGACGATCAGCACGGGACGGCGATTGTGGTGGCGGCAGCGATGCTGAACGCACTGAAACTGGTGAAAAAGGATATCCGCCAGATCAAATGCGTCATCAACGGCGCCGGCGCCGCCGGAACGGCGATCGGCGAGCATTTGCTGAAAATGGGGCTGCAAAACCTGATTATGTGCGACAAATGCGGCGCGCTGTGCGACGGCATGGACGGTCTGTCGCCGGCGCATGCGGAGCTGGCGCGCAAAACCAACCCCAACCGCGAACGCGGGACGCTGGCGGACGTGATTCGCGGAGCGGACGTATTCGTCGGCGTGTCGGCACCGCGGATGGTGACAACGGAGATGGTGCGGTCGATGGCAAAGGATGCCGCCGTATTTGCAATGGCGAACCCGGTGCCGGAGATTATGCCCGAAGAAGCCAAGGCCGGCGGCGCGGCGATTGTGGGATCCGGCCGGTCGGACTACCCGAACCAGATCAACAACGTGCTGGCGTTCCCTGGGATTTTCCGCGGCGCGCTGGACGTTCGCGCCCGCGACATCAACGACGAGATGAAAATGGCGGCATCGTACGCGATTGCGTCGCTGGTGTCTGACCGCGAGCTGCGGCACGATTACATCCTGCCCAAAGCGTTTGACGAGCGGATTGCACCGACGGTCGCGGCGGCTGTGGCCGAAGCCGCCCGCAAAACCGGCGTGGCGCGGATCTGATCGGTTCGTGAATTGAATTTTTCGGAAAGGCTGCTGCATTCGTGCGGCGGCCTTTTTTGATTTGCCGGAAAAAGTCGGTTAAAAAAGTTTCGGAATAACGGAAAAATGTGGAGATGCGGGACACCGTTGTTTTTTTCAACGATGCCCCGCAAATTTTTCATTGTCCTATGCCAAATCCGCCGCGTTCACCCCGCCGCGGCGGCAAAAATGCCCCGCCCCAGAGGCAGCGCAAAAAATTTTTTCCCGCCGCCGCCGAAACCGCCCATGCCAAATTCGCCAAACGGGCCAAACCGGCCGCCGTACGCCGGGCGCACCATTTCGTGGCCGAATCGCCGAAAAACCGCGTCCCACCGCGGAATTCCGGCATTTTCAGACCCGGAGCGGGCGGCGGCAAGGGGCGGGTGAAATCCGCCAGCAGGGCCGGTTTCGCGTGAAAATCTCACCATCTGTACAAAATCGGCCCCTTGTGCTATGCTATAACCACCGCCTCACGAAGGGCGGCGAACCGTCCCGGGCGGACGGCTCACAAACTTTATCTGGGGAGGAATACACATGATGCAGACTGCGGCGGCTATCCGGCGCAAAAGTCTCCGGCGCAGCATCAAGGTGCAGTTTTTGAATCACTGGCAGCTGTACCTGATGATGATCCCGGCGGTGGCGTACATCATTATTTTCGCGTATGTGCCAATGTACGGGATCCTGATGGCGTTCAAAGATTTTAGCCTGAAAAAGGGGATTCTGGGCAGCCCGTGGTGCGGGGTGAGCAACTTCGTCCGGCTGTTCAAGTCGTACTGGTTTCCGGTGATTCTGAAAAACACGCTGTCGGTCAGCTTGCTGAGTTTGGTGATCGGGTTCCCGATTCCGATTCTCTTCGCGCTGATGGTCAACGAGGTCGGCAACGGCAAGGTCAAGCAGGTGCTGCAAACGGTCAGCTACGCGCCGCACTTCATCTCGACGGTGGTCATCTGCGGCATGATCCTGCTGTTTCTCAGCCCGTCCACAGGCATCATCAACCTGGCGATTCAGGCGCTGGGGATGGAGCCGGTGTACTTCATGGCCAGCCCCACGGCGTTCAAGTGGGTATATGTGCTGAGCGGCGTATGGCAAGGCACCGGTTGGGGCGCGATCATCTACTTTGCGGCGCTGGCCGGCGTGGACAAGTCGCTGCTGGAAGCCGCCGAGATCGACGGCGCCACGCGCATCCAGCGGATTATCCACATCAATTTCCCGGTGCTGGTGCCCACCATCGTCATCATGCTGATCCTGCAATGCGGGCAGCTGCTGAGCGTGGGGTACGAAAAAGTGCTGCTGCTGCAAAACGACTCGAATTTAAGTGGGTCGGAAGTAATTTCCACTTATGTCTATAAAGTCGGCCTGGTCGATTTCGACTATGCGTTTTCGACGGCGTCCGGTATTTTTAATTCGATTTGCAATACGGTGATTTTGGTTGCTGCCAATACATTGTCGAAAAAATTTGCAAATTCGAGCTTGTGGTAAGGAAGGAGATGTGGTATAATGTTATCGAAAGAAAAGAGTTCCAACCATAACCGCATCTCGCTCACCGGCGGCGACCGGGTGTTCGTGACCATCAACGGGATTTTGCTGGCGCTGTTCTTCTGCATCACGCTCTACCCCATGCTGTATGTGCTGAGCGCGTCGTTCAGCGACCCGAACGCGGTCGCGTCCGGCGAGATGGTGCTGTTCCCGGTGCGGCCGTCGATGCAGTGCTACCAATACCTGTCCGGCTACAAAGAAATCTGGATCGGCTACGGCAACACGTTTTTCTACACCATTATCGGGACGTTGATGAACTTGGCGGCGACGCTGCCGTGCGCCTATGCGCTGAGCCGGCGCGACATCGGCGGGCGCGGATTCGTGATGACGCTGTTCGTAATCACGATGTACTTCGGCGGCGGGCTGATCCCGTCGTACCTGAACATCCGTGCGCTTGGGCTGCTGAACACCCGCTGGGTGATGCTGCTCAACGGCCTGGTGTCGGCGTATAACCTGATTGTGGCGCGGACATTTTTCTCCAACACCATCCCCTGGGAGCTGCACGAAGCGGCGTTCCTGGACGGATGCAGCGACTTCCGCCTGTTCACGAAGATTATCCTGCCGCTGAGCGCGCCGATTGTCGTCGTGATGGCGCTGTATTACGGCGTCGGGCACTGGAATGCGTATTTCAACGCGTTCATCTACCTGTCCGACCGCACGAAATTCCCGCTCCAGGTATTCCTGAAAGAGATTTTGATGCAAAGCAAATTTGCCGAAAACGAGATGCTGCAAGGCGGCGACTTCACCCCCGAGCAGCTGCTGGCGATGACCCGCATGACGGAAACCGCCAATATGCTCAAATACGGCATTATTGTGATCTCGACGGTCCCCATGCTGTGCATTTACCCGTTTTTGCAGCGGTATTTTGCCAAAGGCGTGATGATTGGATCCGTCAAAGGCTGACCCCACCCCCTGGTTTCAACCGGGCGGGGTTTGGGGAACGCCGCTCGGTTTGGAATAAAATATTTTTTTCAAACGGAGGAAAGATTACTTATGAAAAAACACGTCAAACAAATTTTGGCGATGCTGCTCGCGGCGATGATGGTGCTTGCGCTCGCGTCCTGCGCCAAGACCCCGGCGTCGTCCGCTGCGCCCGCTTCGTCCGGTACGGAAGCGACGTCTTCGGCGGCCGGTCCGCAAAAAGAAGAAGATATCGTGATTCACGCGATCAGCGCGTATTACACGTATTCCGGCGACCCCAACAAGGTATTCCTCATGGATCACATTCGTGAAAAACTTGGGATCACCATTGAATGGGAAATATACCAGTCCCCGGAAGATTTCAAACCGAAATTCGCGCTCCAGCTGACGGACAACAACATGGCGGATCTGTACCTGCACCTGAATCTGACCGTTGCGGAGCAGAATAAATACGGTCAGGACGGCTACCTCGCGAACTTCAAAGAGTGTTTTGATGTGATGCCGAATTTCAAAAAATATTTTGAAGAAAATACCGGCTGGGCGGCGTACATCTCCGACGGCGAAGGCGCAGTGTACGGATTCCCGCGGGCGTACGCATCCGATTCCTCGCGCTCGATGGCCAACGCATGGGTCAAGAAAACCTGGGTCGAAGCCGCAGGGCTGAAGTCGATCCCGACCACGCCGGAAGGCATTTACGATATGCTCGTGTACTTCCGTGACCACGATATGGACGGCGACGGCGACAAAAACAACGAAATTCCGTTTACGATGATGTCCGGCAGCGCCGGTGTGCGCATCGACTGGAACCTGCGCGCAATGTTCGGCATTTACGACGTCAGCGAAAACTACAACCTGATGGTAAAAGACGGCAAAGTCGTCCTTGCCAATACGACGGACAACTACCGTGCATACCTCACCTGGATGAACAAGCTGTTCAACGACGGACTGCTGGACAAAGAATTTGCGACGCAGACCCCGGATCAGATGCGCACGAAAATAAAGGGCGGGATCACCGGTTTGTTCTCCGACTGGGGCGGCATTCCTTCCGCGACCGGCGACTCCACCAAAGGCAAAAACCTCGAATACATCACCTGGAACGGCGGTTCTTCCGAATATCAGGAAAAACCGGTGTACGTCAAATTCCCGAGCCAGTCTTCGGCGACGAAATGCCATGTGGCAGAATCCTCCAAATACAAAGAGCGTATTTTCAAAATGATCGACTACTTCTTCACCAAAGAAGGCTGGGAGATCGGCACCTACGGCCTGGCGGGCACGCACTTCAAGTATGAAGAGCCGGATGCATACGGCTACAAAGCGCGCAATTACGACGGAATGTGGGAAGATAAGTACAAAACGCAGACCGAATGGCTTTACAACGTGGTTACGATCGACGGGTTCAACATGACCCAGTGGAACGAAACCGCCGATATCGTGGACAACGCCGATTACGACACCCTGAAGAAAATGATGACCGATGCGCCGAACTACACCTACTCCGCCCGTGCGCAGGTGCGCGCGCAGATGATTGACGACGGTGTGACCTATGTCGATTCATTCCCGTTCCTCTCCTACACGGCGGACGAAACGAAAGAGCGCTCCACCCTCGCGACCGATATCACCAACTTCCTGAAAACCGCCAAAGTCGAATTCATCAACGGCACTCGTCCGCTGACCGACGACGAATGGGCGAAGTTTGCCAAACAACTGGACGATATGGGCGTCGACCGCCTGCTGAAAATTGAGCAGGCCGCGTACGACCGCTACGTGAAAGCCAGCAAATAATTCCCCCAAAAAAATCAGCAGCGAACAAGCAGCCGCCTCCCCAGCGGCTGCCTGTCCGCTCGCTTGCGATTTTCCGGCAAGCAGAATTTCACCAAAAAAGGGAGAGAAAACGCGCAAATGTTCAAAAAAAGCAAAGGATTCGGGACCGCATTTCTGATATCGTACCTGGGCGCGTTTCTCCCGGTGATGATCGTGAGCGTGTTGGTGTTCGGCTACTTCAACGCCAACCGCAGCGTCACAGAGCAAAACGCGTACCGGCAGCGCACCGAGCAAATCGCCGCGCAAGTGCAGCAGCTGTACACCCGGTACTACGAAAACAGCATCCGCCTCTACGACCGCAAACCCCAGCTCCGCCCCGACAAAATGACCTCGCCACTCACCAACGGCTACGGGATCGAAGTCTTGCAGGACGTCAAACTGCTGGACGATACCCTCGGCTGCGTGTTCGCCTACTACTCCGTGGAGGACTTGCTGCACACCTCCGGCGGCTCGGTGGGGTCGGTCACATTCTTTGAAACCTCCACCAACTGCACCGCAATCTCCGCCAAAGACGGGCTGAAATTGCTCGCGTCCAACGAATCCGGCGCCGTGTTCCTCACGCGCCGCCAAAACGTCAACGGCAACCTCTATATGCACTTTCCCGTCAACGACGAAGACGGCTGCATCTCGTCGCTCAACTACCTCGTCCCAAGCCAGAATCTGGCAGACCTGGCCATCACGCCGTACGCAACGGAGCTGTGCTACGTCAAGCTGTCCGTCGGCGGCGCAGATGCATGGTTCACCAAGCACGCCGACCGGATAATCCCAATCGCCGCCGCCGAATCCCCCACCAATATGACTCCGTACCTCGAAGTCACCGCCAACAGCGACGACATGGGCCTGAAAGTCACCGCCCTCTACTCCGCCGAAGCCATGGCCCAGCGCCTGCGCGCGGAGCAGCGCGTGTACTATATGATGCTGGCCGGCGGCACGATGCTGAGTGTGCTGCTGTCGTTCATCTTCGTCAGCCATCGCCTCAAAAGCGTCCGCGACCTGGAAGCCGCCATCCGCGGCGAGGACGAAGAAGAAGAGCCGACGCCGCCCGGCAAGAAAAAGCGCCGCGTGCCCCACAACGAATTCACGTACATCAAGTCGCTGGTGGCCGATTCCCGCGCCGCGCAGCGTGCCGAATTGGCGCGGTATGCGTCGCTGCTGGCCACCCGCAACGACCAGCTCCGCCGCCAAACCGTCACCCTCCTGTTCCACGGCCTGTTCAGTACGCGCGAAGCCGTCAACGAAATGCTCAACCCCTGCGGGATCGTGCTGCACGAAGAATTTTACTACATCGGCGTCCTCCTGTTCGACGGCGCGCCGCAGACGATGGAGCGGTTTTCGGCGCTTCTGTGCGCCGACCTGTACGCCCGCCAGATGATAGAGGGTCGCGAAGTGCTGTTCTTCCTCGCCGAACTCCCCGGCCCTGACGACGACTGCGACCACCGGATGGACATGGCCGTCCGGCTCAATCACGTCCTCGCCGAGCTGGGCGCGCAGCACGTCCGCGCCGCGTTCAGCCGGACGTATGCCGCCGTCGGGATGGCAGGCGTCGCGTTCCAGGAAGCCGCCGCCCTGGCCGAGCAGCTCTGCCGCGATGCAAGCGCATTCACCGCCCCGTACGTCTGCTGGGAGCAAGTGGCCGCCGCAGCCGGCGCGATTCAAATGCTGAACCCGAAAACGATGCACGCCTACACCGAAGCCGTCCGCGCCCATCGCTACGACGATGCCGCCAAGCAGCTGCACAAGCAGCTCCGCGCGCTGACCGTCGGCGGCGGTTCGCCGGAAAATCAGCGCTACCTGCGGTACGGCCTGGTGCAGCCGGTGGTGGACGCCATCCGCGACGCCGACCTGCAAAACGGCGACGACCTGCTGGCCGAAGCGCTGCACATCGACCCGTCGAACGGCGCGTCGTTCGAGCGCGCCCTGTGCAGCGTGCTGAGCCAATACTGCCGCAGCGTCGTGGCGCAAGGCGATTTTTCGCGGATTCTGGACTATATCCGCGCCAATTTCACCGACCCGGAGCTGTCCGCCGAGCAGGTCGCCGACCGCACCGGCGTCGATAAATCGCACTTGGGGCGGCTGTTCCGCGCCAAAACCGGCGTGTCGTACATGGACTACGTCACCAACCTGCGGATGGAGCGCGCCCGCCTGCTGCTGGCCGACGGCCGCCTGACCATCCGCGAGATCGTGCAGCAAATCGGGTACATCGACGATTCGTCGTTCCGCCGCAAATTCCGCGCGATTCACGGCGTCCCCGTGTCGGAATACCGGGACAAGGTTCGGCACGAAAAAGACCCCGTCCCGCCCAAATCTGAATGACTATGTGAACGTAAAGCCGCCGGGAACTGCACCATTTGCAGTCCCCGGCGGCGATAGTTTTTTTCGGTTATTCTGCGGTCGTCACGCCTACCCGCGGGCAGAACGACGCCATGCA
>CAJKBQ010000034.1 GCA_905198155.1 uncultured Eubacteriales bacterium
GATACATGCCGGCGGTGGAAATCGGAATATCCGGCAATCCTTCCACGCCATTGGGAAGAAAATGGACAGACAGCCAATGTGTATGCATTTGTGCGGTATTTGAGCAGCCGTTTGCCGGAGAACAGTTTAACGGCGGTATCAAATGGTGCTTGCTGCGTGGTAGGCAATCAGGCATATGTGATCCAAAAGGGGAGTCGAATGGCCAACAACAGTGCCGTGGCCAGCATGGGATACGGGCTACCCGCAGCAATCGGGACTTGCATTGGCAGTGGACGGCGTCAAACGATTTGTCTGGAAGGCGACGGCTCCATCATGATGAACCTGCAAGAACTGCAAACGGTGCTGACGAACCGGCTGCCCATTAAGATTTTCCTCATCAATAACCAGGGTTATCAATCCATTCGTATTACGCAGAACAACCTGTTTCATACGCACTGCAAGGTAGGCGTTGGGCCTGAAAGTGGAGATCTGTCGTTCCCACAGTTTGAAAAAATTGCGGCAGCGTTTGGTTATCCGTATTACAGCGCGCACAGCAATGCGAAAATGAAAACAGCCGTTGATGCGGCACTGGCGGCCGACGGACCTGTATTTTGTGAGATATTTACGGATACCAAGCAGGTATGGGAACCGAAAAGCGCGACTAAGCGGTTGCCGGATGGGACGCTTGTCAGCCCGCCGCTGGAAGATTTGGCTCCTTTCCTGCCACGCGAGGAGTTGGCAAAGCAGATGTTTATTCCGATGATCGATGAGGAGTAAGAAAATCGTGATGAAACGTGCGATTGTAACCGGCGCCACCGGTACTGTTGGAACGGCGCTGGTTCAGGAACTGATTAACCACGGCATAGAGGTGCTCGTTTTTTGCCGCCCAGGCTCGAAACGAAATGTCCATATTCCGCAAAGCCCCCTCGTGACCTGCATGGAATGCCCGCTGGATCGCTTGGATACAGTACAAAACACCACCGGAAAAACGTATGACACATTTTATCATTTTGCGTGGACCGGAACCACCGGCGCCGGGCGAAATGATATGTATTTGCAGAATGCGAATGTGAAATATACATTGGATGCGGTGGTAGCCGCAGGGCGTTTCGGATGCACGATGTTTGTGGGTGCAGGCAGCCAGGCCGAGTATGGACGGGTGAACGGCGTATTGCGGCCGGACACACCGACCCATCCGGAGACCGGATACGGAATCGCAAAATTATGCGCAGGGCAAATGGCACGGGAACAGGCGCACCAAATGGGAATTCGATCCATTTGGGTGCGGATTCTGAGCGTGTTTGGACCCAATGACGGCAATCAAAGCATGATTATGGCAACCATCCAGAAGCTACAAAGCGGACAATCTCCCGAATTTACAAAAGGAGAACAGATATGGGACTATATATATAGTCGCGATGCTGCTGCTGCGTTTCGACTGTTGGGTCAGCACAATTTGGACGGGAAAACTTATGTTTTGGGCAGTGGTCATCCACGTCAGTTAAAATCGTATATTTGTGCCATTCGGGATATCGTCGCACCGAATGTGGATTTGCGGATGGGTGCAATCCCATACGCAGACCGACAAGTGATGCATTTGGAAGCGGATATCTCGGCATTGAAACAGGATGTTGGATTTGAACCGACGTGGTGTTTTGAGGATGGCATCCGTGCGATGGTTCACATTGAAAACGACGAACTGCGGTGAGATATGATGAGCAATGAAACGCCAAAACACGCATATTTGATTCTTGCGCACAATCAGTTTACTCTATTGAAAATGCTGCTGCAAACGATTGATGACCCGAGAAACGACATCTTCCTTCATATAGACCGAAAAGCGACATTTGACCCGCAGGACATTCGCCCAGCGGTGAAAAAGTCCCGGCTGTTTTTCACGGAACGAATCCCGGTGTATTGGGGCGACGAATCGCAAATTCAGGCAACTTTGCAGCTGCTGAAAACCAGTACAGAAACAGCGCATTACGTGTATTATCATTTGATTTCCGGTCAGGATTTTCCACTGGTATCGCAGGACACGATACACGCGTTTTTTGATGCTCATCAGGGTCAGGAGTTTATTAGCTGTTCTCCAGTGAATGAGATGGATATGAGACGAATTCGGTACTATTACCCGTTCCAGCGTTGTTTCGGCAGACATACCCGGCTGAATTTTGCAGCGAATCGCATTCTGATTGCGGCAGAACGTGTTTTGCGCATTGATCGGACACGCAGTGGATACCGGACGTATGGAATTGGCGCAAACTGGTTTTCGATTACAGACCGAATGGCTCGGTATGTACTGACGCAGCAGGCAGATATCCAAAAGCACTTTTACTGCGGATTCTGTGCAGACGAAGTATTTCTCCAAACGCTATGGCTGAACGCGCCGTTTTACGACGAGAAAATTCACTATCGCGCACATATCAATCATCACCCCAACATTGGGCAAATATACTTTGATGTGCTGCGGGCGATTGACTGGACACGCGGTCGACCGTATACTTACGATGCACGCGATTTTGAAATGCTGAAATCATCCGGTTGTTTCTTCGCACGTAAATTGTCCGAAGAAAAAAGTATGCAATTGGCGCAGATGCTGATGAAGTCCATCGCCGGTTCACCGTGAAATAAGTGTTGCAGCGTGTGATCTTTACCCGGAAGGAGGTTCCCGAAAAATGAAGCGCATCGCGCGCTGGGCGGCATTGCTGTGGATGTTTGTTCTGCTGCCGCACGCCGCTGCTGCGGAGCGAATTTCATTTGCACAAATTACACTGCCCGAACCAGCCATCGGCGCGGCGGCCGGGGCGGCGTCCGTTTCCGGCAGTCTGCCGTATACCTGTGCCGGCACGGTGTGGGAAGTCCGCACGGCGGGCGGCAGCTGGGCATCGGCCGCACAGCCGTTTGCGGCAGGCGCGGTATACCGCGCGCGGGTGACGCTGCGCGCCAAAGACGGTGCGTCGTTCGCGCAGGCAGCGGACGGCACGTTCGACGGATTTTTGGACGTGCTGACCGGCACCGAACCGGAAAGCACTGCCGCCGTCGTCAACAGCGCGGGCGATTTGGAGCTGACCGTGCAGTTCCCGGCGCTGGGCGGCGCGGCCGTGACCACCGTCGCGCTCAGCGGATGGACTGCGCCGATCATTGGCAGCAAGCCGTCCGCGGAGATTGCCGCCGCCCTGCGCACGGATACGGCGGCCGTGTCGCCGGATGCCGTGACGGTATCGCTGCGCTGGCAGGCGAAGTCCGGCAGCGGCTGGTCGGACTGGCCGGTGAAAGACACGTTTGCCGCCGGGACGCATTACCGCGCCATGATCGATATCCGGCTGACCGGGTCGCACACGTTTTCGTTCGATGCGGCCGGGCAGTACGCCGGGGTCGTCACCGTCAACGGCACGCCGCAGTCCGGGACGCGGAACGGCGACGGACTGCGGATTGTGATCGACTACGGGACGCTGCGGGCGCAGACCATCTCTGCCGTTGCGATTACCGGGCTGGACGCACCGGAAATCGGCGGGTACCCGAGCGACGGATATACCGTGTCCAGCACGCCGGCCGGTGCGGCTGTTGCGATGGCGACGCAGTGGCAGCGCAGCCGCGACCGCACCAATTGGGCCGATATTTCGACGACAACGACCGCTGCATCCGGGTATTATTACCGGGTGCATATTTATCTGCGCCCGCAGAATGCGCAGTGCGCGTTCACCGATCAAACGACAGCCACGATCAACGGGCAGTCGGTATCGTGCAGCATTCCGACGTCCGGCACGTTCACCGGATGTCTGCATCTCCTCTGCGATTTTGGCGCGTTGGAGGTCAAGCCGTCCGCGCCGCGCATGACCGTGCAGCCGACGTCGGTCACGGTGCAAACGGGCGATACGGCTGCGCTGCATCTGGCCGCTGCGTCGCCGGACGGCGGGACGCTGATTTATCAATGGTACACCGGCGTCACGACCGACCGCACCCGCATGACCGCGATTCCCGGTGCGACATCGCCGGATTACACCGCGCAGGCGGAAAGCGGGACGCGGTATTACTGCGCGGCAGTGTGGAACCGGCTGGGCAATCTGCGCAGCGAGCCGGTTTATTCCGACATGGTCTCCGTCACCGGAACGGCGCGGCCGACGGTGGGCACGCCGGTCTTTACGCGTCATCCGGAATCCGCTGCGGCGCTGCTGGGCGACGACATGACGCTGGCGGCGCAGGCGGCAGTCAATGGGAGCGGCATCCTCCGGCTGCAATGGTTTGCCGCGGATGATGCGGACTTCCGGGATGCGAAAGCCATCCCCGGCGCGACGCAGGCGGAATATACCGTCCCGCAAATTGCCGGGACGCGGTACTACCGGCTGGAAGCCCGCGCCGTCAACGGATCGCTGGAAAGCGCGCCGGTATTCAGCCGCACGGCGGCCGTGACCTATACGGCGCCGCCGGCCACGCTGGAACGGATTGAGATGGTGTCGCCGCCCGTGCGGCTGCAATATACCGTCGGCGAGCTGCTGGACTGCACCGGGCTGTGCATCCGCGTGATCCGGACCGACGGCAGCGAAACGCGCACGGATGGATTCGTGTGCACGCCCGTCGTGCTGCACACGGCCGGAACGCAGCAAATCACGGTGTCCTACGGCGGGAAGCACGCGGTGTTTGACGTGTCTGTTGCGGCATCGCCCGTCGGCGCGGCTGATCCGGTCGGGTTCGGGTATCCGGATCCGGAATCTGCCGGTTCGTCCGATGTGTCCGATGCGTCCGGCGATACGCCGCGCACGTCGGACGTGTCCGGCGGGCATATGCATACGGGGGACGGCGTGTGGCGGTGCGACGCGGAAACGCATTTTCAGCGGTGCGCGTGCGGCGCGAAAGTGCTGTGCGGCGCGCACGAATTCGTCCAAACCGAATCAGGCTGGGTGTGCAGCGTATGCGGATTCGTGTCCGGGACACAGCCGGGCGGCATGGGCGCGATGTTGGTCGCAGTCGCCATCGGCATCGCCGCGCTGGCTGCGGCGATTGTGGTGGGGATTGGGCTGCGGCGGAAACGGAAGAAACCCGGGGATTCCTGAATGGAATCCCCGGGCTTCATTGATTTGGACGATTCGCCCCATCACCTCTCACAAATCTCCATCGTATCCCGCGCAATCAGCAGCTCTTCGTCCGTCGGGATCACGAACACCTGAATCGCCGAATCCGGCGTAGAGATGACGCCCTCTTTGCCGTGAACGGTGGCATCGTTCAGTGCCTTGTCCACTTTGACGCCGGCAAATCCCAGCGCATCGCCGACCATCTGGCGGTACAGCGGCTGGTTTTCGCCGACCCCGGCGGTAAAGACGATCGCGTCGCAGCCGCCCAGCACGGCGAGGTATGCGCCCACGAACTTCGTCAGCTCATAGCCCAGCATTTTCTGCGCCAGCTGCGCCCGTGCGTTGCCCGCAGCGGATGCCTCGTCTAGGTCGCGGTCATCGCTCGAAATGCCGGAAATCCCCAGCAGCCCGGACTTTTTGTTCAGCAGATCGCTCATCTGTTCCGGCGACAGCCGTTCTTTTTCCGCGATGGTTGTGACGACCGACGGGTCGAGCGTGCCAGTGCGGGTGCCCATCATGAAGCCGTCGAGCGGGGTCAGCCCCATCGACGTATCGACCACTTTGCCGTGGTCGATGGCGGCGCACGACGATCCGTTGCCCAGGTGGCAGGTGATCATTTTCAATTCGCTCAGGTCTTTGCCCAGCAGTTCGGCGCAGCGCGCGCTCACGAACCGGTGGGACGTGCCGTGGAAGCCGTAGCGGCGGATATGGTATTTTTCGTAAAATTCATACGGCACCGGGTACAGATACGCGTAATCCGGCATGGTGGCGTGGAACGCCGTGTCAAACACCGCCACTTCCGGCACTTCTTTGCCCAGCACGGCCATGCACGCGCGGATGCCCATCACGTTCGCCGGGTTATGCAGCGGCGCCAGCGACGACAGCGCTTCGATCTTCTCAATCACATCGTCGGTGATGCGCACCGACTGCGAAAACTCCGATCCGCCCTGCACCACGCGGTGCCCCACAGCGGAAATTTCCGAAAAATCGGAGATTACGCCGTATTCGGGATCGGTCAGCATTGCCTTGATCTGACCGAACGCAGCGGTATGATCCGGCATCGCGACGTCCTTTTTCTTGAAGCCGCGGCCGTCGGCCGTTTTGTGCGTGAATTTGCCGTCGATGCCGATGCGCTCGCAGTTGCCCTTGGCCAGCATCCGCTCGCCGTTCATGTCGATCAGCTGATATTTCATCGAAGAACTGCCGGCATTGATTACCAAAATCTTCATAAGTAAAAAACCCTTCCTTTCAGTTTGGAACCGATTTTGCCTGTTTTGCTTGCGTTCGATTCCGTCCTGTATTATAATAATATAAAATTCGACTTTTTGCAAGGAGTTCCGGAAAAGAAATGTGCCGCAATACGCAAATTTATGGGGTCATATGCGAATTCAACCCGTTTCACAACGGTCACCGCCACCTGCTGCGCCAAATCCACGCGGCGGGCGGCACGGTCGTCGCCGTGATGAGCGGGGCGCTGGTGCAGCGCGGCGAACCGGCCGTCGTCGGCAAGCACGCACGGGTGCGCAGTGCGTTGGCGTGCGGCGCGGATTTGGTGGTGGAGCTGCCGGCGGTTTGGGCGTGTGCCGGGGCGGAATCGTTTGCGGCGGGCGGCGTATCGGTGCTGAACGGACTGGGCTGCGTCGATGCGCTGGCGTACGGCTGCGAGCACCGCGACGCGGCGCTGCACCGCCGGCTGGCGGAAGCGCTGATTTCCGCCGAATTTTCGGCTGTACTGCACGACCGCTGGCGCGACGGCCGCACGTTCGCCGCCGCCCGGCAGGATGCTGCCGCGGCGATTTTGGGTGCCGACGCGGCCGCCCTGCTCCGCTGCCCGAACGATACGCTCGCCGTGGAGTACCACAAAGCGCTTCTGCGTACCGGCAGCGCCATGCAGCCGTTCCCGGTGCAGCGGATTGGGAGCGCGCACGACGGCGCGCCGGACGGCGGATTTGCATCGGCGTCGACGATCCGGGCGATGCTGGCGGCGGGGGTGTCGCCCGCGGACTATATGCCCGCGGAATCGCTGCGCCCGGTTCTGGACGCATGGACGGCGCAGGGCGGCGTGCCGTCGCTGGAACGGCTGGCGCGCGCGGTGCTGCTGCGGCTGCGGACGGCCGACCCGGCGGAGCTTGCCGCCCTGCCGGAGGTGTCCGAAGGGCTGGAACACCGGTTGATTGCCGCCGCCCGCACGGCGCACACGGTGGCGGAGCTGTATGACGCGTGCAAATCGAAACGGTACACGCACGCGCGGATCCGGCGGATTGTGCTGGCACTGCTGCTGGGCTGCACCGCGGCCGACCGCGCGCAGCCCGTGCCGTACGTCCGGGTGCTGGGGCTGCGCGACGGCGGCCGGGCTGTGCTGCGCCGCGCGCGGGACACCGCCCGCCTGCCGATCGTCACCCGCCCCTCGCAAATCGCATCCCTAAGCGATACCGCCCGCCGCACCTTCGCCCTCGAACGTGCCGCCACCGACCTGTGGTCCCTCTCCTGCCCAATCATCCAGCCCCCCTCCACCGACTACACCCAAAAAATAATCTACACGCCATAACAAACACCCCCAAAAGTAAGGTAAACCAACTATAATTACAACCAAATATCTATTATCTCTTATCTATTATGTATTATCTATTATCTATTTCCCCAAACCCCCTTGACAACCCGCCCCCAATGCGCTATAATAAAACAAAATTCGATACTGAAACAAAGCGACGAAGGAATTATTGGCGGGTCTGTCCGGCATTTCAGAGAAACGGCGGTGGGTGCAAGCCGTGTGCGGCGATTCGATCCAAGTCTCATTCCTGAGCAGAGTCCCGGAAAGGCGTCCGCCGTGTATGGGATTCCGGTTTGCCCCGTTACCATGGCAGCGGACTTGTTGGAGTCCGGCGAGCGGCCGATTTTTTCGGCAAGCAGGGTGGTACCACGAACAGTTGATTCGTCCCTGAGATTTGCAAGCGATTTGCAGGTCTTGGGGACTTTTTTTATCATCAGAAAGGAAGGTTCATCATTCATGAGAACGATTCAAATTTCGGACCGGACATTGTGCCGCACGGAAGGAACGTACAGCTTTAAGGAAAAAATCGGGATTGCACGGCTGCTGGGCAATTTGCAGGCGGACGTGATCGAACTGCCGGCGATCGAAAACGGCCGGACGGATGTGCTGCTGGTGAAGACGATCGCTTCCTTTGTGAAGCGCAGCGTACTGTCGGTGGAAACCGGCGGCACGGCCGAAGGCGTCGCCGCCGCAGCCGCCGCACTGGAATCGGCGGCACACCCGCGGATGCGCGTGTCGCTCCCGGTATCGGCCGTCGGGATGGAGTACGGGTACCACAAAAAGCCCGCCAAAATGCTCGACCTGATCGGCGCCACGGTGGCGGCAGCCAAAGAAAAATGTCCGGACGTCGAGTTCTGCGCCGTGGACGCCACCCGCGCCGACGACGGCTACCTCGCGCAGGCCATGCAGGCCGCGATGAATGCCGGCGCGTCCACCGTCACCATCTGCGACGACGAAGGCGTCATGCTTCCGGACGATTTCGGCGCGTTTGTGGCGCAGACCATCCGCGAAGCCGAAGTGCCGGAGACGGTGCGCGTGGGCGTGATGTGCCGCAACCCGAACGGGCTGGCCGCCGCCAACGCCGTGCTGGCGGTCAAGTCCGGCGCGCAGCTGGTGAAAACCGCCGTGGACGGCGAGATCACCGACCTCGACACGTTCGCCACCATCGTCCGCAATTGCGGCGACAACACCGGCCTCGCGTGCGGCCTGCGCGTCACGGAGCTGAAACGCACCGTGCAGCAGATTCGCTGGATCTCCGGCGCGACCGCCGAGGTGCGTGCATCGGCCGTCTCCGCCGCGCCGGAAGTCCACCTCGACGCGCACGACGCCCCGTCCGCCGTCAGCGCCGCCGTCCGTATGCTGGGGTACGACCTGTCCGAAGAGGACGACGCCAAGGTGTACGAAGAATTCAAGCGCGTGGCCGAAAAGAAAACCGTCGGGACCAAAGAGCTGGAAGCGATCGTCGCCTCCACCGCCATGCAGGTGCCGCCGACGTATCAGCTGGTGCGCTACGTCATCAACTCCGGCAACGTGATCTCCGCCTCCGCGCAGATCTGCCTGAACCGCGACGGCCGCGAGCTGAACGGCATCGGCATGGGCGACGGCCCCATCGACGCCTCGTTCCTGACGGTGGAGCAGATCGTCGGCCATCACTACGAGCTGGACGACTTCCAGATTCAGGCCGTCACCGAAGGCAAAGAGGCCATGGGATCCGCGCTGGTCAAACTGCGCAGCAACGGCAAACTCTACGCCGGGAATGGCATCTCCACCGACATCATCGGCGCAAGCATCCGCGCCTACCTCAGCGCGCTCAACAAGATCGTGTACGAAGAAGCGTAACGCCGTCAAATCATTACGGAAAGGATCGAGATTTCAATGAAGCTTTCGTTTTCGACCAAGGGCTGGCACCACAGCTCGTTCGACGATTTTTGCAATATTGCCCGCGACCTGCGGTTCGAGGGAATCGAGCTGCACAACGTCAACGGCGCGCTGTTCACCGAAAAAGACGGCGCGTTTCACGACTACGCCGCCGCCGCCACGCTCCGCCGGCTGTACGAGCAGAAGCTGACGATCCCGTGCGTGGACGCCGTGTGTACGCCCGCCGTGTGCGACGCGGCCGAAGCGCTGGCCGAAGTCGGCAAATGCATCGACGTCGCGTCCCGGCTGCGCGTGCCGTACGTCCGCGTCAAGCCCGGCGACGCCGACCCGGACGCCGGCGCAGCGAAAATGCGCGATTTTCTGGCGCAGGCGGTCCCGGCGGCCGCGCAGGCCGGGGTGGTGCTGCTGCTGGAAACCTCCGGCATTTTCAGCAACACCGCGCGCCTGCGCGATATGCTGAACTACTTCGCCTGCGACCAGCTGGCCGCCTTGTGGGATATGTACGCCACCTACTTCGTCGGCGGCGAGGACGCCGAGCAGACCATCACCAACCTGGGCGCATACGTCCGCCACGTCCACCTCAAAGACGCCGCCCGCCGCGACGGCCGGACGGAATTCTGCCTGATGGGGGAGGGCGACCTGCCGGTGGACGCCATGATCCTGGCGCTGCGCTCGGTCAACTACGACGGCTTCGTCTCGCTGGAATGGGACCCGGCGTGGTGCGCCGAAATCGACGACATGGAGATCGTGTTCGCGCAGTTTTCCGGCTATATGCACCAGTACCGCGCCCCGTCACGCGGTCTGCCGGTGCTGTACCGCAACAAAGCCCAAACCGGTCAGTACGTCTGGAAAAAAGAAACGCTCATCGACTGCACGTTCTCTCAGGTGCTGGACCGCATGGTCGCCGAATTCCCCGACCAGTACGCGTTCAAGTACACCACGCTCGACTACACCCGCACATACAGCGAATTCCGCGACGACGTGGACACCTTCGCCCGCGCGCTGATCGCAATGGGCGTGCGCGCCGGGCATCACGTCGCCGTCTGGGCGACGAACATCCCGCAGTGGTACATCGCGTTCTGGGCGGTCACGAAAATCGGCGCGGTGCTGGTGTCGATGAACACGGCGTACAAAATCCACGAAGCCGAATACCTGCTCCGCCAGTCGGACACGCACACGTTGATTATGATCGACGGCTACCGCGACTCCGACTACGCCGGGATCATGGCCGAACTGTGCCCCGAAGCCGCCGCCACCGTCCCCGGCCAGCCGCTGCACTGCAAACGGCTGCCGTTCCTGCGGAACATCATCACCGTCGGTTTCCGCCAGAAAGGCTGCCTCACCTGGGCGGAAGCGCTCCGCCGCGCCGAGCAGGTGCCGGTGGACGAAGTGTACCGCATGGCCGCGCGTGTGGACAAAAACGACGTGTGCAATATGCAGTACACCTCCGGCACCACCGGCTTCCCCAAAGGCGTGATGCTCACGCACTACAACGTTGTCAACAACGGCAAATGCATCGGCGACCGGATGGATCTCTCCACCGCCGACCGTATGATGGTTCAGGTGCCGATGTTCCACTGCTTCGGCATGGTGCTGGCGATGACCGCCGCCATGACGCACGGCGCCACGCTGCTGCCGCTGCCGTATTTTTCGCCCAAACCGGCGCTGGCGTGCATCAACAGCGAGCACATCACCGCGTTCCACGGCGTCCCGACGATGTTCATCGCGCTGCTCGAACACCCGGACTTCGCCAAAACCGACTTTTCCTATATGCGCACCGGCATCATGGCGGGCAGCCCGTGCCCGATCTCCGTGATGAAAGACGTCGTGGAGAAAATGCACATGACGGAAATCACCATCGTGTACGGCCAGACGGAATCCTCGCCCGGCTGCACCATGAGTTCCGCCGACGACCCCATCGAAGTGCGCGTCGGCACCGTCGGCCACGCCCTGCCGGAGATCGAATGCAAAATCGTCGATCCCGAAACCGGCGCCGACTGCCCCGACGAAGTGACCGGCGAATTCGTTGCCCGCGGGTACAACATCATGAAAGGCTACTACAAAATGCCGAAGGCAACGGCCGCCGCCATCGACGCGGACGGCTGGCTGCACACCGGCGACCTCGCGTGCCGCACCAAAGAGGGCAACTACCGCATCACCGGCCGGCTCAAAGACATGATTATCCGCGGCGGCGAAAACATCTACCCCAAAGAGATCGAAGAATTCATCTACACGCACCCCAAAGTGAAGGACGTGCAGGTGATCGGCGTGCCGGACGAGCAGTACGGCGAAGAGATCATGGCGTGCGTGATCCTGAAAGACGGCGAAACAATGACCGAAGAAGAGATGAAAGCCTATATCCGCGACCACATGGCGCGCCACAAAGTCCCGCGGTATATCGATTTCGTCACGGAATTCCCGATGAACGTCGCCGGTAAGATCCTGAAGTACCAAATGCGCGCCGACGCGATCAAAAAGCTTGGCCTCCAAAAGGCGGACAGCGTGGTGACGGCGTGATGAAAAACGGGTACCAAATCATCGACGCGCACTGCCACATCTACCCCGACAAAATCGCCGCCCGCGCCACAGCGGGCACCGGCCGGTTCTACAATTACGAGCCGTTCGGCGACGGCACCACCGCCGGGCTGCGGCGGCTGGGCGGCGCGGCGGGCAGCGACCACTTCATCGTCCAGTCCGTCGCGACGAACGCGCGGCAGGTGCGCAGCATCAACGAATTCATCGCCGACGAGGTGGCGCGCAGCGGCGGCAAATTCACCGGCCTGGGCACACTGTATCCCGGCAGCCCGGACCTGGCGGGCGACTACGCGCACCTCAAATCGCTGGGTCTGTGCGGCGTGAAGCTGCACCCGGACATCCAGCAGTTCAAAATCGACGACTACCGCTGCCTGAAAATCTACGAAATGTGCGAGCGGGACGGGATGGTGATCCTGATGCACACCGGCGACAGCCGGTACGACTACTCCAACCCCAACCGCCTGCTGCCGATTATGCAAATCTACACCGGCCTCACGGTAATCGCCGCGCACTTGGGCGGCTGGTCGGTGTGGGCCGAAGCCGACCGCACGCTGCGCGACCTGCCGAATCTGTACGTCGATACCTCGTCCAGCATTCCAATGATCCCCAAAGAACAGGCCATCGCCATGATTCATCACTACGGGGTGGATCATGTGCTGTACGGCACCGACTACCCGATGTGGTCGCCGCAGCGCGAAATCGACGCATTCTTCGCCCTCGGCCTGACCGACGCGGAAAACCGCGCCATCCTGTGCGAAAATGCGCAGCGCCTGTTCGACATCGCGCTCTGACGGAAATTTGCCCCTGCGCCGTATATTCCGCGGGCGGCCGAACCAAAATAACAGCAAAACCTGTGTATTTTGGAAAGGGGCGGACGAACTTGATTCGTGGAATCAGTCGGCAGATCATCGAAGTGCAAAAATTGGGGAACGAATATTTTGAGCGGGCGCTGTTTTTCGTGAACCCGGTATTCAGCGACGCGGAGCGCTCGGTGCTGGAAAAAGAGGCGCGCCGCATCCTGCGCGAAATGGGCGGCCCCGGGCACACGGCCGTTCGCCGCAAGCGCCTTTATATGCTGCTGCGAATGGCCGCGTCCGCGTTGGTGGGCGCGGCGATTGCCGCAGGCGGAGTGATGGTGTTTATTAGATAAATAATAGATAAGAGATAATAGATATTTTTTGGGTCGCGTGGGAGTGATTGGCGTGTAGTTCTGGAAAATTGCCTTGCCAATCCGGGTATCGTACCGCGAGCGATGCGCGGCGTGGAAAATCACTGCGGCCGCGGGCAACTCCCTCAGTCTCGCGCCTGCGGCGCGAGCCAGCACGCCGCCGACGCAGTCGCGGCCACAAGGGAGCCTTTTGTCGTAGTGCCAGGATAGTCAGGCAAGGAAAAGAATTCTGCGGCCGAAAAGATTTCCCGACTACATGAGTCCCGTAGTACATGGCTCCCTCGCGAGGGAGCTGCCGAGAGGCTGAGGGAGTTGCCCGTCAATACGCAGAAATTTTTCCACGTTGCGCATTCCCCTCGGCCGCGGGCAACTCCCTCAGTCTCGCGCCTGCGGCGCGAGCCAGCTCCCTCGAGAGGGAGCCTTTTGTCGTAGTGCCAGGATAGTCAGGTAAGGAAAAGAATTCTGCGGCCGAGAGTTTTTCCCGACTACATGGATCCTATCCATACATGGCTCCCTCGCGAGGGAGCTGCCGAGAGGCTGAGGGAGTTGCCTTCGGCCGCACTACCCCCAAGTCAACGCGCGCCCCCATCGGCCAAATTTACGAGCGAAGTGAGTAGCGCCCCCTCTGGGGGCGCCGGAGTGAGCGTAGCGAACGGAGAGGGGCTTCCCCGCGGCCGCAGCCACTTCCCACACCGCACCATCCCCAGCGGCATGACCAACACCCCCCACGAATTTCCCCCACCGAAAACGCAAAAACCCCTTGACGAATCGCCATAAATCCGCTATAATAATATTAAAGACAGAATCATACGCGCATCCGGGCGTGCGGATAGACGGGCCCTGTACGACAAAGACCCGTGAACCATGTCAGGCGGGGAACCGAGCAGCATTAAGCGGAATGCTTTGTGCGATACAGTCCGTTCGTTTATCCGTACACCCGGGTGCACGTGCGGCGTTTCTGTCTTTTGTTTTTTTGCAGAATAGGAGGGGACGCGCAGTGTATCAGGTTCTGTATCGAAAATGGCGGCCGCAGCGGTTTGCCGACGTGGTCGGTCAGCCGCAGGTCACAGTCACGCTCCAAAACGAGCTGAAATCCGGCCGAATCGCGCACGCATACCTGTTCACCGGCTCGCGCGGCACCGGCAAAACCACCTGCGCCAAAATTCTGGCCAAAGCGGTCAATTGCCTGCACCCCACGGACGGCGACCCGTGCGGCGAATGCGAAATCTGCCGCGGGATCGACAGCGGCGCCGTCACCGACGTCACTGAGATCGACGCCGCCAGCAACAACGGCGTGGACAACATCCGCGACCTGCGCGAGGAAGTCCAGTTCACCCCCGCCGAGGCCAAATACCGCGTGTATATTATCGACGAGGTGCATATGCTGTCGCCCGGCGCGTTCAATGCGCTGCTGAAAACGCTCGAAGAACCGCCCGCGCACGTCGTGTTCATCCTGGCGACCACGGAGGTGCATAAGCTCCCCGCCACCATCCTCTCCCGCTGCCAGCGGTTCGATTTTCACCGCATCGCCCCAGAGGCCATCGCCGACCGGCTGGCGTATGTCTGCGCGCACGAAAATGCCGAAATCGACCGCGAAGCCGCGCTGCTGATCGCCCGCCTGTCGGACGGTGCATTGCGCGACGCCCTGTCGCTGCTGGATCAGTGCCTGGGGCGCAGCGCGCACGTCACGGAGGACGTGGTCACGGAGGCCGCCGGGCTGGCCGGGCAGGATCACCTGTTTGCCCTCACCGACGCCATCATCGCGCACGATGCGCCCGCCGCATTGCAGCTGATCGCGTCGCTGCACGCGCAGTCGAAGGACATGGCGCGGCTGTGCGAGGAGCTGATCGGCCATTTCCGGAACCTGATGCTGTTCCAAACCATGCAGGATCCCGGTACGCTGGTCGCAGCCGGCGCCGCAGAGCGCGCCGAAATCGCCCGCCAGGCGCAGGCATTCACGCTGACGGCCGTGCTGGCATCGATCGGCCAGCTGCAAGCCTGTCTGGAAGCGATGAGCGCCAGCGGCAGCCGCCGGGTGGAAATGGAAATGACCGTGCTGCGCTTGTGCAGTCCGGAATTGGCGGTGGATGTGCCGTCGCTGCTGCGGCGGATGGAGCAGTTGGAGCAAACGGTCAAGCGCGTGCAAATTCGCGCGTCTGCATCGCCCGCGCCGGAGACGCAGCCTGCCCCCGCCCAACCGTCCGCCCAGCCCGCCGCGGAACCGTCCGCGCCCCCCGACGCGCCCGAACCGTCGGCCGCATCGCAGCCCGCCGCGCCCCAGCCGCACACGCTGACGCCGATGGCGGAATGGCCGCAGGTGGTGGAAGCGCTGCAATCGCTGTCGCCGGGGCTGGCCGCCGTGCTGGAAAAATCGCAGGCGTACATCGACGGCGACTATTGCCTGATCGACGCGCCGAATCACATGGCGTTCGACTACCTGCGCAACGGCGCGGGGCAGAAGGAGCGGATGCGCGAAGCGCTGCTCAGCGTCACCGGCCGCCGCTATCGGCTGGGGCCGTACAAAGCGGCCAAACCCGCCGCCGCGGCCGACCCGCTGAACCGCCTGTCGGACCTGGCGCGCCAGATGGACATCCCGGTCACGGAAACGTCCGAAAAAAACGAATAATCCCAACGGATCAACAGATACAGAGGAGTGCATCAATATGAAAGCAAGACTACCCAAAGGCTACGGCGGCCCGTCCGACATGGGCGCGCTGGCGCGTCAGGCGCAGAAAATGCAGGAGCAGATGGCGGAAACCACCGCCCAGCTCGAAGAAACCACCTACACCGCCACCGCCGGCGGCAACGCCGTCGAAGCGACGGTCAAAGGCACCATGGAAGTCACGGAAATCAAGCTCCAACCGGAAGTGGTCGATCCGGAGGACACCGAAATGCTGGCCGATTTGGTGATGGCAGCGGTCAACGAAGCGCTGCGCAAAGCCGCGCAGGACAAAGAAGCCAAGCTGGGCGCGATCACGTCCGGCCTGAACCTGCCGGGGATGTTCTGAGATGGGCGCGTATCAGGTGCTGCCGCTCACGCGGCTGGTGGAGCAGTTTGAAAGCCTGCCCGGCATCGGGCACAAAACGGCGCAGCGGCTGGCGTATCATGTGTTGCAGCTGCCCCAGGCGCGCGCTGATGAATTCGCCCAAACGATCACCGATGCGCACCGGCAGATTCACTACTGCACCGTGTGCAAAAATTTCACCGACCAAGAAATCTGCGGGATCTGCAGTGATGCCGCACGCGACCATACCGTGATCTGCGTGGTGGAGGATCCGCGCGACGTATTCGCGCTGGAACGCACCGGCGAATACAATGGGCTGTACCACGTCCTGCACGGCGCCATCTCGCCCATGCGCGACGTGGGGCCGGACGATATCTACATCAAAGAGCTGCTGGCGCGCCTGCAATCGGGCGAAGTGAAAGAAGTTATTATGGCGACCAACGCGACGGTCGAAGGTGAGCTGACGGCGATGTATGTGTCGAAGCTTATCAAGCCGCTGCGCATCAAAGTCACGCGGCTGGCGTACGGGATCCCGGTCGGCGGCGATCTGGAATACGCCGACGAGGTCACGCTGACGCGTGCGCTGGAAGGCCGCGGGGAATTTTAAGAAATTTGCAGAATTCGATTGATTTTTTCGCCAAAAGCTGATATAATGAAATCGTACCTATGCGACGCAAAGGAGGGGAACGCGATGCCGACCGGCAAAACCGAATTGAAAACCATTGCCCAAAACAAAAAAGCGTTCCACGACTACTTCGTCCTCGAAAGCGTCGAAGCCGGGATCGAGCTGTGCGGCACCGAAGTCAAGTCGCTGCGCAAAGGCCAGGTGAACCTGAAGGATGCGTGGTGCGAAGTCAAAAACGGCGAAATGCTGCTCAACGGCGTCCACATCAGCCCGTATGAGCAGGGCAATATCTTCAACCGCGATCCGGTGCGCGTGCGGCGGCTGCTGCTGCACAAGCGCGAGATCATGCGGCTGTTCGGGCTGGTGCAGCAGGACGGCTGCGCACTGATTCCGCTGTCGCTGTACTTCAAAGGCTCGCGCGTCAAAGTGCAGCTGGGGCTGTGCAAAGGCAAAAAATTGTACGACAAACGGGCAGATATGGCGCGCAAAGAAGCCAAACGCGACGCCGAGCGCGCACTGAAAGAGCGAAACGCGCAGTAATTTTGTTTTCTCTCAAAAATCACATAGATACGGGGATGTAAAGGTTTCGACGGGGACTGTGAATCTCAGTAAGCGGGTCGTGGTGCAGCACCACGCTAAAAGCTGCAAACTTTTCAAAATAAACGACAACAATACTGTTGCTGTTGCGGCCTAATTAAGGCTGCCGTCTTTGCAGGGAGCACCGCGGCCCTGACAAAGGCGTCGATTAGCGGTGAACATGAACGCAGGCGCGTTCCTGCCTGCGTCACGACTTGGGAACTACCGAAGCGTATCGCCTGATCGCCGGAGATACGACGGGGGAATCCTCAAAGACGGTCTGCACCCGGAGAAAGCTGTGACAAGTGGTTTTCGGACAGGAGTTCGATTCTCCTCATCTCCACCAACAAATCCACCGCATTTTGATCGAATTGCGGTGGATTTTTATGCGAAATTTGGAAATGCCGCATTTGGAGGTAAAAATGTTAGACAGCAAAGGATTTGATTTATGGGCGAACGGATACGATCAATCGGTCGGATTATCAGAAGAAAAAAATACGTATCCGTTTGCGGGGTACAAAAGCGTTCTTGGGATTATTTACAAAACCATAATGGAAAAGCCCAATCCATCCGTGCTTGACATCGGTTTTGGCACAGGCACGCTGACCAGAAAATTATACGAGCACGGCTGTACCGTCTATGGACAAGATTTTTCGTCCGGAATGATTGAATTGGCGTTGGAAAAGATGCCAAATGCGCATCTTTACAAAGGCGATTTCACACGCGGATTGGTGGAACCGCTCAATCAAAAATGCTACGATTTCATTGTTGCGACTTATTCCATCCACCATTTAACGGACAGCCAAAAGGTTCATTTTCTGAAAGAATTGCGCAATCGCCTGAAAGCGGGCGGCAAGATTCTGATCGGAGACGTCGCCTTTGAGACGCGGGATGAATGGAATCGATGCAAAGAAGAAAGCGGAGCGCAATGGGACAGCAGCGAAATCTATTGCATTGCCGATGAACTAAGACGGGATTTTCCCCGTTTGCATTTTGAAAAAGTAACATTCTGTTCCGGCGTCCTGACCATACCCGGATAAATTTTGCTTTTGCCTAATAATACCCCATCCGCCCAAAAAGTAAAGCAATTCCCTTACCCCCAACCACAAGGAGGAAATCAAAATGGAATTTCACAATCGATTCGGAATGTTCATCCACTGGGGCATTTACGCGCAAACCGGTGTGCAGGAGCAGGTGTTTGCGCGGTACGACCTGCCGCGCGACGAATACGAGCGCAACGCCGCCGTGTTCAACCCCACCGCGTACGACCCGGAGCAGTGGGTGCTGCTGGCAAAATCCGCCGGAATGCAGTACATTTGCTTCACCGCAAAGCACCACGACGGCTTCTGTATGTGGGACACCCGGTACACCGACTATAACATCATGCACACGCCGTACGGCAAAGACGTGCTGCGAATGCTGGCGGACGCGTGCCAAAAGCACGGCATGAAGCTGTCCATCTACTACTCCAACCCCGACTGGCACGACGAATACGGCTACAATCCGGCATCCACGCACCAATGGAAAGCCCGCCGCGACGTTGCGCCGGACACGGAAAAGCTGCGCGCCTACATCACCAACCAGATCACCGAGCTGCTGACGCAATACGGGCCGATTTATACGCTGTTTTGGGACATCCCGCCGCGCATCCACGACCCGCGCATCAACGAATTGGTGCGCCGCTTGCAGCCGGGCATTTTGATTAACGACCGCGGGTTCGACACCGGCGATTTCTCTACGCCGGAACGCGAATATCAGGCCATCGGCACGGCGCCGCGCTTCACCCGCCCCACCGAGGCGTGCAATTCCCTGGGCGAGCAAAGCTGGGGCTACCGCCAAAACGAGGATTTCTACTCCGCGCGCTACCTGATGTGCGCCATCGACCGCTACATGGCCATGGGTGCCAGCTACCTGCTGAACGTGGGGCCGGACGCGCGCGGCGAAATTCCGGACGCGTACGCCCGCCGGCTGCGCCGCATCGGCGATTGGTACAACCGAATGGCCGGCTGCCTGGAGTCGCACGACCCCGACCCGTTTGAATACGAAATTTTTACCAATGCATACATTGCCGTGCGCAAAAATGGCAAAACCTATTTCCATTTTTACAACGGCGTCTCGTCGTCGGCGGTGTCGTTCAAAACGTATCCGGCTCTGCCGAAATCGGTGCGCCTGATGAACACCGGCGCGCCGCTGCCTTTCGCCGAGGAGCGTCTCCCCGGCTGGTTCGACGGGAACACCGGCATCGCCTACCGCTGCCTGCACATCACCGGCATCCCGGTGGACGATCTGGCCAGCGAGCCGGTGGTCATTGAGGTGGATTGGGGCGTGTAACGCAATATGGAGCAGCTGTACGCGGCGTTTTTACTGGAATCCGGCGGCTTCCGACCCCAAGTACCGTTTGATCGGCTGCTGGACGACCGGTTTTTGGCGTCGCAGGACGACGAATTCCTGTTGGAACTGGAACTGCACGCGTCGGACGCCGAGGCGCTGCACAGCCTGTTTTTGCAGCATTGGGCGGACGACGTCTACGCCCTCGACGCCGACGCGCTGAGCCGCTTCCTGATCGCCGGAATGCGGGACGGCTTTTCGCACGATTCGGCGTGCGTGCGCCGGTTTTGTGCGAACTGCGGCCGGTTGTGGCAGCGTTTGCCCGATTTTCTGCGAATGTGCGCGCCGTTCGACGCGTTCGGCGCGGCAGTGGAATATCCGGAATACATGAATTCCGAAGATATCGCAGCGGAGTGTGAAAAAATGCTTTCTTTTTACGATGAATCCCCAACCGCCCCCCGCGCGCTGACGCTTTGCGCGGCAAAAGCGCTGTTGGCGGAACACCAAATTCAGTTTGACCTGATCGAATATCCCAATGCCGCATCATATTGGAAGCACGCCATGCGTGATGCGGATTTGCGACGCGCCCCGGCCGGGAAAACCGTGGTGCTGGTCGTGCGGAGCAATAACGGCGAAAAGCATATCGAACTCGAATTCCGCGCAGAATCGGCGGATTTTGTCTTGCAAACGGCGCGATTCGGCGAATATGTTTGGGTTTTGACCGAAGAAAACGACCAAACCGGAGCCGATGTGGCCGACCAATTGCTGCAATTCATCCGGAAAGTGGAAAGCGGCGATTGGGTAGTGGTGGTCACGTACGACACAACGCACCAAAAATGGCTCGAAACGGCTTGCTTCGACCGGCACACCGCCGACACGGACATCGGCGAACCGGCGTTCCAAAAAAAGCGCGCAGAAATCGAGAAACCGGCGGGCTTTTTCGCAAAATTATTCCGAGTGCGGATGGAATACGAGATTTACGACTGGAATTCGTTCCGGCGCGTGGAGAAATGAGCGGACGCCCTGTATTTGCAGGCGCAGCCCGACGAAGCCCCCAATTTGCCCGGATTTCGGATAATCGCGGGGAAAAATCAAATAATGGCGTTTGCACGCCCTCCGCACGCCCGCACCAGCGCCCCAAAAATCGCCCGGCTGCGCGCATCCACGCGGAACGACAGCTCCGGGTGCCACTGCACCGCCCACACGAACCGGTACGCGGGCGCGAATACCGCCTCCACCAGCTCGTCCTCTGACACCGCCATCGGCAGCAGCCGGGGCGACAGCATCCGAACGGCCTGATGGTGATAGCTGTTGACCCCCAAACGATCATTTCCAATCAATGCCGCCAGCGGCGACCCGGCGGTGACAGTCACCGTGTGGACGGCGCGGTCATACGGCGGGGTCATATGGTGCGTCGTGCGGGACGGGTGCTCCGTTGGCAAGTCTTGGTACAGCGTGCCGCCGAGCGCCGCATTCAGCAGCTGAATCCCGCGGCAAATGCCGAGGAGCGGCTTGTCGCGGCGCAAAATTTCGCGCAGCAGCGCGGTTTCCATTGCGTCGCGCGGTGGGCAGGTCTCGCCGCAGTGCGGTGACGCGGCTGCGCCGTATAATGTTGGATCCACGTCCTGCCCGCCGGGGAACAGGAACCCGTCGCAGTCGTCGGCCAGGGCGCGCAGCTGTGCGGCGTCATCGGTCAGCGGCAGCATGATCGGGAGACCGCCCGCCTGGGAAATTCCGTCCATATATCCCGGCAGCATCCACAGGGATGAACGTGCCGTGTCGTACAATGGTACAATTCCAATTTTTCTCATCACAATCTGTCCTTTTGGCGAAAATTCATGCAAAAAGGCGCTTTGACCGGATCGTCAAAGCGCCTTTGCTTTTATGCTCTCATGATACCACATTTGCGGCACAATGTCAAGGTTTACGGCACAGCAATTTTTACTGTATGCAATGCATCCGAATCTGTCTGTGCAAATTCGCGCAAAGTCTTTCACGCGAATTTGCATCGCAATTGCGGAAACAAGCAACTTACCACCGCACGCTCCACCGTTCGCTGTATGTGCCGGTAGGCTTTTCACTGTCTGCCGGAGCGACGCGCTTGCCTTTGGATCCCGCGATACGGGCGTTCAGCTGCGCATCAAACGCTGCATCGTCCACCGGCAGCGAAACCCAATCGTTTGTCCACGCAGAAAGGTACGCCGCGTTGGAGATCGACAATTCGCGAATGCCTTCCGCGCCCGGCGCCAGCAGCGGCGTCCCGAGCCGGATGGCGTCGGAAAAATTCTGCAGGATGCCGCGGTGCGCGGGGCCGTTGTCGTTCGGTTCATACACTTCTTCGGTCATCGGCCAGTGCGGGAACCCGGCTTTTTCGGTGAAGCAGGCTTCGCGCTCCGGCGTTTCCAGCTTCCAAAAGTGCAGTTTGCCGTTTTCCAGCACCAATTTACCGCGGTCGCCGCTGATTTCCAGCCGATTGGTACCGGGGTATTCGCCGGTCGATGTGATAAACACGGCGGTAGCGCCGTTTTGATATTCCGCATATATGGTTGCGTCGTCTTCGACTTCAATATGGTGATATTTTCCGTTCGTACAAAACGCACGAATGCGGTTCGGCATCCCGAAAATCCACTGCCACAGATCCAGGTTGTGCGGAGCCTGGTTCAGCAGCACGCCGCCGCCTTCGCCTGCCCATGTGGCGCGCCATCCGCCGGATTCGTAGTACGACTGGCTGCGGTACCAATTGGTAACCGTCCACACCAAACGCTTCGGCTGGCCGAGCGCGCCGGACTGCACGATCTCCCGCGCGCGCCGGAAGATGGGGGTGGTGCGCTGGTTCCACATGATGCCAAACACTTTGCCGCTGGCTTCGGCGGCGGCGTTCATCCGCCGGACGGCAGACACAGACACGCCCGCCGGTTTTTCGGTAAGGACGTGCAAACCGGATTCAAACGCCGCAATGGCAATTACCGGGTGCAGATAGTGCGGCGTTGCGATGATGACAGCGTCGATCGTGCCGCTGTGCAGCATTTCCGTATAGTCTGCAAAAATGCCGACATCCGCCGGGAACATTTTGTGTGCCCAGTCGCGGCGCGGTGCGGCAATATCGCACACGGCAGCCAGGCGCATCCCGTTGATCTTCCCTTCGGCGATGGTTTCGGCGTGTGCGCTGCCCATATTGCCCAGCCCCACGATGCCGACTCGTACGATTTCCATAATGATTGAATTCAGTCCTTTCTGATGATATGCCGATCCAGCTGCGCGTCGAATGCGGCGCCGTCTACCGGCAGCGTCACCCAATCGTCCGTCCACGCGGACAGGTATGCTGCATTGGACAGTGTCAGCGCCGGCAATCCCGATGCGCCGGGCGCGATCAGCGGCGTGCCCAGCCGAACGGCATCCGAAAAGTTCCGGAGCAGTGCGCGCTGCGGGTTTGGGGCAGGCGGCGATTCTGCTGTTTCCGCGACCGAACGGTGCGCCGCCGTCTGCCGCAGGCGGATCGTGCCGTTTTCCAGCACCAGGCTGCCGCAGCTGCCGCTGATTTCGAGCCGATTGGTGCCGGGGTATTCACCGGTCGAGGCGATGAACACGGCGGTCGCCCCGTTTTTGTATTCCGCATAGATGGTTGCGTCGTCTTCGATCTCGACGGCATGATATTTGCCGAATGCGCAGAACGCGCGCAGACGGTCGGGCATCCCGAAAATCCATTGCCACAGGTCGAGGTTGTGTGCCGCCTGATTCAGCAGCACGCCGCCGCCTTCGCTCGCCCAAGTGCCGCGCCAGCGGCCGGAATCGTAATAGGACTGGGTACGGTACCAGTCGGTGACAATCCACACCAGCCGACGGGGCACGCCAAGCGCACCGGAGCGCACAATCGCCCGCGCGCGGCGGTAAATCGGCAGGGTGCGCCGATCCCACGCGACGCCGAACACCCGATCCGCCGGTGCTGCGGCGATCATCCGGCGGACGTCGGTTACGGATACTCCGGCGGGTTTTTCGGTAAGCACATGCAGCCCTGCGGCGAACGCGGCTTCGGCAAGCGGCGGGTGCTGCGCGTGCGGGGTGGCGATCAGCACCGCATCGACCGCACCGCTGCGCATCATCGATTCCGGATCGGCAAACGTGCGGACGCCGGGAAACGCCGCCCGCGCCCATACGCACTGGTCGGGGCGGCGGTCGCTCACCGCAGTCAGCCGCATCCCGCGGATGCGGCCGTGCGCGATGGATTCTGCGTGCCGGGTGCCCATGGCGCCCAGGCAGATTACGCCCATGCGGACGGGCTGCATTATTTCAGCCCCAGAGACGTGAGATATTGGTAGCTGCGTTTCAGGCAGATGAACGGATCGACCCCGTTGCAGTTGTCCTGCTCCACGAGCAGGTGCTTGGTGCCGGCCTTTTCGCACGCCGCCAGAATCCGCTCAAAATTCATATTGCCGGATCCGACGGGCGCCATTTTCTGTTCGCCGTGGATCACCTGCATATCTTTGAGGTGGACGCAGCCCAGGCGGCCGGTGAGTTTTTCGATCCACTGCGCCGGGTCTGCGCCCGCATACTGCGCCCAGTAGGTGTCAAACGTGAAGCCAATTTCCTGCTCGGTGAAGTCGCGCATGAAATATTCCAGGTAATTCAGCTGTTCCGGACCGGTACGCTCAAATTCGCGGTGATGGTTGTGCATCATCAGCGTTTTGCCGGCAGCGGCGATTTTGTGCGCGGCTTCGCGGATGTCCTCACGGAAGCCGAAGTAGTTTTCGACCCCGCCCGGCAGGCTGCCGATGCCGATGTAGTCGCAATGGAAAACATTGTGATCCGCGATGACTTTTTCGGTTTCCAGGATGATTTTGTTCGGGTTGGTGTGCGTGATCGAGCAGGTGAGGCCGTTTTTCGCCAGCTGCTCGGCCAGCCAATCCGCTTCGTAGTCGCAGGTACCGGAGACTTGGACGTCTTTGTAGCCGATGGCGGCGACTTTTTTCAGCGTTTCGGCAAAATCGTTGAGGTTTTTGCAGTAATCCCGCAGCGTAAACAGCTGCGCGCCAAGCGTCATCATGATGAATTCCTCCTGATAGGTTTGTTTTTTGGGAATATGCGAGGAAAATTGCGTTGTCTGGTTGCGGTGCGTCCGAAGGCAACTCCCTCAGCCTTAGCGGTGTCTGCGGGCGGTCGACGCAGTCACCGCTACCGCGGGCAGCACGCCGCCGACGCAGTCGCGGCCGCGAGGGAGCCGGGTACCACGAGACTCATGTAGTATGGGCATTTGCTGCGGCCGCAGGGAAGCCCCTCTCCGCTCGCGGTGCTCGTAAGTTTGGCCGTGGGGATAGTCGCGTTGTCGTGCTGCGCTGCGGTCTTTGGTCAACTCCTTCAGCCTCTCGGCAGCTCCCTCGCGAGGGAGCCATGTATGGATAGGATCCATGTAGTCGGGAAAAACTCTCAGCCGAAAGATTTTTATTTTAGCGCGCTATCCCGACAGTACGACCCCAAGGCTCCCTCGCGGCGGCCGTGTCGGCCGCGTGCTGGCAGCGGTCGACGCAGTCA
>CAJKBQ010000035.1 GCA_905198155.1 uncultured Eubacteriales bacterium
CGGCTGTTAACCGCGTTGTCGTAGGTTCGAGTCCTACAGGTGGCGCCAGGAAAAAAGCACTTGCGTTCGCAAGTGCTTTTTTCAAATGAAGCGCACCTGGCGGTGCATGAAAAGTGAAGCGGGCTTCGCCCATGAAAAATGAAGCGGGCTTCGCCCATGAAAAATGAAGCGGGCTGCGCCCGTGAAAAATGATACTGTCTTTGCGCGTGGAATTGGGGCGTTTCGCTTCATGCGAGTCGAAGACGAGGGCTTCATGGCGGCTTCGCCGCCGCTTCTTTTTACAAGTAAGAACCCAAAAATCCTGCCAATTTGTCGTCGGCAGGACTTTTTTGTGCGTATGCGCCGGAGACAATCAGTCCTCCATGGGCAGCGCGAATATTGCAATCACATACGCAATGTCGATCAAAACACCAATCCCAAAGAAGTTCAGGAAAATGGACGCAAGCCGCAGAATCCACGGGTTTACGTTCAATTTTTTGCCCAGCCCGCTAAATACGCCGGCAAAGACTTTTCCGTCAGCAGAACGCGCAAGTTTGTTGCTTGAAATATTGACAGCGGCTGCGCCCGCCGCGCTTCTGTTCAGGCTGAACCCACATTTGGTGCAAATTGCCGCACCTCGCTGTACCGGTGCGCCGCAATGAGTGCAATAGCACTCCTCTTTTTGAACCGGCGCGTTTACGTCCATCCCGCAGTGCAGGCAGATGCGCTGCCCTTCGTTCATTTCATTTCCGCAATGTTTACAGTAAATCATGTCGAATCCCCTTCGTTGTTATTTTTTGCTCTTCAGCAAGTCCAATATTATAATACTACGGTATTGTGTAAAAGTCAAGCTTTTTTTGTATAATAGTATTGCAATATTAGAAAAATGAGGCTGTGTGTATGTTCGGAAAAAGGTTGAAAGAATTGCGCTTGTCCGAGGGACTGAATCAAGTACAGTTTGGAAAAAGACTTTATGTTTCCAAACAAAGCGTCAGCAACTGGGAAAACGAAAACATCCTGCCGTCGGTGGATATGCTGATTCGGATTTGCAATACGTATGCTGTCAGCGCAGATTACCTTCTGGGGCTGGAGTCGGAGCGGAAACTGGATACTTCAAAACTGAATGACGCACAAATCGCCCATATCCAGCAGATTATTGATGATATCGCAAACTGAAATCCGCTTTCATTAAAGGGTGGGAAACGATATGAAGAAAAGTTCATTTGTGCAGCAATTACAGCAGGAGAAAGCCATTATGCACCCGTTGCATTCTTTTATGGTATATAAAATCCTGCCGATATATCTAATCGCCACCGCAGTCATTTTGATTGCTTTCGGAATATTAATGGAAATAGACGAGTCGAAATACCTTCGATTGGGTCTCTGTTTGTTGGGTGCATTTTGCCTGATTACCATTGTGCTATTTTCGTGTGTCCCATTTGTCACAAAGAAAGTGCTCCGTGATGAAATGAATCGCTATAACTTTGATACGACGGGTCTGGATTCTTTTGAGGAATATTTTTGCAATGATGGATATGATGATGACGATGAAGAGATTAGGTTCGATGCCAATGGAATGTATATTAACGGCGAGCTGCACTACTACAACCATATGTGCAATGTGGTTTTTACAAGCAATTACTGTTGTCGTATTACAATCGGCATTGAATTTATTTATGATGGTGAAAACCGCGTTCAGTTGTTGCTAAACGCAGTGCTCATTAAAATGATTACGGATTTTGAGATTCCGTTGCAGAATCAGGCCGTACTGGATTACATCATCAACCACAAAGAGGCGGCTTTCCGACAGATACATACGAAAGGTCAAATATAGTACAAAAAAGGACTTTGCCACGCAAAGCCCTTTTTTACAACGCTCAACCCTTCAAATATTTCCGCGCATCCACCCGCGCTAACCGAATATGCTTCCGATCCACCGTGTACGACAAATACATTTCGCCGCCATGCACCTCCGCGTACGGGTAGAACAAACTGTCCTGCATATCGGCAACGAGCACCGGCACGCTGCGCGCCAAATCGTCCGGGTTCACCCGCACGATTCCGAATCCGTTCCGATCCAGCAGCGCGGGGCGGTCTTTTTGCTGATACAGCGAAAACAGCATATACACGCCGCCCAGCCCCACTGCCTGCGCCAAAATATTCCGTCCTTCCATATAAATCCCTCCGCATTCGGTTTTGATCGTTCGGAGCGATTATACGCCAAATTCCGCTGCGAATCAAGCCAAAATCCGCCGGATGCCGGTCAAAAATTGCACGGTTTGCGGCCGGGCGCGTCGCCTGCAAATTGGGACGGCGGCCGGCCGTAGCGCTGCCGGATCGTTCGGGAAAAGAATTTTTCGTCCGGGAATCCGCACATCCAGGCAATTTCTTTGACGGATTGCTCGCCGCGGATCAGCAGTGCCATCGCACGGTTCAGCCGGCATCGCAGGATATACTGCTTGGGCGAGATGTTGCAGTATTTCTGAAACTTGCGCCGCAGCGTGGCTTCGCTGATGTACCCGGCACGGCAGATCTGCCGGATGGAAAGCTGCGGGTCGCAAAAATGCGCATGAATAAACGAAACGCACCGCGCAAAGCAGTCGTCCTGCCGCAGCGATTCGTGGTCGGCAAGCAGCTGGAGAATGCGATAAACTGCGGATTTGGCGCCATTTACCTGGTTCGGCTCCGCCCAGTATTCCAGCAGCTGCGCAAACCAGTCCCGCAGCACCGGCGCACTGCCGCCGGTGGCAATGTTTTCGCATACTTTGTAATTGCAGTTCAGCAGGTGAACGGCGATGCTCTCTCCGTCGGAATACTCCACCTGGTAGTCTGTGTTTTCCGCGATAAAAACAATATCGCCGGGCGATGAACTGAATTTTGTTCCGTTCACTTCAAACTGGCCATACCCGCGAAGCCGCAGGCTCAGCGCCGCATACGGCCGCCCGAGCACGCGGTACAGACCGGATTGGTGTACAAACTGACCAACGGAAAGAATCTGAAACGTCAGGTCGCTTGCGTGGTAAATCAATGAAAATCCCCTCCGGACTTTATTATAGCATAGTGTGATCGAAAAATCCACCACACTGCGCAAAAAAACGGTTGTGCGGCAGCGGAAACAGCTGCTATAATAGTGAAAAACACAGGAGGGACATCCCCATGATTTTTGAACACCCATGCATCCGGCAGAAACCCGGTCATTACCAGATCCCCCATACGGTCACTGCGTTCGCGTGTCCGGATATGGATCGGACGATCCTGAAAGAATTTTGGCACACCTTCACGTTTTGCGAATCAACCATTTGCATTGTGCCGTCAGCGGCGCATCAGTTTCGCATCGGGACAGCCGAGCAGCTGCCGCTGGGCGGCGCGGCGTATGCCGTTTGCGTAGCCCCGTGCGGCATCTCAATTGCTGCAGCCGATTCCCGCAGCCTGATCCATGGCTATATGACGCTGCTGGACCGCATTCGCACGGCCGACGACGGCCGCTTGGTGATCGATTGCTGCGAAATATACGATCGCCCGTCGATTCCCGTCCGGATGATTCATTACTGCGTATTCCCGGACATCCCGCTGTGGGTGTTCGAACGGTTTGTTCGGCTGTGCGGTGCGCTGAAATACACCCATATCGTGGTGGAGTTTTGGGGCACCCTGAAATTTGACGCGCACCCGGCGCTTTCGTGGCCGAGCGGGTTCCGGAAAGACCAGATTCGCCCCATTTTTCACGAAGCGTGCGACATGGGCATCGAGATCGTACCCATGCTGAACCACTGGGGGCACGCCTCGCAGTCGCGTGTGATACACGGCAAGCACGTTGTGCTGGATCAAGCACCCGAACTGCACGCGCTGTTCAGCGACGACGGCTGGCGGTGGAACATCCGGAATCCGAAAACGCGGCGCCTGCTGCGGCAGCTCCGCACAGAGCTGATTGATTTGTGCGGAGACGGCGCCTATTTTCACATCGGGTGCGACGAAGCCTACGGGTTTTGCTACACGCCCTGTGAAATGGACGAAATTACCGATTTTATCAACGAAGTGCAGACGGATCTCGATGCCACCCGCCGCACAACGATTATGTGGGCGGATATGCTGCTGCACCGCCCGGCGGATTCCCAGGCCAATTCCTACACAGCCGCAGCGCCAACCGCAGCCGCAGCCGCATACATGACCGACCGGCTCAGCAAGCGCATCGTTACGGCGGACTGGCAGTATGCCTGCACCCGCGCGCCGATTCAAACGGCGTTAACGCTCCAAGCCCAGGGATTCCGCACGCTGCTCTGCCCGTGGGATCGCAGCCCGCAAAATGGGACGGCGTGCGTCCAAACCGCGCAGGCGCACGCGCTGCTTGGGATTCTGTATACCACATGGGACACACTGACCACCGGTACATGGAATGTGGCGCAAATCGCCCGTGCGTGCTGGGGCGGCTCGGATGATCGAGCCATGACGTTTTACGCCACCGAAACGGCCGCGCTCCTGCGAAAGGTGTATCCTGCGCACGGCGACTACGAAAAATCCGGCTGGACACCGTACGATGTCGGGGGGAGCCGGTGATGGGCGCGTTGTATCTGTGCGTGGTGCTGTTTGGTACGCTGCAATCTCTGTTTGCCAAGCGGTACAGCGAAAAGAACGATGACTCGGTGCGGTTCAACGCGGTCAAAGCCGGAACGGCGTTGGGGCTGTTTGTGGTGATTGGCGCGGCACAGTTTTCGTTTCACTTGGGTACGGCGGTTTATGGCACACTATACGGACTGATGCTGTGCGGCTCCATGTACGCGGGGTACCGGGCACTGGCGGTTGGCCCCATGTCTCTCACCAGCCTGATCGTGTCGTTTTCGCTGGTAATGCCGCTGTTTTACGGTGTCGTCTTTTGCGCTGAGCCGTTGAACGTGTGTAAAATTTTCGGTCTGGCGTTTGCAGCGGCGGCGTTGTTTTTTTCCAATTGCCGTCCGCCGCAGCCGACCGGCGTGCCGCGTACGTGCGCCCGGTGGGGTTGGTACGTCGCGCTCACTTTTGTTACCAACGGCTGCTGTGCGATCCTGCAAAAAATGCACCAAGTCCGATATCCGCCGCAGGATTGCACAGCATTCATGCTGTTTGCCATGGCAGTGTGCAGCCTGGTTTTTGGTTTCCGACTGCTGCGCCGCAGTGCGCCGGGGATCGCAGCGCACCGCGGCGGAACGCCGTATGCCGCAGCAGCGGGCATCGCAAATGCAGCGGCAGGCTACGCAACAATCCGGTTGGCAGGCACGGAAAACGCATCCGTGCTGTTTCCGGTGATTTCGGCCGGAACTATCCTGTGCGCTGTGCTGTGCGGGCGGTTGTTCTTCAGGGAAAAGCTGCGGCGCCCGCAGATTTTTTCGGTGATCTGCGGGCTTGCCGCCGTTGTTCTGTTGAAGCTGTGATTTGATTACTGCGCCGGAATCGCGTCAATGATCTCCGTGCTGTCCGGATCGTCCAGCCGGAGGGCTTCGCCGTGATCCCGATGGTGGATGTTTTGGAGCGTGCAGCGCACCAGCCGCGTGTTGGCATAAAATGCCGATTCGGCATACGATGCGACCACGTTCCGAACGGAAATGTCGTGCAGGTCGCCGTCCGCGCACGCTTCGCCGCCCCCGGTGCAGATTTTGACCAGAGCATCGCGCGTGTGCCCGCCGTCGGGGGCGGATTCCGTCACACCGTCGATCCGGATATCAAACACACGGCAGCCGTTTGCTGCCCGGCAAATCACGCCGTGTCGGCAGCCGTTCGTGTAGATGTCTTCAATGGCGATATCGCAGATGTCCAAGTCCGCCGGGTTTTGCACCGGAACGCAGATGCTCGGTTCCATCGGATACCGGAGCCTCCCGTCGGGCGAATCCTGTGCCGTCGATCCCGCCAGTGCCGTACACGCGACGGCGGCGTCCGCCGAGGTGCCGCGGATACGGCGGATCACGCAGCGGCGGCACCCGGATCGCAGGTCGATCCCGACGCTGTTTTTGCCGTGCATATCCAGCGTGATGTCCGTGATCCGCCCATTGATGCAGCGGTCGAAGCTCAGCGGCCGGTCGAACGCAATGCCGGACACTTCGAACCCGTCGCAGTTCGACAGGCAGACTGCAAACGTCCGCCAGCCCTCCAATTCCCCGGCCGTTTCCTGCGTTTTGCTTATCGCCGGAGAAACCGCCTGCGCATGGTGCGCCGGGCCGGAGATGCGCGCCCCGTTCCGCCCGATGATGCGGATGTTCCGCGTTTTTCCGCACGCCAGCGGCATTCCGAGCGGGTTGGCCGGGTCGGGGATCACGTTGTCGCCGCGGAACACATTGTCCACGGTGGTGTCCGCCTGGACGATCCGGCACCCGTCCAAAATCACGGTGGTGTCCGGCGGCAGCAAAATGGCACGCGTCACGGTGCAGCACGGCACGTCGAATACGATTGTCCGCGGCGATTCGGCGGCACTGTCGCGCAGGCAGCGCGCAATGCGCGCGTCGTCGGTTTCGCCGGCGGATGTGTACTGAGACAAGGTAAACAAATGCATGATGACGCCTCCCAACGATTCGTTTTCTGTGATTATATCACAACCGCCCGCTCCGGGTCAAGCCGCACCGCCGCGAAATTTTTTCGCGCCGCCCCTCTTCCATTTTCCGCTGCATTGTGCTATAATCATCCTGATCTTAATTCTTCCGTATCCGGAAAGGAGTTGGATTCCCATGTCTGCTTTCTACGACTACGATCTGCACATTCACAGCCAAATTTCCCTTTGCTCCGGCGACCCGGCGCAAACGCCCGCGCGCATCCTGCAATACGCGCAGGATCATCACCTGAACACCCTCTGCCTGACCGACCATTTTTGGGACGCCGACATTCCCGGCGCATCCGATTTTTACAAACGGCAGGATTTTGCCCACATCGCGGCCGCGCAGCCGCTCCCGCAGGCGGACGGCGTGCGGTTTCTGTTCGGGTGCGAAACGGAAATGGATCGGCATATGCGCCTGGGCATTCCGCGCCGCCGGTTCGACGATTTCGACTTTGTCATCATCCCGACCACGCATTTCCACATGACCGGATTCACCATCCCGGCGGACTGCACCGCGCCGCAGCAGAAATCGCAGTTTTGGCTCGATAAGCTGAACGCGCTGCTGGATATGAACCTCCCGTTCCGCAAAATCGGCGTCGCGCACTTGACGTGCGGCCTGATCGACCCAAGCCGCGAAGCATACCTCGAAATCCTGCGCGGGCTGGGCACGGATGACCTGGCCGCCGTGTTCCGCAAAGCGGCGCGCGCCGGCGTGGGGATTGAGCTGAACGCGGACGATATGAATTTTGCGCCCGATGAGCAGGACACCGTCCTGCGCCCGTACCGCATTGCGCGGGACGTGGGCTGCAAATTCTACTGTGGCAGCGACGCGCACCACCCGCAGGCGCTCGACGCCGCCCCGGCAATCTTTGCGCGCGCCGTCGCGCAGCTGGAACTGACCGAAGCGGAAAAATTCACGCTCGCGTAACGCGAAAGGAGCGAATCAATCATGTGTCCCATCGGACTGTCCACCTGCGGCAAACGCATCGACGCAGCACTGTTTACCGAATACGCCCAAAACGGTATTGCTGCCATGGAACTGTCGCTGCGTGACTACACCGGTTTCGATTTTCCCGCCGTCGCGGCGCTGGCGCGCGCATTCGGCGTGCAGCTGTGGTCGCTGCACCTGCCGTTTTCGCCGTTTGACCAGATCGACCCGTCGTCGTGCGATGACGCGATTCGCGCCCACACATTGGATGCCTGGTCGGACATCATCCGCCGCGCCGCCGCCATCGGCATCGACAAATTCGTCGTCCACGCCAGCGGCGAACCGATTGACGCCGCCGACCGCCCCGCGCGGATGCAGCATGCCTGCACGTCGCTCGCCCATATGGCGGACGTCGCAGCGCAGTGCGGCGCAGTGATCTGCATCGAGGACTTGCCCCGCACCTGTTTGGGCCATTCCATCGCGGAAATGCAAACACTGGTCGCCGCCGACCCGCGCCTGCGCGTCTGCATCGACACCAACCACGTCACCGTCGAGCCGCCGGAAGCGTTGATCCGCGCGCTGGGCGACCGCCTCGTCACGCTGCACGTGTCGGACTTCGACTTTGTCAACGAGCGCCATTGGCTGCCCGGCGAAGGCAAAATCGCGTGGCCGCGCGTGCTGGACGCGCTGCGCGCCGTCGATTACCGCGGCGTGTGGCTGTACGAAATCGGGTTTGCGTGCCCCAAAACCATTTTTCGCGACCGCCCGCTGACGTGCGCCGACTTTGCGCGCAATGCGCAGGAGCTGTTTGCCGGAAAAGCACCCACAGTCTTTTCCACGCCGAAGCCGAACCTTGGGATGTGGGAATAACCGCAATCTTTTACGCCAAAGGAGCCACCATGAATTCCAATCTCGACCCATCCGCCCCGCTGGCCGCGCACCTGGCGGCCTATGCGCGGGCGTACCACACGGCGCACGATGCGCCGTGTATTTGCTGCGACCCGCTGGCGCGCCCGCTGCTGGGCGACGCCGAATACCACCGAATCGGCAATCTGCTGGCCGACGACCGCGCCGTGTTCGCGCCGGAGCTGCCGGACGCGCCGCGCTCCGCCGTGCTGGCGCAGATTGTCCACACGCTGCTTGCGCCCGCCCCGCTGGCGATGGCCGCATTCACCGAATTGGCGCTGCGTGCGGCGGTGCGCACCGGCGTCCGCCAATGCGTGCTGCTGCGCGCCGGGCTGGATACGCTTGCCCTGCGCCGCCCGGATTGGATGGCGGACTGCGCCGTGTTCGAGCTGGATCCCCCGGCCGCCCAGGCGGACAAGCAGCGCCGCATCGCCCGCGCCGGGCTTTCCGTGCCGCCGACGCTGCATTTTGTCCCGGCCGAATCGCCGGACGACTTGGAACGGCCGCTGCGCCGCGCCGGATTCGACCCCGCCCGCAAAGCGGTCTTTGTTGCGCCGAACGCGTCGTCGCCGGACGCGGACGGATTTGCCCGCCTGTTGGCCGCCGTGGCCGCGCTCGGAATCGACGGCGTCGAGCTGGTGCTGGACTACGCCGACGCCGGGCTGCCGTTCGACGACGACCCCCACGTTCGTCGCACCGTCGCGCTGGCGCAGGCGTGCGGCGCAGCCGTCCGCGCCGCGTTCGACCCGTTCACGCTGGAGCAGCTGCTCGCGTCGCACGGCTTCCGGACGTACGAACACCTCGACCCGGACGCGGTGCAGGCGCAGTATTTCGCCGCCCGCCGCGACGGATTGACCGCCGCCCCGCACATCGGGCTGGTGCGCGCAGTGTGGAAAGCGGGTTAACCCCCAAAAAACTTCAATGACACAGAAAGGCAAATTCCATGAAAAACCAATCCGCCGCGCCGGACGCACTGTTCGGCACCGAAAAAATCAGCAAAATCCTGCTGAAGCTGGCGCCGCCGGTGATGCTGGCGCAGCTGATCCAGGCATTGTACAACATTGTCGATAGCCTTTTCGTCGGCCGCTATGACGATTCCGGCCTGACGGCGCTGTCCATCGTCTACCCGCTGCAGCTGCTGATGATCGCGCTGGCGGTCGGCACCGGCGTGGGGATCAACACGGTCATGGCAGCGCGGCTGGGCGTCGGCGCCCGCGACGAAGCCGACGCATATGCCGGGATCGGCACGCCGCTGGCGGCGGTGCTGTGGCTGCTGTTTGCGGCGGTATGCTGGGCGATCATGCCGGCTTACGCGCGGATGTCCACCGATTCGCCGCAGATCATCGCGGACGTCGTTGTTTACGGGCGGATCGTCTGCGCGGCAAGCGCGGGCTTGTTTCTGGAAAGTGTGTGGACGAAGGTGCTGCAGGCAAACGGCGATATGCGCACCCCCATGATCGCACAGATCGCCGGCGCGGTGACAAACATCGTGCTGGATCCGCTGCTGATTTTCGGGCTGCTGGGGCTGCCGGAGCTGGGGATTGCCGGCGCGGCCATCGCCACGGTTGCCGGGCAGACCGTGGCGGCGCTGATCGTGATGCGCCGCGGGTTCCGCCGGTCGCCTGCGCTGCGCCGCTACCCGGCGGACGTCTGCACGGTGTTCCGGCTGGGGCTGCCGAACATCCTGATGCAGTCGGCGTACACGCTGTACATTTTCGGGCTGAATCTGATCCTGGCGACGTTTTCGGATCAAGCGGTCACGGTGCTGGGGCTGTACTACAAATGGCAGACCTTTTTCTTTATCCCGCTGGGCGCCATGCAGACGTGCATCGTCCCGGTCATCAGCTTCAACTATGCCGCCCGAAACATCGACCGCTGCCGCAAAACGCTGCAGTTCGCGCTGATATTCGGCATGGCGCTGATGTCGGCGGGCACGGTTTGCTTCGCCGCCATTCCCGGTCCGATGCTGCGCGTATTTTCGTCGGACGATCAGGTCATCGCCATCGGCACCACCGCGTTCCGGATCATCGGCGTCAGCTTTCTCCCGCTGGTGTCGTCGCTGACGTTCCCGGTGTTTTTTCAGGCGGCAGGGTTCAGCGCCAAAAGCGCGCTGCTGACCGTTGTGCGCACGGTGCTGCTGTTTGTCCCGCTGGCCTATGCATTTTCGCGGTTCGGGCTGGATTATTTCTGGCTGACTTATCCGGTTACCGACACCATTACCAGCTTTGTCGGGCTGGCGCTGTACCGGCAGTTTCTGCGCCGTCCGTATCCGGTGTAAGCGGGATTTTTGCTTGACAATTGCACCGGACTGTGCTACACTGAATCTATACTTTGCGGAAATGAGGCGGTAGATTTGACGAATACGGTGATCCTCGTTGCGTACGCGGCGATCCTGCTGGCGATGTCGGCCGCAGCGTTCGTGCTGTTTGGCCGCGACAAGCGCCTGGCGGCCAAAGGGACGGCGGTGCGCGTCCGGGAAAAAACGCTGCTGGCGGTCACCGTGTACGGCGGTGCGCTTGGCGCGCTGCTGGGGCGCATCTGCTTCCGGCACAAAACGCAGAAGCTTTATTTTTCGATCGTGATCCTGACCGCGCTGGTGCTGCAAATGGCAGTGCTGGCGCTGCTGCTGCTGGTGGAAGGGGGACTGCTGCCGTGAGCGCACCGAAAACGCCGATTGAAAAATCGCATTCCAAATGGTCGAATTTCAAACTGACGCTGCTCAGTCTGGCGGCAGCCCTCGGCTTCTGCGCGATTTTCGCCGCGCTGGGGCTGCGCCCGTGGCTGCCGGATCGCTGGGTCGGCATCGTTGCCGGCGCCGGTGCAGCCGTCACCGTGCTGACGGCCGTCGGATTCTGCCGGTTCACGCGGTAAACGGGGGACGGCTATGGCACCGATTTGCACCGCACCCGCCGACGTATGCCTGCGCCGATGGACGGCGGCCGATCTCCCGGCGCTGTATGCGCTGCTGGCCGACCGGGCGGTCAATACGTTTCTGCCGTGGTTCCCGGCGCAGTCGATGGCCGACGCCGAAGCATTCTATGCGCAGCGGCTGGCCGGCGCGCCGTATGCATTCGCCATTTTCCTCCGGCCGGATGACCGGCCGATCGGGTACATCAAAGCCGACACCGGCGACGCGCACGATGTCGGCTATGCCCTCGCCCAGGCATATTGGGGCCGCGGGATTGCATCGGCAGCCGGGCGGCAGCTGCTCGACCTGCTGCGGTGCGATGGCGTGCCGTACGTCACCGCGACGCACGACCGGCGCAACCCGCGCAGCGGCGGCGTGATGCGGCGGATGGGGATGACGTACCGCTATTCCTACACGGAGCAGTGGCAGCCCAAAAACATCCCGGTGACGTTCCGGATGTACCAATGCAACCTGGACGGACAGACCGACCGCGTGTATCGCGGCTATCAGGAGCGATACGCGCATTTTGTGGAGCCGGAATCGGCATTCCGGCAAAAAACGCAGGAGGAGTACCGATGAAACCAAACGAACTGGCCCGCTTACTCAAATTCGTGCTCTTTTCGATCAGCGCCGGGCTGATCGAGCTGGGCAGCTTTGCGCTGCTGAACGAATGGACGCCGCTTTCGTACTGGCCGTGCTACCTGATCGCGCTGATGCTGTCGGTGCTGTGGAACTTCACGCTCAACCGGAAATTCACGTTCCGCTCGGCCGCAAACGTCCCGGTTGCCATGGCAAAGGTGCTGGCATACTACGCCGTGTTTACCCCGCTGTCCACGCTGCTGGGGCAATACCTGAGCGAAACGTGCGGCTGGAACGAATACCTGGTCACAGCGCTGAACATGGTGCTGAATTTCGCAACGGAATACCTGTGGCAGCGGCTGGTGGTGTTCGGCAAAAGCATCGATTCCGCCAATCCGTGACGCGGGAAAAGTCAAAAAAATCGCCGGCCGTGCGGGGGTGTCTCCCGTGCGGCCGGCGGTGCGTTGCACAGGGAAACGGCACACTCACAAAGACACCATGCAACTCAATGTAATTCTATTCCCGGAAATCGAAAAAAATTTAATTTTCGGGAATAGAATCTCCACTCCGTCTCGCGCAGTCCATCAATCGAACCCGAATGAAAATGCACCGGCCGTGCGGGGAATGTCTCCCGCACGGCCGGTGCATGAAATCTCCAGGAAACCCGTCCGTCACCGCGCCGCGCAAATCGCCGCGACCGTCTCCGCCATCTTCCCGGCCTGTTCCTCCATCTCCGCGACCAGCCGGAACTGCGTCCGCGCGCGCACCAGATTGTGCGTGGGATACGCCGTGTGGAAATACGTGTCGCCGTTTAAGTAGTCGGCCAAAAACCGCATCCCGCATTCCAGCGTCATCAGCCGGGCGCTTTCCGGCAGCAGCGCAATCTCCTCCGCCGTCAGGCAGTCGCCTACCTTGCGCAGAAATCCGCGCGCGTACGCCGCGAACAGCGCAAGGTCAAAATGCACGCGGTCCAAATCCGGTTCGTCCTCGGCGGCCGTGCTGGCGCCGAACCGGATGCTGTCGCCAAAGTCGTACAGCGCCGACCCCGGCATAATCGTGTCCAGATCGATGATGCATACCGCCGCGCCGGTGTGCGCATCCATCAGGATGTTGTTCAGCTTGGTGTCGTTGTGCGTCACGCGCAGCGGCACCGTGCCCGCCGCAATGGCGTTCACAATCGTGCCGCATCCGGCGCCGCGCGCCTGCGCAAACGCCCATTCCGGCGCCGCGGTTTGCAGCCGCCCCATCGGGTCGCGCGACGCGGCATCCGCCAATTGGCGGTACCGGTCGGGTGTATCGTGAAAATGCGGGATGGTTTCGTGCAGCTGCGCCGCCGGGAAGTCCGCCAAATCGCGCTGGAACTGCCCGAACGCCTCCGCCGCCGCTTCAAACACTTCCGGCTGATCCACCGTCTGGTACGATATGGTGTCCTCAATAAACGGGTACACCCGCCAGCACCCGCCGTCCGGGTCGCGGAGGTACGGCGCGCCGTCGTGCGTCGGCACCACGGTCAGCGTCTCCCGGTCGGGATTGCCGCCGCGCGCCGCAATTTTGGCGCGCAGAAACGCCGTCACACGCACGATGTTTTCCATCAGCCCGTCCGGGTCGCGGAACACGTCGGTATTGATTTTTTGCAGGATAAACCGCTGCCCGTTTGCGTCGCGGAATACATATGTTTCATTGATATGGCCGCAGCCGTACCGCACCGGCGGCTCGGCAATTTCGCCGCAGAATGCGCGGCAGATCGTCATCAGTTCCATCGCGCCGCCCTCACTGCCACAGGCCGTCCGGGTAGACCCCGGCGGCGGTCATCTCGGCCAGCTTGCGTACCACGGTCGGCTTGTCGGCCGGGTACGTTACGCCGTACCAGCGCGCATCGGTTTTCAGCACCTGCACGCTGCACCGCCCGGCTTCAATCTCCTGCGTCACGACGCTCGGCAGGTAATACTCGGCTTTGAGCGGATTGGCGGCGACCTGCTGCGCGAAAAATCCGTCCATTCCGCGGCGGATCGCGTCAAAAATCGCGGGCGTGAACCCCCAGCAGTTCATCGACACCGTGCAGTTTTCGTCCAGCGCCGTCCAAACGTCGCCTTCGCAGAACTGCACCGTCCCGTCGTTGCGCTGAATCTTCGTGCGCTCCGTGACGGACGTCAGTTTCCCGCTGCCGTCCACGCTGCACACCCCGCGCGAGACGTAGCCGTTTTCGGTCAGCGTGTTTTTCAGCACATATCCGGCCATGCAGTACGCGTCCGGCTTCGTGCGCGGCACATTCTGCAAAAAATGCCCCAGCTGTACGAACGCGTCCCGCCCGTAAAAATCGTCGGCATTGATTACGGCAAACGGTTCGTCCACCGCATCGGCCGCCGCCAGCACCGCGTGCGCCGTGCCCCACGGCTTGGTGCGGCCGTCCGGCACCGTATACGGCGCGGGGAGCGCGTCCAGCTTTTGGAATACGTATTCCACCGGCACTGCGCGTTCAATCCGCCGGCCGATCGTGTCGCGGAAATCGTCCAAATGTTCTTCCTTGATGATGAGCACCACCTTGCGGAACCCCGCCGCGATGGCGTCGTAAATCGAGTAGTCCAGAATAAATTCGCCGTGCGCGCCGACCGGGTCAATCTGTTTCAGCCCGCCGTAGCGGCTGCCCATCCCGGCGGCCATAATTACCAATGTCATGCGTGTGACCTGCCCTTCCAAAAAAATTTTGCGGAATCTTAAGAATATTATACGCTACCCCCTTTCTTTTTGCAAGAAAAACGTGTATAATAATATGTAGAATCGGCTAAACTTATCCGATAACACTTGCAGCCGGGCAGAAAGAAGGGATTTGCGCTGGAAGATCATATCGAACTCATCACCGTCCTGCGGGAGCTGCATCAGGTGTCCGGGCTGCGGCTGAGTATGCACGACGTCTCGTTCCGCGAAATGGCCGCATGGCCGGCGGAAAAATGCGCCTTCTGCGCGGAGCTGCAGCGCAACCCGACGGCGCTGGCCAAATGCCTCCAATCCGACCGCGAAGCGTTTGCCGCCGCGCAGTCGTCCGACCGGCTGTACCGCTACCGCTGCGCGTTCGGGCTGGACGAAGTCGTGGCCCCGGTGTACAGCTTCGGCAAGCTGATCGGCTACCTGATGATGGGGCAGACGCTGTGCCGCCCGGCCGGGAACCGCGAAGCAGTGCGCCGCGCCGCCATGCCATACGCCGTTGACCCGGCCGCGCTCGCCCGCGCGCTGGACGATATGGCGCTGCGCGACCCGGAGCAGATGCTGTCCTGCGCGCGGATTATGGACATCTGCGCCAAATACATCTCGCTCAGCAACCGGTTCAACCCGGAAAAAGCCGAGCTGGCTCCGGCCATCCGCGCCTATATCTACGCGCACTACGCGGAGCCGCTGTCGATCAATCAGCTGAAAACGCACTTTTTCTGCTCGCGCGCCACGCTGATTAACGCCTACCGCAGCCGCTACGGCGAAAGCATCAACGGCTGCATCACCCGCGTCCGGCTGGAACACGCCAGGGAGCGCTTGGTCTACTCGCGCAGCACGATCAAAGAAATCGCGTCGGCGTGCGGCTTTTCCAATCAAAACTATTTTTCCAAAGTATTCCTAAAAGAAACCCAAAAAACGCCTACGCAGTTCCGCCGCGAAGCATGGGCGAAGGAGGAGCAAAATCATGCTGCTGAAAAATGCCAAAATCCTGAATGATGCGTTCGCCTGGCAGACGGGCGACCTCAAAATCGAAAACGGCCGCATCGCCGCGCTCGGCGACCGCCTGCCGGACACGCCGGATTCGCTCGACTGCACCGGCTGCACCGTCACCCCCGGGCTGATCGACATCCACACGCACGGCGCGGACGGCGTCGATTATTCACTGGCGCCGTCTCCGGCCGAATTGGCGCGCGCGCTGCGGCTGGAAGCCCGCCAGGGCGTCACCGCCGTACTGCCGTCGATGATGACCGCGCCGGAGCCGATGCTGGCGGCCGCGCTGGACGCCGTGCGCGCCTACCTGGCGTCGCCCGACCCCGACGCGGCATGGGTGCCGGGCGCGCACCTCGAAGGCCCGTTCATCAACCCGGTCAAATGCGGCGCGCAGCCGCCGGAGTGGATCTCCGCCCCGGACGCCTCCATGCTGGATCGCCTGTCGCCGGACGGCCTGGTGCGGCTGATGGCCATCGCCCCCGAAATGGACGGCGCGATGGACTGCATCCGCGCCCTGCACAGCCGCTGCACACTGTCGATGGGGCACACCGCCGCCGATTACGACACCGCGTGCGCCGCCATCGCCGCCGGCGCGTCGGGCGCCACCCACCTGTTCAACGGCATGGCCGCCGCCGCGCACCGCGCCCCCGGCGTCCCCGGCGCCATTTTTGACCACCCGGACACCACGGCGGAGCTGATCTGCGACGGTCTGCACGTCCATCCCACGGTGGTGCGCGCCGCGTTCCGGCTGCTGCGCGGCCGCATCGCGCTGATCAGCGACAGCCTGAACCTGGCCGGCCGGCCGGAGGGCAGCCGCGGCACGGACGCCGCCGGTCACGCCATCACCATCCGCGGCGGCCGCTGCGAGCTGGACAGCGGCACCATCGCTGGGTCGTGCGTCACATTGGCGGAATGCGTCCGCCGCGCGATCTCGTTCGGCGTGCCGGACACCGAAGCCTTCGCCGCCGCATCGATCACCCCGGCGCGCATCGTCCGGCTGGACGGCGAAACCGGCAGCCTGATGGTCGGCAAACGCGCCGACGTCGTGGTCTGGCGCGGCGACGCAGCGGCGCACGTCTTTGTCGGCGGACGGCGGATTTCGGCACAATAATCCAGGTGTTCTCAATTTTTATAATATAAACCCATAATATTTTCAGACAGGAGCAATGAATACCCATGAGTGAATGTACACACGATTGCAGTTCGTGCGGCGAAAGCTGCGCGCAGCGCGCCCCGGAAAGCCTGCTGGCTCCGCAGAACGCGCAAAGCCACGTCAAAAAGGTGATTGCCGTCGTCAGCGGCAAAGGCGGCGTCGGCAAATCGCTGGTCACGTCGATGCTGGCGGTGACGATGAACCGCCGCGAGCACAAAACCGCCGTGCTGGACGCGGACATCACCGGCCCGTCGATTCCGACGGTGTTCGGCCTCAAAACCCGCGCCGTCGGCAACGACCAGGGCATCCTCCCGGTCGAAACCAAAACCGGAATCGAAGTGATGTCGGTCAACCTGCTGCTGGAACACGCGACCGATCCGGTGGTGTGGCGCGGCCCGGTGATCGCCGGGACGGTGAAGCAGTTCTGGACGGACGTGATTTGGGGCGACGTAGACTATATGTTCGTCGATATGCCGCCGGGAACGGGCGACGTCCCGCTGACGGTGTTCCAGTCGCTGCCGGTGGACGGCATCGTCATCGTTACCTCGCCGCAGGAACTGGTCTCCACCATCGTGGCCAAAGCGGTCAATATGGCGCACATGATGAACATCCCGATCATCGGCATCGTCGAAAACATGAGCTATATCCAATGTCCGGACTGCGGCAAAAAAATCGCCGTGTTCGGCGAAAGCCATCTGGATGCCGTCGCGGCGGAACACGGGCTGAAAGTCCTCGGCCGCCTGCCGATCGACCCGCAGCTGGCCCGCCAGTGCGACAGCGGCGTCCTCGAACTGTTTGAAGGCGACTGGCTGGAGCAGGCGGCGGACGCCGTGGAAGCGCAGCCGTCCAAAACGTTCTGATTTTCGCGCAAAAACGCGATTTTTCGGCGGACAGGCCCCAAACCGTGGGCAGTCCGCCGATTTTTGCTGCAATGGGTTTGACGCCGGCACAAAAGTGGTGTATAATAAAAAGCACAACAAAAATTCGATCCGTACAAGGGAGCAAAAAGGAATATGAGCGAAGCATCAAACATCAAATCGCGCGCCCGCGCCGGAGCCGTCGCCGGGCTGGTCGGCATGGGGTGCAACCTGCTGCTGTTCGGCGCCAAGCTGGCCGTCGGCGCAGCCGCACATTCCATCGCCGTCACCGCCGACGCGTTCAACAACCTGTCAGACGCCGGGTCGTCGCTGGTGACGATGGTCGGGTTCAAAATGTCCGGCAAACCGGCCGACCGCGAGCACCCGTTCGGCCACGGCCGGATCGAATACATATCCGGCCTGATCGTGTCGTTCGTGATCCTGCTGGTGGGGTTCGAGCTGCTGACCTCGTCCGTCGGAAAAATCCTCCATCCGGAAGCGCTGCAGGGCGGCGGTGCCGCCATTGCCGTGCTGCTCGGCTCCATCGCCGTCAAGCTGGGGATGGGGCTGTACTACCGCCGCGTGGGCAAGCGGATCGGTTCCGCCGCGCTGATGGCCGCCATGACCGACTGCGTGTCCGACATGGCCGCCACCGCCGCCGTAGTGGTGTCTGTGCTGGTGCATCTGCTGCTGCACATCAACATCGACGGCATCATCGGCACACTGGTGGCGATTCTGATCCTGATCGCCGGGGTCAAATCGGCATCCGAAACGCTCAGTCCGCTGCTCGGCCAGGCGCCCGATCCGGCGCTGGTGCAGAAAATCCGGGACATGGTGCTGTCGTCGGACGGCATCCTCGGCGTCCACGACCTGCTCGTCCACAACTACGGTCCCGACCGCTGCATCGCGTCGCTGCACGCCGAAGTCCCGGCCGAAGCCGATATTCTCGAAAGCCACGACCGCATCGACCGCATCGAGCGCGAGATCGAAGCGCAGCTGGGCGTCCGCACGGTGATCCACATGGACCCCGTCCAAACGGACAGCCCGCGCGTGACGGAGCTGCATCGGCTGACGGCAGAAGTGCTGCGCACCATCGACCCGCAGCTGACGTTTCACGATTTCCGCATCGTGGACGGTTCCAGCCACACCAACCTGATTTTTGACGTGCTGGTGCCGCACCATTACGCGATGGACGCATCGGCGCTGACCGAATGCATCGAAAGCGAACTGCAAAAACGCGACCGGCGGCTGTACGCCGTCGTCACGGTCGATACATGCTACACCGGCGAGATGTAACCGCCGGGCGGAAAGGAGCAGAGCATGAACTGGTTTCAAACCCGAAAATCCGTGTGGATTCCGTGCGCCGCAGCCGCCGCCGCCCCGTGGATTGCGCTGATTTTCCACTATTCCGCGGTGCTGCTGATCGCCGCAATCGTCGTCACCGCCGCCGCAATCGCCGCCGTCGTGTGGACGTTTTGCGCCGACCGCGCGTCCGACCGTACCCAGGCGGCGCAGGCGGAGCTGTATTGGCACGCCCTCGCGCCGGAATTGCCCGACCCGCCGCCGCAGTCCCCGGCGGACTGGCTGACGCAGTTGGGGCAGCGCGCCGCCGCCCAGGCCGAAGCCGCCGACGCCGAGCGCCGCACCACGGCGCAGTTCCTGAGCGGGTGGAGCGCGCAGGTGACGGCCGCCGTGACGGAGCTGTGCAGCATCGCCGCACGCGTGCAGCAAACCCAGCCCGCCGAAGGCCGGCTGCTCACGCAGGAATGCAACACCCTGCGGTGCCGCGCGGCGCAGCTGATGGAATATTTCCACTGCGAATCGGACTGCACCTTGCGCTGCATCCAGCCGGTGGAGCTGTCGCGCGTGCTTAGCGACGCGATTCTTCACCATTCGGAGGAACTGCGCGCGCGCCGCATCGGCCTGCGCCGCAGCATGACGCGGCTGCGCACCGCGTCCGACCCGGTGCTGCTGACGGCTGTGCTGGACGAACTGCTGGACAACGCCATCCGCCACACTCCCGCGGGCGGCGCCATCGGACTCACCTGCCGCATGGTGAACGGCTGCGCCGAAATCGCGGTGGAAGACGCCGGCTGCGGGATCCCGCCGGAGGAGCTGAGCCGGATTTTCACACGCGGCTTCGTCGGCCGCGGCGAAGATCCCGGCCGCGCCGGATTGGGCCTGTTCACCGCGCGCGCATACTGCACGCTGCTCGGCCATTCGCTGTCGGTCACGTCCGCCGAAGGCAAAGGCACCCGCGCCGTGATCCGCGTGGCGTGTACGGACGCCCCGTAAATCATGCATCCCGCGCAAAAAGCGGCTTCCGCCGGAACCCTCCGGTCGAAGCCGCTTTTCTGCGTGCCAAATTTTACTCCTCGTCGTCGAACACCGTCTCCACGCACCGCGCCCCCGTCGGCGAATACCGGAACCGCGCCAAATGCGGCCCGGTGAAAAAGTAATCCGGCGCGGACGGCGCGTAGTCGTACTCGAACGTGTCGATGATAATCAGCTTGATTTTCATTTTCTCCGGCAGCAGATTTTTGATGTACACGCTGGCCTGCTGCCCGGGGCGCACGCCGTCCTTCGGTTCGGCCAGCCCGGCCAGATTCGGCGTCAGCTCCACGAATATCCCGTAATTTTCGACCGACCGCACAATCCCGGCGACCGTCTCGCCCGGCGTGAACCGCGCCGCATTTTCCGCCCATGTGCCGAGCAGCTCCTTGTGCGTCAGGCAAATGCGCCCTTCCGCGTCGATGGCGCGCACCACCGCGCGGATATCCATCCCCGGCGTAAACCGTTCAGCCGGGTGATTGATCCGCGACACCGAAATCGCATCGATCGGGATCAAGCTGGGAATCCCGCACCCAATGTCCGCAAACGCCCCGAACTGCTCCAAATGCGTCACCCGCGCGTCGATCACGTCCCCCGGCCGCAGCGTCGTCAGGTACTGCGCCCGGCACGCCTCCTGCGCCGCGCGGCGGGACAGCATCGCTGCCGGCCGCCCGCCGAGCGTGGTGAACCCGGTGATGTAAAAGCAGACGGGCTTGTTGACGCGGCTGATGATCGCAATGTCCTTCACCGTGCCCTCGCGAATCCCAATCGCGCCCTCTTCGCGCGGAATCACCCCGCGCATGCACCCCAAATCCACCATCAAATCGTGCGCCCCGTCGCACACCACGGCGCGCCCTTCCAGCAGCTGGTGCTTCTGAAACGCATTGGCCAGTGCGGACGGCGACGCCAGCGCCGCGCGGTTTTCCGGCGTGCGGATCAGTTGGCCTTCCGGCTTGAATTCTTTCATTTTCCGCTCATCCTTTCCTGTAAATGGTCCGTATGGTTCCATCGTATGAAGAAAAGCGGAAAAATATGCGTTGCGCGCCGGAAAAGCTCACAGCGGAACCACGTCGCCCAAATACGTCGCGTACAGCACCTGTTCGCGCACCGGCTTGCCGAAGCACCCGGCCAGCGCGCGCGCATACAGCGCCAGCTGCTGCGCATACCGCTGCCGCAGCACGTCCGCCGATGCCCGGTCGGTCTTAAAGTCAATCAGCACCAACCCGTCGTCGTATTCCAGCACGCAGTCCGCCACGCCTTGCAGCACCACGGCCTCGTCGCCGCCGCCCGCCGCCGGATCCCACTGCGCCGCCGGGTATTCCAGCAAAAACCGCACTTCGCGGTGTACCGTCGGCGCGTGCAGAATGCGCTGCCCCAGCGGGTGCGCAAACAGCGCCGCAATCCGCGCCGGTTCCACCGCATCGCTTTGCGCGGCGGTCAGATATCCGGCCTCCGTCAGCCGCCGCAGCTCCGCGGCCGGGTCGCGCGCCGCCGCTTCGTAATCGGCAAATTGCAGATACGTGTGCAGCGCCGTGCCGCGCTCCGCCGGGGTCAGCCCCCCGTCCGTCAAAAACGCCGGCCGCCGCGCCGTCGCAAACGTCTGCGCCTGCGCGCGTTCCGCCAGCGCCGAAATCGCCGATTTCACCGGGATTCGGCTGAGCGCCGGCCGGTCGTACGCGAACGCAAACCGCGCACGCAGCGCGTCCAGCATCGCCGGATCGGGCAGCGTCTCCGGTTCCGGCGCAGGCGGTTCGGTTTCCATCCGCCGGGCGGCAATGTGTTCCAGCGCCCACGCGTGATCGTCCGGAATCACCGCGCAGTCCGCATCCGCCATCGCGCGCAGCGCGCCCATGTCCGGGTGCCGCAGCAGCGCCGCCAGAATCCAGTCGGCAAAGCACTGCGCGCTCCGCACGGCAAACGGCGCAATCGGCGCGTCCCCGTGCAGCACCGCCGCCCAGTGCGCCAGCCGCGTTTCCGGGTGCGGCACGGTGCACAGCAAATACAGCTTTTCCCGCGCCCGCGTCAGCGCGACGTACAGCACGCGCATCTGCTCCGACATCTCGTCCCGGTTCAGCGCGCACCGCACCGCGTCATACGGCACAGTGTGGTACCGCACGGCCCCGTCCCGCCGCCGCAACGCCGCGCCCAGCTTCGGGTGCAGCAGCAAATCGCCGGTCAGCGACTGCTGGTTGAACGCCCGCGCGCAGTCCGCCACGAACACGAACGGGAATTCCAGCCCCTTGGCGTGGTGAATCGTCATAATCCGTACCACGTTCGCGCTTTCGGAAAGGATCGACGCCGGGGTCAGGTCGGCGCGCTGCGCCTGCAGCCGGTCAATGTACCGGATAAACCCGGACAGCCCGCGGTACCCGGCCTGCTCATACGTCACGGCATATTCCATCAGCAGCCGCAGGTTGGCCAGCCGCAGTTCGCCGTCTTTCATCGCCGCATACACCGCGCCGATCTGTTTTTCGTCCCAAATCCGCTCCACCAGCGTCCGCACTGACCCGGCCGCCGCCCGCCGCCGCCACCGGTCCAAATCGCGCAGGAATTCGGCCGCGTGCGCGTCGGATTCGGCCGCCGCCCGCAGCGCCGAATACAGCGGCGCATCCGGCGCCGCCTGCCGGATACGCGCCAGCTCGTCCGGCCCAAATCCATACACCGGGCCGCACAGCACCGCCAGCAGCGGCACGTCCTGCACCGGATTGTCGATCACGCGCAGCAGCGCCAGCATGGCGGCAATCTCCCGCGACTGGAAAAATCCGCTCTGCACCGCGCCCCAGCACGGGATGCCGTGCTGTTGCAGCACGCGCAGATAATCGTCCGCGCGCGACGCCGCGCTGCGCAGCAGGATGCAGAAATCCCGGTACTGCGCCGGGCGGCGGACGCCGTTCTGCGTCACGGTGCCGCCGCTGTTCATCAGCGCCTGAATCCGCGCGGCGATCCACTCCGCCTCCGGTTCCGTGTCGTCGCCGGCCGGTTCCAGCAGCACCAGCGCGGCATCCGGCGTAGGGCTGTCCGGGTAAACAGCCTGCGGAATCAGCGCTTCGCTGTCGTCGTACCGGATATCGCCCACCGCCGGGCTCATCAGCTGGCGGAACAGAAAATTGCACGCGCCGGTCACGCCGCTGCGGCTGCGGAAATTTTTGCCCAGCAAGATTGTCGCCGGAAATTGCGGATTCGCCGGGTCATACAGCGGGTACGCCTGCCGCCGCCGGATAAACAGCTCCGGGCTGGCCTGGCGGAACTGGTAAATGCTTTGTTTCACGTCGCCGACCAGGAACAAATTGCTTTCGTCGCGCGAAATCGCCTTAAAGATGTATTCCTGCGCGCCGTTCGTGTCCTGATATTCGTCCACCATAATCTCGTCGAACTGCGCCGACAGCGCAATCGCCAAGTCCGTCCGCCGGAACCCGCCGTCCGCGTTCCGCGCAATCAGCAGCCGCAGCGCGCCGTGCTCCAAATCGCTGAAATCCAGCAGATTTTTGGCGCGTTTGGCCGCGTCCAGCCGCTGCCCGTATTCCAGCACCAGCTCGGCCAGCGCGTCGATCACCGGCGCCTGCGCAGCGATTTCCTGCGCCGCATCGCCGGACGATTGGTCGAACAGCTGCGTCAGCTTTTCCACCTGTTTTTTCACGCCGTCGCGCAGCGCCTTAATGCGCGCTTTGCGCGATTCGTCCACCTTGCGGAGCGTAGGCAGGCGCGGCGATGTGCGCCGCTGCACTGCATACACCAGCGCGTCCCAGTCGTGCGCCTCAGCGGCCTCGTGAATGCGCACCAGCGCGATCATTTCCTCCATCAGCACCGCGCGGTACGCGTCAAACTGCGGATCCTGCGCGGCCTCGGCCATCGCGCCTTCCAGCAGGATCACGCCGTATTCCGCCGCGCCGCGCGCGTAGTCAAACAGCACCGCCGCCCACTCGGTGCCGGACACCATCTCCGCATCCCGGTACTGCGCGGCCTGGCGGCGCAGCCAATGTTCCGGGAACGGATGGCTGCGCACATAGTCGTACAGCCGCCGGATCACTTCGCCGAACCGCCGGTCGTCCCGGTCGTCGGAAAACAAATCCGCCAGTTCCGCCAGCCCTGGCGCGCCGCTGCGGATGCGGCCATACGCCGCCTCGCACAGCTCGTCCGCCACCTGACCGGACAGCAGCAGCATCTCGTCCGCCGATGCAATGCGGAACGTGGGGGAGATGCCCAATTCGTGAAAATGCTCGTGCAGCAAGTCGCTGCAAAAGCTGTGCACCGTGGAAATATGCGCATGGTCGAGCAGCAGTTTCTGCCGTTGCAGCCGCCGGTCGCCGGGGTTCTGCGCCAGCAAATCGCCCAGCCGGTTGGCAATCCGCTGCTTCATCTCGGCGGCCGCCGCCTTTGTGAACGTCACAATCAGCATCCGGTCGGCGTCAATCGGGTGTTCCGGGTCGGTCAGCGCGCGAATTACCCGCGCCGACAGCACCGAAGTTTTGCCCGATCCGGCTGCCGCCGACACCAGCAGGGTGCCGCCGTCCGCGGTGATCGCACTTTTTTGCTCTGTTGTCCACTGTGCCATAAATCAGTTTACTCCTTTTGTGTTCCGTCCGCCGAATCCGGCCCCGTCCGCGCACTTTTCAGCACCATAGTCGGCACCTCCGTCACCGGGTCGTTCGCGCCGCGCCCGCATCCGGCGCGATTCCGCCGCTCTCCCGCGCCCCGTCCGCCGCATCCGGCCCCGTCCGCGCACTTTTCAGCACCATAGTCGGCACCTCCGTCACCGGGTCGTTCGCGCTGCGCCCGCATCCGGCACGATTCCGCCGTTCTCCCGCGCCCCGTCCGCCGCATCCAGCACCGCCAGCGCACTTTTCAGCGGCATAGTCGGCACCTCCGTCACCGGGTCGTTCGGTTCATGCCCGCACACCGCCGCAAAACTGCAATATTCGCAGCTTTTCCCGACCGGCACAGCCGGAATCCGCCCGGCATGCAGCTGCGCGCCCATTTGCCGCACCACCTGCTGCATATGCCGCGCAATCTGCCCGAACTGCTCCATCGTAAACAGCGACGCATACGCGTCCGGCGTCCCGTCCGCCTTGCGCTTCACCGGGATAAACAGCCCCTCGCCCCCGGCGTCCATC
>CAJKBQ010000036.1 GCA_905198155.1 uncultured Eubacteriales bacterium
TCGGGGACTCGAACCCAGGACCGACCGGTTATGAGCCGGCTGCTCTAACCAACTGAGCTAATGGCCCGGATCAAGTGCCTTTCGGACTTAACGCGATAAATTATAGCATATTTCAGCGCGTCTGTCAACCCCTTTTGCGGATTTTTTTGATAATTATTCTTTTTGCACGTTGCGCAGCAAACAACCGTTCAATTCGCGCGCATAATTTTGCCCGTTCCGGTTGACAATTCGGCCGGCGCGCGGTATAATGTAAATCGAACGATATATATCAGAGGGAATTTGCGGTTGAACGGAGGGAAAAACGAAAAATGGAACGGCAATACCTGTTTACCGAACGCGCGCATTTGATGTGCCCGGGGATGTGCTTTGGGGTGGCCGGTTTGATTCCGGTTCCGTACGATGCCGGGCAGATTCGCCGGGCGATTGATCTGCTGACCGCGGCGCATCCGTTTTTGCGGGCGGTGATGGAAGCCGAACCGGCGACGGATCGCTGGGCGTACCGCGTGACCGACCGCTGCCGGGTGGAATGGACAGAGGCAGAGATTACGTCGCCGACCCTGGACGCGCCGGAAGTCCTAGCGCTGTATGATCGGTTGGTGCGGCGCGACTGGGACTTGACGTCGGAGGGAATGCTGAAACTGGTAACGTGGCGCGCGGCGGATCGGCTGGGGGTGCTGATGGTGTTTCACCACCTGCTGGCCGACGGCCGCGGCGGGCTGAATCTGCTCCGGACGTTTGCGGACTGCTGCGTATCCGGGACGACTCCGCCCGCTGCCGAAGAACGGTTGATTACGCCGTCCGACTTGCCGAAAACGGCGGCGCTGAAAGGCATCAGCCGGATGCTGGTGGATCGCGCGAACCGGCAGTGGGCGAAGGAACACGTTCGGGTGACGTATCCGGAGTACCACGCGTTTGCCGACGAATATGCCCGCCGCGATGCGGTGACGCGCCGGGTGGTGTCCTGTTCGCAGGCGGAGCTGGCGGCGCAGCAGGCGCTGTGCCGCGCGCATGATGTTTCGATGAATGCGTATTGGATGGCGCAGATGGCGCAGACGGACGGCGCGGAAAAGATCATCATCGCGTGCGACCTCCGGTCGCGGCTGCCGTGGGATCCGGGCGATGCGCTCGGCAACTATGCGACGGCGTTCAGTGTGGCGACGAAAATGCGGCGCGGCGACGATTTGATGGCGGCGGCGCAGGCGATTCATGCGCGCGTCCGGAAAATCTTGGATGATCCGCGCGCGTTGTACCTGGTGTTGGCGTGCTACGCGCGGATGACGCCGGGGCTGCTGGATGCGGCGGCCATTTCTGCGATTCGGGGCGGCATCAGCAAGGCGGCATCGTTCGTCGGCGGGGCGATGTTCGGATTCGCCAAGGCTGCCGGGTACAGCATTACGAATCTGGGCGCGATCCAGTGCCCGGCGCTGGCCGACGCGCTGTTCATCCCGCCGATGTCGCCTGCGGTGCGGAAAATTGAGGGAATTGTGACGGTGAACGGCGCAGCGAAAATCTGCACGTGCGAACGGCAGCAAATCTAATTGGGAGGGAACAACAAGTGACGCATGTGATTGACATTGCACATTTACAAAAATCTTTCGGGCCGGTACACGCCGTGCAGGATCTGAGCTTCCATGTACGGAAAGGCGAATTGTTCGCTTTTTTGGGCGTGAACGGCGCGGGAAAATCGACGACCATCCACATCCTGTGCGGCCAGCTGCGGCGGGACGGCGGCGACGTTGCGATTTGCGGGCTGGACCCCGACGATCAGCCCGATGCGGTTCGGTGCAGCTTGGGCGTGGTGTTCCAGAATTCGGTATTGGACAAGGAACTGTCGGTGCGTGACAATCTGAAAAGCCGCGCGGCGCTGTACGGCATTCGCGGCGCGCAGTTTGCGCAGCGGCTGGCGGAGCTGGCGAATCTGCTGGATTTTGCGGATTTGCTGCACCGGTCGGTCGGGAAGCTTTCCGGCGGCCAGCGGCGGCGGATTGACATTGCGCGCGCGCTGCTGCACCGCCCGGATATTTTGATTTTGGACGAACCGACCACGGGGCTGGATCCGCAGACGCGCCAGGTGCTGTGGCAGGTGATTGGCGATTTGCGGCGGGAAACGGGCATGACGGTTTTTCTGACCACGCATTACATGGAAGAGGCGGCGGATGCCGATTACGTTGTGATTTTGAATCACGGGCAGATCGCCGCGGAGGGGACGCCGCTGTCGCTGAAAAATACATATACCGGCGACTTTATCACGCTGTACGGCGTGGACGAGGCGGAGGTGCGGCAGCTGGGCGCGCCGTATGTGCCGCTGCGGGCGGCGTTTCGCGTGTCGGTGCCGGATACGGCGGCGGCAACGGCGCTGATTCAGGCGCATCCGGCGGTATTCCGCGATTACGAGATCATCAAAGGCCGGATGGACGATGTGTTTTTGGCCGTCACCGGCGAACAGCTGAACGGAGGTGCTGCGAAATGACCGGATTGGGCGCATTGATTTACCGCAACACAAAGTTGTATTTCAAGGACAAAGGGATGTTTTTCACCTCGCTGATTACGCCGGTGATCCTGCTGGTGCTGTACACCACGTTTTTGGGCAGCGTGTATGAGGATTCGTTCCGGTCGGCGCTGGAAGCAGCGCACGCGTCGGTGCCGGACGCTTTGCTGCACGGGTGCGTCGGCGGCCAGCTGGTGTCGTCTTTGCTGGCGGTCAGCTGCGTGACCGTGCCGTTCTGCTCCAATTTGCTGATGGTGCAGGACAAAATTTCCGGTGCGCGCCACGATTTGACCGTTGCGCCGGTGCGCGCGGCCACACTGGCGCTGGGATACTATCTGGCGACGCTGGTGTCGTCGCTGCTGATCTGCTTGGCGGCGGCCGGGGTGTGCCTGGGGTATTTGGGTATCGTCGGATGGTATCTGTCGGCGGCCGACGTGGCGTCGCTGGTGCTGGACGTGGTGCTGCTGGTACTGTTTGGCACGGCGCTGTCGTCGTGCATCATTTTCCCGCTGCGCACCAATGGCCAGGCTTCCGCGGTCGGCACCATTGTGAGCGCGGGGTACGGGTTCGTGTGCGGTGCGTATATGCCGATTTCCAACTTTTCGACCGGATTGCAACGGGTGCTGTCGTTCTTTCCGGGGACGTATGGCACGGGGCTGCTGCGCAATCATGTGCTGCGCGGTACGTTTGCGGAGATGACGGCGCAGGGGTTCCCGGATGCAGTGGTGACGGCGATTCGCGACAGTGTGGACTGCAATCTGTACTTTTTCTCGCATTTGGTGCAGCCGGGCACGATGCTGCTGGTGCTGGGGCTGGCGGATGCAGTGCTGATCGGTGCATATGTGGCGATGAACGCTGCGGCAAAGAGGAATGAAACGTAAACACGTTTGCTGAACTATAAAGGGATCATGTCTGACAAGCGGGTGTTTCGCTGTGCCAAAAGGGATCCCGAACAAGCAATACGCCCCGGGAACCAAAAACCTGACTGCAGAAAGAAAGCACAGCCGTTACAGACTGCTGCGCAGCGCTTCCGCCGCGATGGCGTCGATGTCATACGGTGCGTCGATCTCAAAATACGGACACCCGTGCGATTCGCATCCGGCGCGGAAGGCTGCATTTTCGGCGCAGACGGATGCTTTTGTCAATTCGGAATCATCCAGCCGGGACTCGATGGCGTTGGCATGGGCGCGGATTTGGTCAAAGTGCGACGCAATGTACGCCGGGCGCATCACCAAACACAGATACCGGATTTCCCGCAAATATGCGTCGGAAAAATCCGCGCGCCAGGTGAACGGGATGTAGCAGCCTTCGACGATCAGGTTCTGGCGGTTTTCGATGACGGTTTTGATCAGCTCGCGGACGATGGGCCACAGGTAATCCGTCAGCTGCGCGTCGTCGGACGGCGTCAGCGTGGTTTGCCCGCTGCGGATCAGCCCCATTTTCAGGTGGTCAATCGATAAATACGGGAAATGCGTCCGTTCCAGCAGCCGCTGCGCGAGCAGGGTTTTGCCGGTGTGCGACGCGCCGGTGATCAGAAAAATCATATGCAGCGCCTCTTTTCGGGAAAATCGGACAAGCGCCCGGGACGGAATACCGCCTCGGGCGCTTGCTGTATGGGAAAAGATTAGACTTCCGGTACGGTAATCTCGACTTCTTTGCCCAGCTCCGCAGAGCGGACGATGCCGTCGATGATCGCCTGGTTGTAGATGATTTCGGCCGAAGAAACGGTCGGTTTGCCGCCGTACTTCACGGCATCCACGAACGCGCGCACCTTGTTGTAGAACAGGCTCTTGCCGTTGTCGGTGGATTTGCCCAGCGGGATCTTGTACTCGGTGGTCGCACCGGCAACCGTCTTGTACACGGTCAGCGGTTTGTCGAACTCGCCGTTCCAGCAGTCGGTGGACGGAATCCGCAGGCCGCCCTTGGTGCCCAGGATCAGCGCGTCGCCGCAGGTGTCCATGTGCTCCGCCCAGGAAATGCGGAAGTCGAGGATGATGCCGCCTTCCAGACGGACGAACGCCGCCGCGAAGTCGTCCACGCCGAACACTTTCGCGTACTCGTGGTGCACCGGGTAGTAGTCCGGATCGGTGCCGAAGTAGTTGGAGGTGTAGCCGGAAACGGTCAGGGGCTTCGGATAGCCGACCGCGTTCAGCAGCATATCCAGCGAGTAGGAGCCGATGTCGCCCACCGCGCCGATGCCGGCGGTTTCTTTCTCAATGAAGGTGGTGCCGAACGGGGTCGGAATGCCGCGGCGGCGTCCGCCGCCGGCCTGCAGGTAGTATACCTTGCCCAGTTCGCCGGAATCGACGATCTTTTTGATCATCCGCATATTGTTGCTCATCCGCGGCTGGAAGCCGATGGTCAGCAGCTTACCGCTGGCTTTTTCCGCTTTGCGCACGGCGACGGCTTCGTCCAGCGTGACGGTGAACGGTTTTTCCAGCAGCACGTTGACGCCGTGCTCCAACGCGTAGATGGTCGGCTCCGCGTGCTGGCAGTTGTAGGTGCAGACGCTGACTGCATCCAGCTGCTCGTTGTCGATCATTTCTTTGTGGCTCGGGTAGAACTTGTGGCAGTCCACGTTGTGTTCTTTGCAGAACGCCTCCGCTTTGCCCGGGATCAGATCCGCGCACGCGACGATCTCCACGTCCGGCATCTGATTGTACTGCTCCACGTGCGCACCGGCGATCCAGCCGGTACCGATGATCCCAACGCGGACTTTTTTGCCGTCATTTTTGATCTCGGCGCCCGTCGAGACGGTTTCCTGCTGATAAGCATTCAAATCTGCCATGATAATACACTCCTCTGAATTGAAAAATTATAAGCTCTTCAAGTAGGTGATACTTGATTTTGCACATTCCATCGGGGACAGACCCATGCTGGGGTTGTCCTGCTCCACAACGACCCATTTGGTGCCGCTTTCGCTGCACGCCTGGAGAATCGCCGGGAAGTCCAGCTTGCCGCTGCCGACCGGGCGGAACGCAAACGCCTGCGTTTCGTCGGCGGCGTCGGCCTTGCTGTCGTCGATTCCGATCAGCGCATACATATGCGCGCTCTTGGTGCCGACGTAGTCTTTCAGGTGGATCACCGGCACGCGGCCCGCGTATTTGCGGATGTAGTCCGCCGGGTTTTCGCCGCCGACGCTGACCCAGCAGGTATCCAGCTCGGCTTTGAGCAGATCGGCAGGGACTTCGGTGTACAGAATATCCAGCGCATATTTGCCGTCGAGTTTGGTGAATTCAAAATCGTGGTTGTGATACCCCAGGCTCATGCCCAGTTTGTTGGCGATGGTGCCCAGCGTGCGTGCGCCGTCGATCACTTCCCGGAACTTCGGCTGACCCGGCCGGTACTCCTCGGTCAGGTACGGGATCACGATGTATTCGCAGCCGATGGCCTTGTAATCGGCCAGCACGCCTTCCGGATCCGCCATCATATCGACAAACGGGACGTGCGCTGACAGCGGTTTCAGCCCCACGCGGTCGCACATTTCGCGCACCTGCGCCGGGGTGTGGCCGTACAGTCCGGCGAACTCCACGCCGTCGTAGCCCATTTCTTTTACTTTGTGCAGCGTACTTTCAAAGTCCGCGGCCAGATCGTCGCGCACCGAGTACAGCTGCAATGCAATCGGAAACATACTCATCAAAATCGCTCCTTTATCACTGAGTTTACTTCTATTATAGCGTGTTTTTTTGTGCTTTGCAAGACAAAACGAAAAGATCGTGTGCCAAATGTTGCGAAGTTTTTTTGGCACAAATGGATAGCGGGGCGGGCGTGAATAAAATTTGATCTTTCGATGAACAAACAAGGATTTACAACGCCCGAATTTTGTGGTACAATAAACACAATTGCAGAAATCAACGGCAGGGGAGGGGTATCGCCCGTGAAAGTATTGATCGACGCCGACGCGTGCCCGGTAACGGTGATTGCCGCGCGGATGGCAGCGGCGCGCGGGATTCCGGTGGTGCTGGTGTGCGACACCAACCACGCGCAGCACGTCGCCGGTGCGCAGTGCGTCACGGTGGATCCGGGCGCGGATTCGGCGGACTTGGCGCTGGCCAATCGGTGCGCGCCGGGCGATATCGTGATTACGCAGGACTACGGTGTGGCGGCGCTGGCGCTGGGGCGCGGGGCGTACGCGCTGCATCCCGGCGGCCGGCGATACACCGACGGCAACATCGACAGGCTGCTGGCCGACCGTTACGCGGCGAAAAAGCAGCGCCGTGCGAGCGGCAAGCACCACCTGAAAGGCCCGCCGAAGCGCACGGCCGCCGACGACCGCGCGTTTGAATCGGCGATGCGTGCGCTGCTGGATGAGATATTACCGAAAAATGAGGAGAGATGATTTATGACAACTTATGCGGAAATTCGCAAAAACGAGGCCATTCAAACGTATATCCGCCAGGCGGATCAGTCGCTGGCAGCGCTGGGATTCACGGAGCACAGCTTTGCGCATGTGACGCGTGTGGCGGACACCGCGCAGGAGATTCTGCGCACGCTGGGTCACGACGCGCACGAGATCGAACTGGCGGGAATCGCCGGGTATCTGCACGACATCGGCAACCTGGTCAACCGGGTGGATCACTCGCAGAGCGGCGCGGTGATGGCGTTCCGGATTTTGGATCGGCTGAACCTGCCCGCAGCGGATATCGCGCGGATTGTGACCGCCATCGGGAATCACGACGAAGGTACCGGTGTGCCGGTGGACGATTTGTCGGCAGCGCTGATTCTGGCGGACAAGTCCGACGTGCGGCGCAGCCGCGTGCGCAACCGCGACATTACCAGTTTCGACATTCACGACCGGGTCAACTACTCGGTGCAGTCGTCATCGCTGAATATTGACGACGCGCACACCACCATCACGCTTTCGCTGGACATTGACACGCAATACGGCAGCATTATGGATTATTTCGAGATTTTCCTCGGGCGGATGCTGCTGTGCCGCAAAGCGGCGGAAAAGCTGGGGTTGCTGTTCAGGCTGACGATCAACGGACAGGCACTGATTTGATCTGCTGGCCGGGACAATCAGAAACCGCGCCGGGTATTGCTGCCCGGCGCGGTTTTTTGGGTGCAGGGTTCCTGCATCCGTTTTGAAGGAAACGACATTTTCCAGCCGCCCGCTGCGCGGTGTTTGGTGACGGCCGTGCGCCGCGCGCGGGACGGGGGAGTCTTGTAAACTTATTTGCTGTACGACGCCATGAATTCTTTGATCTGGCGGTCGTACTCGGCCTGGACTTTGTCCAAACCGGCATCTTTGAGCTTCTGACGGTATTCGCTGACGGTGGCTTCCACGTCCGCGTTCATCCCGTAGACAATTGATTTGTATTCCGTCTCAATTGCGCTGACATTCGCGACTTCGGTTTCCACTGCGGTGCGGTCGAAGTTGAACGCCTGCATCGGGTTTTGGAACGTGTTCTTTTCGTAATCCGCAGCAATCTCGTCATATCCCTCGTACTTCGGCGTGCCGTCGATTGCATTGATAATCAGCGTGTTGCTCATGTTCCAGTTGCAGCCGATGTTATGCACTTGGTCGGCCGGAACGTCTTTGCGGGTGATGACTTTGCCGTCTTTCATGTCGTAGTTGACGCCCTCAAATCCCCAGCACAGAAGTTTCTGGCATTCCTCGCTGGAATAGAAGAAATTGATAATTTGCATCGCCTGCGTCGGATGCTCCGCACGTCGGTTGATCGACCAGCCGTTGGAGCAGAAGGAAGTATTGACCACCGGCGCGCCCATGGACGGGTTGAAGAATTTGATCTTGTACTCCGGATGCGACTCCGCCAGACTGGTTGCAATGTTCGTCGCAGAACCCGCGTTGGTCAGGTAGGTGGCCTGCAAGCCGGTTTCGAACTTCGTTTTCGGCGAAGAGGAATCGTTGGCGGCGTCCGGCGAGCAGAACCCTTTTTCGTAGAACTCGCGCATTTTCTTTGCGTACGCCATGTATTCGTCGGTCATTACGTTGTAAAACACCGACGGATTGGCGGTTTCTTTGGCGCGATAGTAGAACCCGGAATATGACGTGATCCAACCGTTCGGATTGTACAGGTAAATATCCGCAACACGATCATTGTTAAAAAACGGCTCGATGCCGGACTCGTTTTTCACGACATTTTCCATGTATTTTTCCATATCGTCGAGCGTTTTCAGGTCACTCATGCCGTACTTTTCGAGCAAATCGCCGCGGTACATCACGACGGAGTAGTTGTACTCCCATTTCAGGTTCGGGATTATGTACATTTTACCGTTGATTTCGGACTGCTTCCAGCCGATGGCGGGCATTTTTTCGTACATATACGGCATATACTGCTTCACTTCGTCCATCGTGTATTCGCGATAGGCGTTGTTGGCGGCATTGGCCGCGTAGCCCCACCAAGTGGCGTCAAACGCGAAGTCAAACTGTTCGTTCCCGGCGTATTTCAGCGCCATTTGCGCCTTGTCGCCGGAGCCGAGGAATTCCACGTCGATGGTGCAGTTGATGTTTTTCAGCAGCAGATCGTTGATGGCTTTCCAGGCTGCGTCGTAGTCGCCGCTGTCCGGTTTAGCGTCGCGGTTAATGTACTTCACCGTCACCGGTTTTTCCTCCGCTTTGGACGAGGCCGGGACTTCCGACGCCTTCGATTCCGTTTTCCCGCTGGATGCAGCGGCCGGAGCGCAGGCGGTCAGCGCGCACGCCAACGCCAAAATCAACGCCAGCGCCGCAAAGATTTTCTTGCTGTGCTTTTTCATAAAATGACTGTCCCTTCTAAAATGAAATTTCAACGATGCCCATCGCGTGTCCCGATTGCCCCGGCCGGATTGCAATTCGGAACGCGCATTTCCATGGGCTTTGCTCGTTAAATAGATTCTAACACAACAAGATCAATTTGTAAACCCTAAAATCTTCCATAATGGTGCACTATCTTCCACAAGGCGTTTTTTGCGAAAAAATATGCAAAAATATCGGGCAAATCTTTGTGCAGAAAACAGCGTTTTTTCTGCAAATTTCAGCGGAAATTGACCCGCGGCAGCCGAAAATATGCTATACTTAATAAAATATCTCTTAAAAATGAAGAAGGAGACCCAAAAAATGAAGCGCGAACGTGTGATCCGTTGGTTTGAAAGACGAACCCTGATGCAAAAATTCATCGCAATCCTGGTGCTGCTGTGCGCGGCGCTGTTTACCGGGGAATATGCCAGCCGCGGCGTGGCGTATGACGCGTACGACGAGCAGCTGTATGTGAAAACGGCGCAGGTGCTGACGGCGTGCGCGCAGCAGATTGAAGTGGAAATAGAGAAAATTGACGTGTTCACCATAAGCGTGATCGGCGACGAAGGGGTGCAGGGTGCGCTGATGTCGATGCGCGGCGCCGAGTTCGGGACGGAGACGTGGCGCGAGGCGCAAAAAGCGCTGAACACGCGGCTGTCCAATATGCTGTACCGCAACGAGCAGTTCCGCACGTTCTGCATTATGCACGAGGACGGGGAGCGGTATACCGGCGCGCGGCCGGTGACGGATGCGATTTCGCTGACGCAGCTGTACGAAGTCGGCGTTGCGGATGAGGGGATGAAGCGGCTGATGACGGTGGACGGCCGGCTGCTGGTGGTACGCGAGATTCGGCAGACAAAAGGGCTGGCGCTGACCGACCTGGGCGTGATGGTCGGCGAGATCGATGTGGCGGGGATTTTGCAGCGGATCAACGCGCAGTACGGCCAGGTCAATGTGAAGCTGGCGCTGGCAGTGTATATGAACGGCGAATGCCTGTACGACGACGGGGGCGGCACGCCGTTGGATTCGGACGGCTGGTCGATCGACGGGGACGACTTTGTGGTGCAAAGCCGGTCGCGGGAGTGGCTGTATGTGGTGCGGACGCCGTACGGCGAGATTCGGGACTCGATCCGTTCGGCAAACAGACAGTCGAGCGCGCTGACGGCATTGATTGCGCTGGTCACACTGCTGGTGTGCCAGCAAATGATCCGCGGGATCGTGCGGCATTTGGAACGGCTGGTGAAAAAGATGGACGATTACCGCAAAGGAATGCTGCCGCCGGACGAGCCGGATTCGCGATACGCCGAACGCACCGATGAAATCGGGCGGCTGCACCGTCATTTTGACCGGATGGCGCGCGAGGCGCGGCGATTGTCGGACGAAAATTATACCCGAATGCTGCTGCTCAAAGAGGCGCAGTACCGCCAGCTGCAAGCGCAGATTCAGCCGCATTTTCTGTTCAACACGCTGTCGTCCATCGTGTGGTGCGCGTACCGCAACGAGGACGAAGAGACCGCCGAGCTGACGCAGCAGCTGTCGCGCGTGCTGCGGGCGTCGATGGCCGGGGGGGAGACGACCGTCCCGCTGGCCGACGAATTGGCGCTGATTCGCGACTACATGGCGATTCAGCAGGCGCGGTACGGCGAGCGGCTGGAATATTCAGAAGAAGTGGGGCCGGGGTTCGAGCACACGGAGATGCCGCGGATGACGTTGCAGCCGATCGTGGAGAACGCGATCCGCCACGGGTTGGAGCAGACGCTGGAACCGTGCCGGGTGCGCGTTTATGGGGCGGTATGCGGCGAAAACGCGCACATCACCATCGAAAACAACGGCTCCGAGATTCCGCCGGATATTTTGGAGCGCCTGCAAAACGGGAAGCTGTCGCCCAGCGGGACGGGCGTGGGGCTGCGGAATATTCAGCAGCGGATTCAGCTGGCATTTTCGGAAGAATATGGGCTGCAATTTGCGTCGGAAAACGGCCGGACGATGGTGACGGTCGTGGTGCCGCTGCACGTGCCAAAACGTGAAAAACCCAAGGTTGGGAACTTGACATTGTCACAATAATTTTGTAATATTAAATTTGAGGAGGATTTTCATATGTATAAGCTGATGATTGTGGACGACGAGACGCCGGTGCGGGAGACGATTCGCACGCTGCTGCCATGGACAAAACTGGGGATTCAGATTGTCGGGAGCTGCGGAAGCGGGCCGGATGCATTGGCGCGGATGGTCAACGACCGGCCGGATATCCTGATGACAGATATCAAAATGCCGGTGATGGACGGGCTGGAACTGATCGCGCGCGCGAAGGAGATGTACCCCACGCTGCAATGCCTGATTATGTCCGGGTACGGCGAATTTGAGCTGCTGAAAGGCGCGATTCAGCAGGGGTGCTGCGACTATTTGCTGAAACCCTGCACCAAGCAGCAGCTGATGGCGGCGCTGGAACGGTGCATCGCGGCGGTGAAACGCACGGAAACCGGCAGCATTTACCGGTTCGAGCAGCGGAAAAAGGCGGTGGCGCGCATCGCTGCGGAGTTGCTGGACATTCAGCCGGAGGGCGGGCAGTTCCACGCGGCGCAGGTGGAGACGCTGATTCGCCGGTACGGCGATTACAGCTTGCTGAGCGAAGCGGCGCTGCAATTGGCGACGCGGTACGAAGCCGTGATGCTGATGCCGAAGCAGATGATGCGGCGGCTGAACGATTTTTACAATTCGCCGGAGGAATTGGTGAAGCAGACGGCAGTTTTGCTGGCGGAGATCGATGCCGGGCTGGAGGCCAACGGATCCGGAGTGGATCAGGTGGTGCGGTATGTGGCGGATCATTACGCGACGCCCAGCCTGACGCTGCAATTCGTCGCCGACCAGGTGGTGCACATGAACGTGCAGTATTTGGGCAAAAAATTCGTGCAGAAAATGAACATGAAATTCAGCGATTATCTGCTGAAAGTACGGATGGAGCACGCGATGGCGCTGCTGCGGTCGCCTGCCGCGCCCAAAATGTACGAAATCGCCGAACAGGTTGGGTTTGGGAACAATGTCCAGTATTTTTTCACCATGTTCAAACGCTACGCCGGGGTCACGCCGAAGGATTATCAGGAGAATCCCGCGGTCATTGTCTGATTTTTTGAATAAGAACGCGTGAATCTGGATTGAAAATGGTGCAATTTTCTGATAGAATATGAATGCAAGGTGAACATCACCTGCGGCGCGCCGGATCAGAGCTTCGGCGCGGCAAAATATTCTGCCGCCGCGCGGCTGGCTCTGGGCTGCGGGCGGAACATTACGAAGGAGCTTGATTTTATGAAAAAGTTTGTGCGCGCTTTGGCGCTGGCCTTGGCAGTTTTGATGATCGCTGCGCTGGCCGGCTGCGCGAAAACCCCCGCTTCGTCCGCTGCGCCCGCCAGCCAGGCACCGTCCTCTGCTGCGCCTGCGGTAAGCCAGCAGCCGGAGAAGGATTATAAGGATACGAAATTTACGATTGCGTGGTGGGGGAGCGATTCCCGTCACACGGCTACGACGAAGCTGATTGAAGAGTTCGAAAAGGACTATAAAAATCTGAAAATAGATGTGCAATACTTCGGCGGTGGCGATTATTGGACCAAAATGACGACCCACGCGGCGTCCAGAACCTTGCCGGACGTAATTCAGATGAACTATGCATATATGAACCAGTATATAGACGGCAGCTTGCTGATGGAACTGGATTCTTTGATTGCCGACAAAAAAATTGACCTGAGCAATGTTGCGGAATCTTCTATTTCGGGTGGCAAGTTTAACGGGAAAACATATGGAATTGTGACTGGAATGAACGCACCGGCGTGGATATACAATCCTGAAATCGCAAAAGAAGCCGGAGTAACCATTAGTGCAACGCCGACGATGGATGAATTCATTAAGGCTTGTGAAACGATTTATGATAAAACAGGTGCAATGTTGATTAATAACGTCTATGGAAGCTGGGTATCAACATTGTATGGAGAAGTTTTGTACGGAAAAGACGGAAAGTCCTGCGGATTGTCGGAAGAAAACTATGTTGATTACTTAACAAAGCTGATTGAAGGCGTGGAATACGGGTACATCCCGAATCCGGAAACCAAAACAGATGGCACGGATGCAGAAAAATTCAGCTCTGGTAAGTATTGGGCGTTTTTTGGTTTCACCAACAATGTGGAAAATTATAGCAAAGAGTCGGGGAAAGATTTGCAGTTGTTCGCGCTGCCTTCTACGGAGAAGTGTGCGAACCCGACTTATCTGAAACCAAACCAGCTGTGGTCAATTGCGGCAAACTCCAAAGAGCCGGAGCTGGCGGCTGCGTTTATTAATCTTTACACGAACGATATTCGTGCATTCGAAATTTGCGGGATCGATCGCGGGTTGCCGATTAATTCCAAACTCAGAGAAGAACTTTCTGATAAGCTGACACCTGATCAAAAGAAGTATGCCGAATTCCAAAGCCTGCTGGAAAATGGGCATGTTGCAGGTGTTTATCCGCCGGATCCTTCATCGGGTGATGAAGTAAAAGCGGTGATAGCAGAAACAGAAGAGAAAATTATATACGGAGCAGTTAACAAGAGCAATGTTGCTGAAAGAGCCAAAGAGGACATTGCAAAGATGGATAGCATTCTGAAAGCAGAATAAGCAATATTCTGGGATTCGAGCAAAAGGCGGATGGAAGGGTTCCACCCGCCTTTTTTGATAGATAGGAAGTGTGTGGTTTTTCATGAAAAAAGGTTCCGTGCAGTCCCGGCACAATAACTTAGTCGGCTACTTATTCATACTGCCGTTTTTGATCGGATTGTTTGTGTATACGGTATATCCGTTTGTTTATTCACTGTACCTGTCGTTTACGGACTACGACGTTGTGTCAAAGTCGAACTGGATTGGGGTTCAGAACTATATTCAAATGTTTACAGCCGACGAGAAATTCTGGATATCGTTTAAGGTTACTTGCAAGCTGGCTGTGATCCAGGTGCCGCTGAAACTGATTTTTTCGCTGCTGGTTGCAGTGCTGCTGGCAAGAACCACAAAGATGACCGGAATTTACCGCGCAGCGTTTTACCTGCCGTCGCTGCTCGGCGGCAGCGTGGCTGTGGCCATGACGTGGAAGCAGCTGTGGGGCAACGACGGTGTGTTCAACAAAATTCTGTCGTCCGTCGGGTTGCCGACCGTCAACTGGCTGAGCAATACCAAAACGGCGCTGTATGTGCTGCTGCTGCTTGGCGTGTGGCAATTCGGTTCGCAAATGCTGATTTTCCTGGCAGGAATCAAAGATATCCCGAAAAGCCTGCACGAAGCCGCCATCGTGGACGGCGCAGGCCCGGTGAAACGGTTTTTCAAGATCACGCTGCCGATGTTGACGCCGTGCATTTTCTTTAATCTGGTCAACGGTATCATCGGTTCCATGCAGTCCTTCAACTCCGCGTTCCTGATTTCGGGCGGCGCACCGCTGAATTCGACGCTGTACTACGGACTGTACCAGTACCAGCAGGCGTTCACCTATAAGCACATGGGGTACGCCAGCGCAATGGCGTGGTTCCTGATGATCGTGATCGTGCTGATGACCGCGCTGGTGTTCCGCTCGTCCGCCGGATGGGTGTATTACCAGGACGACCGGCTGTGAGGAGGGCGAGACGATGAATATCAAAAAAATCACGCTTCGCACCATCTACCATGTGCTGATGATTTTGGCCAGCTTTGCGATGTTGTACCCGCTGTTCTGGATGGTGTCGTCGTCGCTGAAACCGTCGGATGAGATCATGCGCACCGCGCAAAACCTGATTCCGCGCAATCCGACGATCGAAAACTATATTCACGGCTGGAAAGGCTTTGCCCGGTATACGTTCGCGACGTTCTTCAAAAACTCGTTTATCATGACGATTGTCCGCACGGTCGGTACCGTGATTTCCAGCAGCCTTACCGCATACGCCTTTGCCCGCATCCCGTTCAAAGGCAGAAAGCTGTGGTTTGCGATCATGATCGGCACCATGTGCCTGCCGGGCATGGCGCTGCAAATCCCGCAGTACCTGATGTTTAACGACTTTGGCTGGGTCGGCACATGGAAACCGCTGCTCCTGCCGTGCTGGTTCGGCGGCGGCGCGTTCAACGTGTTCCTGCTGATGCAGTTCATGAAAAACATCCCGCGCGATATGGACGAAGCCGCGACCATCGACGGATGCGGGTGGTTCGGGCTATACGGACGGATCATGCTGCCGCTGATTGTTCCGGCGCTGTGCTCGGTTGCGGTACTGACGTTTATCGGTGCATGGGGCGATTTTTACTCGGCGTTGATTTACCTCAACAAACCGGCCTATTACCCGGTCGCATACGCGCTGAAGCTATACAGCGACGAAGTATCGACCAACTACGGCCCCATGCTGGCCATGTCGGTGCTGTCGCTGGTACCGATCATGATTCTGTTCCTGATCTTTCAGAAAAGTCTGGTCGAGGGGATCAGCACGTCCGGGATCAAAGGGTAAAACGCAGTAGAAATTATAGATAAGTATAAAAAATCCCACCCGATAGGGCGGGATTTTTATGCGTGCAGCGGGGGAATTTACTTATTTGCCGCCAAATACGCCTGATACGCGTCGCTGTAAATCTTGTTCAGCTCGTCGCCGCCGGACAGGCGGATCCGACGCAGGTAATCGTCCACCTGGTCGATCGGGCGGCTGCAAATGCCCCGGCTTCCCCTCGAAACCGGGACAGAAAATGGAAATGAATTGCGAGTGTGGTGTAATGTAGGAATAAACACTGCGGTTGAAGAAAATATTCCCGATTCCATGGATCTTTCATTAACTGGCGCCCTCTTGGCCGCGACTGCGTCGGCGGTGTGCTGCCTGCGGTAGCGGTGACTGCGTCGGCCGCCCGCAGATACCGCTAAGGCTGAAGGAGTTGCCATAAGCCGCAGAGCAATTGCAATGTTGCAAAAAACCTCTGCTCCCGTACGACCCGCCTCAAATTCTATTTTCGCAGGGCATCGTACTTCCGCATCCCCTCAATTCAACTCCTCCACATACCCAATATAATCCAGCGACCGAATCGCCTCAATAATCTCCCGGTGCGTTTTGTACTTTTTCAGCTCCGCGCTGCAAATCGTGATCGTAATCGTGTACACGCTCAGCCCGGACCCCACATACGCCTGGTTCGATTCAATGTCGTCAATCCGCAGCCCCAACCGGCGGCTGACCGTGACAAAATCGCGCAGATATGCGCTGCTTTTCAGTTCCAAATGAATCTCAAAATGATTGGAGCGGTTTTTCAGGTACGATTCAAACGGCGGCAGACACGCCAAAATGCACAGCAGCGCAAAATATGCGATCAGCCCGATGGTGTACAGCCCCGCGCCGACGGTGAATCCCAAAATGCTGCATGCCCACAGTCCGGCCGAGGTTGTCAGCCCCTTGATCTGGCTGCGGGAGCTGAACAGAATCGAATTCCCGCTGACCAGCGCCGCCGCAATCACCGCCGCGCCGGACAGCACCGGAATCCGGCACCCAAACGCTTCCATCAAATACACGTCCAGCATCATCGAAACCGTCGAGGCGAATGATACCAGCACGAACGTCCGCAGCCCGGCGGAGTGCCGTTTGCTCGACCGTTCGCACCCGATCACCGACGCCAGTACAATCACCAACCCAATCCGCAGCGCCACCGCGCCCACGCCCAATTCCTGCGACCAACTGCCCAGCGCCTGCGCGATGGGATCTGAAATTTGTAAAATTTTCATTTGGAATGCCTCCTTTGCGGCAATGTCCGTCCAATCTGCTGATAATGCTCTTCCGCTGCCTCCGAAAATGCCTGTTCGTCCTCATAATATGGATTGTCGTGGCGCGGCAGATCGTTCTGAATCGCCTGAATCCGCGCGATCAGCTGCTCCACTTCGTTGTCCGACGTCGTCGGCGGATCCGGCACCAAATCTTCCAGCTTCGCCGCATACGATTTGGACTTGAACAGCGCCAGCTTCGCGCACGCCGGGCCAATCAGCTCATACAGCACGCTCGACGCCAGAATGATCGTTTCCAGCGCCGTGCCCGTGTCGCCGCCCAGCGTCCGCGCGCCCATCGCCGCCAGCCCAATCGCCACCCCGGCCTGCGGAATCAGCGCCAGCCCCAGGTAATTGCGGACTTCGCGCGTCTTGTGTACCAGCGCGCACCCCAAAAACGCGCCGCCATATTTTCCGGCGATACGTGTGACGAAATATACCACGCCCACCGCCAGCAGCGGGACAGAACCGATGGTGTCGGACGTATTGACCAGCGCGCGCAGGTCAAAATTCAACCCCGACCGCACGAAAAACAGCAGCAGAATCGGCGGGCTGAAATAATTCAATTGCTTGAACAGCCGCGAATCGTCCGTAAGGTTGATGTAAATCATCCCCATCGACATACACCCCAGCAGCGGCGATACGTCCAGCAGCGCGCAAATGCCGCAAAACGCGAACAGCAGCGCCACCGACACGATCAACCGGTTGTCGGTGGAGCGGTTGTTCAGCAGCAGTTTCAAAAACAACCCGAACACGCCGCCCAGCACGAACACGCCGACGTTCGTCAGCAGCGGCAGCAGTACGTTCCCAATCCGGAACGCCCCGGTCATCGACGCCAGCGCCGCCGACACGGCAACGCTGTACGCAATCAGCCCCACCACGTCGTCCAGCGCGACCACTTGCAGCAGCGTCTCCACGAAATCGCCGTGCGCGCCCGTCTGCCGGATCGTCATCACCGTGGACGCCGGCGCAGTTGCGGCGGCCAGCGCGCCGAGTACCAGCGAAAAATTCAGTCCCAGTCCCAGCGCAAAATACGTCACGCCGAACACCAGCACCGACGCCGTCAGCGCTTCCAGCACCGTAATCACCAGCACTTTCGCGCCGCTTTTTTTCAGCGTTTCAAACCGGAAAAACTCTCCGGTGCTGAATGCGATGAACGCCAGCGCAATGTCCGCGATGAAGTCCATCCCGCCGATGACCGATCTCGGCACCAGATTCAGCCCGTACGGCCCCATCAAAATCCCGGCGACGATGTATCCGGTGACGTTCGGCAGCCGCAGCCGTTTGGTAACGCGCGTCGCGGCGAACCCGCCGATCAGCATCAGCGCCACTGATATGATAATCGCCGACACCGGCGACGCGCTGTTCAGCCGATCGTAAAATGTTTGCTGCATAGAATCCTTCCTTCCGGGCTTGCAATTTGATACAGACTATGATATACTATTTTTCAGATAAAAGCAAATTATAATTTGTTAGCCTATGATTCAGAAACGGAATGATAAATTTATGCTCGGTTCCAAACTCAAAACGCTGCTCGCCGTGGTAGATACCGGCAATTTCACCCGCGCCGCGGCGCAGCTGTACATGACCCAGCCCGCCGTCAGCCACCACATCCGCCAGCTGGAAGAAGAGGTCGGCGCGCCGCTGATTATCCGCAGCAAACTCGGTCTGCGCCTCACCACGCAGGGCGAAATCGTCGTCAAATACGCCCGCCGGATGAACGCCCTCAACGAAAAAATGCGCCAGGAGCTGCAAAGCGCCGGGCGGCGGCTGTCGGTGCTGCGCATCGGGATCACCCACACGTCAGAAAGCAACCAGACGGCGGCGGTGCTGGCCAAGCTCAGCGCCGGGCGTACCGGACTCAAAATTATTCTTTTTACAGAACCCATTCAAATTCTTTATGATAAGCTGGAAAATTACGAAATCGATCTCGCGATTGTGGACGGCGCAGGCGATAATCCGCGCTTTTCCGCCACCATGCTCGGTACCGACGCACTGATGTGCGTGATGGCGGCCGATTCCCCGCTCGCGCGCCAGGGGATGGTCACGCTCGCGCAGCTGCGCCAGCAGAAGATGATCCTGCGCACCCCGGCGTCCGCCACGCGCACGCTGTTTGAATCCGCGCTCGAAAGCTGCGGCGCGTCAATCGCGTCGTTCGACGTGATCCTGGAAGTGGACAACATCGCCACCATCAAAGACCTGATCCGCCGCGGGCTGGGCGTGTCCATCCTGCCGCGGAGCGCGTGCCTGGACGAGCTGCAAAAAGGCAAAATCGCCGCCCTCCCCATCGAAAATCTCAGCATGGTGCGCGAAACGCGCATCCTGTACAACCGCGATTTTTCGCACACCGACATCGTCGGCGAGATCGTGAAGCTCTACGGCCGCGCAGAAGCGTGAATCCTGCAATTTTACCGCAAAAAAATTGCAAAACCGATTGACAAATGCGTTTTCCTGTGCTATAATGCTTTGTAATGAGCAAAGGCGTTCATTCATCCCCGGGGTGCGTCCCCGTGCGTGAATGAGCGCCTTTGTTTTTGCTTTTTTCATGAAAGGACGAGGGCATATGTTGAAAGAAGGCCAAATCCGGATCCCGTCCGGGTGCGCGATCTCGGCGGTGATCTCGCGCGAAGGCCGCCGGATGACCGGCGATAAAATCATCGAAAGCATGATCCCCATGCACGACCGCTCCAACGGCCTGGGCGGCGGCTTCGCCGGGTACGGCATCTACCCGGAGTACCACGAGTTCTACGCGTTTCACATTTTCTACGACAACAATGACGCCCGCATCGCCTGCGAGCAGTTCCTGAAAGACCGGTTTGAAATCGTGAAAGACGAAAACATCCCGATCCGGAAAATTCCCGAAATCACCGACATCCCGCTCATCCGGCGCTATTTTCTGGCACCGCTGGCGAGCGTGCTGTCCCGTTTGCAGCTGGACGAAAAAGAGTACGTCGCCCGCACCGTGATGTATATCAACACGAACTACGACGGCGCATACGTCTTTTCCAGCGGCAAAAACATGGGCACGTTCAAAGCCGTCGGGTTCCCGGAGGACGTCGGCCGCTTCTACCGGCTGGACGAATACGAAGCCTATTCCTGGACGGCGCACGGCCGTTACCCCACCAATACACCCGGCTGGTGGGGCGGCGCGCATCCGTTCGCGCTGCTGGATTATTCCATCGTCCACAACGGCGAAATCTCGTCCTACGACGCCAACCGCCGCTACATTGAGATGTTCGGCTACAAATGTACGCTGCAAACCGATACCGAGGTCATCACCTACATCGCGGACTACCTGCTCCGCCGTCAGGGTCTGACGCTGCGCGAAGCCGCCTCCGTGATCGCCGCGCCGTTCTGGAGCACCATCCGCACCAAATCGCCCGACGAAGCCGCGCAGCTGGCCTACCTGCGCAAGCTGTACCCCAGCCTGCTGGTGACGGGACCGTTCTCCATTATATTGGGATTCAACGGCGGCCTGATGGCGCTCAACGACCGGCTGAAACTGCGGTCGATGGTCGTCGCGGACAAAGACGACTGCGTGTACATCGCCAGCGAAGAAGCGGCCATCCGCGTCATGGCGCCGGATGCCGCGCACATCTATGCCCCGGCCGGCGGCGAACCGGTGATCGTGAACGTAAAGGAAGGTGCGTACTAATGGCAGTGCCCTATATTTTTCCGGAGTTTGAGGTGGTGCGCAACCCCGCCCGCTGCATCGCCTGCCGCGTGTGCGAACGACAGTGCGCCAACGAGGTGCACACATACGACGAAGAAAGCCATCTCATGCTCAGCGACGAATCGAAATGCGTCGATTGCCAGCGCTGCGTGTCGCTGTGTCCCACGCACGCGCTGAAGATTGTGAAAAACGACTGCACGTTCCGCGAAAACGCCAACTGGCAGCCGGACACCATCAAAGAAATCTACAAACAGGCCCAAAGCGGCGGCGTGCTGCTGTCGTCCATGGGCAACCCCAAGCCGCTGCCCGTGTATTGGGACCGGATCCTCATCAATGCGTCGCAGGTGACGAATCCGCCGATTGACCCGCTGCGCGAGCCGATGGAAACCAAAGTGTTTCTCGGCAAAAAGCCCGCCGAAATCCACCGCGATCCCGACGGCCGGATCATTCCCGAACTGCCGCCGCAGATGGAGCTGAGTATGCCGGTGATGTTTTCCGCCATGAGCTACGGCTCCATCAGCTATAACGCGCACGAAAGCCTTGCCCGCGCGTCCAAGGAACTCGGCATTTACTACAACACCGGTGAAGGCGGCCTGCACGAAGACTTCTACGTCTACGGCGAAAACACCATCGTCCAGGTTGCGTCCGGCCGGTTCGGCGTCCACGAAGACTACCTCAACGCCGGCGCCGCCATCGAAATCAAGATGGGGCAGGGCGCAAAGCCCGGCATCGGCGGCCACCTGCCCGGCGCAAAGATCGTCGGCGACGTGTCCCGCACTCGCATGATCCCGGAGGGTGCCGACGCCATCTCGCCCGCCCCGCACCACGATATCTACTCCATCGAGGACCTGCGTCAGCTGGTGTATTCGCTGAAAGAAGCCACGCAGTACAAAAAGCCCGTCATCGTCAAAGTCGCCGCCGTGCATAACATTGCGGCCATCGCCAGCGGCATCGCCCGCAGCGGTGCGGACATCATCGCGATCGACGGCTTCCGCGGCGGCACCGGCGCAGCGCCCACCCGCATCCGCGACAACGTCGGCATCCCGATCGAGCTGGCGCTGGCGGCGGTGGATCAGCGCCTGCGCGACGAAGGCATCCGCAACCAGGTCTCGCTCGTGGTCGGCGGCAGCATCCGTTCGGCGGCCGACGTGGTCAAAGCAGTTGCGCTCGGCGCCGATGCGTGCTACGTCGCGACGGCGGCGCTGCTGGCGCTCGGTTGCCACCTGTGCCGCACCTGCCAGACCGGCAAGTGCAATTGGGGCATCGCCACCCAGCGCCCCGAACTGGTCAAGCGGCTGAATCCGGACATCGGCGCGCAGCGCCTGGTGAACCTGATGACCGCCTGGCGGCACGAAATCAAAGAACTGATGGGCGGGATGGGGATCAACTCCATCGAAGCACTGCGCGGGAACCGACTGATGCTGCGCGGCGTGAGTATGACGGAAAAGGAGCTTGAGATTCTCGGTATCTCACACGCAGGGGAATGAAACGGGTATATGTCAACGAAAAGTGGTGCCTGGGGTGCCACTTGTGCGAATACAACTGTGCGTTTGCCAACTCCGGCTGCGCCGACATGGTCAAAGCGCTCAAAGACCAGCCGATTTATCCGCGCATCCGTGTGGAAGGCGACGACCGGATCACCTACGCCGTGCAGTGCCGCCACTGCGCCGACCCGCTGTGCATCAAAAGCTGCATCTCCGGTGCGCTGCACCGCGACGCATCCGGCGCAGTCTGCATCGATCACGGCAAATGCGTCGGCTGCCTCACTTGTGTGCTCGTATGTCCCTACGGCGCGGTTGCACCGGACGGCGACGGCGTGGTGCAAAAGTGCGAGCTGTGCCTGACCAACGCGTCGGGCACACCGGCGTGCGTCGCCGGATGCCCCAACGGCGCAATCGTGTACGAAGAGAGGGAACCGCAATGAAAAAATACGTGATTATCGGCAACGGAATTGCGGCGGCGGGCTGCGTGGAGGGCATCCGCAGCGCGGATCCCGGCGGGCAGATCACCATCGTTTCGGCCGAGCACCATCCGGTGTACTGCCGTCCGCTGATTTCCTACTACCTCGAAGGCAAAACCGACCTCGGCCGCATCGGCTACCGCCCGGCGGATTTTTACGACGCCAACGGCTGTACCGTGCACTACGGCCGCGCCGTCCGGCTGGATCCGGTCGCGAAAACCGTCACGCTGGACGACGATACCACCCTCCCGTACGACGCGCTGTGCGTGGCGGCAGGGTCGTCGCCGTTCGTCCCACCGATGACGGGACTGGAAGATGTTCCTACGCAGTTCGGATTTCTGACGCTGGACGATGCATTGGCATTGGAGCGGGCGATCACGCCGGAATCGCGCGTGCTGATCGTCGGCGCAGGGCTGATCGGCCTCAAATGCGCCGAAGGGCTGCACGGCCGCGTCGCCTCCATCACCGTGTGCGACCTCGCCGACCGCGTACTGTCGAGTATTCTGGACCCGGACGGCGCATCCGTCGTGCAGCGCCATCTGGAATCGCACGGCCTGTCGTTCCTGCTGAGCGATTCGGTCGCGCGGTTTGAACCGCACACGGCACACATGAAAAGCGGCGCAGCCGTCCCGTTCGACGTGCTGGTGCTGGCGGTCGGCGTCCGCGCCAATACTGCGCTGGTGCGCGACGCGGGCGGTGCGTGCGGCCGCGGCATCACGATCGACGCGTGCGCGCAAACGTCGCTGCCCGGCGTATACGCCGCAGGCGACTGCACCGAATCCGCCGACGCAGTGGACGGTCAGATCAAAGTGATGGCGCTGCTGCCCAACGCCTATATGCAGGGTCACTGTGCGGGCGTCAATATGGCGGGCGGCGTGGAACGGTTCGACCAGGCCATTCCCATGAATGCCATCGGCTTTTTCGGCCTGCACCTGATGACCGCCGGGTCGCGTACCGGCGACGCGATCGAATCGTGCGGCGACGCGTACCTCAAAAAGCTGTACGTCGCGGACGGCCGCCTCGTCGGGTTCGAGCTGATCGGCGACGTGGCGCGCGCCGGCATTTATACTGCGCTCATCCGAAACCGCACGCCGCTCAGCGACATCGATTTTGAATTGATGCAGCAGCACCCAACGCTCGCAGCGATGAGCGCCGCGTACCGCAAACGGACGCTCGCCGCGGCCACCTGACGGCAGAAAGGGGAAAAATCACCATGGATATTTACGCAAAAGCATTGAATTTCTCGGCGCTGAACGACGCCATCCGCCGCGCGCCGACACCGTGCCGCATCCGCGGCTGCCTGGGCCAGCGGTTTATCGCGGCCGGGATGGGCGGCAAATCGATCGAGATCGACGGCGTCCCCGGCAATGCGCTGGGCGCGTACCTGAGCGGTGCGGAAATCACTGTCAACGGCAACGCGCAGGACGCCGTGGGCGACACGATGAACGCCGGGCGGATCGTGATCCACGGCAGCATTGGCGACGCCGCGGGCTACGCCATGCGCGGCGGCGAAATCTATGTCCGCGGCGACGCGGGTTACCGCGCCGGGATTCACATGAAAGCCTACCGCGAAAAAAAGCCGGTGATCGTCATCGGCGGCCGCGCCGGTTGCTTCCTCGGCGAGTACCAGGCCGGGGGGCTGATCCTGGTGCTGGGGCTGAACGACGAACCGCGCCCGCTGGTCGGCGACTTCCCGTGTACCGGGAT
>CAJKBQ010000037.1 GCA_905198155.1 uncultured Eubacteriales bacterium
CGTAAATCCGCTTTTTTCAGCGTTTTGTCATCAAATCGCACGGAAATGATCGATTTTTGCCGATCAACGATTTGGCCGGGGCCGTACTTGCGGTGCACCACCCGGACGCCGGAGCGGAATGCGCTGTCCGGCGGCAGGTCGTTTTCGGGGTCGCGGAACAGTTCGTCCACGAATTGCGAAGATACCCGATTTTTCCCGTTTCCGTATTCCAAAACCAACAACTCGTTTCGCGCCCGCGTGACCCCAACGTAAAACAGACGGCGATCTTCTTCCAGCTGCTGCGCCGCCGACTGCGCGCTGCCCACCGCAGCGGGGAGGACGCCGTCATAAACGTCAAAAAGTACCACACGGTCGAATTCCAGACCCTTGGCCGCGTGCAGCGTGGACAGCACAATCGGCGATCCGAGGGCGCCGAACCCGGCGCGCATCTGCGTCCGCAGCGTTTCCAGCCGCGCGGCAAACCGGTCGGCATCCGGATTCTGCGCGGCGAGCGCCAGCAGCGGCTCCAACCGGACATCGCTGTTGGCGGAAAACCGCTTGCCAAAGGCGGTGTCGTTCCGGAGGCTGAGGAGCGCGTCGAAGGATTTCATGCGCGCAATCCGCTTCCACTGCCGGTACTGCGTCCGGAGCTGGATGGTGGCCGTTTCGTCCAGCAGTTCGGACGCGATGAGCACGGCCGGGAGGTCTTTTTCCGGCGTGCGCGCGTGCAGCGGCAGGGTGGCCTCCATCGCGGCACGGGGAATTGGAACGCCCCATTTATGGTAAAGCTCGCGAAACAGCGCCGGATTTCCCATTTGGCGCACAAAGCGCAGCATGGCGCAAAAATCGGCAATTTTGGGCTGATTGAAGTACGAAATGTCGTGTTCCCGGCAGAAAAACGGGATGCCGTGCGCGGTCAGCAGATCGATCAGCGGCAGGGCGCTGTCATTGTTGCGGTAGAGAAACGCCGTTTGGCAGCGCGCAGCCGCGGCCATGCTTTCCAGCAGTGCGTACTGCGCGATTCGGCTGCGGACGCAGACGCGCTGCGGAGCCGGACCGCCGGGGCGGGCGGTGCACATTTGCTTGGGGTGCCGGGCGGTGTTGCGCGCGATCAGGCCATTGGCGGCGCGCACAATTTCCGGCGTGCTGCGGTAATTTTGCGTCAGCGTCATCACTTTCGCGTCGGGATATTGCGTCGAAAACGAAAACAACGCGTCCGGATTCGCGGCGCGGAAGCCGTAAATGCTCTGATCTTCGTCGCCGACCATCATCAGGCTGCCGGTCTGCGCGATGCAGTCGACGATTTTGTGTTGCAGCGGCGAGAGATCCTGCGCTTCGTCCACCTGAACGTACGGGAACCGGCGGCGGTAGGCCGCAAGCAGGGACGGATGCGCCGTCAGCGCGCGAAATGCGTATTCGAGCAGATCGTCGTAATCCATGGCGCGCAGCGCGATTTTGCGTTCCGTATAGACGCGCAGAAAATCGTGCAGCCCGGCGGAGCCGTTATCATCCATCCGGTTGCGCTGGGCGGAAAGTTTGCGCTGCAACTCGCGCAATTGCAGGTCGCTGGGACGCATATGCAGCGTTTCCAGTGCAATTTGGCTCAGCAGCCGCGCATTTTCGCCCGGCTTGTCCATCAGCCGGAACAGCGTTTTGCCGGTCAGCCGCGCGTAGTCCGCAAGCACCACCGCGCAAAAGCCGTGAACCGTGCGGAACTCCGGCGCAGGAACGGCGGCTCCGAACTGCGCGGCGAACCGCTGCCGCAGATCCTGCACGGCGGAAACGTTGTACGACATGGTCAGCACCGCGCCGGGCGGGACGCCGCAGCCTGCGATCAGGTACCCGGCCCGCGCGATGAGCACGGCCGTTTTGCCGCTGCCGGGGACGGCCAGCAGCAGCGTGTGCCCGCGCGTGCGCCGGGCGGCGTCCTGCTGCTGCGGATTGAGCGACAGCCCGAATCGTGCCAAAAATGCGGGAAAATCCATCGGATTATCCATTTTCTGCGTGTTCCGTGAAGCCTTCGCCAAACACGTCGCTGGTGTCGGTAAACATCACGAATGCGGCGGGATCCGCTTCGTGGGCGGCGGATTTAATCATGTGCGCCTGCGACCGCGAGCACGCACACAGCACGATGGTGCGCGGCAGTTTGGTGTAGTTGCCGATGGCGGAAACCGAGGTGGAGCCGCGGCCGCTGACGTCCGCGATGCGGGCGGCGACGTCGTCGCGGTGGTCGGTGATAATCAGCAGCAGCTTGCCCGCGCCCGCGCCGTAGACGATTTTGTCAATCACCATCGAGGAGAGGAACGTCGTAATCAGCCCGTACAGTACGGCGTCCACCTGGCGGAACACGAATCCGCCCAGCAGGATGACGGCAAAATCGATGCTCATGGTGATGATCCCGATCGACCAGTGCGGCCGCAGTTTGTTGATCGACATGGTCAGAAAATCGGTGCCGCCGGAGGACGAGCCGCGCAGGTACAAAATGCCCAGTCCCGCGCCGATCGAGATGCCGGAAAACAGCGCGGCCAGCAGCGGCGCGCCGCCGTACGTCGGCGTAAGCGGAAAAACCAGATCCACCAGCGCGGTGCAGATCAGCATGGAGCAGAGGGTTTTGCGGATGAATTTGCGGCCGACGATCCGCCAGCTGAGCAGCACCAGCGGGATATTCATCACCAGCGTCATCAGGCCGATGGGGAGCTGCCACAGGTAGTTGAGAATCAGCGCCAGGCCGGAAATTCCGCCTGGGGCGAAATTGGCGTTTTTGGCAAACGTGTAAATACCGATGTTGTACAGCACACCGCCGATCCCGTCGGCGCCAAGATCCATTGCCCATTCGATCCATTGTTTTTTGCGATTTTGCTTCATATGCGTTGCGTCATCCTTTCGTTTACCGGTGGGCGTGCGCGCGGCGGCGGTATTCGCGCGGCGTGATCCCGATGTGCCGCCGGAACAGTTCCGTGAAATACTTGGTGTTGGTGTAGCCCACCGCGCCGGAGATTTTACTGATTTGATCGTTCGTATTGGCTAGGAGGCGGCAGCCTTGCTCCAATCGATATTTTTGCACATAAACCGAGAACGATGTACCGGTTTCGTCGTGGAATTTTTTGCTGACGTAGGCCGGGCTGTAATGCATCTGGCGGCACAGCGCGCTCAGGCAGATTTCGCTGCTGTAATGGCTGCGGACGTAGTCGGTGAGCATCGCGATCATCCCGTTGGAGGCGTCGATGTCGGTGCGGGAAATTTTGCGCATCGACAGGATCAGGATGCGGATCATCTGCGACCGCAGCATTTCGGTGAATCCGGCGCGGCGCTCGCCGTATTCGGTCAGCATTTGCTGGATGGTATCCCGCACTTCGCCGCCGTCGTCCGTGAAAATATGCCGCGTCGGCGGCTGGCACAGCGACGAATAGCTGAACCGGATCAGGTAGCTTTGGAGCAGCTCCTGAAAGCTGCGGCAGTCGCGCAGGGTTTCGTCGATCAGCCGCGGCAGAAAGAGGATATTGATGAGCAGCAGCGGTTCGTCGCCGATTTGATGGTAGGAATGGGTTTCGCCGTAGTCCACGATGAAGTAGTTGCCGGCGGTGATGGTGCAGGTTTCGTCGCCGAAGGTGTGCACCGCTTTTCCGCGCGCGACATACGCCATTTCCAGAAATTCGTGCTTGTGCGTCAGCGCGACGTTGGAACTGCATGGCATAAGCTGAATGCCAAATTGCTGCAAGTCGCTCCGGTTTATTTTATTTATGGTAACTTTGGGTGTTTCGTCCACGGGGCTGCCCTCCCAACGTGCAGTGGTGTTCTTATTTAGTATAGCAGAAAGCGGCGCAAAAGTAAAGGGGCGCAAAAAAATCGGCCGTTTCCTTTTGCGCGGAAACGGCCGAAAATTGCAAATATCAGTGACCCATCAGCTGTTCGTCGATGGCTTTGGCCGCCAGCTTCCCGGCACCCATGGCCGAGATGACGGTGGCCGCGCCGGTGACGGCGTCGCCGCCCGCGAACACGTGCGGACGCGAGGTTTCGCCGGTGGATTCTTCGATGATGATTCCGCCGCGCTTGTTGACGTCCAGCCCTTTGGTGGTAGACTTAATCAGCGGGTTGGGGGAGGTACCGATGGCGATGACCACGGTGTCCACATCGAGGTCGAATTCGCTGCCGGGGATCGGAATCGGGCGGCGGCGGCCGCGCTCATCGGGCTCGCCCAGCTCCATTTTCACGCATTTCAGGCCGGTGACGCAGCCGTTGCGCGGGTCGCGCTTGTCGTCCGGATTGTGGTAGCCCAGGACTTCTACGGGATTGTGCAGCAGTTTGAATTCGATGCCTTCTTCCATCGCGTGCTCCACTTCCTCGCGGCGGGCAGGCAGCTCTTCCATCGAACGGCGGTACACGATGTATACTTTTTCCGCGCCCAGGCGCAGCGCCGTGCGCGCGGCGTCCATCGCGACGTTGCCGCCGCCGACAACGGCGACGCGGCCGCCTTTCATGATCGGCGTGACCGGGTCGTCCCGGTACGCTTTCATCAGGTTGCTGCGCGTCAGGTACTCGTTGGCGGAGTAGACGCCTTTCAGGCTTTCGCCCGGGATGCCCATGAAGTTCGGCAGACCGGCGCCGCTGCCGACGAATACGGCTTCGTAGCCCATTTCAAACAGCTCGTCGATCGTCAGCGTTTTGCCGATGACCATATTGGTCTGGACATCGACGCCCATCGCGACCAGCTGATCGACTTCCTTCTGCACGATCGACTTCGGCAGACGGAACTCCGGAATGCCGTACACCAGCACGCCGCCGGCCGTGTGCAGCGCTTCAAATACCGACACGGCGTAGCCTTTTTTGGCCAGGTCGCCCGCGCAGGTCAGTCCGGACGGGCCGGAGCCGACGATGGCGACGCGGTGACCGTTGGACGGCGCGACGGCCGGCACTTCGGAAGAATGCGCATTGTGCCAGTCGGCGACAAAGCGTTCCAGCCGGCCGATGCCGACCGGTTCGCCTTTGATGCCGCGCACGCATTTGGACTCGCACTGCGTTTCCTGCGGGCAGACGCGGCCGCAGACGGCCGGGAGCGACGAGGTTTGGCTGATAATCTGGTACGCGCCTTCAAAGTCGCCTTCCTTCACTTTGGCGATGAATTCGGGGATGTGAATATTGACCGGGCATCCGGAGACGCACGGCATATTTTTGCACGACAGGCAGCGCATGGCTTCGTCAATGGCGACTTCTTCGGAGTAGCCGCACGCCACCTCGCGGAAATTATGCGCACGAACCGCCGGTTCCTGCGCAGGCATCGGATTTTTTTTGAGCGACATATTGGGTTTTGCAGCCATGATTACCGAACCTCCTTTTGGAACAGATTGCAAGTCTCTTCGTACGCGTGGCGCTCAAAGGTACGGTACATCGCGCCGCGTTCCATCGCTTCGTCGAAGTCCACTTCGTAGCCGTTGAAGTCCGGCCCGTCCACGCACGCAAATTTGGTGACGGGTTTGCCGTCCTGATGCAGCGTCAGGCGGCAGCCGCCGCACATTCCGGTGCCGTCGATCATGATCGGGTTCATCGACACTGTGCAGGGGATACCGGTCGGGCGCGTGGCTTGTACCACAAATTTCATCATAATCAGCGGCCCGATCGTGATGACTTCGTCAAAGCGCTCGCCCGCGGCAAATTTTTCGTTCAGCGGGACGCACACATTGCCGTGCCGGCCGTACGACCCGTCGTCGGTCATGACGATCAGCTCGTCCGACGCCGTGCGGAATTCATCTTCCAGAATCAGCAGGTCTTTGGAGCGGAATCCGATCACGGAGGTCACGGAGCAGCCCCGATCGTGCAGCGCCTGCGCGATGGGCAGCGCGATGGCGCAGCCGACGCCGCCGCCGACGATACATACTTTTTTCAGCCCGTCCAGCTTGGTGGCAACCCCAAGCGGCCCAACAAAGTCGTGCAGGTACTCGCCTTCGTTTTTGTGGTTCAATTTTTCCGTTGTTGCACCGACAATCTGAAAAATAATCCGCACCGTGCCCTGTTCGGGGCAGGCACCGGCGATGGTCAGCGGAATCCGCTCGCCGTCCTCATCCACCCGCAGAATGATGAATTGACCCGGACGCGCTTTTTTCGCGACGAACGGCGCTTCGATGTCCATCATCGTGACGGTCGGATTCAGGCTTTTTTTAGAAGCAATTCGATACATACATAGACTCCTTTACAGAAAATTGACAACGGCGCTTTGCGTCGTGATCGACAGTATCCATTATAACAGAAATTTGCGCAAATTACAACTGTTTTTCTGCAAAATAATCCGAATTCAAAGAATATTAAAAAATGAACAGCGGGGCAAAGCAGGCGAGCACGGCACCTACGCCGAGCAAAATTTTTCCAACGTAATCGATGGCATAGGCCGCGATCCACTCGACGGACTCTACAATTTTCGTTTTCATAAAAAATTCCTCCGAATATTTGCAATTTTTTTCGCCAGACTCTTGACAAAGCCTTTGAGATGTGATATGATGTGTGCAAGTCGTTACGGTAATAGTATACACGCAAAAACTTTCGTTGTCAAGAGTTTTTATGAAAAAAATTTCACGAATTTTTTTGCCGGATTCAAACCGGCAAAAACCGAACAAAGGAAGGGTCATTATGCAATTTGGTGAAAAGCTTCGGCTGCTTCGGAGCCGAAAAGGATGGTCGCAAAGCAAGGCGGCCGAGGCGATCGGTGTGTCGCTGCGCACGTTCCAGAACTACGAGTCGTGCCGGATGTATCCCAAACAGACGGCGGTGTACGGCCGGATCGCGGAGCTGTTCCACGTGTCTGCCGACTATCTGCTGACGGACGAGGAAGGCAAAACGGAAGAGCTGCCGGATACCGGCGTGCATTCGCTGCTGTACCAAGCGAACGCGCTGTTTGCGGGCGGCGCGCTCACCGACGAGGACAAGGAAAAGGTGATCCGTACGCTGAACGATTTGTATTGGAGAGCCAAAGACAACAGTCGGAAAAAGGAAAAAATGAAATAACCTTTTTCGCGGAAAGCAGGATGGGCTATGGCGTTCAGCACGGCGGCGGATGACGCCGCGCACTTGGCAGAGCAGTATCAGACGAACGATCCCTTTGCGCTGGCCGAATCGGTCGGCGCAGAGGTGGTTTTTGCTGACCTTGGGGAGCTGAAAGGCCTGTACACCTGCATTGACGACAGCCGGTTTTTGGTTATCGGGAACCACCTGGACGAGGATACCGCGCGGATTGTGTGCGCGCACGAGCTGGGGCACGATCAGCTGCACCGGGTGCTGGTGCATAATTCGTTTCTGCGAGAAACGGATTTGTTCCGGATGAACGACAGCACGGAATACGAGGCCAATTTATTTGCCGCGGCGCTGCTGCTGCCGGACGACGAGGTGCTGGAAATGGCGCGGGCAGGGCAGACGATCGACGAAATTGCCGCGTCTACGCGGACGGATCCCAACTTGGTCGCGCTGAAACTGAAATGCTTGTCGCGGAAAGGTTATACATTGAACGAGTTCGACTACCGGTCGGATTTTTTGCGTTGAAAACGGGGAGGCGCCCAAAATGAATATCACACGGGATCGGGCGTTTTACCGGTCGCTGATTGCGCTGACGCTGTCAATTGCGCTGCAAAATCTGCTGGCGTACAGCGTGAATCTGGCGGACAACGTGATGCTGGGCGCGTACAGCCAAACGGCGCTGTCCGGGTCGGCGTTGTGCAACCAGATTCAGTTTTTGCTGCAAATGATGGTTTCGGGCGCGGCCGAAGGCGTGGTGGTACTGGGGTCGCAGTATTGGGGCCGGAAGCAGATCGGCGCGATTCCGCCGATTGTCGGCGCGGCGATGCGGTTCGGGCTGCTGCTGTCGGCATTGCTGTTCGGTGCGGCGCTGGCGTTTCCGGCGCAGTGCCTGCGGCTGATTACGCCGGAAGCGGACGTGATTGCCGAGGGCGCGAAGTACCTGCGGATTGTCTGCTTTACCTATTGTATTTTTGCGATGACGCAGATTTTGCTGGCGGCGCTGCGCGCGATTGGAATTGTGCGGATCGGGTATGTGATTTCGCTGTCCACGCTCATCATCAATGTCGGGCTGAACAGCCTGCTGATTTTCGGACGGATGGGGTGCCCGGAACTGGGCATTCGCGGCGCGGCCGTCGCAACGCTGATTTCCCGGTGCGTGGAGCTGGGCATTGTGGTGCTGTATATTTGTTTCCGCGAACACAGGCTGAACCTGACCATTCGGAAGCTGGCGGTGCCGAACCGGTCGTTCGTGCGCGATTATTACCACACGACGACGCCGATGTTCCTGAATCAGGCGCAGTGGGGGCTGGCGCAGCTGGTGCAGACCGCAGTGCTGGGCCATTTGGGCGAAGCAGCCATTGCGGCCAATTCCGTGGCCACCATCGTGTTTCAGGTGGTTTCGGTGATCGTGTACGGGTCGGCGAGCGCGTCCGGAATGCTGATCGGGCGCACCATCGGCGCGGGTCGGCAGGAAGCGCTGCGGCCGATGGTGCACGCGCTGCTGCTGATTTTCTCGCTGAACGGGCTGGCGGCAGGCACGACGATTTACCTGGTGCGCCGGTTTGTGCTGTCGTTTTACACGCTGACACCGGAAGCCCACCAGCTGGCGATGCAGTTCATGACTATTCTGTCCGTGACCGTCATCGGCACATCGATCCAGATGGCCACGGATTCCGGCATCATCCGCGGCGGCGGCGACACGCGGTTCAGTGCGCGGATGAACTTTTTCAGTATGTGGTTCATCGTGATTCCCGGCGCGGTGCTGGCGGCCTTTGTGTTCCATGCACCGGCGGTGTGGGTGTTTTTCCTGTTAAAGTGGGATCAATTGTACAAAATTCTCCCGGTGATGATTCACCTGCACAAATGGAAGTGGCCGAAGGTTTTGGTGCGTGCCCATCCGGAGGCAGCGGAACCAACAAATAAATGAGACTGCCGCACGGCAGCCTCTTTTTTATACGAACCGGATTGCACGGATCGTGCAGACGTGATATAAATGAAAGCAAGCGTTTATTTTTGAACCAACGAGAGGAGGCGGCGAAATGCAGCACACAAAAGGCGCATTTATCCGGCGGTTTCTGCGCGGCAGCAAAGCGTTGTTTGCCGCAAGCATTCTGAGCGCGGGCGTTGCGGCGCTGGCCGACATGATTAACCCGCAGATTATCCGCATGGCGCTGGACAACGCCATCGGCGGAGAGACGCCGCAGTACTCCGCGGCGGTGATGCGCATCGTCAACGCGTTCGGCGGGTTTGCGTACCTGGGTGCGCACCTGGAAATTATGGCGGCGGCGGTCATTGTGGTCGCGCTGGTGAATATTGCCGGGCAATACTGCTTCCGGGTATTCAACACCAAGGCGTCCGAAACGCTGGTGAAATTGATGCGGGACACGCTGTACGCCCACATTGCGCACTTGCCGTACGCGTGGCATATGCGCAACCGGACGGGGGATATTATCCAGCGATGTACGTCGGATATCAACACCGTCAAAAACTTCATTTCCGAAAAACTGACCTCCATTTTCCGCATTGTGATTCTGCTGGTGCTGTCCACGGTGTTCATGCTGCGGATGGACGGGCTGCTGACGCTGATCGCGTTGGCGCCGATGCCGGTGATTATGCTGTATTCGTTTTTCTTCCACCGCAAAATCGGACAGACGTTCGAGCAGTGCGACGAAAACGAGGGAAAACTGTCGGCGATGGCGCAGGAGAACCTGACCGGCGTGCGCGTGGTGCGCGCGTTTGGGCGCGAGCGGTACGAAAAAGACCGCTTTCATGCGCAAAATCAATACTACACCGGGCTGTGGAAGCAGCTGGCCGAGGTGATGGCGCGGTTTTGGAGCGTGTCGGACATTCTGTCCGGCATTCAGGTGATGCTGGTGATCGTGTTCGGCGCGGTGTTCTGCCTGCACGGGCGGCTGACGGCCGGGGCGTATGTGGCGTTCATTTCGTACAATGCGCTGCTGGTATGGCCGATTCGGCAGCTGGGGCGGATGATCTCCGAGATGAGCAAGGCCGGCGTCGCGATCGACCGAATCCGGTACATCATCGAATCGGAACCGGAGCACGACCGGACGAACGCTCTCCGGCCGCCGCTGACCGGGGATATCGCGTTTGAGCATGTGCATTTTGCGTACGACAACGGGCCGGAGATTCTGCACGACATCGACTTCACAATGAAAGGCGGCACGACGCTGGGCATTTTGGGCGGCACCGGCAGCGGCAAATCGACGCTGATGCTGCTGCTGGACCGGATGTACGATCTGCCGCCGTTGTGCGGGCGGATTACAATCGGCGGAGTCGATGTGGCGGAGATGGACGCGGACTATCTGCGGAAGAATATTGCCATTGTGCTCCAGGAGCCGTATCTGTTTTCGCGGACGCTGTCCGAAAATATTGCCATCACACAGCCGGAAATTCCACTGGCCGAAATTCGCGTGGCGGCGCAGGCAGCCTGTCTGGACGACACGGTGCAGGCGTTCACCAAAGGGTACGATACGTTCGTCGGTGAACGCGGCGTCACGCTGTCCGGCGGGCAGAAGCAACGTACCGCCATTGCGCGCGCGCTGATGCAGCACACGCCGATCCTGATTTTGGACGATTCGCTGTCCGCCGTGGATACGGAAACGGATCAGAAGATTCGTGCGGCGCTGGCGCAGCGGTTCGGGACGGCCAGCATCATTTTGATTTCGCACCGGATTACGACGCTGGCGCACGCCGACCAGATTGTGGTGCTGGATCACGGACGGGTGGCCGAAATCGGGACGCACGACGCGCTGAAATCGGCCGGCGGAATTTACCAGCATATTTACGAAATTCAAACGGCCGCGAATCCGCAGGGGGAGGGGCAAAATGAACGAATCGAATGAACGGAAAGCACTCCCGTTTTTCGGGATCGGGGAAATACTGCCCTATTTGCGGCCGTACCGCGCGACGCTGCTCCGGATGATTCTGTGCGGACTGGCGGGCAGTGCGGTGGACATTTTGCTGCCGCTGTTCCAGCGGTACGCGCTGAACCATTTTGTGGGCGGCGCAACGCTGGACACACTGCCGATTTATGTTGCGGCGTATTTGTTTGCGGTGCTGTTCGCCGGGCTGGTCAATTATGTTGCACTGTCCAACGCAACCAAAATCGAGGTCAGCATCAACCGGGATTTGCGGAACGCGGCGTTCGACCATTTGCAGACGCTGTCGTTTTCGTATTTCAACCAAAACAGCGTGGGATACATCCATTCGCGCGTGATGAGCGATACCGAACGGATTGGGTCGCTGGCATCGTGGTCGATGATGGACGCGGTGTGGCATATTTCGTACCTGCTGGGCGCGGTGGGCGTGATGTTCGCGATCAACGCCCGGCTGGCGGCGATGGTGACGGTGATTCTGCCGCTGATCTGCGTGCTGTTTGCGTTTTTCCAGAAAAAACTGATTGCCGTCAACCGCACCATCCGCGAAACGAACTCGCAGATTACCAGTGAATTCAACGAAGGCATCACCGGCGCGAAAACGATCAAAACGCTGGTGATCGAGGACGATATGAGCGCGAAGTTCCGCGAATCGACGACGGAAATGCGCCGCAAATCCGTACACGGCGCGCGGCTGCGCGGGCTGTTCGCTGCGACGATGAATTTGGCGTCGTCGCTGGCGCTGGCGATTGTCCTGTGGAAAGGCGGATACATCGCCGGGCACGAAGTCGGCACGTTTTCGATGTTTATGTCGTACGCGCAGGGCATGATGGAGCCGGTGCGGTGGATTATCGACTGCATTTCGGACCTGATTACGACGCAGGTGAACATCGAGCGGTTCACCCGGCTGATGCACACGCAGTCCGACGTGACCGACCGGCCCGACGTGATTGCAAAATACGGCGACAGTTTTGAACCCAAGCGGGAAAACTGGGAGCCGCTGCACGGCGACATTGAATTCCGCGACGTCAGTTTCCGCTACCCGGACGGCGACGAATATGTGCTGGAACACTTCAGCCTGAAAATTCCATTCGGAACCAATTTGGCCATTGTGGGTGAAACAGGTGCCGGAAAATCGACGCTGGTCAACCTGGTCTGCCGGTTTTTTGAGCCGACGGAAGGCCAGGTGCTGATCGACGGCCGCGACGCGCGCGACCGGTCGCAGCTGTGGCTGCACAGCGCCATCGGCTATGTGCTGCAAACGCCGCATTTGTTTTCGGGGACGGTGCGCGAAAATCTGCTGTACGGCAATCAGGGCGCCGACGACGAACAGATTGCGCAGGCACTGCGGCTGGTGTCCGCCGATTCGGTAGTGGCGCGGCTGGAGCACGGGCTGGACAGCGACGTCGGCGAAGGCGGCGATCTGCTTTCGACCGGCGAAAAACAGCTGATCTCGTTTGCCCGGGCGATTCTGGCCGACCCGCGCATTTTGGTGCTGGACGAGGCGACCGCTTCGGTGGATACGATTACCGAGCAGAAAATTCAGGCGGCGATCGACACCGTCATCCGCGGGCGCACGTCGCTGGTGATTGCACACCGGCTGTCCACGGTGCGGAATGCGGACTGGATTTTGGTGGTGCGCGGCGGGAAAATCGTGGAGCAGGGGACGCACGACGCATTGATTGCACAGCGCGGCTACTACTGCGACCTGTATACCCGCCAGTACGAGGACGAAGCGACCGATGCCGCGCTGGATCGTTCGCTTTCCTGAAAATGTACGTCGATTTCTTGACATTTTGCGGCGAAAGATGTATAATAACAGACATGGATTCCGTGAAAATGCATATCGTGTCAGGAGGTACCCCAAATGATTGATTCCAAAGCAATGGCATACGTCAATATGTTCGGCGTGCTGGCTGCGCTGCAAGGACTGTGCGAGATGGACTCGGCTGCGCAGGAAATTGTTCATAAAATTACCAAACCAATTGCACCGTGCTTTATGGTCAAAGACGGCCCGTGCGCCACGTTCCGCTTTTCGAAAGACGGATGCGTCATGACGCCGGGAAGCGTTGGATGCACGTGCAGGATGGAATTTGCGTCGCCGGAAAAGTTTAATCAGATGATCGACAGCGGCAAACCGGGTATGCCGGTGAAGGGCGTGGTACCGCTGCTGAAATTTTTGACCGGGCCGTTTACGCAGTTGACCAACCGGTTGACGGAAGTGCTGCGGCCGTCGGAACAGGCGCTGGCGGATCCGGCGTTTTTGGAAGAAAATACGCTGCTGACGATGGACGTGATTGCGGGCGCGATTTCCTGCTTGGCCAATCACGACCCCATCGGCCGGATCTCTGCGGACGGCACGGTGGACGGCGACGTGCTGCTCGGCATTCGGGACAAGCGGTACGTCACGATCCGCGTTCAGGATCACCGGTTCACGACGATTCGGGACAAGACGGAAACGCCGCGCGCGGTGATGGAGTTTGACAGCATTGCGCTGGCGCACGGGCTGTTCAACGGCGAAGTTTCGACCATCAACGAGATGTGCCAAGGGCACATTCATCTGGCCGGAATGCTGTCGATGGTAGACAACGTCAACCGGATTTTGGATCGGGTTTCGCTGTACCTGGCGTAAGGAGGCAATTGAGATGAGTAAATATCCGGAATATTCCCATACAAAAAGCAGGGCGTGGTTTGACCGCGCGCTGAACGTGATCCCCTCCGGCATTTACGGGCATTTGGGACCGTCGGAAGGATTGTTTCTGCCGCTGGACAAGTGGCCGCTGATCAGCTCCCGCGCGCAGGGCACGTATTTTTGGGACATGGACGGCAACCGGTACATCGACATGATGTGCGCATACGGCCCGAACGTGCTGGGATACAACGACCCGGACGTGGACGCGGCGGCGATGGCGCAGATGAAAGACGGCAACTGTACGACGGCGCCGTCGTACAAAATGATCGAATGCGCCGAGCTGCTGGTCGATACCGTTGCGACGGCCGACTGGGCGTACTTTATGAAAAACGGCACCGACGCGACCACGTTTGCGATGCTTTGCGCCCGCGCGTACACGCACCGCAAAAAAATCGTGTTTTTCCGCGGATATTACCACGGCAACGACCCGTGGGCGATGAAGGCGGATTATCCGGGCATTTTGCCGGAGGACGTGATGCACAATGTGATCGTCCCGTGGTTTGACATGGAGGCGCTGGAACGCGTATGGGCGGAATCGAAGGGCGATGTGGCCGCGATTATCGCGCAGCCGTACGATCACGGCAACTTTTACGACAACGTCTGCGCCACGCCGGAAAAATGGCAGGCGGTGCGGAAATTCTGCGACGATCACGGAATTGTGCTGGTGATCGACGATGTGCGCGCCGGGTTCCGGCTGGATTTGGCGGGCAGCGACCACTATTACGGCTTCCAGGCGGACTTGATCTGCTTCTGCAAGGCGCTGGCCAACGGGTACAATATGTCTGCCACGTGCGGTCGGGAATTTTTGAAATCGACGGCGTCGTCGCTGTCGTTCACGGGGTCGTACTGGATGAGCGCCGTTCCGTTTGCGGCGTGCATTGCGTGCATCGAGAAAATGAAACGGCTGAACACCCCGGCACTTTTCCGCGAAAAAGGGGAGAAGTTGACGGTTGCGCTGCAAAAAGCCGCCGCGGAAAACGGGTTCCAGCTGGCGGTGTCGGGCGAACCGGCGCTGTTTTACCTGCGGATTACCAACGACGACAGCTTGATGCTGCACCAGGAATGGGTGGCGGAGTGCGTGTCGCGCGGGCTGTTCATCGCGTCGCACCACAACCACTTCATCAACGCGGCGCTGACGGACGAAGACATTGCGCTGGCGGCGGATATTGCGAACGATGCGTTTTCGGTCGTCGCCAAGCACCACCCGGATGCGCTCCGGTTTGACCGGTGACGGAGGCGGCTGCAATGACGGAGGTAGTGGCGGCGCTGATTTGGGACCGGGGACGGTTTCTGATTTGCCAGCGTCCGGCGCACAAAGCACGGGGAATGCTGTGGGAATTCGTCGGCGGCAAAGTGGAGCCGGGGGAGACAAGAGAAGAAGCGCTGATCCGCGAGTGCCGGGAAGAATTGGCGATCACGCTGTCGGTAGGCGCAGTTTACATGGACGTGATTCACGCGTACCCGGATCTCACCGTTCACCTGACGCTGTTTTCGGCATCGATTGCGGACGGTGTTCCGCAAAAGCTGGAACACAACGACATCCGGTGGATTACTCCGGCGGAAATCCCGGCGTACACATTTTGCCCGGCAGACGAGGAAATTTTGACGAAAATCACGCGGGATTTCGCGTAAAGGAGGGCTTTGCGATGGTGCGGGAATTGGTTCATGATCCGATTTTTCTGGCGTGCAGTTCCGCGCCTGCGGATGCATCCGACGAACAAACGGCGCGCGATTTGCTGGACACGCTGACGGCGCACCGGGAAACCTGCGTCGGGATGGCGGCCAACATGATCGGGGTGCGCAAGCGAATCATTGCATTCCTCGACGAAAGCGGCCGCGCGCCGACGTATACGGTGATGATGAACCCCGAAATTTTGCGCAAAACCGGCGCATATCAAACGGCGGAGGGCTGTTTGTCGCTGCTGGGCGACCCGCGGCCGTGCCGCCGGTATCAGTCGATCAAGGTGCGGTACCAGACAACGGATTGGACGGTGCGGATCAAGACGTTCACCGGACGGACGGCGCAGATTATCCAGCACGAAGTGGATCATTGCGACGGCGTACTAATTTGACCGGCGAAAACAGAAAATATGGCAGGCATCCCTGGTTTGATCCGGGAATGCCTGCCGTATTTTGTTGGCGCGCTGCGCTTACACCGATGCGGGCGCAGCGGAATCATGCGCCTGGATTTCCACGGTGCGGCCGCCGAGGTTTTCGTATATGCGGTGCGAGATGGAGAGCACCGTGCGGCCCTGGGCGGCGCGGCGCAAAGCGTCCAGCACGCGCGTTTCGGTTTCCGCATCGAGGTTGGCGGTGATTTCATCCAGCAGCAGCACGGCCGGATTTGCCGCCGCTGCCCGCGCGATGGACAGCAATTGCCATTCGCCCTGCGAAAACAGCCCGTCCGTACACACGGTGCGGTAGCCGTCCGGCAGTGCACGGATTGCGCCGTCGATTCCGGCGAGGACGGCCGCGTTTTCCGCCATTTCTGCGGTAATGCGCGGGTCGCCCAGCGTGATCTGATCCAGAACGGTGCCCGGCACGCGGGAAAAATGCTGCTCCACGCAGCCGATGCACGCGCGCCGTTCCCGGTCGGTGATCGCCGAAACGTCTACGCCGCCGATGGTCAGCGTGCCAGATTCCGGCCGGTACAGGCCGAGCAAAAGGCGAAACACGGTGCTTTTTCCGGCACCGGTTCGGCCGATCAGCGTGACCTGCTCGCCTTCTTTCACGGTCATCGAAAAATCGCACAGCACCGGGCGGTCGCCATAGCCAAAAGTCACATGAGACAGCACCACGTCGCCGCGCGCGGCGGTTTGCCGTTCTGGCGGCAAGATGCGCTCCGGCTGCGCGAGAAATGCGTCGATCCGTTTGACGCCCGCCATCGCCGACTGGATGGTTTGGATTTCCATCCCGAGGCTTTCGATGGGCGAGAAAATGCGGGTGATGTAGTTGATGACGGCAACCGATGTCCCGACGGACATCCCGAACAGCGCCAGAATTTCCGACTTACCGGAGGCGGAAAGCAGCATGACGATGCCGACCACTGCGGCGTTCAGGAGGAGGACGACGGGGGAGTAGATCGCGTCATAAAAATTGGTGCGCTCCACCGCCGCGTAGCTTTCGCCGATGCGGCGGTCGTATTTTTGCGCCATATAATCTTCCAGCCCGAGCGCGTGAATGGTGCGGATGTTGTGCAGCGTTTCCGGTACCTGACCGGAAACGGCGGCCACAGCGCGGCGATTGTTGAGCTGCGCGGACAGCATCTGCTTTTGCACATGCCGCGTGAACCAGGTGAGCAGCGGCAGCACGGCCAGCAAAATGAGCGCCAGTCCGGTATTTTTCACCGCGATGACCGCCAGAATGGAAAGGATTCGGCACGCGTCCGCAATCATGCTGATGATGCCCGACGTGAACAGCGCTTCCACGGTGTCCACATCGCCCGAAAACCGCGCGGCCACTTCGCCGGGATTTTGTGCGACCAATGTGCTGGCCGGGAGCCGGGTGAGCTTCTGCGACATTTCGGAGCGCAGGGCGTGGGTCATTTTCTGGCCGAAAATGACCAGAAGCGTTTCCTGCGCCGAGGACAGCACGCCTTCGAGCGCGAGGCTCCCGAAATACAGGAGCGCCGCGGTAAACGGAACCGAAGTGCCGCCGGTCAGGCGGTCGATCACGCGGGCCAGCAGCAGCGGCGGAACCAGCGTTGCCGCCACCGAAGCCGCAACGCACAGGATCGTGGCGACCGAAAGGAACGGATGCGCCCATACCGCCATGCAAACCGCGGAAAACACGCCGTCGTTATGCTTGTGCTTCATGAGAATCCCCTCCTGCCTGGCTTTCGTACAGTCTGCGGTAGGCCGGTACCGTATCCATCAGCACCGCGTGGGAACCGACCGTCGTTTTGCCGTCGTCCATGAATATGATTTTTTGCATTTGCGGGAAGTGATACAGCCGGTGCGAAATCAGAAAAACCACCTTGTCTTTGGCGTATGCTTGCAGGTTCGCAAAGATGAAATCCTCTGTTTTGCGATCCAGCGCGGAAAACGGGTCGTCCAGAATCAGCACCGGGCGGGGATGGGCCAGCGTTCTCGCCAGCGCCAGCCGCTGTGCCTGACCGCCGGAAAGGCGCATTCCGCTGCGGCCTATGACGGTTTCCGCGCCGTTTTCCATCGCGTCCACTTCGTCTTGCAGCGCGGCGGCGGAAAGATATGCCGGGAGGGATGCTGCGCTGCCGCACAGGACGTTGTTTTTCACGGTGTCGGCGCTGAGTTCGGGGTCATGCCCCAAATAGCCGACCGTTGCGGCGATTTCCCGCGGCGAAAGGGTGGACAGCTCCCGCGTGTCCAGCCGAACCGAGCCGCCATACGGCGATTCGCAAAGGAATACGCGCCCGAATGTGGATTTCCCGCACGCGACGGGGCCGGTCACGCCGATGATGTCGCCGGGGTGCGCCGTCAGCGAAAGGCCGGAAAAAATCGGGTCTGAACCGTACGCAAAAGAAAGGTGATCCAGCACCACGTCCGCGGGCGCGGGGACGGCCAGCGGTTCCAGCGGCTCCGGCGATTTCATCAGCGATTGGATCCGTTTCCAGGAAACCTCCGCTTTCTGCACGGCGTTAAACAGCTTCGCGACCTTGGAAGATTTGATGGTCAGTTTGGTGAAGCAGGAGAGGAACGTGGTGAACGCCGCGATATCCCACGAATTCCAACCGGTTCCGAGTACATTTTTAGCGCCGAACCACAGGATGAACAGCGTCCCGGCGCCCGACGCGGCCAGATACAGCGGCGGCAGGGCGGACTGCCACACATTGGCGCGCACGGCAGTTTGCTCGTAACGGTGCAGCGTCTCTTCGTAGTGCGCTGCGCGCGCATCTTCGCAGCCGTATATCCGGTAGGTCACGGCATTCTCTGCGCGATCCAGTGTGGCGGTGCTCATCGCGCCGGCAGCTTTTTTATATGCCGCGCCGGCCTGCTGCACCGGTTTTTTCATTCGGGCCGCGCAAAAGTACGAAATCGGGGTGAAAATCAGGCTCAGCAGCGCCAGCCGCCAGTCATAAACCAGCAGCATGACGGCGTAGCCGAGCAGGGCGACGCCGGTGTCGAACACTTCGGTGGTGAATTTCCGCATGCCCTCCGCGCAGTCGTCCACATCGGAGATGGCTTTGGTCATCAAATCGCCCGCGCCCTCCTGCGTCAGCGCCGTACGGCTCCGGCGCACCAGGTTCGCGTACAGAATATGCTTCATCCGGCGGTTGATGTTGTTGGCAAAACGGCGGACGTAGAACCGCTTGATGAAGCGGGCCGCCTGCACGGCCAGCGTCAAGGCCAGATAGGCGACCACCAGTCGGGTCATCGCCCGGACGGTTGCGTGCCCGCCGAGGATGTCGGACAGGCACTGGGCCAGCCGCCCTTCAAACCACGGCGCGGCCAGCAGACCGATATTATAAATCAATCCAGAAATAGTAACAAAAGTAAGCGACAGCCATTCGATGCGAAAGTACGAAGCGATTCGGTTCGGATAAAATGTCTTGGTACGCATTGCAGCATCACTTTCTGTAAATCATTTGATAAAATGCGGAAAGCCCGCGCGGCGCTCGGTTTTTGACGCGATGTACAGTTTATCCAGCAGCGCGGCAAATACGGACGCTTCTTCCGCCGTCAATGCCGTGGTCAGGTATTCGTAAAAAGCGGATTCCACCTCTGCTTTGGACGATTTCAGCGTTTCCGCCAGCGCAGTGGGATAGATTTGCTGGCTGCGCTTGTCGTTGGGATCGTCCCGGCGAATCAGGTAGCCTTTTGCTTCCAGATTCTTCGTTCTGCGCGCAATGGCCGCCTTGTCTGCGTGCAGGATCTCCGCCAGCCGCGCCTGTGTACAGCCGGGGTTGTGCCGCAGCGCGTGAATCAGGTCGATTTCCGCCGTGCCAACGCCTTCTTCGCGCATGGTCAGCAAAACCAGCCGCTCTGCTTCCCGCGCGATCTTGGTGATTTTCCTTTCGGTAATGTCCATTGGAATGCCTCCTTGTAGCTACATCGTTGTACATACATATATTATAGCATAAAAACAGAAGATGTCAAGCAGGCAGCAAAAAAATCGAAGCATTTTTCACAAATGCTTCGATTGGACAAGGGACGGCCGAAAGGGGGGCGGGCATTTACCGATCCGCATCGGGCAGCGCGCAGCAAGCGGCGCGTTCCAATGCATCTATTTTCCCCGATTGGATGGCGGGGATGCAGCGCTTGATTTTTTCGGAATCCCAGTCCCACCAACGCAGGGCTTCCAGCTTTTCGATCGTCGCATCGTCAAACCGTTTGCGGATGGGCTTGGCGGGCACACCGCCGACGATGGTATAGGGCGGCACATCCTTTGTCACGACGGCACGCGTCCCGATGATTGCGCCGTCGCCGATCGTCACGCCCGGCATGATGACCGCTTCGTAGCCAATCCACACGTCGTTGCCGATGACGGTGTCGCCTTTGTTGTCCCACGCGTCGCAGATGTTTTTCGCATCCAGATCCCACTCGTCGAAAAAGATGGGGAAGGTGTAGGTTGCCAGCGACTGCATCGAATGGCTGCTGCTGGTGAACAGAAATTTTGCGCCGCAGGCGATGGAGCAGAATTTCCCGATCACCAGCCGGTCGCCGTTGACCGGGTAGTGGTACAGCACATTGTTCTTTTCAAAATCGCGCGGGTCGTGTACGAAATCGTTGTAGATCGTGTAGTCGCCGACTGTGATATTCGGGTTGGTGATGACATCTTTCAGGTAGACCGTTTGTTTATCGTGCGGGCGGGGATAAATTTTGTTTTTCATTTGGATTGCCTCCATGTCCGGTTCACAGATATTTCCCGGTAATGCTGCACGGATTCCGGCGAATTTCTTCCGGCGTGCCGCTCGCCACAATCCGGCCGCCTGCATCCCCGCCGCCGGGGCCCATATCGATGAGGTAATCGGCATTGCGAATCACGTCCAGGTCATGCTCGATCACCACCACCGTCGCGCCGTTGTCCAGCAGCGTTTGGAATACGCCGAGCAGCACCTGTACATCGAGCGGATGCAGGCCGATGGACGGTTCGTCGAACACGAAAACGGAATCCGTCTGCGTTTTGCCGATTTCGCTTGCCAGTTTGAGCCGCTGTGCTTCGCCGCCGGAAAGTCCCGGCGTTTCTTCTCCGAGCGTGAGATAACCGAGGCCGAGCTGGCGCAGAATGCGCAGTTTTTGGCTGACGGTTTTCATGTCTTTGCAGAAATCGAGCGCTGCATTCACATCCATATCCATCAATTCGGGCAGCGAAATGCGGACGCCGTCTTTGTTTGCGAGTCGGATATCGTACGCCGCTCTTGCGTAGCGGGCGCCGCGGCAATCGGGGCAGGGGATATTCACATCCGGCAAAAACTGCACGTCGAGACTGACCACACCCGTGCCGTCGCAGCCCGGGCAGCGCAGAGAACCGGTGTTGTAGGAAAAATCGCTGGCTTTGCAGCTTTTTTCTTTCGCGTCGGGCGATTTCGCAAAGAGTTTGCGCAGCTCGTCGTGAACGCCCGCGTAGGTGGCAACTGTGGAACGAACATTGACGCCGATCGGCGTTGCGTCGATCAGTTTGACGTGTGCAATCCCGTCGGCACGGATTTCGCGGATGTGCGTGGGGCGCGCAGCGCCTGCAATGTCCGCTTCCAGCGCAGGAACCAGACTTTCCAGCACCATGGTCGTCTTGCCGGAACCCGACACGCCTGTGACGACGGTCAGCCGCCCTTTCGGGATATCCACGTCAAGCGGTTTGACGGTGTGGATTTGTGAAGTAGAAAGGTGAATCGTGCCGTTTTCAAAGATTTTGTCCTGCGCGGCGCGCCGGCGCATCGTGGTTTCGGCTTTGCCGGACAGGAACGGCCCAATCTGCGATGCGGGCTGCGCTTCAATGGCGGGAATCGACCCCTCGGCAATGATATGACCGCCGTTTGCGCCTGCTTCCGGCCCCATTTCGATGATCCAATCGGCTTCTTTCAAAATCTGCGTGTCGTGATCGACCAGAATCACGGAATTGCCGTCGGCGACGAGATCGTGCATCACGCCGGTTAGTCCAACGATATTGGACGGGTGCAAGCCGATGGACGGCTCGTCCAGCACATAGAGGACGCCTGTGGTGCGGTTGCGTACGGCGCGGGCCAGCTGCATTCGCTGCCGCTCGCCGGTCGAAAGCGTCGCAGCGGCGCGGTCAAGCGTCAGATACCCAAGCCCCAGATCCATGAGCCGCTTCGAAGTATTCAGAAAGGACGCACAGATGCTTTCCGTCATCGGGCGCATTTCATCCGGCAGCTGCTCCGGCACGCCCCGAACCCAATCCACAAGGTCGGAAAGCGTCATGGCGCAAGCCGCGTCCAGAGATATGCCCCGCAGTTTCGGCGCGCGCGCCGCCTCGGACAGGCGCGTGCCGTGGCAGTCCGGGCAGACCTCTTCTTTCAGAAATTTCTCCACGCGCTTCATGCCGCTTTCGTCTTTCACCTTGGCAAGCGCGTTTTCCACGGTATATACGGCGTTGTAGTAGGTGAAATCCAGCTCGCCCGCCTGATTGGAATTTTTCGATTTGTAGAGGATATGCTTTTTTTCGGCAGGCCCGTGATAGACAATTTCCTTTTCCCGTTCGGTCAGATCCCGAAACGGTACATCGGTGCGCACGCCCATTTCCCGGCAGACATCGGTCATCAGCGACCACATCAGGCTGTTCCACGGCGCGACCGCGCCGCCGTCGATGGTGAGGGAATCGTCAGGAACCAGCGAATCCAGATCGACGGTGCGAATGGTGCCGGTGCCGCCGCAGGTTTTACACGCGCCTTGCGAATTAAACGCCAATTCTTCGGCGGACGGTGCGTAAAAATGCACGCCGCATTCGGGGCAGACCAGTTCCTTGCCCGCAGCGATCGCCAGGGACGGCGCGAGTTCATGCCCGTGCGGGCAACGATGATTGGCCAGCCGGGAATACATCAGCCGCAGGCTGTTGAGCAATTCCGTTCCCGTGCCAAAAGTGCTTCGGATCCCCGGAACGCCGGGGCGCTGATGAAGTGCGAGCGCTGCGGGCACATATAAAACTTCATCAACAGAAGCCTTTGACGCCTGCGTCATCCTTCGGCGGGTATAGGTCGAAAGGGCTTCGAGGTACCGGCGCGAACCTTCCGCGTACAATACGCCCAGCGCAAGCGAGGATTTTCCGGAACCGGACACGCCTGCAATGCCAACGATTTTTCCGAGCGGGATATCTACGTCAATATTCTTCAAATTGTGGACTTTTGCGCCACGAATCAGCATTTTATCGATCAATTTGCGTTCACTCCAAAAATGATATGAAAAAATCGTAATTTGATTGAATTTACAGCGAATATCCAGCAAATACCGTAATTTTAACAGAATCCGTTCAAGAGGTGTTTTTTGACAACTCTATGCATTACGCATCCAACTGGAAGCTGTTTACTTACCAAAATATTCAGGTTCAAACCCTTCCACTCGGATTTCTTTCATCATATCCTTAAACTCTTGCAGTTCAAAATCGTTCCCCCATGCCAAAAAATCATCATTGTCTGCCATTGACATTTCCACAAGTTTATCCGGTGCGAGATACTCTTTCGGCGGAAAGCCTCTCTTGCCAAGGAACTGATTTGCTGCCCAAAAAGGCTTTCCTTTGTGATTTTCTCTGTATTTCGTTTCATGTTGCTCTCCAAATTCGAATATTTACCATGATTTGAAAGACAATACTATCATTCTTCGCTCCGACCTAAAAACATGATTACACCTGCAAATTCCGGACTATCTAATTTATTATAGCATAAAACAATATAAAAGTCCACCAATTTCGATCAAATTACAGTGGACATCTGTGAAGACGGTAGGATTCGAACCCACGAGCCATTGCGGATCAACTGATTTCGAGTCTCGGACTCGCACTTACATAATCGCCGATGCAATGACGCATCGTGATTTGAAGTGCGGGTCTTTTTGTTTTGATCCGCCGAAAACAATTTGGAGGGTTAAAAAATGAAAACACCGATCTACAAAAGCTATGAAGACCTGCCGCTGTACTTAAACGCCGAAACAATTTCAAAAGCACTCGGCATCGCTATCTCTTCGGCATACGAGTTGATGCAGGAAAAAGATTTTCCGACATTCAAGGTAGGCAGCCGCAAGCTCGTTGAAAAAGAAAAGTTCCGCAGGTGGGTGGACGAACACTCCGGAGGCGGTAAATGAAATACATCCGCTATCCGAAAAGGGACGCGCTGACTAACTATTTTCCTGTGCCGAACGAAATATTTTGTTTGGGATTGAGCAGCAGTGAGATTTCTGTCTATGCATATCTGCTCCGATGCGAAAACCGAAAAACTTTTCAGTGCCACCCGAGTTACAAAACGATTGGTAACGCTGTCGGTATGAGCAAAAACACCGTCAAGAAATATGTGGACAGCCTGATTGAAAAGCGATTGA
>CAJKBQ010000038.1 GCA_905198155.1 uncultured Eubacteriales bacterium
GCTGCGGCACCGTGGCGACGGGCAAATTCTGCCCCGAATGCGGCAAGCCGAAACCGGCGGACGACGGCTGGACGTGCAGCTGCGGCGCGGTCAACAAAGGTAAATTCTGCTCCAACTGCGGCGCGAAAAAGCCGGCGGGTGTCCCGCTGTACCGGTGCGACAAATGCGGCTGGGAGCCGGAGGATCCCGCGCATCCGCCGAAATTCTGCCCGGAGTGCGGCGACCCGTTTGACGACAAAGACATCCGATAATTTCCCGATCTGCGGTGCGCCGGTACAAGGCGCGCCGCAGCCGACTGTATCAAGGAAGGAACCGCTATGGTATTGCATGAATACAAATGCCCCTGCTGCGGCGGTGCGATTGAATTCGACAGCACGCTGCAAAAAATGAAGTGCCCGTACTGCGACACCATGTTTGAGGTGGAAACGCTCAAATCGTACGATCAGGCGCTGAACGACACCCCCGCCGACGAGATGAAGTGGGAAACCAACGCCGGAACCGAATGGACGCCCGGCGAAACCGACGGCATGCGCGTTTATGTATGCCAATCCTGCGGCGGCGAGATCGTCGCCGACGAGACCACCGGCGCGACGCACTGCCCGTTCTGCGGCAATCCGGTCGTGATGATGGGGCAGTTTTCCGGCGCGCTGAAACCGGATTATGTGATCCCGTTCCAGCTGGACAAAGACGCCGCCAAAGCCGGACTGATGAAGCATCTGCAAGGCAAGCGGCTGCTGCCGAAGGTGTTTCAGGATCAAAACCACATCGACGAAATCAAAGGCGTATACGTCCCGTTCTGGCTGTTCGATGCCGACGTGGACGCGCACATCCGCTACCGCGCCACGCGCGTTCGCAGCTGGAGCGATTCGGATTACGACTACACCGAAACCAGCTACTTCGCTGTGCTGCGCGACGGCAGCATCGGATTCGACCGCGTGCCGGTGGACGGCTCTCAGAAAATGGACGACGCGCTGATGGAGTCGATTGAGCCGTACGACTTCGCGCAGGCCGTGGATTTCCAGACGGCATATCTGTCCGGCTATCTGGCCGACAAATACGACGTGACTGCCGAAGAAAGCATCGACCGCGCCAACGAACGCGTGAAGCGCAGCACCGAATCGGCGTTCGCCGCCACCGTTACGGGGTACGCCTCCGTCACATCGGAAGCGACCAATCTCCAACTGCGCAACGGCCGGGCCAAATATGCGCTGTACCCGGTGTGGCTGCTGAACACCACGTGGCAGGGCAAAAAATACATCTTCGCGATGAACGGCCAGACCGGCAAGTTCGTCGGCGATCTGCCGGTTGACAAAGCCGCCAGCCGCCGCTGGTTCTGGGGACTGACCGGCGCGGTGGCCGCCGGGATGATGCTGGTGCAGTTCCTGCTGTGGCTGTTTGGGGTGTAAAGGAGGGCGACAATCCATGAAAAAACGAATTTTTGCAGCGCTGATGGCGCTGCTCGTCTGCCTGGCGTGTGTCGCTCCGGCGTACGGCGACATCCGCAGCTATGTGCAGGACGATGCCGGCCGCATGACGGACGCGCAGGTGACGGATCTGAACGAAGTGGCGGACGCGCTGGAAAATCTGACCGGCATTCGGGCGTATTTCGCCGAAACGGCCGACGAAGGCGACGCCGAAGCCTACGCCAATACCGTGATCGATGCGCTGGGGATTGACCAAGCGCCCGGCGCGGTGCTTTTGGCGGTCACAGCAGATCAATGGTGCATTCAGCTGCTCGGTTCCATGAATGGGACGCGCACGGCGGACGAAGTCAATGCGCTGTGGGCCGATGCCGACGACAACGAATCGCGCACCGGGTACGCGCTGGCCAGCGCGTACTACGCGGCACTGCCGGACTTTCTGCCCAGTGGCGCGCCCGACTCGGCCAGTTCGATGTCCGGCGGCAAATACCCGCTGCTGGTAGACAATGCCGAGCTGCTGACGGCGGATGAGCGCGCCAGCCTGCTCGAACGACTGACCGATCTCAGCGCCAAATGGCAGCTGGACATTGCTGTTATCACCACGCCCGGCCTCGACGGCAAATCGCTGCAAGATTACACCGACGATTTTTATGACCTGAACGGTTACGGCCAGGGGGCCGGACACGACGGCGTGATGCTGCTGGTGAATATGGGGCGCGACGGCAGCGAACGTGCGTGCCATATCACCGCCGTGGGCGCGGCCATCCCGATCTTCACCGATGCACGGCGCGACCGGATTGCATCGGACTTTCTGCCAGATCTGAAAGACGGCGACTATGCCGCTGCATTCCGCACGTTTGCCGACGATGCCGACTATTACATCAACGCGTCGCGCAGCGGCGAGAACAGCGACGGCAATGACGGCGACGCCTCGTACCGTGCACCGTTTAACTGGCAGTTCGCCATTCCGGTTTCGCTTGTGGTGGGGTTGATCGTCGCGCTGATCGCTGTGGGCAGCATGAAACGCCAGCTCAAATCCGTCGGGCGCAAGACCGGCGCCGCCGATTACACGCGCGCCGGCAGCCTGAACGTGACCAACGCCGCCGAGTTCTTCCTGTACAGTCATGTGGACCGCCGCGAACGGCCCAAAGACAACGACAACGGCGGTTCAACGACGCATACGTCGTCCTCCGGCGTGGAGCACAGCGGCAGCAGTTACAAGTTCTGACCGCGTTGCATTTGTTATGGAACTGCACCCGTACCGCCTTTTGGGGGTACGGGTGCAGTTGGGTTTTTGGGGGATATAGTGGGAAGCGGCAGCTATTACGTGATACGCTCCGATATGCCGAGCACATATAGACGTTCCGGTACAATATTGATTTCCCCGTCGCACCAAACCGGGACGCCGTAATCAATATGTACGCCTGTGAATACCATCTGCTGCGTCACTTCACCGGTTCACCTCGGGATTGTCCGTTCGACCAAGCAGATAATCCACGGAGCAGTCCAGATAATCAGCGATGCGAGCGAGTGGAAAGCAAGCGAGTCCCTTTTTATCGGTTATTTGACTAATCGCGTTAATATTCAGATCGAGTTCCACAAGCATTTCTTTCAGCTTAATACCTCGCGCTCGGGCACGAAGCTTTATACGGTCGGATAAAATTGCGGCGGCATACATCATAAAGTCTCCTTAATAAAAAACAATCAATTTCGTGATATAATCACGGTTAAGAGATTAGGCGAACGAAACGTGTCCTGATACGCTTTCAGTCCCGACGCGTACGCCTGATACTGTTCCGATTGCTCCGAGAACACTTCCGATTGGTCATTCACCGACAGGATTCCTGCCGCAACCAATTTCTTCGTAACACTATTATACTGCGTATCCGTGCTGTTGTAAATGGATTTTGCGGATTTCCGCATGGAATTTTTCGCATTCTCCGCATTCTGCGCCCCTTGCGCCCCGTTGAACGTTTCCGCCGCATCCGCCAGCGCGTCGTTCCACCGCCGCTGCAATTCTTCAAAGTTCGCCTTTGCTTCCCGCAGTTCGGCATACTCGTTGCTGGTGCCGGTCACGCCCTCAAACGCTTTGGCGATCATGTTCAGCAAGTCGTTGATCTTTGCGATATGACGAAAAAATTGGCGTGCAGAAAATTGCACGCCAATTTTTGTTCATCTTCCCTGCGCCGCCCGCGCTACATATATCACTCTTCAATATGCTCCATCCCCTGGCTGATGATCGTCCGAACATGCTGATCGGCCAGCGAGTAGAAAATGGATTTGCCGTCGCGGCGGCTTTTGACCAGCTTGTTCTGTTTGAGCAGTTTCAGCTGGTGCGACACCGCCGACGACGTCATGTTCAGCGCTTCCGCTAGGTCGCACACGCACACCTCCGCTTCGAACAGGACGAACAGAATGCGGATGCGCGTGGAGTCGCCGAACACTTTGAACAGCTCGGCCAGGTCGTACAAATGCTCCTCCGGCGGCAGCAGCGCGACCACCTTTTGCAGCAGGTCCGGATGCACCTCCGGCTGTTCGCAGCACAGTGCGCAATCCTCTGGTTTCATAGCAGGCACCTCTTTCGTGAAAATCCGGTTTGGGTTACAGCTTTTGCGGCACCCGCAGCGCGCGGATGGCGTTCAGTACCGCGATAATCATCACGCCAACGTCCGCGAAAATCGCTGCGCCCATATTGGCCACGCCGATCGCGCCCAATATCAGGCAGATTGCTTTTACGCCCAGCGCAAAGACGATGTTTTCGTACACGATGCGGATGCATTTCCGCGCCGCCCGAATGGCGACGGCCGTTTTCAGCGGATCATCGTCCATCAGCACCACGTCGGCCGCTTCAATCGCGGCATCGGAGCCCATTGCACCCATCGCAATGCCGACGTCGGCTCGCGCCAGCACCGGCGCATCGTTGATCCCATCGCCGATGAATGCGACTTTGCGGCCTTCGCCCAGCAGCTTTTCCACAATGGAAACTTTGTCCGCCGGAAGCAGCTCGCTGTGAACTTCGTCTACGCCCAGCTGCGCGGCAATCGGCTCGGCTGCGGCCTGTCGGTCTCCGGTCAGCATCACCGTGCGGCGGATGCCCTCGCGTTTCAGCTGCGCGATGGCGGCCGCGCTGTGCGGTTTAATCCGGTCGGAAATCCGGATGTATCCGGCGTATGCGTCGTCTATGGCCACATAAACCACCGTGCCGCCCGCCGTCACCGCCGGAACCGTCACCTGCTGCTGCGCCATCCACTTCGGATTGCCAACCGCCACGCGGCGGCCGTCGATTTCGGCGGAAACGCCATGGCCGCTGACTTCCTGCGCATTGGCAATGCGCGATGCTTCGACCGGCTTGCCGTATGCGCGCAGCAAACTCTGGCTGATCGGGTGCGTCGAGATGCTTTCCGCCAGCGCAGCGGCCGTCAGCAGATCATCGGCGGAAACGCCGTCCGCCGGGACGACCTCGTTGACGTCGAACACGCCTTCGGTCATGGTACCGGTTTTATCAAAAACCATGCAGTCCACTTTGGCCAGCATTTCCAGATAGTTGGAGCCTTTGACCAGCACGCCGGCACTGCTGGCGCCGCCGATTCCGGCGAAAAAGCTGAGCGGGATACTGATGACCAGCGCGCATGGGCAGCTGATAACCAGGAACGTCAGTGCGCGGTAAATCCATGTGCTCCACGCGGCGGGCTGATGCATCATCAGCAGCACCAGCGGCGGCAGGACGGCCAGCGCGAGCGCCGCGCCGCACACCGCCGGGGTATAGACGCGCGCAAAACGGGAGATGAACTGCTCCGACCGCGACTTGCAGGAGCTGGCGTTTTCGACCAGATTCAAAATCCGCGACGCAGTGGATTCGCCGAACGGACGCGTCGTCCGGATGCGCAGCAACCCGGTCTGATTGACACAGCCGCTGAACACGCTGTCGCCCGCATGAACGGTGCGCGGCACGCTTTCGCCGGTCAGCGCACGCGTATCCAGCGCGGAGTCGCCGTCCAGAATCTCGCCGTCCAGCGGAATTTTTTCACCCGGCCGCACCACGATCACCGAACCCACTGCGACCTCGTCCGGGTCCACCCGCTGGGTGCTGCCGTCCGGCTGCTCCAAATTGGCGGAATCGGGGCGGATATCCATCAGCTTGCCGATGTTGCGGCGGCTTTTGCCGACGGCATAGCTTTGGAACAGCTCGCCGATCTGGTAAAACAGCATAACCATTGTGCCTTCCGGGAAGTCGCCGACCGCCATTGCACCGATGGTCGCCACCGTCATCAGGAAGTTTTCGTCGAACGGCTGACGGTTTTTCACGCCTTTGAACGCTTTAATCAGAATGTCGTACCCAATCACGAAGTACGGCGCCAGGTAGCACCATCCCAAAATGGCTTCCGGGATCGGCGCCAGTTTCAGCGCGATCATCAGCGCCGCCGCAATCAGGATCCGAATCAGGTTCCGCTTTTGCTTTTTGTTCATCGCAGTTCATCCTCCGTTTCCGCCGCGCGCGGGACGATTACAGGAAAATTTCGCAGTCGTCCTCAACCTTTTTGCAGTTGGCGCGCACTTGCTTCATCACTTTGGCCGGCTCCGCGCCTTCGGCAAATTCCACGATCATTTTCAGCGCCATGAAGTTTACCGTCGCTTTGGCGACGCCTTCCGTGGCGTTGGCGGTTTCTTCCATCTTGTTGGCGCAGTTGGCGCAATCGACTTCAATTTCGTACGTTTTTTTCATTGCGATCACCTCATCAAAAATTTGAAAAGCTTTGTTTAATTTATCATTTGAACACTTGTTCAAATGTTCTATGGCTTTATTATAGTCCCCTCACCCCGATTTGTCAAGCGTTTTTTTGAAATTTTCGCAAAAAAAATGAATTGACGCAGTCGCCGCGCTGTGGTACAATAAAAGTAAATTTCCGACGAAGGAGGCGACGCGCATGACCTTTGTACAGGCGCGCACCATGCGCACCACCGACCGCGCGTCCGTGCGGCCGCTGTACGTCAACAACTGCGGCTATTACCGCGATCTGGACGCGCCCGCGCACACCTGCCGCGCCGCCGGGCGTGCCGACCAGATGCTGCTGCTGGTGGTGCGCGGGGCGGTATTCCGGCCGGATCTGGGGCAGCGGTTCGGGCCGAACACCGTAATGCGCTTCCGCCCGCGCCAGCCGCAGGACTATATTTACGAGCCGGGCGCGGACACGCTGTACTACTATCTGCACTTTTCCGGGCGCGACGCCGCCGCCTATGCGGACGCGCTGCTGCCGGACACGGCGTCGGTCGATGCCGCGCCGATTGCGGCGTATCTGGACGAGATCATCACGGAGCTGCGCACGCATCCCACGGGGTTCGAGGTGCGGTGCGCGGGGCTGCTGCTGTGCGTACTGAGCGAAACGGCGCGGCGCATCGCCCGGCCGGATCCGTCGATGGCTGCGCTGACCGCGTGGCTGGACGCGCACTACGCCGAGCCGCTGACCGCGCCGCAGCTGGACGCGCTGTGCGGCGGCCATGCGCGCAGCGTCGTGCGGCAGTTTCAGCAATACACCGGCCGCACCCCGGCGCAGTATCAGCAACAGCTGCGGCTGGCTGCGGGCGCGCGCCTGCTGCTGGACACCGACACGCCGATTGCCCGCGTGGCCGAGCAGGTCGGCTACGGCGACGCGCTGTATTTCAGCCGGTTGTTCCGGCGCAGATACGGCAAAAGCCCCACGCAGTACCGCCGGGGCGACTGACCCGAAAGGAGCTTTCATGTACAAAATTCTGATCGTAGAGGACGACCGCGCCATTGCGCAGGCCATCCGTGAAAAAACCACGCTGTGGGGCATGGATGCGCGCTGCGTGCAGGATTTCCGTAACGTGCTGGCGGAATTTTCTGCCGACCCGCCGCACCTGGTGCTGATGGACATCGGGCTGCCGTTTTTCAACGGGTACTACTGGTGCGGCGAACTGCGCAAAATCTCGCGCGTGCCGATCCTGTTCCTATCGTCGGCGTCCGACAATATGAATATCGTGATGGCGATCAACATGGGCGCGGACGACTTCATCGCCAAGCCGTTCGACTGGGACGTGCTGATGGCCAAGCTGCAGGCGCTGCTGCGCCGGTCGTACGATTTTACCGCCGAAGCGCCAATGCTGACGCACCGCGGCGCGTTCCTGCACACCGACGACCACACGCTCACCTACCGCGACAGCACAGTGTCGCTGACCAAAAACGAATACCGGATCCTCGACTGCCTGCTGCGCGCCAAGCACCAGGTGGTCAGCCGCGAACGGCTGATGAAGCAGCTGTGGGAAACCGACCTGTTTGTGGACGAAAACACGCTGACCGTCAACGTCAACCGCCTGCGCAAAAAGCTGGACAGCGTCGGGCTGACGCATTTCATCACCACCAAAGTCGGCGAAGGGTATTTGATCGACTGACCGCCAAAAAGGAGGCATCCCCATGGGCAAGATTCTGCTGGACGACCTGCGCGCGCACCGCGGCGCCATCGCGTTCGGCGTGCTGTGCGCCGCGATTTTCGCGGCGGTGTTCGCGCTGTATCACTTTCCGCCGCAGGCGGTCGCCTACCCCACGCTGCTGTGCGCGCTGCTGGGGGCGGCGATGTATGCGCTGCATTTCCGGCGGGTGTGGGCGCACCACCGGCAAATGGCCGACGCACTGCGCCGCACGGCCGATACGCTCGGCGTACTGCCGTCGCCGCAGTCCGTCGCCGAGGCCGACGATCTGGCGCTGATCGCGCAGCTGCGCGCCGAAATGACCGCCATGCAAAACGCGGCCGCCGCCAAATACAGCGACACAGTGGAATATTACACCGCGTGGGTGCACCAAATCAAAACGCCGATTGCGGCCATGCACCTGACGCTGCAAAACGAGGACGGCCCCGCGGCGCGGCGGCTGGCGGCGGAGCTGGCGCGCATCGAGCAGTACGTCGGGATGGTGCTGACGTTCCTGCGGCTGGACGCGCCCTCCACCGACTATGTGATCGAATCGGTCGCGCTGGACCCGCTCATCCGGCAGACGGTGCGCAAATTCGCCGACGAATTCATCGACCGCAAGCTGCGCCTGGTATACGACCCGATTGCGGAATCGGTGATTTCCGACCAAAAAGCGCTGGCGTTCGTGCTGGAACAGGTGCTGTCCAACGCGCTGAAATACACGCCGCACGGCTCCATCCGCATCTACCTCCGCGCGCCGCGCACGCTCTGCGTCGCCGACACGGGCATCGGCATTGCGCCGGAAGACTTGCCGCGCATTTTTGAAAAGGGCTACACCGGCCGCAACGGCCGCATCGACCGGCGCGCCAGCGGCATCGGGCTGTACCTCTGCCGCCGCATCTGCACGCGGCTGGGGCACCCCATCTGGGCGGAATCCGGCGCGGGCGGCACCACGCTCTGCATCCGGCTGGATCAACCGGCGCTGTCGTTTGAATAACGGAACCTTACAATACTGTAAGATCGGCGGCGGAAAATGTAAGCCGATTCGATGGCGGACGCGGCCCGCTTTTGCTATAATAGTACCCGTAGCGCGGGCAAATCCGCCTGCGGGAAAGGAAGAATACGAACTATGCAAATATTGGAAGTTACCGGCTTGCGCAAAATCTACCACACCCGGCTGGGCGGCGCGCAGGTGGAAGCGCTGAAAAACGTGAATTTCGCCGTGGAAGAAGGCGAATACGTCGCCATCATGGGCGAATCCGGCTCCGGCAAAACGACGCTGCTGAACATCCTCGCCTCGCTCGACACGCCCACCGGCGGCACCGTCCGGCTCGACGGCCGCGACATGGCGCAGATTCCCGACCGCGAACGCTCGGCGTTTCGGCGCGATCATCTGGGCTTCGTGTTCCAGGATTTTAATCTGCTGGACACGTTCACGCTCGAAGACAACATCTTTCTGCCGCTGGTGCTCAGCGGGCGGCCGTACGCCGAAATGCGCACGCGGCTGATCCCCATCGCCGAGCAGCTCGGCATTTCCGCCATCCTGAAAAAATACCCGTACGAAGTATCCGGCGGGCAAAAGCAGCGCGCCGCCGTCGCGCGGGCGCTGATTACGCAGCCGCGGCTGGTGCTGGCGGACGAACCGACCGGCGCGCTGGACTCGCGCGCCTCCGCCGAGCTGCTGCGCCTGTTCGGCGAGATCAACCGCCAAGGGCAAACGATCCTGATGGTGACGCACTCCGTGCAGGCCGCCAGCCGCGCCGGACGCGTGCTGTTCATCAAGGACGGCACCGTGTTCCACCAGATTTACCGCGGCGACATGAGCGAAAACCAACTGTACCAAAAAATCTCCGACACGCTGACGCTGCTGACCACCGGCGGCGACGCGCAGTAAAGGAGGGATTCCGATGAAACTGGGATTCTTCCCGAAGCTGGCGCTGGACGCCATCCGCAAAAACAAGCGGATGTACATGCCGTACCTGCTGACGTGCATCGGGATGGTGTCCATGACGTACATCATCGCCTTTTTGCAGCGCAGCCCCATCGTCCGCCAAATGCGCGGCGGCGCAAATTTTCAGCTGATGATGAGCCTTGGCAGCTTTGTGGTCGCCGTGTTCGCCGCCATCTTTCTGTTTTACACCAACTCGTTCCTCATGCGGCGGCGCAAGCACGAATTCGGCCTGTACTACATCCTCGGCATGGGCAAGTTTTCCATTGGACGGGTGCTGCTGTGGGAAACGCTGCTGACCGCCGCGTGCGCGCTGGGCATCGGCCTGCCGGGCGGGATCGTGCTGTCCAAGCTGGCGGAGCTGGGTGTGGTCAACCTGCTGCGCGGCGACGTGCAGTACACGCTGTCGGTCTCCGGCGCGGGCATCGGCTGGACGGCCGTGATCTTCTGCGTCATCTTCGTCCTCCTGCTGCTGCACAACCTCCGCCAAATCGGCAAAAGTACGGCCATCGCGCTGCTGCACAGCGAAACCGCCGGTGAAAAACCGCCGAAGGCCAATTGGGTGCTGGGCATCGCCGGGGTGGTGCTGCTGGCTGCGGCGTATTACCTGGCCGTCACCATTCGCGACCCCCTTACCGCGCTGTCGCTCTTTTTCGTCGCGGTGCTGCTCGTCATCGTAGGCACGTATCTGCTGTTCGTCGCCGGGTCGGTGCTGCTCTGCCGCATCCTCCAGCGGAACAAACGGTACTACTACCGCGCCAATCACTTTGTGTCCGTGTCGTCCATGGCGTACCGGATGAAGCGCAACGGCGCGGGGCTGGCGTCCATCTGCATTCTGGCGACGATGGTTCTGGTGATGATCTCGTCCACTGCCAGCCTGTATATCGGCAGCGAGGACGCACTGACCACGCGCTACCCGCGCGCATTCAACTTTGAATTCCGCTGCCAAAGCGCCGCGGATATGTCCGACACCGCCATCGACTTCACCCGCGACCGGCTGCAAAAAGCCTGCGGCAGCGTGGCGCAGACGGATCGGATTGAATACCGTTCCGCCGCCATCGCCGGGATCCTGCGCGGCGACACGCCGGACTTTGCTCCGGTAAACCGCGACCTGAACGCCGACACCATGGACGACGTGTACCAGTTTGAGGTGATTCCGCTTTCGGACTACAACCGGATGACCGGGCAGTCGGTCTCGCTGGCGTCGGGCGAAGCGCTGGCGTATGTGTTCCGCGGCGAATACCGCGGCGACACGCTGAACATCGGCGGCCAGCCGCTGCGCATCACGCAGTACCTCCGCGATTTCCCCATCAGCGGCAACTATGTGGCGCAGGTAATCCCGGCGTTCATCGTCATCACCCCCGACTTTGACGCCATTGCCGACGCACTGGCAGTCGATTACGGCGTGAACGGCACCCGCGCACTGGCACTGAGCTGGACGATGCAGTTCAACGTGGAAGCGATGGAGCCGGAAACGCAAATCGCGTTCGGCGAGCGGCTGATGAAAACCATATCGGAAAAAGCGGACGAATCGCTCGAAAAATTCATCCAGGTATCGTACGACGGACTGGAAGCCAACCGCGAGGACTTTTTCGGCACGTTCGGGAGCCTGCTGTTCCTGGGCATCCTGCTGAGCATTGTGTTCCTGCTGGCTGCCGTGCTGATGATTTACTACAAGCAGATCACCGAAGGCTACGAAGATCAGGCGCGCTTCGGGATCATGCAGAAGCTGGGCATGACCGCACACGACATCCGCCGCAGCATCAATGCGCAGCTACTGATGGTATTCGCGCTGCCGCTGCTCGGCGCGGGGCTGCACCTGGCGTTTGCGTTTCCGATGATCCGCAAGCTGCTGCTGCTGTTCGCGCTGGACAACGTCCCGCTGTATCTGCGCACCACACTCGCCTGCTACGCGGCGTTCGCGCTGCTGTACGCGGTGGTGTACCGCATCACGTCGAATGCGTACTATCACATTGTGCAGGAAAATTAAGCAAACTCAAAACCAATCGTCCCCCGGAGCGCGCCTCCGGGGGATTTTTTCGCCAACACAGCCGCCTGCGCCGGACAAAATGCTTTGCCGAACTTTCCCCTTTACTTTTTGTTTCTGTCATATTGAATTATTCTTGATAATATGGTATAATAAAATGCCGAAACCATTGGAAAGGACTTAATCAGATGAAATATATCACCAATTCCGAGCTGTTTGATCTGACCGGCACCATCGCGGCCGCCGTGTTCGACGGCACCGAAACCCCGTGGGAAGTGCTGCCCAAACTGCATGACTATATCCGCACATTGGGCACTGCACTGAACCCGGACGTGTTCGACCACCCCGCGCCGGATGTGTGGATCGCGAAATCCGCATCCGTCGCGCCGAGCGCCAGCATCACCGGTCCGTGCATCATCGACGAAGGCGCTGAAATCCGCCACTGTGCGTTCATCCGCGGGAGTGCCGTCGTCGGCAAAGGCGCTGTCGTCGGCAATTCGGTGGAGCTGAAAAACGCGCTGCTGTTTGACCATGCGCAGGTACCGCATTTCAACTACGTCGGCGATTCCATCCTCGGCGTGCGGGCGCACATGGGCGCGGGATCCATCACGTCCAACGTGAAAAGCGACAAATCGCTCGTCGTGATTCACGGTGCAGACGGGGACTTCCCCACCGGCCGCAAAAAAGTCGGCGCGATGCTCGGCGACGGCGCGGAAATCGGGTGCAACAGCGTGCTGAACCCCGGCACCGTAATCGGGCGGGGCGCGCAGGTATACCCCACGTCGTGCGTACGCGGGGTCGTCCCGGAAAATCACATTTACAAAGACACGCAGCACATCCTCCCCCGGCGGGACAACGAACCGAAAGGCGGAATGAAATAAATGGGCAGATTATTTGGAACAGACGGGGTGCGCGGCATCGCAAACCGGGAATTGACGTGTGAACGCGCGCTGGAAATCGGGCGCGCCGCGGCATCGGTGCTGGCCAACGGCAGCCGCCGCCGGCCGATTTTCGTGATCGGGACGGACACGCGCGCTTCGTCCGATATGCTGGCCGCCGCGATTGCAGCCGGGCTGTGCTCGGTGGGCGCGGACGTCCAGCTGCTGGGCGTGGTACCGACACCGGCGGTCGCATTTCTCGTCGGCAAATACAAAGCCGATGCCGGTGTGATGATCTCGGCATCGCACAACCCGGCAGAATACAACGGGATCAAAATTTTCAGCGGCGACGGGTACAAACTGCCCGACGCACTGGAAGAGCAGATCGAAGCGATTGTGCTGGATCATGTGCTGGAACCGGACGCGCCGATCGGCGGCGAAGTGGGCCGGATCACCACCTGCCCCAACGCGGTTGCAGACTATGTGGAACACCTAAAAAGCACCGCCGCCTATTCGCTCGACGGCCTGCACATCGCCGTGGACTGCGCCAACGGCTCGGCATCGGTAACGGCGGAAAAGCTGTTCATCGAGCTGGGCGCAGAGTGCCATTTTCTGTCGCACAATCCGGACGGCGTCAACATCAACCGCAACTGCGGCTCCACGCACCTGGACGCGCTACGGGCGTATGTGCTGGAACATCAGCTGGACGCCGGGGTCGCGTTCGACGGCGACGCCGACCGCTGCCTGTGCATCGACGATCAGGGCGAACTGATCGACGGCGACCGGATCATGGCGATCTGCGCGGCGGACATGGCGGAGCGCGGCAAGCTGACACGCAACACCGTCGTCGGGACGATCATGACGAACTTTGGCTTTGGCAAATTCTGCGAGGCCAACGGTCTGCAATTTGTCGCGACGAAAGTCGGCGACCGGTTCGTGCTGGAACAAATGCTGCAAGACAACTACGCCCTGGGCGGCGAGCAGAGCGGCCATGTGATCTTCCGCGACTTCGCCACCACCGGCGACGGCCAGCTGACTGCGATTCAACTGCTGAGCCTGATGCGCCGCAAGCAGGCAAAACTGAGCGATTTAGCGCAGATTATGACCCGGTACCCGCAGGTGATGGTGAATCTTCATATCTCGAACGAAGGGAAACTGCAATTTTATACCAGTCCGGCCATCAAAGCCGCGATGGAAGAAGCCAAACGCGCACTGGGCGACAGCGGCCGCATCGTGGTGCGTCCGAGCGGCACCGAGCCGCTGATCCGCGTGATGACCGAAGGGATGGATCACGCACAGATCGAGTCGGTCGCGCGGTCGGTCGCGTCGGTGATCGAGCAGGAGCTGGACTGAGTTTACGAAAAAGCACGAACCATCCCAATTCATGGGATGGTTCGTGCTTTTTTTGCGCCGCGATTCACCGCACCTTCGGCACCGAGCGCACTTTATAATAGTCGCCGGGTACGGTGTGAATCGCCGTGTGATCCGGATACGGCTGCGTCAGGTCGAGCGATTCCGCGACGGTGGACGCAATCTGGTTCGATGCATCGGGCACGAAGTCGGGTATTTCGCCGCGATACACACGGTAATAGCAGTGTTTCGGGTGCGTCACCGCGTTCCACTGCACCTGCGCCGTGCCGCTCCGCACGCCATCCGCCCAAATCTCTGGGTAATCGCAGTAGTCTGTCGTAAATACCGTCAGCGACTGCCCCGGCACTTCGTGCATCGATTCGCCGTCCAGCACCGCCACCGGGTCGGGCAGATCGCCGAATTCGTTGCGGTTCACGGCGCGGCTGTTGTATTCGTACACGCGAACCGGGCGGTCGTGCGCGTATCCGGCGGGCAGCGTCACGCGCAGATCAATTTTCTGCGGGTCGTCGTGCCGGTTTAGCACCAGCACCGACCACGTCCCATCCCGGCTGAGCAGCCCCGTGCATCGCAGCAACGGATCGTCGGCCGACACCGCCAGCACCTTCGCATTGCGCCGGCAATAGCGCGCCAGCAACCCCAAGCAGTAATATGCGTCGCGCACCGTATAGTCGCCAGTATCCGTCCACCGAATCAGGCCGCACTTGTTGTATTTCACGTCGTGCGTGCCGGACACAAACGGCTCCGACTCCGCCCACGCCGTGTCGTACGGATCGCTGCCGCCGAAATGGCAGACGTACGGGTCAGGGTAGTCGCAGAACGTCCAAATCACCATCGCGAACACCCCCGCGTTGATCGCGGCGATGGCGGCCTCGGCGTATTGCAGCGCATACTGCGCGCTGCGCGCATCGTTGCGGTACAGGGAGCAAACGTCCTGAATCGCCCCGGCGCGATGCGCCCAGCAATCTGCCGAGACCCCCTTGATCCCGAATTCGCCCAGAATCAGCCGTTTCCCGTCGCACCGGATGCACTGCATCACGGCGTCGCGGCAGCGGTCGTAAAACGATTGGTAAAACGCCGGATCATCCGGCTCCACGTCCATGATATACGCGTGCAGGCAGATGTCCTCCGTAATTCGCCGCATATGCTGCGTAACATAGTCGAGCGTCATCGGCCAATTATTCATATTGCTGGCGTCCGGCGCGAGCAGCGCGATGTTCAGGTTCCGCCGCTGGAACGCGCGGAACAGCAGCTCCTGATAGTGGTGAAACAGCGGCATATCCTGCAAAAATCCGCCCCAATCGCCGTACGACAGCTCATTGGAAAAGCAGTAGTACCGCAGCTGGCGGACGTTTTTCTGCTCGATCAGGTATTGGAGCCGCTCCGCGACCTGGTCGGCATATCGCTCGCGCTCGTCCTCGGAAAAATGCACCTGGCCTTTGGCAGCGGCGAAGTAGATCGGCGTTTCCGTCCACTGCTGCATTTGCGCGTAATATTCCGCGAACGAATCCATGTTTTCGCGCGACCAGTTGGGCAGACCGCCAAATGTGCGCATAAACCCGGGCGAAAGCTCGCGGTAGCACTTGCAGATTTTCTGCGCGAACTGCTCCGGCGCAATCAGCCGGTACATCAGCGCCTCGCTGTTGTGGAACCCGAATCCGCCGAACAGCGGCGGGAATTCGGGGCGGGTAACGGTTACGGTCGTCATGGGGAGTCCTCCTTGTATGGGTGATTTGTCCCCAGTATACCGCGCGGCGCGGTGCGGTGCAAGCGGTTTGGGCGGATTCGCCGAGATATTGAAAGAATTGGTCAGGAAATTGAATGGGTAACGGCGCAAAAAAAGAAGCCATCGCACTGTTAACCCGCTGGGGTCCACTTCCCCATACGAATTCAGACTGCGATAACCTCTAATTTTATTTTACACGATTTCGGCGCGGAAGTCAAGCGGAAAATCTCAAATGTTCCAATTCAATCCGCCGATACACCAAACTTTGCACGACAAAACATCTTCTTTTCGCCCTGTCGATGCAAAATGAAGCGTGCGGCGCGGCCTCCGCGCGATTGTCCGCCGACGAATCCGTACCTCGCGTGGCGGATGAATTCCAGTTGCTTCCAATTTACTTGGAAACCGCACGACGCACATCCGCGCATACTGGTCAGCCATTTTCGGCGCCGATGTGCCCCATTAATTGTCCCAAAAATCACTCCGCCAGCCCCAGCGCCGCCGCTTGGTCGCGCGCCGATTGCAGCAGCGCCGCCGAATCGTCCGCAACAGCAAAGTACCGGCCGTCCGTCGTCTGCACCAGCACTTCATCGGTCGATTCCCCGTCGCCGAGCAGCCGTGTGTCGTAAATCGTCACCGTGCGCACGGATTCGGTGCCGTCGCGATTTTTCATGTAAAACTGGTACGACGTCGCCGCGTCAAACACGCGTAGCTGCGTGGCCGATTCCGTCTCGATGGGCCGGTACCGCACCGCGGCAAAGGTCGCAGCAAGCTCCACGGCCGATTTTGCGTCGTCAATGCGGCTGCGCGTTTCCGCACCGTCGGTCGCGCGCACCACCACCATCCGCGTCACGTCGTCCGCCGGGATCGTCATTTGGAGCGTCCCAATCTGCTGCACCGCGTCCAGAATCAGCGCCACATTGCGGTCGGTGTCGTAATACATAAAACCGGCCGTCGAAAATCCCGTCTCGGTCGGCGTCACCGTCCACGCCGCGCCGTTGGCGCCGGCAATCCGGAACTGCGGCGATTCCGTACGGAACGGCTCCGTCTTGGCCGTGTATTGGGTGGAACCGGTTAGCTGCACCTGCGCCAGCGCCGCGCAAATCGCCTGTACCTGCGTCGGTTCGGTCACCTCGTACACGTCGCAATCGCCGCGCGCCGCGTCAATCGGACAGATCATCGTCACGGACTGTGCCTGCTCCCCCAGATTTTCCGGGAAATAATCGGCCGGGCGGCGGGCGCATCCGGTCAACAGCACCAGCAGTGCCGCCAATCCCACATACAATTTGCGGATTCGACTCATTTTGCATTCCTCCCAAATATTTGATTTCTTCTCTGATTTTAGTATAGCAGTTTTTGTCCCAGTTGTCAATCATATCCGTGAAAAAATTCCAAAATCCTCGCAAAAATCTGCGCCGCGCAGGCTTTGACCCCCGCGCGGCGCAGATTCCGCATGATTTATTCCCCGTATGTGACCCCAAATTTTTCTTCGCATACCGCGCGCAGATCCGGTTCACCCCAGGATTGGTTGTACCCGGTCAGCCCCAGCGCCTGCGGCGTGCGGTAATCCGGCAGGTTGTCGCGCGCCGTCAGCTCCTCGCGGACGGCCTGCAAATACCGGAACCCGTATTCCACGCTGGGCGATACATAGTGCCCTTCGTCCCACTCGTTCCAGTTGTCGATCATGAAAATCCGCTTGCCCCACGCGCCGTCCGGCAGCGCATCTGTCATCGCCTTCATCCGGCGCAGCACCTGCCGGAAGCCGTCCGGCGACAAATGGTACGGTGTTTCGGCGGAGAAATTGAATCCCATGCTGTTCCAATGCGGCGTGCAGCGCGGCGCTGCGTCGCGGAAGCACGACGCCGTCGCAGTGTGGCGCATCGGGTCAAACGCCAGCCGCTGCGCGAGCATATCGCACTGCCCGGCGATGATCTCGTCGTCCGGCGGGAGGGCGTTTTTCGGCGCGAACCCGGCGTTGTAGCTGAAATGAAAGTCGTACCCGCGTTCGTCGCACGTCTGCATCGCGTCCTCAGCAGGGCGGTACCCCCAAATGCACGCCGCAATCACCAGCCCGTCGAACCCCTGCGACCGGGCGTAGTCCCGGCAGCGGTCGAACGTTTCGCGCTGTTCTGCTGCGCTGGCAAACACGCCGTTCAGCCGATCCGGTCCGCAGACGAACAGCACCGGCTTGTTGTCAATTACCAGGTAATTCGGCCGCTTAAAGTACGTCTCCGTCCAAAACGGCATCAGGTTCGCGACCAGGTCGTGCGGGTCGGTGTTGCCCCAACGAACCGCATTTTCGAACATGATGGCGAATTTCATGAATTGCTGATACTTCGCGTGGAACAGTGCTTCATGCAGTCCGTGACCGCACCGCAGATCGGCGGGCGTGACGGGTTTGCCTTCGTTGTCGCGCTTGCGGTACCAGCAGTGAATAAAGCAGTTGATCCCGTGCTCCACCGCCCATTTGATCTCCCAGTCGCACACGTCGGGGTTTTCCTCGTCGTAGTACCCCATCAGCGGCGTGCGCTCCGGGTAGCCGTGCAGATCGTCGAACCCGTTGTGCAGGCCGGGCGCACCTTTTTTCCACGCCGCATAGTAATGTGCTGCGACAATCCGGTCGGTCGTCGCGGGCTGCGGCGCGGGGATGTCGTTGGAAAGCTTGATGTTGTACATCCGCAATGCCCCCTTAGTCGTACTTCACGCCGAATTTCGCCACGCACACCGCGTTCAGGTCCGGCTCGCCCCAGGACTGATTGTACCCGGTCAGCCCCAGATCCTGCGGCGTGCGGTAGTCCGGCAGATTGTCGCGGTGCGTCAGCTCCTCGCGGATGGCCTGCAGATACCGGAACCCGTAGCCCACGCTGGGCGATACATAATGCCCTTCATCCCACTCGTTCCAGTTGTCGATCATGATGATCTTGCGGCCGGGGTTCTCCTGTGGCAGCGCATCGGCCATCGCCTTACAGTTGCGCAGCACCTGGCGGAATCCGTCCGGCGAGCAGTACCAGCGGTTGCCGTACTGACTGAAATGATACCCGCGATCCACCCATGCCTTGGTAAACCGCGGCGTCCAGTCCAAAAACGCCGACGCCGTCGGGATAAATTGCCCGTGGAACGCATCGATCCGGCTTTGGACGAATTGCTTCTGGCTTTCGGCCACCTCGTCGTCGGACGGAAACTCCGCCGGGCCGTTGTAGCCGCAGTTGTAAGAAAAACAGAAGTCGTACCCGCGCGCCATAAAGTCCCGGTACGCGGCTTCGTCGCAGCGGTCGGCCTGCGCCGCGAAAATCATGCCGTCGAACCCGTAGGATTTGGCAAATTCCCGGCACCTGTCAAACGTTTCGTGCTGCTCTGCCGCGCTGGCAAACGCATTTTGCAGCTGCTGCTTCGTGTCATACACGAACAGCACCGGCTTGTTGTCTACAATCAGGTAATTGCCCCGCTTGAAATACGTCTCCATCCAGAACGGCATCAGGTTTTGCAGCATATCGTCCTTGTCCGTCGCGCCCCAGCGGGTCTGCGTTTCGAACATAATGGCAAATTTCATCATCTGCTGATACTTTGCATTGAACAGTGCTTCATGCAGACCGTGACCGCACCGCAGCGCATCCGGTGTCACCGGATGGCCGACGTTGTCGCGGTAGCGGTACCAGCAGTGAATGAAGCAGTTGATCCCGTGCTCCACCGCCCACTTGATTTCCCAGTCGCACACATCGGGGTTTTCTTCATCGTAATACCCCATCAGCGGCGTGCGCTCCGGGTACAGATGCAGGTCGTCGAACCCGTTGTGGATTTCGGCGGAACCTTTCTTCCACGCGGCGTAGTAGTGCGCCGCGACGATGTAATCGCTCGACACCGGCTGCGGCGCGGGCATTTCGTTGGCCAGCTTGATGTTGTACATCTTTCCCGTCCCCCGATCAGTCGTATTTCACACCGAATTTCGCCACGCACTGCGCGTTCAGATCCGGCTCGCCCCACGATTGGTTGTACCCGGTCAGCCCCAGATCCTGCGGCGTGCGGTAGTCCGGCAGGTTGTCGCGGTGCGTCAGCTCTTCGCGGATCGCCTGCAGATACCGGAACCCGAACTGCACGCTCGGGGACACAAAATGCCCTTCGTCCCACTCGTTCCAGTTGTCGATCATGATAATCTTGCGGCCGGGATTGTCCTGCGGCAGCGCGTCGGCCAGCGCTTTGCAGTTGCGCAGCACCTGGCGATAGCCGTCCGGCGAGCAGTACCAGCGTTTGCTGAAACTGAAATGATATCCCTGATCGACCCATGCTTTGGTGTAGCGCGGCGTCGGATCCCAGAACGACGACGCAGTCGGGATGTAACGGCCGTGGAACAGGTTGATCCGGTTTTCAAAGAATTGCTTCTGGTCGGCAATGATTTCTTCGTCGGACGGATATTCCGTGTCGCCCGCGTAATGGTAGTTGTAAGAAAAGCAGAAATCGTAGCCGCGCGCGAGAAAATCTTCCGCCATTTTATTGACGTCGCCGCTGGCCATCGCCGCGAAGATCATGCCGTCGAATCCGCGGGTTTTCGCCAGTTCAGCACACTTCGCAAACGCCGCTTTCTGCGCCGCCGCATCGGCAAACGCCCCGGCCACCTGGCGGTGCGGGTCGTACACAAACAGCACCGGCTTGTTGTCGATAATCAGGTAGTTGCCGCGGGTGAAGTAGGTGTCCAGCCAGAACGGCATCAGGTGATCCAGCAGATCCTGCTCGTCGGTGCCGCCCCACCGTTCCGACGCTTCAAACATGATGGCGAATTTCATCAGCTGCTGATATTTCGCGTGGAACAGCGCCTCGTGCAGGCCGTGGCCGCAGCGCAGATCGTCCGGCGTCACCGGCTTGCCCATGTTGTGCCGGTAGCGGTACCAGCAGTGAATGAAGCAGTTGATCCCGTGCTCCACCGCCCATTTGATCTCCCAGTCGCACACGTCGGGCTTCTCTTCGTCGTAGTACCCCATCAGCGGCGTGCGCTCCGGATACAGGTGCAGATCGTCAAACCCGTTGTGCAGGCCGGGCGCGCCTTTTTTCCACGCGGCATAGTAGTGCGCCGCAACGATGTAATCGCTCGACACCGGCTGCGGGGCGGGCATTTCGTTGGACAGTTTGATGTTGTACATAATTCAGTCTCTCCTTTGCCGGGCAATCGCCCGTTTTGTTTTGGAAAAATGGTCGATCGGCCGAAGCCGCTACGAATATCATACCAGTATCCCGGCCGTTTTGCAATGGTCAAACTGAATATTATTTGGTCAAAATAAAGATGTTTTCCCGCGCGCGCAAAAAAAGCCGAACCCTGCGCGCCCGTGAGCGGCGCCGGATTCGGCTCGAATCGTATGCGATTTTCTGCGCAGATTTACGAATCTGCCAGCATCCCCATCGTCGGTTTGCGGTTGCGGTACCGGCTCACGCTTTGCAGCAGCCCGATCCCGAAGTACAAACACGCCGCGCTGGAACCGCCTGCGCTGAAAAACGGCAGCGTAATCCCCACCACCGGCAGCACATACAGGCACATCCCAATATTTGCAATCGACTGGAACGCCACCAGCCCGGCGAATCCGTACGCGATGTTGCGCCCCAGCGGATCGCGGGCGTGCTGCGCAATCCACAGCGCCGAGAAAATGATCGTCACCAGCAGCAAAATCACCGCGCAGCAGCCGATGAACCCGAACTCCTCCCCCACCACGGAGAAGATGAAATCGTTGTGATCCTCCGGCACCACCGACGCCGCCACGCGCGGCCCGCGCAGATATC
>CAJKBQ010000039.1 GCA_905198155.1 uncultured Eubacteriales bacterium
GCAGGCCGGAACCCGTTTGGAACCCAATGTGCGCCGATTGGCCGTACATTGGTCGGCCAATGGTCGTACAATGGTCGGCAGAACGGCGACCATTATTCGGGCGGGGAACTGTTGGAAAACAACGACGGGATGCTGCTGGGAGCTGCTCATTTTTTCAAATTGCTGCGTACTGCCGGTTTTATGGCGGGAGAACGGGTGGAAATTTAGTATGATTTACGAAAATCTTCGTGGCCGACCATTGGACGACCATTGGCCGTACATTGGTCGACCCAGGTTAGGTTAGGATAGGTTAGGTTAGTTTAAGTCAGGGTAGTTGTTGTTTAGGGGAGGGAATCGTTGGAAACGACAACGACAAATTCCTCCGGCAGATATGAATTCAAAAAATTCATCCCGACAAGCGCTGTCCCCCCCACCACAAATCCCTCCCCCAAACATCATAAAATCCCCGGTTGTTTTTTCGCGCCGGATGTGCTATAATCAAATCAAACTGGGACGAAATTTTTACCGATATACAGGAGGACAACCACCATGACCACAATTTTGGACCGTGCGCGCACCGCCGACCTGACCGATTACCGGCCGGTGCCGTTTTGGAGCTGGAACGACCGGCTGCAGCCCGCGGAGCTGCGGGCGCAGATTCGCGCCATGCACGACGCCGGGATGGGCGGGTTTTTTATGCACGCGCGCGGCGGGCTGGAAACCGAATACATGAGCGACGAATGGTTCGCCGCCGTGGACGCGTCGGTAGACGAGGCCGCGCAGCAGCATATGAACGCGTGGTGCTACGACGAAAACGGCTGGCCGAGCGGATTTGCCGGGGGCAAGCTGCTGCAGGATCCGGCCAACTGGGCGCATTTCCTGAAAATGGAGCGCAAGGCCGCGTTTGACCCGGACGCGCTGGCGGTATACGTCCTGTCCGGCACCGTGCTGACCCGCACGGCGGCGGACTGCGGCGCGGCGGAATACATCTGTGTGTACGACTGCACCAACGCGTCCAACGTCGATATCCTGAACCCGGACGTGATGGATCGGTTCATCGCCGAAACACACGACCGGTACTACGCGCACTTTGCCGATGCGTTCGGCAATACGCTGAAAGGCTTTTTCACCGACGAGCCGCAGTATTTCCGCTACGCGACGGCGTATTCGCCCACGATGATCGAAGCCTACCGCGCGCGGTACGGCGGCGACCTGCTCGACGAGCTGGGCAAGCTGTTTGTGGACTGCGACGGCGCGCCGGGATTCCGGTTCCGGTACTGGCAGCTGATGAACGAGCGGTACACCGAGCAGTTTGCCGGGCGGATCTTCCGCTGGTGCGAACTGCACCGCGCGATGCTCACCGGTCATTCTATTCAGGAAGACAGCCTTGGCGGGCAGATGATCTGCTCGGCGGGCGTGATGCCGTTTTACGAATACGAGCATATTCCGGGCATCGACTGGCTGGGGCGCAGCACGGCGACGGAGCTGGGCGCAAAGCAGGTCGGCTCCGCGGCGGCGCAGCTGGGCAAAAAGCACGTCCTGACCGAAACGTTCGCCTGCTGCGGGTGGGACGTGACGCCCCGCGAGCTGAAACGCATTGCGGAATGGCAGTACGTCAACGGCGTGAACCTGATGTGCCACCACCTGTACCCCTATTCCATCCGCGGCCAGCGCAAGCGCGACTACCCGGCGTTTTATTCGGCGCACAACCCCTGGACGGACGAGCTGCGGCCGTTTAACGACTACTTTACGCACCTAGGGTACTTACTCGCGGAAAGCGAAGAGCGCGCCAACGTCGGGGTGATTCACGCGATGCACAGTGCGTACCTGACGTTTGACCGCGCCGACCCCGAAGGCTCCACCGGCGCGCTGAACAAACGATTCACCGGCCTGCTCGAATCGCTGGGCGCGGCGGGGATCGGGCACCACCTGATCGACGAGTATCTGCTGCGCCGCCACGGCAGCGTGAGCGGCCGCCGGCTGTGCATGGGGCGCCGGATGTACGACGTGATCGTCATCCCGGAAATGGACACCATCGACCGCGCCACCGCCGAGCTGCTGCGCGAATACGCCGCGAACGGCGGCGAGATCGTGCTGCAGGGCGCCGCGCCGACGATGATCGACGGCGAACCGGCCGACCTGAGCTTCCTGCGCGCGACGATGGACTTTGATGCGCTCTGCCGCCGCGAAAGCATGATCGACCGCCGCGACACGGCAATCCGCTGCACCTACCGCAGCGCAGCGGGCGGCGATTTCTGGTACGCGGTGAACCTGTCGCCGGACAAAACCGAGACGCTGACCGTAACGCTGCCGTTCCGCGGCGCGGTGTCGGCGGAGCTGATTTCGGCGGCGCGGGAACCGGTGCATTTCGTCCCGGCGGACGGCGGTATCCGCGTGCCGCTGACGCTGGCGCCGGGCGAATCGGTGGTGCTGATGCAGGCGGACGATGCACTGCCCGCGCCCGCGCAGCCGCATCGCACGGAATTTGCCGACCTGATGGGCGCCTGGACGTTCGTGCAGCGGCCGGAAAACACGCTGACGCTGGACACGGTCGCGCTGTCCGACGACGGGGTGACGTATTCCGACACGCTCCCGGTGATGGCGGTGGCCGACCGGCTGCTGCGGCAGCGGCGCAACCGGCCGATCTGGCTGCGGTACACGTTCCGCGCCGACTATGTGCCGCAGACGCTGCTGCTGGAAGTGGAGCGCGCCGACGGGGTAAAAATCACCGTCAACGGACAACCGGCGGTGTTTGACCGGCCGGGCACGCTCGACCCGTCGTTCCGCCGGGCGGACATCGCGCCGCTGACGCGCGCGGGATGCAACGAAATCGTGATGCAGCTGGACTACGTGCAGTCCGACCATGTGTATGACGTGTTCAACGGATTTTACTACGGCGACGGATCGGTGACGGAAACGCTGCTCAACTGCCTCAGCTACGAAACGAACATCGATGCCGTGTACCTGGCGGGCGACTTTACCGTAACGGCGGTCGGCGGCTGCCGCACCGGCGCGGCGAATACCCGCATCGCGGACGCATTCACCATCACGCCGCCCGCCGATACGGTCCACCTGGCCGACCTCACGACCGACGGGTTCCCGTTCCTGCACGGCGCGGTGACGCTGCGCACGAATGTGACGCTGGACGACCCGCGCGGCGTGCTGCGGCTGGACGGCCGGTACCAATACGCCAAAGCGTGGGTCAACGGGGTATACGCCGGGCTGATGCTGTTCGGTCACACGCTGGACGTCGGCGCGCTGCTGCACGCGGGCGAAAACCAGATTGAGCTGGAGCTGATGGGCAGCAACCGGAATCTGTTCGGCCCGCACCACGTTGCGGGCAATCCGGAGCCGACCGGCGTCAGTCCGCGGACGTTTGAGCTGTTCGGCAGATGGGACGCTGACGGGCATTGCGATTCGTACGATCCAAGCTATGCGTTCGTCCGGTTCGGGCTGGATGTGTGCGTGTTGGAGCGGTAAGGTTCGCAGAAAATCGGTAAAATACAGGAAATCCGCGGCCGGAAATTGTCCGGGCGCGGATTTTCTATTGTACCGCGGGCGGAGGATACGCATTCCGGGCGCTGGAATGGGTCAAAAACGCGAGAAACCCGCATACAAGTGTTTATAAATAAAAAAACCTGCCTGCGGATTTTCGTTGAAAAAACGAGGGCGTTGTGGGCGTATGGCGGCGGGGCGATGTGAAGTCGCGGGCGGAGGGGTATCTGGGCGCGGGGTTCTTCCCAAATTGCGCCGCATCCGAAAAATTTCCGCTTGACTTTTTCAGATTCCGGCGGTATAATAATTGTTACAAATTCAAATTTACAGTGCTTGATGACACGATACATGGGCGCAGCCCGCGCCCAGATACGACACGAAGGCGCAAGCTTCGGTCGGGACGTGCCATCTGCATTCGGTTTTTTCGGGACGTTCGGCGCAGCCGTGCGTCCTTTTTGTTGTTCCGTCGGATTCAGGCGCGAAATGGAGGAATCTGATTATGAACGAAAATCAATCAACGCTGCTGACGGCGCGCACGGGGACGCTGATGCGCCGGTACGCGCTGCCGTGCGGCTTTTCGCTGCTGGTCGGCGCGCTGTACAACATTGTGGATCAAATCTTCATCGCGAACGCCGACTACTTAGGCTCGGTCGGCAACGCAGCCAATTCGGTTGTGTTCCCGCTGACGGTCATCGCGCTGGCCGCCGCCACAATGATCGGCGACGGGTGCTGCGTATTTGTCAGCATCCGGCTGGGCGCAGGCGACGGCGACGCAGCGCACCATAGCATCGGGACGGCGATTGTGCTGCTGGTGGGCAGCAGCGTCGTGCTGACGGCGGTTTACCTCGCGTTTTCCGACGCGATTCTGACGGCGTTCGGCGCGCGGGTCAACGCGGAAACATTTGAAATGGCGCAGGAATACTTTTTCTGGATCGCGCTGGGCGTCCCGTTTTATATGTTCGGCCAGGCGATGAACCCGATCATCCGGTCGGACGGCAGCCCGCACTACGCGATGGTTTCGCTGCTGGTCGGCGCGGTGAGCAATATCATCCTGGACCCGATTTTCATTTACGTCCTGCACTGGGGCATGATGGGCGCGGCGGTCGCGACGGTGATCGGTCAGGTGCTGTCCGCCGTGCTGGCGGCGGCGTATTTGTTCCGGATGAAAAACGTCCGCCTGTCGCGGGACAGCTTCCGGTTCCGCCCGGCGCTGCTGCGGCGGTTCCTGCCGCTGGGCGCGTCGAGCTTTCTGACGCAGGTGTCGGTGGTGCTGTCGATGGCGGCGGTGCTGAATATGTGCCGCGTGTACGGCGCAAAAGACCCCGTGTTCGGGCAGGCGGCTTACGCGCAGATCCCGACGGCGGTGGTCGGCATCGTGATGAAATTTTACCAGATCGTGATCTCCGTCGCCATCGGGCTGGCCGCCGGGTGCATCCCGGTGGTGGGGTACAACGTCGGCGCGGGGCGGACGGATCGGGTGCGGACGCTGCTGCGCCAGCTGATGACTGCCGAAGCGATTGTCGGCGCAGCCGCAGCGGTGCTGTTCCTGATTTTCCCGCAGCAATTCATGATGATTTTCGGCGCACAGCACGAAAGTGCGTACTACATGGACTTCGCCGTGCGGTGCATCCGGCTGTTTTTGGGGACGCTGGCGCTGTCGTGCGTCAACAAAGGGCTGGTGATCTTTTTGCAGGCACTGGGCAAGCCGGTGCCGTCCACCGTGCTGGCCATGCTGCGCGAAATCGGGTTCGGCGTGGGGCTGCCGCTGCTGCTGCCGGTCTGGTTCGGGCTGGACGGGCTGATCTGGTTCATGGCGGCGGCGGACGTGCTGGCGTTTGCGGTGTCGGCGGGGGTGCTGGCGCGGACGGGACGTGCGCTGTCCCCAGATTCTCGCGGAGCGAGAGCCGAACTGCCGCATTCCCGTTGACAACTGCGCGCTGATCCCGTATAATAAATTCCGGATGGAGGGATTCGGTATGCAAACGGAATTCGGAATGCGCGTTTATCGGCTGCGCACCGCCAGGCGGCTGACGCAGCGGCGGCTGGGCGCGATGATCGGCGTCAGCGACAAAGCGGTTTCGCGGTGGGAAACCGGTACGGCAATACCTGCCAGCGCGCTGCTGGGGCGGCTGGCGGCGGCACTGGGCACGACGGTGGACACGCTGCTCACCGGGCGGGAAATGATGCTGCCCGTGCAGGAGTCGGGTTCCCTGCCGGATGCGCCGGACGTACCCAAATCCGCATTAAAAGGAACGGAGCTGATTCGGATGAACCTCATTCCCCCGGGAACGAACCACCCAACCGGAAATTATTTCTGCACCTGGGGCATCCAGAACGCGATCCCGCCCCGGTACGGGCTGGTCGGCACCGGATGCTCGCAAATGCGCGACACGATGACGGCGGCGCATTTGTTTGACGGCGACGACTTTCACCCCGTCCCGCGCGCGGAGCGGAGCGGGCTGTACTTCCTGCTGGACGACGGATGGGACGTGCCGATGGGTACCCGCAATCCCGAAGACAGCAGCCGGATGGGACGGATGGTGCCCGATCCGGAAAAATTTGCGGCGCTCGGCGATACCGACGACGCGCGTCTGCGCGCGATGGTGCAGCGCGCGGCGGATTTGGGATACGCCGGGCTGGGGCTGTGGGTGTCGCCGCAGCGGCCGGATCGCCCGGCCGACGAACCGGCCGACCCGGAAGCCGACCGCCCGTATTGGGCGAACCGTGCCGCGCTGAGCGGGCGCGCCGGGGTATCGTACTGGAAGGTAGACTGGGGCAAAGCGTGCGAAAGCGTCGCGTACCGCACGATGATGACCGAATGCGTCCGTCGGTATGCGCCGGGGCTGCGGATTGAGCACACGCTGCCCATCCGCGCGCTGACCGGCGAAACGGACGGGGACGACCCCCACCCAAGCGGGATGACGCAGCTGCTGGCGGAAAGCGATTATATGCGCACTTATGACGTGGTATACCCGTTCCGCGAAACGGAAACCGTGCTGCGGCTGAACTGGATCGCGCAGCGGTGGGACGCGTCGCGCGCCCGCCCGGATGCGCTGTGCTGCATCAACGTCGAAAGCGAACCGGCGGTTGCGGCGGGGCTGGGGCTTCACCTGGGGATTATGGAATGCACGCCGACGCTGCGCGGTGTGCTGCGCTGGCAGCGGTTCGCGCCGCCGTTTTCCGTCAAAGATGCGCCGCTGGTGTGCAGCGCGGCGCGGCTGACCGAATCGTACGAATTCGACGTGGACGCCAAATGGTGGCTGCACAACGCCGGGGACACCATGACCTTTGCCATCCCGGCGGCGATGGTGCGCAACACCCGCCTGCCGGACGTATCGTGCGCGGGCGAAGCGCCGTGCGTGCTGGCAAGCGTCCACCCCCGGACGCAGGCGTTCGCTGTGTCCGCGCTGCGGCGCACCAACGGGCTGAACCCCATGCAGATTTGCGCTGCGGACGTCACCGCCTATCCGGCATCGCTGCGCGCGCCGATCGGCGTGTTCGGGTTCTACCGGTCGCTGACGCTGGTATTCCCGGAGCCGATTCCGGCGGGCTGCACGGTGTGGGCGCAGTGCCTGGCTGCCGACGTCGCGCAGGACATTACGCCGCGGGTTCGGATCGATGCCAACCGCCTGACGCTGGACGGACGGCTGCTGCGGCAGATCGGCCGCGCCGGGACGGGGTATGCGGAGCGGTACGATCCGATGAGCGTGATTGTAATTCGATAATAGATAAGAGATATTTTTTGGTATGGATGGAGCTGTGTGCCTTTCCTTGACTTCGCGTGGTATTTCGGAGGTGTGACTTTACGCAGATTTTGGGGAAATTTGACCGTTCCGTGATGGCGTTCCCGGGGCGGATGTGGTATGCTGTTTGCAGGAGGCGATTTTCATGCCGTTTTTGCAAAATGCTGGTCAAAAGGTGAATTTCCTTTTCGCGCTCGTCGCTGTCCTTTACCTCGTCCTGCTGACCGTTGATTTCGTCCGCTACGGCGGCGGCGTCGCGCCCAGCTGGATCACCGCCGCGTTTACAATCGCGCTCGGCGGCTGGATCGGCTGCCGCCGCAGCGAAAAACCGGCCGCGCCGCGCGTTTTTGCGGTACTCGCCGTTGTACCGGCCGCCGCGCGTGTTTTTCGCCCCCGTATCCGGCAAATTTTTCACATTGGCGCAGTAAAAACCGGGCACCCGATGAAAATTCGGATGCCCGGATTCTTTTTTATGCCCGTCACAGTCGGCGCGCCGCCGGTTCCAAGTCCGGCATGGCGTGATACGCGCGCCACGCAAGCACGGCCGCGCACGCTGTCCCCAGCACCAGCACAATCTGCCCGGCAAGCATCGGCAGCAGCCCCACCTGCGCCAGCCCCATCGGCAGGATCGCCGCCAGCTGGATCGATGCGCTGACCGGCAGCAAACGCATTCGTGCGCAAGGGCTATGTATTCACACAACCCAGCGGTGCCGGGGAATGGATATTTTTCGACCCCGTTTCCGGCGAATTTTTCGCATTGGCGCAGTAAAAACCGGGCACCCGATGAAAATTCGGATGCCCGGATTCTTTTTTATGCCCGTCACAGTCGGCGCGCCGCCGGTTCCAAGTCCGGCATGGCGTGATACGCGCGCCACGCAAGCACGGCCGCGCACGCTGTCCCCAGCACCAGCACAATCTGCCCGGCAAGCATCGGCAGCAGCCCCACCTGCGCCAGCCCCATCGGCAGGATCGCCGCCAGCTGGATCAATGCGCTGACCGGCAGCAGATTTTTCTGCGCCGTCCGCATCGCGGCAAACACCAGCATCGCCAGCGACGTTTGCAGCACCAGCCGCACCGCGCGCTCCGCCATTGCCCACACGCAGTCGCCGACGGTCAGGTTGGCAACCTGCTCCAGCACGGCATTCAGCTCGGCGCGGTCTCCCTCCGTCACGGCGGCAATCACTTCGGAGATGGATCCGTCTGCCATTGCCAGCGCATACGAAAAATATGTCAGCGCGGTCAGCCCCATCGTCAGGATCGATTCCGCCGTGCCGAACCCCAGCCCGAACGAGACGCCGTCCCGCCGGTCGGTGCGCGTTTTGTGCAGCACGCGGAACCCCATGTACCGCCCGAGCGTTTCCGTTCCGACGACAAAAACCACGTTGTACAGTGCGTAGATCCACGCGTTTTCGCCGATGAACCGGAGCAGCAGCAGGTCGCACAGCCCCTTGATGCACATCGAAAAGCACAGGTACACAAATATCCCGCCGAAAAACGGCTTAAATTCCCCGTGCTTTGCGATTTTCCACACGGTCATCACAATCAGCCCCAGCATGAAGCTGACGGTCATCAATACGCCCAGCAGCGTAACAATCGGTTCCGATACGGTCATGAATGGTTCGTCCTTTCCGGCCGCGCCAGCGGGTGCGGCTGTGTTTCATTGTATCACAAATTCTGCGTTCGTCAACCGCTGCGGGCGAAAGTTCGGAAAAAGTTTACGATTCGGGCGGTTGATTTTTTGGGAAAATCACAAAATCCGCCCCACACCGTTCCAATCGATTCCTGTCCGCCAAACCAAAGCATCGCCATGACCCCAAATCCCCTTTTACAAACGAGCATCCGATTCTTCCATCCCCCCGTCCGGCGCACGCAGTTCTTTCAAAATCGAAATTTGCAGCGGGATCGAGATCAAAAACGTGCAAATGTCCGACACCATCTGCGTGATCTGCACCCCCAGCGCGTCCAGGATATGCGGCAGGATCAGAATCAGCGGGATAAACAGGAACCCCTGCCGCGCCGCCGCCAAAAACGACGCCCGCACCGCTTTGCCCATCGTCTGCATTTCCATGTTGCACATCACGATCCACGCGTTCAGCGGGAACACGGCAGCCATGTACCGCAGCGTCGGGACGCCGAAGTCGATCACCTGCGGGTCGCTGCTGAACAGTGCCACCAGCTGCGGCGCAAACGCAAACGCCACCCCCGACACGATCACCAAAAACACCGCCGACACCCGCACGCAAAACCAAAACGCCCGCCGCACGCGCGAATACTGCTGCGCGCCGTAGTTGAACCCGCACACCGGCTGGAACCCCTGCCCAAACCCGATCATCGCCGAGTTCAGGAACATCATGATCCGGGCGCAGACCGACATCGCGGTAATCGCATAGTCGCCGAATCCCCCGGCCGCGCGGTTCAGGCAGATCGACGCCAGCGACGCAATCCCCTGGCGGCAGAGCGACGGCGCGCCGCCGTTCAGGATGGCCAGCAGGTAGTGCCGGTTGGGCTGGAAGTTCCGCACCCGGATTTTCAGGTTGTCGCTGCGCGCCACGCCGATCCACAGCAGCAGAAAACTGACAAACTGGCTCACAACCGTCGCAATCGCCGCACCGCGGATCCCCATGTTCAGCCCCAAAATCAGCAGCGGATCCAGCGCGCAGTTCAGCACTGCGCCGCTCGTTAGGCCGATCATCGCAAACACGGCGTTCCCCTGGAACCGCAGCTGATTGTTCAGCACCAGCGACGCGCACATATACGGCGCGCCCAGCAGGATATACGTCAGGTAGTCTTTGGCATAGGGGTAAATGGTGTCGGTAGAGCCGAGCAGGTACGCCAGCGGCCGCAGAAAGACCAGCCCCAGCACCGTGATGCACGCCCCCGCGATCATCGCGCCGAAAAAGCCCACCGATGCCATCCGTTCGGCTTCGTCTGTGCTGCCGGAGCCGAGCGCGCGGGAGATAAAGTTGCCGCTGCCGTGCCCAAAGAAAAACCCGAACGCCTGGATCACCGTCATCAGCGAAAACACCACCCCCACCGCGCCGGTGATGCTGGTGTTGTCCAGCAGGCTGACGAAGTAGGTGTCCGCCATGTTGTAAAACGTGGTCACCAACATACTAATGATGGTGGGGACGGCCAGCTTCGCAATCAGCCGTTCCACCGGCTCGTGCGTCATCCGGTATCGTTTGTTTTCCATCCAAAACGCCTGCTTTCCGTGTTTTTCCGTGTTTTTTCGCGCGTTTGCGCAGCTGCATCCAGTGTAGCACATTTCGCCGAAAAATGCAAAGCATATCTGCAAAAAAACAAAAAAATTCGGATTTCAAAAAGAAATTTTCAATTTGTTCTTTTATTCCTTGCAGTTTATGCTATAATAATAGTAGAAAACCCCCGCAGGGGGCACAAAGAAGGGAGCCGAGGAATATGTCTTTTTTTGAAGAACTGGGAAAGAAGCTGAACTTCGCCATGGGCGAAACGGTTTCCAAAACCAAGGAAATTGCAAGCGTGACCAAGCTGAATACATCCATCGCGGCGCGTCAGCACGAAATTGAGGACGCGTACAGGGAGATCGGCCGGGCGCTGTATGCGCGCGAGGTCAACGATCCGGACAGCCCCGTGGCATCGCTGTGCGCCAAAGTGGCGGCGAATCTGGATTCGATCGCGGATATGAAGGCGCAGATCGCGCAGCTGAAATCCAACACGGCGGAAAACCGCATAGCGCGCTCGGAAGCGATTTTCGGCGCAGAACCGGCTCCGCAGCCCGCGGAAACGCCGGAAGAAGCCGAGGCGGCTGCTGAGCCGGTCGCGGACGCGGTGGAAGCGGCGGCGGATGCGGTCGCGCCGATTGTGGATGCGGCGGAGCAGACCGCGCACGATGCGGCGGAAGCCGTTGCGGATGCGGCGGAGATTGCAGCGGATGCGGCTGCGGACGCAGCAGACGAGACGGCGCAGACGCCGGACGACACGCTGTAACGCGCCGTCCGCGTACGGCAAAGGCCGAACCAATCGGGAGCGCATTGGTTCGGCCTTTTTTGACAGCAAAATTCCGACAGGGAGGGATACGAGTGGCATTTCCGCAGCATCCGTACACGGACGCCGTCGCGTATTGGCAGGCGCAGAAAATTCGGACGGCCGCGCAGCTGGAATTGGCGCTGGATCATTTCTGCGTCCTATTCGCCTACCATTCCGGCGCGATCGAAAACGCGCAGATTACGTACCACGACACGCGGGAAATCTTTGAAAACGGAAAAGTAATCAATTTTACCGGCGATTTGCGGACATTGTACGAAATCGCGAACCAAAAGCACTGCGCGGAATACCTGATGGAAAAAATTGCAGACCGCGCGCCGGTCAGCGAACCGTTGGTGCTGGAAATCCACCGGCTGCTGACCCAGGGCACATACGATGCGCGCCGGTATGCCGTGCAGGCCGAGCGGCCGGGCGCGTACAAACAGCACGATTATGTCACCGGGCGCTGCGAAGTCGGCACACCGGCCGGGGAGGTACCGCGCCGGATGCAGGAGCTGATCGACGAGGTGCACGACGCCGCGCCGGTTGGCACGGAAAACATCCTGAAAACGGCCGCTTATTTTCACAACGTGCTGGAATCGATCCACCCGTTCGCCGACGGCAACGGCCGCGTGGGGCGCACGATGATGAATTACATCCTGATGATGCACGACGTGCCGCCGATTATTATTTTTGACGAGGACAAAAAATACTATTACGCAGCGCTGGAACAATTTGACGAATCGGCAGATTTGCAGCCGACGGTCGAATTTTTCAAATATGAAATGGAGAAAACATGGGCCAAAACGCTGGATCGCGCCCGGTGAATCCGGTGATTCGCGCGCAAACCCATATTGCTCAAAAAAAGGAGTGCGTACCAATGCGGAAAAAGTACATTGCGGCGCTGGACCAAGGCACAACCAGCTCGCGCGCCATCCTGTTTGACGCGGAGCAGCACATGGCCGCCGTGGCGCAGCAGGAGTTCCGGCAGTTTTACCCCAAACCCGGATGGGTGGAGCACGACCCCGAGGAGATTGCGGCCACGCAGCTGGGCGTGCTGTACGACGTGATTGAGCAGGCGGGCGCGGACCCCGCCGAGATTGCGGCGATCGGGATTGCGAATCAGCGCGAAACGACGATTGTGTGGGATCGGCGGACGGGGATTCCGGTGTGCAACGCGATTGTGTGGCAATGCCGCCGCACGGCGGAGCTGTGCGACCGGCTGAAAGCGGATGGCCGCGCCGACGAGATTCGCCGCATCACGGGGCTGCCGGTGGACGCCTATTTTTCCGCGACCAAGCTGCAATGGATTCTGGATCACGTGGACGGTGCGCGCGCCCGCGCCGAGCGCGGCGAGCTGCTGTTCGGCACGGTGGACAGCTGGCTGATCTGGAAGCTGACCGGCGGCCGCGTGCACGCAACCGACCGCACCAACGCGTCCCGCACGATGCTGTACGACATCCGCAATCTGCGCTGGGACGAGCACCTCTGCGACCTGCTGCGCATTCCGATGGCGATGCTGCCGGAAGTGCGGCCAAGCAGCGGGATTTTGGGGACGGCGGAAATCGGCGGCGCGCAGATTCCGATTGCCGGCGTCGCGGGCGACCAGCAGGCCGCGCTGTTCGGGCAGGCGTGCTTTGACCGCGGCGACGCGAAGAATACATACGGCACCGGCTGCTTTTTGCTGATGAACACCGGCCGCGAACCGTTTGAAAGCCGGAACGGGCTGATTACCACGCTGGCAGCGTCGGCGGACGACACGCCGCGCTATGCGCTGGAAGGCAGTGTGTTCTGCGGCGGGTCGGTGATCCAGTGGCTGCGGGACGAGCTGCGGCTGATCGATTCCAGCGCCGACAGCGAATATTTTGCCGCCAAAGTGCCGGACACCGGCGGCGTGTACCTGGTTCCGGCGTTCACGGGGCTGGGCGCGCCGTATTGGGATATGTACGCGCGCGGCACGATGGTCGGGATGACGCGCGGCACCACGCGGTGCCATTTGATCCGCGCGGCGCTGGAATCGATCGCGTACCAGACGCGCGACGTGCTGGACGCGATGACGCGCGACACGGGGATTGCGCTGTCCGGGCTGAAAGTGGACGGCGGCGCAAGCGCCAACAACCTGCTGATGCAGTTCCAGTCCGACGTCACGAACACCATCGTCCGCCGCCCGCGCGTCCGCGAAACGACGGCGCTGGGCGCGGCGTATCTGGCGGGGCTGGCCGTCGGATTCTGGCGCGATTTGGACGAGCTGCGCGCGCACTGGGAGATGGATCGGGCGTTCGTCCCGTCGATGACGGCCGCCGAACGGGACGGCTGCCTGCGCGGGTGGCGCCGGGCAGTGGAGACTGCGCGCCGGTGGAGCGCCGTTTCGACCGACGAAGCGTAAATCCGGCGATGTGAAAAAACGGGAGGCTGGGTTGAGAACACAGCCTCCCGTTGCATATAAACTTTTTTGGGATTTTACCGGTACCGCCGGTACGTTCCGGCGAAGCGGGCGGCGTCGCTGTCCTCGTACCCGGGGTTGACGGTGATCTCGATCGACGGGCCGTCCAGCAGCGTGACGGTGTAGCGGTCGTCGGAGACGGTGCGGGCCGCAAGGTCCGTGGTGGACCAGACGCCGGTGAGCAGCTCGGCTTCGGCCATGATCGCGTAGGTCACGGACAGATCCTGCACGCAGTAGCTGACGGTAATCATCGCGTCGGGGTTTTCGTAGTCGCCGACCCACAGCTGATCCATCGCGTCGGACGGCGACATCTCGTGCTGAACGGGGTTGGATTTTTGCAGCACCACCGTGCGGCCGGAGCGGAACGCCAGCTGAATCTCGGTGCGGTCGCCGCTGAACACGATGGCGGCTTCGTCGCCGCCGCATTGCAGCGTGCCGGAGCCGTCGAACGCAAACGCGTAGGCGCCTTCGGTTTCGACGGTGCCTTCGGTTTGGCTGCGGGTTTCAAACGTACCGTCTGCAAAGAACGTCCAGAATGCGGTGTCGGTGTACCACCGCGCGCCGCTGAGCGGATTTTCCGGCTGTTTCGGCGATTTTTGACACGCCGGAACCAGCAAGCACAAGCACGCCAGGGCAATTGCCGCCCAGCGCCGATATCGTTTCATAGATGAATCCAACCTTTCGTGCGTTTTCGATGCATGGATGAACATAGTATAGCACATTTGGGGCGGGAACACAATGAACCAACGATGAATTTTTTCGACAAAAAGCGGCGGATTCGGCAGCGGGCAAAGTTGTGCCGCAAAAAGTCTTGACAAGTGCGCGGCGGGTGTGGTATACTATGAAAACAAGCAGATATGCTGGTGTAGCTCAGTTGGCAGAGCAGCTGATTTGTAATCAGCAGGTCGGGGGTTCGAGCCCGTCCACCAGCTCCAAGCAAAAAGCCCGGAACCATGCGGTTTCCGGGCTGTTTTTGTTTTCCGGGAACGCCGTTTTTACACCCCGGCAATCCCCAGTTCGGCTTTCAACCCGTTTTGCAGCACCGCCGAAAAATTGATTCCGGCTTTTTCGGCCCGGTCGCAAAGCCACGCCGGGACGGTGCAGTTTTTCTTCACGCACCGCATATCGTTTTGTTTGCGGTATTCAGCAAAATCCACGTCCACCAGCGTGACAATATCGGCCGCCTGTGCGGACTGCCGGACGCTTGACAGGGCGGACGGCTGCGGCAATGCTTTGCCGTCGTCCTCCATGTCAATCCCCATCAGGCCGATGGCGTCCCGCGCCATTTCAATGGCATCGGGCAGGTCGTTACCCTGGGTGTTGATGGTGAAATCAGGAATATAAACCGTAAATCCGTCCGATTCGGGCGTGAGTAAAATCGGGTAAGCATTTTTCATCGTGACAGCCTCCAATCAAATGATTTTATTGCAGCGCGGGCTTATTTCAGTCCGCGCCTTTTGATGATCGCTTTGGCGAGATTTTCTTTCAGTTCGTTGTGCCTTGGAATAGTTTCGCTCTCTTTTCCGTTGGTGTATATATCATGCCCGCTGCCATTCCGTTTTAAGTACCAGCCGTTCTTTTCGAGTAATTTTATGAGGTGCGCGCGTTTCGTTGCCATCAGCCCCTTTCCTCACACTCATATTATACGCCTTTTATGCGTATTCGTCAAGCGATTTGGCGAGTTTTTTCAAAATAATTCGGCAACCCAATTGGACGAGCAAATGAGCAAAAAAGCATCCGCGGACGCATCTTCAAAGACCTGACGATGCGTCAACGAATGCACTGTCTGCATTGCCTGCCCGGCGGCAGTAAGTATTGGATATCAGCATAGCAGACGGGAAGCGGGTTATCCAGGGGTATTTTCAATCTGCTTTGGTCTCCCGCATTTTCTTCACCCCGTACACGCCGACGTACACGGCGATTGCGAGCAGCGCGGCGCGCTTGACCCAGATCAGCCAGCTGTACGACAGCGCTTCGTCGGTCACGGCGTCGGCCGCTTTGTAGATGCCGAGCAGGATCAGGCACACGCCGATCACCCGGTAGATGCGGTCCTCGCGGCGCAGGAATACCAGCAGCAGCAGCGCGCTGGCAAAACAGATGGCCACCATAATCCATGGATTCATTGCGTTCAGTCCCCCATTTGGTTCAGTTACGCCTTTATTATACGCACTTTTTGCGCGCGCGTCAATCTTTTTTCTTCGATTTTTCGGTTCAGAAAAATTTTCCCGTGGAAGCGCACAAAAAAAGGGGCAGAATTTCGGCGAATTACCAATTGATTTTTTCCCGATTTTATGTATAATAATAGATATAGGGTAATTGTAATCTTTTGGCGTGTCTTTCCCAACCAAAGGGCACGCCGCCGTCCGAATATCCACCGTTTGACATTTATTGAGGAGGGAATTTGTTATGCAGCCTATGATCGCCGCGTACAAAGATATGTTGAACCACTACGCGGATTTCTCCGGCAAAACCAACCGGCCGGGGTTCTGGTATGTGGTGCTGGACAACATCATCATCTCACTGGCGCTGGGCATCCTGACCGCGATCCCGGTGATCGGGAAGCTGTTCGGCGTAATCGCCGCGCTGTACAGCCTGGCGATGCTGGTGCCGGGTATCGCAATCGGCGTCCGCCGTCTGCACGACGTCGGGAAGTCCGGGTGGTACCTGCTGATGAGCCTGATTCCGGTTGTCGGCTGGATCTTTGTGCTCGTTGCGATGTGCAAGGAATCCGTTCCTGCCCAGGCATAAGAAAATGAAAAAGAACCGGGGTGCTAAGCCACACCCCGGTTTTTTTTGCGCCAGTCCAGCGGTACAATAAAAGAAAGCACCTCCCAACCAACCCTGCCATACGAAAATATCTATTATCTATTATTTATTATCTGATTTTATAGTAAACCTCGATAATATTATGCCGCACCCCCTCAAACCCAAAATCCGCATAAACCGAATCCGCCACCGCAACGCGGGTAAACGGCACTTCTTCCCCGCCCACCAGCACGCGCGCCGGTTCTTCGCCCGCCGGGAGCAGGATATGCGCCTGCACGCACCGCGCCGGGCCGTACAGATCGTACCGCAGGCCCTCGGGTTTGCGGGTGAAGCGGACGTCCACAAACACCGCCGATTTTTCGTAGCCGGTGATGTACCGCAGCTCGGTGTAGTCCGTCACGACGAAGCGCGGCTCGAACCGAATCTCGCGGTACTGGCAGTCGAGGTCTACCACCCCGGCCAAGCCTTCGTCCACGGCGTTCAGCAGCGCCGCAGCGCCCCATGCGGACGGGCCGCCGCCCAGCGGCAGTGAATCGCGCGGCGTGTACAGGAAGTAAATCGCGTGGTCGCGCGCCATATAGCCCATGAACCGCTGCAAAATGTCCCATCCGTAGGATTCGTACCCATTGCGGAACGCGGCCAGCGCCAGCTCGCCGGCGGTGAACGGCGAGATGCCGCCGTTGACGTATTCGCCGGGCTTGTAGTCGCAGAATTCCGGGTACGGCGGGTCGATGGAGAAAAATTCGCTGAACGCGTCCGTCGTTTCGCGGCGGCGGCGGTATTCTTCGATGATCGCGCGCGACTGCGCCAGATCGGTCACGCCGCGGTTCATGTCGTATGTGTTGGACAGCGACAGCCGCTCCGGTTCCAGATCATCGACCCCGCGGTGATTCAGGTGCAGCTGATGGATGAAAAACCGGCCGTTCCACAGGTAGCGGAACATATTTTCGCGCAGCTGCGCCGCCCGGGCGCGCCATGCGGCGGCTTTGTCCGGCTCGCCGTTGCGTTCGCGGATCCACGCCAGCTGCATCATCGCCTGGTACACGCCGGAATTGTCGCCGTGCATAATCGACATCGGCTCGTTCGGGTGGATCCGCCGGTCGCCGTGCGATGCGGAATTCGCCGTGAAGTCCCAGGTGTCGATCGTGAACGGACGCTTGACCAGACCGTGCGCCGCGTCCCAGCGCTTGGGGTCGGACGTGATGTAGTCGATCCCTTTTTCCATGTGCGGCAGCTGCGCGATCAGCCAATTCCAGTCGCCCGTCACGCGGTAGCACTGCATTGCGCCTTCCACCACCAGGTACTCGATGTCCGCTTCCAGCTCCAGCCGCACCAGCGACAGATTGTCGTCCGCGTACAGCTCGTAGCAGTCCGGATCTACCATTTTCCAGTGGTGGTCGTCCATCTGCTTGATCAGCTCGTAAAACTGCCCGTCCGCGCGCTGCGTGTCGAGGATAAACTGCAGGAACGACACCATATCGTATTCCCAATGCTTGAACCCCTTCATTTCGTGGACATGGTCGCGGATCCAGTTTTTGCTGACCATCAGCACGCGGCCGTCGATGAAGCACAGCTTGCGGTCGTCATAAATCGCATTGTGCAGCTGATGCATAAACTCGCCCAGCCGGGTGTCCGTCGTCGTCAGGCAGCACGGAAGCACCATCTCTTCGTTGTTGTACGATCCGTTGCGCCGCCCGCCGATTTGCATCGCGGGGAGTTTATAATCGAATTCGATCATTTCTCATCTTTCCTTTCCGCCCGCAGCGGTCGATGCGCCGGGGACGGCTTTATTATCGCACAAAACGTGGATTTTGGCAATGCGGTTCCTTTGCGGAAAATTGCGGTTCCTTTGCATCGGAAAAATTTTTGCACAATTTTGATTTTTCGCTTGACATTCCCCCTGCCGGAACGATTATAATGATAATACCGGGACAATCGTAACGGTAACGGAAATCCATATTCCGCAGGGAGGCGATCGGATGAAAATCGGCGAAGCATCGCGGCAGTCCGGGCTGTCAAAAAAGAATATCCGCTTTTACGAAAGCAAGGGGCTGCTCCGGGTGCAGCGCACCGACAATGATTACCGCGACTACACGGCGCAGGACGTGCGCGATCTGCAGCAGATCCGGCTGCTGCGGTCGGCGGGGGTGTGTCTGTCGGACATTCGGCTGTGGCAGCACGGGATCATCGGGACGGCGGAGCTGATGCGCAAACGGATCCGCGAACTGGAAAGCACGCGCGTGCAAAACGCGCAGCAGCTGTCGATTTGCCAGGCACTTGCCGCGCAGCCGGACGGCGCGCTGCGGTTTCCCGATGCGCTGCCGGAAATCGACGAAACCGAACCGGCCGTGGATCGCACGCAGCCCGTCGTCATCGGGATCGACCTAGGCACCACCACGCTCAGCGCGGTGGTGCTGGACGCGCACGGCGCCGTGCTGGAAAGCTATACCGTCGAAACGCACGCCGCCATTCCGGACGCACCGGGGATCCAGCGCACGGCGGAAATCTGCCAGCGCGCGGAAGCGGTCGCGGAGCTGCTGGTGCAGTCGTACCCCGCAGCGCAGGGGATCGGGCTGTGCGGGCAGATGCACGGGATCGTGTATGTGGACGCGGCGGGGAACGCGGTGTCCGACCTGTACACATGGCAGAACCCGCTGGGGATGCAGCACCGCGGCAGCGAAGCGTACGCCGAATGGGCATCGCGCGTCACGGGGACGCCGCTGTCCACCGGGTACGGGCTGGTGACGCACAGCGTGCTGGCGGACGCGGGCACCGTTCCGGCCGGCGCGGTGCGGTTCTGCACGATTATGGATTACCTGGCGATGCGCCTGACCGGCGCCGCCGCACCGGTGATGCATCCGTCGAACGCGGCGTCGCTGGGGCTGTTCGACCCGGTGCGGAACGCGTTCCGGGCGGACGCGGCCGCGCGCATCGGCGTGCCGGCATCGTTCCTGCCGCAGGTCTGCGCGGCGGGCGGCGCGGTGGTCGGGACGTTCCGCGGGGTTCCGGTCTGCGCGGCCATCGGCGACCACCAAAGCAGCTTTTTGGGCGCGGTGCGCGACCCGGCGCGGTCGATGCTGGTCAACGTCGGCACCGGCAGTCAGCTGACCGTTCAGAGCACTTCGGCAGACGCCGCGCCGCCGTGCGAAGTGCGTCCGCTGGCGGACGGCGTGTACCTGCATTCGTACTCCGCGCTGTGCGGCGGCGCGGCATATGCGCTGCTGGAACGGTTTTTCCGCGCGGTCTGCGTGCAGTGCGGCGGCGCAGACCGCCCGATGTACGACGAAATGGCGCAAATGGCGGCGCAGGCGCACGGCACGCTGCCGGTTTGCACCGCGTTTTGCGGCACACGCGCTGACCCTGCACTGCGCGGCACCATATCCGGCATCGGGATGGACAATTTCACCCCGCAGGAGCTGACGCGCGGCGTGCTTGACGGGATCGCGGCGGAGCTGTATGCCCACGCCGATGCGCTCCGGCGCGCCAATCCGGCCGCAGACCGGCTGGTCGGCAGCGGCAACGCCATTCGCAAAAACCCTGTATTGCAGCAATGCATCGCCGACCGGTTCGGCATGGCGCTGCAGATCTCGCCGTTCCCGGAGGAGGCGGCCGTCGGCGCGGCACGGTTTGCCGCCGGTCTGATCCGCCGCGCTTCTGACATATCGTAAGGAGGATTTGAAATGAACTGCACATCCTGGAAAATCGCATTTACCCTGCCGGACGTGTTGAACACCCCCGGCGTATCCGCGACATTTGACGGCAAAACCGTGCGTGTCGCGCTGTATTCGGACATTTACCCCGATCCGCTGATCCTGCAGTGCGCGGCGGCGGCGGGCGACCGCATTGCGCTGCATATGTATCCGTACCGGGCAGAGCTGTACCGCGGCGATGTGCTGACGGACGAAGAATGGCCGGTCGGCAGGATCGACGTGCCCGACGGCGCCGTCCCGCTGGCGGACGCCCCGCAGCCCGACCCCGACCGCACGCCGTTTTGCGCGGAGGGGTGGCACCCGGCGCCGGACATTTTTGTCGGCGATTGCATGCCGTTCGTGGACGGCGACGATTTCCATGTGTTTTACCTGAAAGACCGGCACCATCACCGCAGCAAATGGCGGCTGGGCGCGCATCAATGGGCGCACATCGTGTCCCGCGATCTGGTACACTGGACGCAGCTGCCGATGGCGGTCGAAATCGACCGCGCGTGGGAAGGCTCCATCTGCACCGGGTCGGTGATCCGCGACGGCGGGCAGTATTCCGCGTGGTACGCCGTGCGCATGGCGCTCCAGTTTTCGCCTGCCCGCATCACCTGCTCCGTGTCCGACGACGGCGTGCATTTCCGCAAAACAAACGAGCGGATCACCCTGCCCGACTCGTTTGACGGACCTTCGGCACGCGACCCGTTTGTCTACCGCGGGGCAGACGGCACCATGCGGATGCTCGTTACCACATCGAACTTCACCCCCTCCGGCAGTGTCGGCTGCCTGGCGATGCTGCGCCGCACCGACAACGGCTGGGTGTGCGACCCGACGCCCATGCTGACCGCCGAGGATCAGCCGGAATGCAGCGATTTGGTTGCATTCGGCGGGCGGTATTACCTGATTTACAGCATCGCCGGCACGGCGCGCTACGGGTTCGGCTCGACGGAATCCGGCCCGTGGACGTTCCCGGACGGCGGGGTCATCCGGGCGGACGGACTGTCGCCGCTGAGGGTGCCCAAATCTGCCGTATGGCACGGGCGGCTGTTTTTCGTCGGATTCACCGCTTGCGGCGGCTACGGCGGCACCATGCATTTTTACGAAGCCTTCCCGCAGCCGGACGGCACGCTGCGGTT
>CAJKBQ010000040.1 GCA_905198155.1 uncultured Eubacteriales bacterium
GAGAATGGGATCACGACGAGTCGGCAGCCGAAACCAACCGGCAGCAGCCGCAGCTTACAGCTGACGCCGCGCATCCGGTACTGCTTCCGGCATAAGAGCGGCACGAGCCAAAAGCAACAATAAGCAAATCAAGCAAATCAAAAACAAACGCGGTAAAGGCGGATGACAACTGCCATCCGCCTTTACCGCACCTATATTCAGTCAACTTTTGTCCCTTTGAACACTATCAGAAGGGTTTTCGGGTTTCTTTTTTGATTCGGGTACACGAAAAGTACACGGCGGGTACACGAAAAACTTATGCGAAAGCCTCCAATCGGTCGGCAACTTCCCCGTGTTTTGTCGGATACAGGTGGGAATAGATCTCCAAAGTTGTCGTCACGCTCTCATGCCCGAGGCGTTCGCTGATCAACAGCGGTGCAAAACCGAGCTCAATCAGCAAGCTGGCGTGGGGCGGCGGCGCTTTCCGCGGGCTGCACGATCTCGAGCGGCGCGCCGTCGCTGCTTTCGAGCCGCACCACGCGGCCGGATCGCACCTCTGCGGTAATGGTTCGGCCGCCCTTGGCCGGCAGCGTGAACGCAAACGACGCATCGGCGGGCAGACCGAAGCCGAGTTTGACCCGGTTGCCCTCCGTTTGCAGCAGCGACTCGGTGACCGCCGTGACAAAAATGCCCGCCGCCGTCATGAACCACGGCTGCTTGTGAATGCCCGGCTCGTTGATTTCAAAAATCTCGTCAAAGCAGCCCACGCTCGCGGCGGCGCTGTGCAGCGAATGCCATGCACGCGCGCGCTGCCCCAGCCGCGCAAACGTCACGGCCTCCCACGCCGCATACCACGGCGAAATGCCGTACCCCATGGCATACATGTTGCCAAACAAATGCTCGTTTTCGCAATAGCCGTCGATCGCGCGCATCAGCCGGGGATCGGCGCGGCGGAACACTTCGTAGGGGTAGCAGCCCGAAAACACCGCAATGCTGCGCTGCGGCACGCCCGGCGCGGCAATGTATTCACCGTTTTCCACCGGCAGACCCGCGGTCAGCCGATGGGCAAGGGCTTCCCATTGCGCGGCTTCCGACCCGTCGGTTTGCAGCAGCGCCGCCGCGCGCGCCGCCGCGCGCAGCGTGTCGATCACGGCGCAGGTGGTCATGAACGGATTGCGCACCGACGGCCCCAGCCGCTCCAGATCGGTGCAGGCGCCGATGATCGTGCGGCCGTCCGGCGTTTCATAGATCATATGCCGCACAAAAAACCGCGCGCAGGCGCGCATCACCGGATAAGCCGCGCGGCGCAGCCGATCCGCATCGGCGGTGTATTCAAACACGCGCGCCTGACCGAGCGCGATGTTCGCCATGTGAAAAACGTGCTCATACCAATGGCCGGGCGGCGACGCCTCCTCAAACGTTTCGGTGGTTTCCCACGGATAACGCGCTTCGCCCGTTTGGCCCACGCCGCCGGTGGCGCGGTGAATGGCCTGCGGCAGCTCCACCGCGCGAAAATCCGCGGCATGGCACGCCAGGTCGGCCGCACCGGCGTGCAGCAGTCCGTCGAGCCCGTAATATTCGTCAAATGCGAAGAATTTTCCTTCCCACGCGCTGTCAAACATGCCCACCGCAATGGACCACGGCGTGGTGTTCAGCTTCAGCGCATAGCGCGCCGTGTCGAACACCGATTGCAGCCGTGCGTCGGGCAGCGTGACCTTCGCCGCCGCGTAATAGGCCGCCCACGCGTCGGTGTGGCGCGCCACGGCCGCGCCGTAGCCCGCCGCGAGCAGCGCTTCGGCCGCATCGGCCGCCGCCGGTTCCGTGTCGTCGGTCCACAGCACAAAAATGTGCACCGGCACGCCCGCCGCGCACGCCACGGTCAGCGTGAGTGTTTCACCCGACCGCGACGCCTGCGCCGGGGCGTCGGCCCACAGGCGCACCTCGCCCGCATATTCCCGCTGTCCGGACACGGCGTAGCGCGCCGTCATCCCGTTTTCGCGCGCCTGCACCGCGCGCACCATGGGCTGCGGCAGCGTGGGACGATGGGGCGCGCAGCCCAGTGTGAGCGTCCACTCCAGCGTGACCGGCGCGCTGAATTCCTTTTGCAGCAGCAGCGCGTTCGCATCGTGGTGAATGCGCGCCTCGGTGCGCTCGGTGAGCCCGTTGGTCCAGCGGCATTCGCCGCGCATCACCGCCGCGCGCGGGTCGAGCTCCTGCGTTTCGTCGGCCGGTTCGCCCGCTGCACCTGCGCCGGAATGCACCGTTTCGCCGATGGCGCCGAACGGGATCAGCGGCCGGTTGAACGGATAGCCGAACCGCCGCCCCGACCACCACACCGCCGGGCCGCACGCCGACGCGCCCTCCGGCACCGGACGGTGCGTGCCACGGCAATCGAGCGCCGTGTTGATCGTTCCGTTGCCCAGCAGCGGCGGAAAATAATCTTCGCGCCCCTGTTTGATCGAATAGATCATGTTGTTCACTCCCATTTGTTTTTTCTCCATTATACCATGCGGCGGTGCATTTTTCGATGGAAAAAGTTCGCCTCAACCATTGAAAAATTCGCTTTTTTCGGTTATAATCAAATATGAGAGGTGACGCCCGATGATCTATTCCGCCCACACTGCGCCCTATGAATTTCACCTGCTGCACGGCTCCGACTGCCTGCCCCACACGGTTTCGGTGCTCGAGATCGGCTTCAGCCGGCCGCCTGCGGGCCGAACCGTTGGCCCGCGGCTGCGCGGCGACTATTTGCTGCATTTTCTCACCGCCGGGCAGGCGCAATTCAACGGTCGCCCGGTGCACGCCGGCGAGGGCTTTTTGATCTGCCCCGGCCATGTGCACACGTTTTGCGCCGCGTCGGCCGCGGGTTTTTCGCACTTTTGGATCGGGTTTCGCGGCGCGGAGGTCGCGGAGCTGCTGCGCCGAGGCGGGCTGCCGGACGAGCCGGTGATCTTCCCGTTCCGCGCGCCCGAGGCCGCCGAGGCGCACATTGTGCAGTTTTTTGCGCAGGCCGAGCCGGTGAACGACCTGCGACTGCTTTCGGAGCTGTATTACATGCTGTCGCTTTGCAGCGGCGCGCAGCCTGCGCCGCCCACCGGCGAGGCCGAGTATGTGCACGCGGCGCTGCGGCTGATCCATCTGCACTACGCCATGCCGTTCCGCATTGCCGAGCTGGCCGCGTGGGTGGGGGTGTCGGCCAAATATCTCTGCCGCATTTTTCACCGCCAAACGGGCTTTTCGCCCAAGGAATACCTCACGCGCTACCGGCTGGCACAGGCGGAAATTCTGCTGCGCGACCCCGGGCTGCCGGTCGCCGTGGCCGCACAGTCGGTGGGCTACGCCGATGCACTCGAATTTTCGCAGATCTATCGCAAATACCGCGGCTGCTCGCCCTCGCGCGCGCGGCAGGCGGGCTTTCGGTTTTGCGTGGAAACACAAAACCTGACCGAATGCGCCAAATTTGACGGTTCCCCGAACGCATGCGGGCAACCGTTGGATCCCGTTCCACGGAGGATTTGATATGTATAAAATTTTTATTGTGGAAGACGATGCCGGCATTGCCGAGGCCATTGCCGCACAGGCGCGCAGCTGGGCGCTTGAACCGCGCTGCGTGCAGGTTGGCTTATAATTCTTCTGATTGTTCATCAGCTCGGTTTGCCAGCGGCGCACATTCATCGGCTGGATCTCATTGACTTTCAAATTCCTGAAATACGGCATAATATGTACCGCAATGATGTCCTCTTTCCCTTTGTAGGTAGTCGGTCTGATTCTGGCTTTGCAGTCATCCATATAGATCTCTGCCATATCGCTGAAAAGCATATCGCAGGAATTTGAAGTCTTGCTCAGAAAATCCAGTTCCATACTGCTTGGCTTCTTTTTGCAGTCGAAAACCTGTCTTCTTTTTCTGCTTTTTGTTGCCTGTCCAATCTGTGTAAACAAATTTACAGTACCATAACCCTGTCTTTTCGTCTTTGTAGGTCGGCAATGATTTCACCTCCGATCCGTAAAAGTTTCATCGCCCGGATACGGTTTCTCTCGCCACTTACAGGTAGGTGTTCTCGTAAAAATATTTGGCAGATACCTTACCTGCCACAGTCAGCTTTCCGGCTTTCTCCAGCTCACTGTTGAGCCGTTTGATATCCGTTCAATTTCAGTTCTATGGCGCCGATTGCTTTCCCGTTTTCTTTTTCGCAAATAGCGAAACATTCTGCGCCGTCAAGCACGTTTTTGATGACATCAAGGCTTTCTTCAATCGACCGGTGCGGGGGCCATCCTGCAATCGGACCGACATCCGGATCGCCTGCATATTCAAATAGGAACTCCGCGTCTGTTTCTTTCCATTTTCTGAGTATCAATCTTTCTATTTCCATTGTAAAAACCTTCCTGTGCTATTTTTCTTTCGCTTCCAACAAAAAAATAAACGCAGTACAAACGAATGATCGGTTTGCACTGCGTCTAAGCGTCTGGCATTTTGATTTCTTCTGTTTTTCCGTTTTTGAAGCAAATCACGCAGGTATATTTGCATTTTGGGCAGAACAGCGGAAAATCTTCCAGCACCGTATGGGGCCGCAGCTGCGTTCTCGTTTTTCCGCCGCATTTGGGACAGCAAAGCCAATCCATTTTCGATTTCAGGGGTTCCATCCATTTCTCCCACCTCACTCCGGCGTCTCCTGCTGCGCTGCCAGTATTGCGCCTTTGTATGCCAGCTCTAAATGCGCATTTATGATCTTTTCGTCGTATTTTAGCGAATTATTGGCGATTATACTTGCATATCCGTGCGCGAACAAAAAAACCGTTAAAAACACCTTTTTCGTCTGTTTTGCATCGAATTTTAACGTTTTCTGCATGACCGAAAACACCGGGGTCAATTCATCGGCGTCGATCAGTTCAAGCAGCGTTTTTCCGCCGAAAACGCCCGACTGAAAAAGGAAACGGAACAAGTGCGGCTCCTCGATTGCGAAGCGAATATAATTCAGCCCGATCCCAAGCATGACCCCCCTTTGCGGGTTTTTGATATGCATCAGATATTCCGAATGATAGCGACCCGCCTTTGCGTAGACCGCCCGTTTCAACGCCTCAATCGTCGCGAAATGATACATAACGGGCTGCGTGGAACAATTCAGTTTTTCCGAGTACCGGATTTGTCAAGCTGCAAGCGTAAGGTTCACAATTTTTTCATAACTCGAACCATCCGCGTCTACCGCCACAAATGAAAAATCTCCGCCGCCCTGTTGAATTCCGCATGCGCCTGTGATATAATAATTCCATACCGCGCGCGGCGCGGAACACTTTTTCGAGGTGTGAAACATGACATTCGTTCAGCATTACAATTCCCCGCTCGGCGGCATTCTGCTGGCAGCAGACGCGGTCGGACTGACCGGTCTGTGGTTTGACGGCGGAAAGTACTTCGCCGATCATCTCCCCGCCGAACATACGGAACAGGAATCCCCCATTCTCATCGAAACCAAACGCTGGCTGGATATTTACTTCGCCGGCAGCGCGCCCGATTTTATGCCGCCGCTCCACCCCATCGGTTCTTCATTCCGGCAAGCCGTATGGGAAATTCTGCTGCGGATTCCGTACGGTCACACCACAACCTATGGCGGGATCGCGCGCCAGCTGGCTGTGCAGCAGGGGCTGACCCGGATGTCGGCGCAGGCGGTCGGCGGCGCCGTTGGGCACAACGGAATTTCCATCCTCATTCCCTGCCACCGCGTCGTCGGCACCAATGGCAGTCTGACCGGTTACGCAGGCGGGATGGACAAGAAGATCAAACTGCTGGAATTGGAACACACTGATATGCGCAGTTTTTTCGTGCCGAAGCACGGCACTGCGCTGTAATGGAGGAAAAATATATGATCGTTGCAGCTGCGACAGAAAAAATGATTGCGTTTTACAAGGGCAATCTCCACGACATCAACCACTTTCTCAAAGTCTGGGCGATGGCCAAAACGATCGGCGAACTGGAAGCGCTGGATGACCACACACAGGAAATTTTGGAACTCGCCGCCGTGGTTCACGACATTGCGTGCCCGCTGTGCCGGGAAAAGTACGGCGACGCCAGCGGGGAGCATCAGGAATTGGAAAGTCCGCCGCTGGTCGCCGATTTTTTTGAGGCGCTGCCTGTCGATCGATGCGATGTGGATCGCATTTCGTGGCTGGTTGCGCATCATCATACCTACACCAATATTGATGGCATCGACCACCAGATCCTGCTGGAAGCGGACTTTCTGGTCAACGCAGGCGAAAGCGGCTATTCACAGTCGGCAGTCGAGCATTTCCGCACGCGCGTATTCCGCACGGCTGCGGGGATCCGGTTGCTGGACAGCATTTACCGGAAAGACGCGGAAAATCCCGGTTTGGCGACATGAGTTTTGGGGTTGGCGATACAGCAAACGGGCGGGGAATGACGTAATTACGGCTGGGTGGAAACTGTAAGACCGTCACATTCAAGAATCGCGCATACGATCCGAGTACCGAACCGTATGCGCGATTGTGCATTGAGATCGAAATTACTTCATGTTACGCTCGTAATTCTCGATCATTTTCTTGACCATCTGGCCGCCGACAGACCCGGCCTGTTTCGAGGTCAGTTCGCCGTTGTAACCGTTTTTCAGGTTTACGCCGACTTCCGAAGCCGCTTCCATCTTGAACTTCTCCATCGCTTCACGCGCTTCCGGGACAACGATCTTATTACTGTTACCAGACATCATTTTTTCTCCTTTTCTTTTCGCTTAATTTGCGTTTGCGATAGTATTGTGTGCGAATTCAATAAAAATATAACTGGAAATTTTTTATTTTAACACCATTCAATCCAACCAACAAAACCACCGGGATTCGATCTTTTGAATCCCGGTGGTTTATTATTTCGCAAAATTCTGAATTCAAACTCAGTTATCCGGATACTGCGGACGGTCGTCCTTCACGCAGCCAAACGGTTTTTCCGGCGCCGGAACTTCCTCCGGCACAGCCTGCGGTGCAGTGAGCAGCTCTTTGAGCGACGTGGCCAGCCCGGCGACCGACTGAATCTCCGACGGAATAATGATCTTCGTTGCTTTGCCGTCGGCAGCTTTTTCAAACGCTTCCAGGCTTTTCAGCGCAATCACCCGCTCCGACGGGGACGCTTCGTTCAGCATCTTAATACTGTCGGCCAGCGCGCGCTGCACCGAGCGAATGGCCTCGGCCTCGCCTTCTGCTTCGCGAATCTTGGCTTCTTTGATGGCATCCGCCTGCAAAATCGCCGCTTCCTTGTGACCTTCGGCCACCAGAATCTCGCTGCGCTTTTCGCCTTCGGCGCGCAGGATGGATTCGCGGCGCTCGCGCTCGGCTTTCATCTGTTTTTCCATCGACAGCTGAATTTCCTTGGGCGGGATGATGTTTTTCAGCTCCACGCGGTTGACTTTGATGCCCCACGCATCGGTCGCTTCGTCCAGAATCACGCGGATTTTGGCGTTGATGACGTCACGGGACGTCAGCGTGTGATCCAGTTCCAGTTCGCCGATGATGTTCCGCAGCGTCGTCGCCGTCAGGTTTTCAATGGCAGAAATCGGCCGCTCCACGCCGTAGGTATACAGTTTGGGATCCGTAATCTGGAAATAGACAACGGTATCGATCTGCATCGTCACGTTATCTTTGGTAATCACAGGCTGCGGCGGGAAGTCGATCACCTGTTCTTTCAGCGATACTTTGCGCGAAATGCGCTCGATGAACGGGATTTTAATGTGCAGGCCGGTGCCCCACGTCGCGGCATACACACCCAGACGCTCCACAACAAACGCATTGGCCTGCGGCACAATTTTGATATTGGCGATGATTATGATGATTACCAAGGCAATCAAAGCTAAAATCACATACTCCATTGGTTTCCTCTTCTTTCTGGGTCAAAGACCCGGTTAAATGAAATGGCGGATACGGATCATTGACCCGGCTGCAGGGGGATCGGAAGTACCATCAGTTTCACGCCCTGAATGGACTGCACGATAACATTGACGCCCGCCGGAATCACGGATTGATCGACTGCGCGCGCCGTCCAAATCTGCCCGGCCACGTTGACCATGCCGGTACCGATTTCGTTGTTGATTTCCTCCGTCACCAGCGCAGCCTGCCCAATCACGCGGTCGGCGTTGGTGGGTTCCGCTTTGGTGTGGATTTTCCGCTGCACCAGCGGCCGCGTAAAGACCAGCGACAGCAGCGTCACAATGGCAAACACTGCCAGTTGCAGTCCCACATGATCGGTCAACAGGCTGCAAAGCAGCGCAACCAGCGCACCAAGCACAAACCAGATCGAAACCAGCTGCACGGTAATGGCTTCCAGCAGAATTCCGACCACGATCACGCCCAGCCAAACATACGGCATATAATCCATTCCCATCCTCCTTCCCGAATTGATGATCGATATATTCATTATACTATAATCTGCTACGCAAATCAATGGCTTTTCAAAAGATTTTACACGGACTTGCCGTCCTCCTGCCGCATCGGCAGCGTCACCGTGAATACCGCGCCTGCACCCGGCGCGCTGCGCACCTGAATCGTGCCGCCGCAAATGGTCACGATTCGCTTGACGATGGACAGCCCCAGCCCATTGCCGGCCTGCTGGTGCGCCGGGTCGCCCTGGTAGAATTTATCAAATATAAAGCGCATGGTCGCTTCGCTCATCCCGCAGCCGTGGTCGGCAACCTCCACCTGCACCTGCCCGTTCTGCGCGGCGCACCGCACCGAAAACGACGAACCGGCCGGCGAAAACTTGATCGCGTTGTCAATCAGGTTCGTCCACACCTGTTGCAGCATATCTTCGTTGCTGCGAATCGTCACCGGTTCCAGCTGCATATCCGGCTCCATCGCCTTGGCCATCCAACGCTCCTGCTGCGCCAGCACGCACAGCCGCAGCTGCTCGTCCAGCGAAAAATCCGTCTGCTCCGTCACAATTTCCTGGTTTTCGTACCGGCTGAGCAGCAGCACATTGCTGGCCATTCCGGCCAAACGCTCCGACTCCGCCGCGATCAGCTGCGCGTACTCCTGCTTCTGCTGCTCCGTCAGATTGCCGCTCACCAGCCGGTTGGCAAACCCGTGAATGGATACGATCGGCGTTTTGAATTCGTGGGAAAAATGATTGATAAAGTCGTTCCGGAACAGGTCGATGTTGTTCAGCTCCTGCGCCATCCGGTTAAAGCTTTCGATCAGCACCTTGATCGAATTGTTGGTGCCGGGTACGCGCACCTGAACGTGATAATCGCCATGCTCAATTTTGCGGGTCGCTTCGTACAAGTCGCGCAGCGGCTGCAAAATGCCGCGCAGCACCGCCGCAAAAATCACCGACGTGATTGCGAATACCGCAAACGCCAGCAGCGCCATCGGAAAATCCACGCGTGTGCCCTCAAATACGCCGCACGCATTCAGGATCAAAATGATCGAAACGCAAATCACCGTGACGGAAGCCAAAATCAGGACGAACCATTGGATGATGTCCCGCCACAGCGTATCTTTTTCCGGCAGATGCAGCTTCATCGCGCCGATTCACCGTCCTTCCGCACGGCTTTGTACCCCAATCCGCGCACCGTCACAATCTCAAATTCCGGCACCTCCCGGAACCGCTCGCGCAGCCGCCCGATATGAACCTCGATCGTGTGTTCATCCGACTCCGAATCGTAATTCCAAATATCGTCCATTAACTGGCGTTTTGTGAAAATTTTTCCCGGGAACGACAGCAGCTTGAACAGCAGCAAAAATTCCTTTTTGGGCAGTTCCGTCTGAATCCGCGGATGCGTCACGGTAAATGTATCGTAATCCAGCACCAGCATGCCGATTTCGAGCCGCCGCTCGCTGGCAATCCGCGACCGCCGCAGCAGCGCGGCAATCCGGAGAATCATCTCCTGCTCGTCAATCGGCTTGACCATATAATCGTCCGTCCCGCTGATAAACCCGGAGCGCCGATCCTCCGGCGTTTCGCACGCCGTCACCATCAAAATCGGAATCATATTGCCGTCGGCGCGCAGTTCCCGGGTCACTTCGTGCCCGTTTTTCTTCGGCATCATCACGTCCAGCACGATCAGATCCACTTGCGTCTGATCCAGCCGTTTCAGCGCTTCGTCGCCGTCTTTGGCCTGCACCGGTTCATACCCGGCCGACGACAGCACGTCGCACAGATAGCGGCGCGTGTGCGGATCATCCTCGGCTACCAATATGCGAAACATATACCAACCCCCATTTGTTTGGACACAAAGCCCGCCTTTTGCTCTTATTTTACCACATCGGCACGCGCCTTGCAATTGTTCCGAACACGTTTTCTGAAAAATTAAAATTTTAATTTGCAAAAAAAGTTGAGGATGACTTGAAAAAAGGCGCGTATAATTGTACAATATAAGAGCGGGCAGATACAATCCCGGATTCGGGAAACGCATCGGACGCTTTTAATCCGACACTCACGGGTGTTCATGGACGAAAGGAGCGGTTCGGCTATGCCATTGTTGAAAACCGTAATATATTTAGCAGTTTTGGGAATTTTAGCGCACTTTATCGGAGAAGCACTGCCGCGGTCATCATTCAAACCGGAGCAGGCGCCGTTTGCCTGCCGCGCGTGGGAGCGCGGCGGCCGAATCTACGAGCGCATCGCGATCCAAAAATGGAAGGATCATATGCCGGACATGAGCCGCATCATGAAAGACATGATGCCCAAACGGATCGACGGACGCGCTTCTTCGGACAGTGTGTACCGTCTGGCCGTGGAAACCTGTGTGGCAGAATCGGTGCACTGGGCACTGTGCGCCCTGGCATTCGGCGCTGGGGTGTTTTGGACGGGCTTTGGCCGGTGGCTGGTGCCGGCGATTATCATCGCGTGCAACCTGCCGTTCATCCTGATCCAGCGCTACAACCGGCCCAAGCTGATTGCACTCTCCCAAAGACTGCATAAAAGAGAGGAAAAACATTTGCATGAAGGTACTGATACTGTCGTGTAACACGGGTGAAGGGCACAACTCCACTGCTGCTGCGATCCAGGAAGCCTTTTTGAATCAATCCATTCCGTGCGACATTCGGGACGCGCTGGCGTTTCAGTCGCCGCGCACATCTGAATTTATCCGGTGGGGGCACGTGTTTGTTTACCGGTATCTGCCAAAGCTGTTTGGCATCGGCTACCGGTTTGAAGAAAACCATGCCCCGCGCTTTATTACGCAGAACGCCGCGCGCGGTGCGGACGCGCTGCACGATTATATCCGCAGCAACGGCTACGACACGGTCATTTGCGTCCACGTATTCGGCGGGCTGATGATGGCGGCCGCGCGCGCAAAGTACCGGGATACGCCGCCGTATTACTTCGTCGCGACCGACTACACATGCAGTCCCGGCGCGGCAGAATGTCAGGCGGATGCATTTTTCATCCCGCACCCGGCGCTGGCGTCCGAGTTTGAACGGCGCGGCGTACCGGTCGACCGCCTGATCGCAAGCGGAATCCCGGTGAAAGCCGCATTCTGCACGCCGCAAAGCCGCACTGCCGCGCGCGCCGCGCTGCAAATCCCGGCCGACAAAAAGGTCGTGCTCGTCAGCTTCGGCAGCATGGGCTGCGGCCCGATGCGGAAAGTTGCGGAGCAGTTGTCCGCCGCAATGAAGCCGGACGTGTATCTGGTGCTGATTTGCGGCAACAACCGCAAGCTGTACCAACAGCTGGTGCCGCTGCGCAGTCCGAATGTCCGGGTACGCGGATTCACCAAGCGGATGATGCTGTACATGGACGCCGCGGATCTGTTCATCACCAAGGCGGGCGGTCTGAGCACAACGGAAGCCATCGCGAAACGGCTGCCGCTGCTGTATGTCGATGCGGTGGACGGCTGCGAGCTGCGCAACCGGGACTTCATGATCCAGCATGGCATCGCGCTGCACACCGGCGACCTGGAAACCATCGCTGATACGGTTCAGCTGATTTTGGCGCATCCCGGTGTCCGGACAGAGCAAATGTCCGCCATGCGCCGCGAATTTCCGTCGTGCGGCGCGGCACGGCTGTGCCGCGAAGTCATCGCACGGCACAACACGTCAGGAGGTGCATCGGAATGCTGAAACCGGAAGTGGATTACCGTCGGCTGCGGCCTTCCAACCTGCGCAGCCCGGAATTTTCGCACCTGCTGTATCTGCTGTTCTGGCCGGCGTTCGGGCTGGCATTTTTGCTGCTGGAACTGTGGACGAACCGCAATTTTCACCCCATCGTCTGCGCGCTGGACGATTGGATTCCGTTTTGCGAATGGTTTGTGATCCCCTATTATATATGGTTTGCGTATTTGGTCGGCATGATCCTGTACTCGCTGCTGTGGGACGTGGATGCGTTCCGCAATTATATGCGGTTCACGATGCTGACATACTGGTTTACCTGTCTGGTGTACATCGTTTACCCCAATTGCCAGGAACTGCGCCCTATGGTGTTTGAACGGGACAACTGGATGGTCGATATCGTGCGCGGATTATACAATTTTGACACCAACACCAATGTTTGTCCGTCTCTGCACGTCATCGGCGCCGTCGCGGTCAGCGTGGCGGCATGGCACAGCCAGCGGCTTTCAACGCCCGCCTGGCGGATTGTATTTACGGTACTGACCGTCGCAATCAGCCTCTCCACCGTTTTTTTGAAGCAGCACTCGATTCTGGACGTGATCGCGGCGCTGATTGTTTGCGCCGCAGCGTATCCGTTTGTGTTTCACCCGAAGTTGTCGCGGTTTTGGACGCGGCGGAAAACACCTGCAAAAGCCGGCGGAACGGCATAGCGTAAAATACCACGCGGGGCGACAGAAATGCCGCCCCGCGTTATGATTATTCCCTGATACACAAATTCCAATGTGCCAAAAACCGGAAACACAAAATAAAAAAAACCGGAAACCCCACGGTTCCGGATTTTTATGGAGCTACTGATCCGATTCGAACGGACGACCTGCTCATTACGAGTGAGCTGCTCTACCTGCTGAGCCACAGTAGCAAATGGATTACACTGCCGCCGTATTCAGGCGACTTCAATATTATACACGCAAACGACCCATTTGTCAAGATGTAAATCAAACTTTTTTCAAATATTTTTTTCAAAAATTTTCCGGATTTTACGGGCGAATTCCGACCGATTGCGCACGCGTTTTTTGTATAAACCGTAAATTTTTCGGAAAATCGCGTTTATTTCGCCGCAAACGCTTGTAAAAATCGAAAAAATGCGATATCATATTATTTGGTATAAGTCCGTCCGCTGATTCGTCGGCAGACGCAGCTTATATAGACAAATCAATATTATTAGGAGGCCTTTATTATGGCAGTCAAAGTTGCGATTAACGGTTTTGGTCGTATCGGTCGTCTGGCATTCCGTCAGATGTTCGGCGCGGAAGGGTATGAGATCGTTGCGATCAATGACCTGACCAGCCCGAAGATGCTCGCGCACCTGCTGAAATACGATACCGCGCAGGGCGGCTATTGCGGCAAAATCGGTCAGAACGCGCACACCGTCGATTCCAAAGAAGCGACCGACACCGAGCCGGGCGCCATCATCGTGGACGGCAAAGAAATTAAGATCTACGCGATCAAAGACGCGAACGAGTGCCCGTGGGGCAAACTGGGCGTGGACGTTGTGCTGGAATGCACCGGGTTCTACACCAGCAAAGAAAAGAGCATGGCGCACATCAACGCAGGCGCGAAGAAAGTGGTCATCTCTGCGCCGGCCGGCAAAGACCTGAAAACCATTGTATACTCGGTGAATGAGAAAACCCTGACCACGGACGATCAGGTGATCTCGGCTGCTTCCTGCACCACCAACTGCCTCGCCCCGATGGCAGACGCGCTCAACAAAGCGTACCCGATCGTTTCCGGTATCATGACCACCGTTCATGCGTACACCGGCGATCAGATGATCCTCGACGGTCCGCACCGCAAAGGTGACCTGCGCCGTGCGCGCGCTGGCGCTGCCAACATCGTTCCGAACTCCACCGGCGCTGCCAAAGCGATCGGTTTGGTCATTCCGGAGCTGAACGGCAAGCTGATCGGCTCTGCGCAGCGTGTTCCGGTTCCGACCGGCTCCACCACCATCCTCGTGGCGGTTGTGAAAGGCAAAGACGTCACCACCGATTCCATCAACGCGGCGATGAAAGCGGCGGCTTCCGAGAGCTTCGGCTACAACGAAGAACCGATCGTTTCCTCCGACGTCATCGGGATGCGTTACGGCTCGCTGTTTGACGCGACCCAGACGATGGTCACCAAGATCGACGACGACACCTATCAGGTTCAGGTCGTTTCCTGGTACGATAACGAAAATTCCTACACCAGCCAGATGGTGCGTACGATCAAATACTTCGCGGAGCTGAAGTAATTCACCCCCCACATTTGATTTGCCCGAATTTCAAGGGGCTGCAAACGATTCGACGTTTGCAGCCCCTTTTTATTTTCCATTCATTTTGCTTTTTTCACGAACAGAGTACGCCGCCGCCCAGCACCTCGTCGCCGTCGTACAGCACAGCCGCCTGGCCGGGTGCAATCGCGCGCTGCGGGGCGTCGAACCGGATGTGCACCCGGTCGTCCCCCACCGGCGTCACCCATGCCGCCTGCTCCGGCTGATGATACCGCGTCCGGACGGTGCATTGGAACGGCGCATCCGGCACAGTTCCGCTGATCCAGTTGAAACCGTCCGCGTCCGCCTCCGAGCGGTACAGCTCCGCCTCCGTCCCCAGCACCACCGTATTCTGCTCCGGGCAAATTCGGCACACATACCGCCGCTCCGGCAGCGCAAGCCCTATCCGCCGCTGCCCCACCGTGTATCTGATCACGCCGCGGTGCTGACCCAGCACATTGCCCGCCGCGTCCACAAAATTGCCCGGCTGCGCCGCCTGCCCGGTGAACCGCTCAATAAACCGCACATAGTCGCCGTCCGGAACGAAGCAAATATCCTGACTGTCCGGCTTGTCGGCATTGACCAGCCCGGATTCCGCCGCAATGCGGCGGGTTTCCGTTTTGTGCAGATCGCCCAGCGGAAAAAGCGTGTGCGCCAGCTGCGCCTGCGTCATCGTGTACAGCACATAGCTTTGGTCTTTCGATTCGTCGCACGATTTTTTCAGGTGATAGCGCGTCCCGTCAAACGTGACCCGCGCATAATGCCCGGTGGCGATGTGGTCGCACCCCAAAATTTGCGCGCGGTCGAACAGTTTGTCGAATTTCATATACCGGTTGCAGTCGATGCACGGGTTCGGCGTGCGGCCGTGCTGATATGCCGCCGCAAACGGTTCCATCACCTTCGCGCGGAAATCGTCCGAAAAATTGAATACATAATATCGCATCCCCAGCCGGTACGCCACGCTCCGCGCGTCCTCCACATCGTCGAGCGAACAGCAGGTATGCCCGCGCGGGATCCCGGCATCATCATTGCCGTACAGCTTCATTGTGCAGCCGATGCAGGTGTGCCCGGCATCGGTCAGCAGCTGCGCTGCCACACTGGAATCGACGCCGCCGCTCATCGCGACCAGAATCTTCATGGATTTTGCTCCTTTCCGATTAACGTCACCGTCGTGTCCGCCACTTGCCTGACGCGGAGCAGCACCTGCCACGTCACCGATTCCACTGGGTCAAAGTGCAGCGACGAGCACGCGGTATGCAGTTTTTCTGCCTTATCCCCCATCACCAGCACGGTCGAGCCGTCCGCTCCGCCGATGATGGCGAACGATGCGGCCGGCATATAATCGTACTTCGGCGGCTGCGTCTCCATCGGTTGGTCGCTGTCGGCGCAATCGACCACCGTCAGCGGTACCGAAGGCTCCGGCGCAACGGTGTACTGCAATTCCACATAATGCGTCGGGTAAATCCGATCCGTCCCGAACGCGCCGTCGGGCAGCGTCTGCGGCGCGATCGACTGCGCCGACAGCGTGCATTCCGTGCCGTCCGGACAGCGGAACGTGCAGACTGCGCCGGGCGCGGACGCGGTAAACTGCGGTCCCGGAACCGAAACCGGTTCCTGCCGCAATTGCAGCCGCAGCAACTGAATTGCCGCCGGTTTTTTTCCGTCCCACGGGAACGCCTGCCGGGTCACAATCCATCCGTCGGCGCGGTTCAGACCGTAATGGTCGGCAATCCACCGATCGCCGCAGACTTCTGCCGAAAGCGGCGGAATGGTCGTGCTTGTTCCGTGCGTGCAGTGCAGCGTTCGCCCGTTGACGATTGCGTTCGCGACAAAGTTGAACGAATCACCCGCCGCGTCCGTCTGCATACAGAAATCCACCACCAGCCCCGCACTGCATTCATACACCGCCGGGACAATCCAATGACGCCCACCCCATTCAAACAATTGCCCAATCGGAATTGCCCGACCGGCGCGGGTGCGTGCCGGGTGGCCGTAAAATCCGCCGTCGAAATACACGCGCCATTCGGGCGGCGGCGCGTCGGGATTCATATCCAAATCGTAAAATTCGTCCGGATACCGGATGGCACCGCCGTCGAAATGGGCTTGCAGATTGCGCACATACGCCCACGGCTGCACCATCGGCGCCAGATGCAGCCGGTCGCGAATCGCATCCAGTACCGCCTGCTGCGCGTCCGACGGTTCAAACCCCGCCTGCTGTGCGTCAAACGCTGCTGCATCCCACGCCCCGGCCTGTTCCAAGTACGACAGGTCGCCGCACGTCAGCAGCAGCCGCAGCAGCACCGCAAAATTTTCCGCAATGGGCACCACATAGTCCGGCGCATTCATCGGGCGCACCGCAAAAATCATCGGGCCGTACCCGCGGATGCGGCAATAGTGAATGCCGTCCGCCCCGGCCCAGCCCAGAATATGTGCGCCCTTTGGCGTGCAGAAATAGCCCGCCGCCCCCGGGCGGCGTTCCAGCCCCACCGGTGCCAGGTCGATCCCGGTGTGCAAAAATTTCCGATAAACCAAATCCGTCATCCGCTGCGCTCCTTTTCTTTCTCACACGAAAAAGGCGCCCGAAAACCCACACATTTTCGGGTGCCCATTCATTTTATGCAGATTGCTCAGTCTGCGAACAGCGGCGTAGACAGATACCGGTCGCCGGTATCCGGCAACAGCACCACGATCGTCTTGCCGGCATTTTCCGGGCGTTTGGCCAGCTCGATGGCCGCCCAGACCGCCGCGCCGGACGAAATGCCGACCAGCACGCCTTCCGCTTTGCCGATGGCTTTGCCGATGGCGAATGCGTCTTCGTTCGCAACCGGGATAATCTCGTCGTACACCTTGGTGTCCAGCACATCCGGGACGAAGCCCGCGCCGATGCCCTGGATCTTGTGCGCGCCCGCCACCCCGGTGGACAGCACCGCCGACGTCGCCGGTTCCACCGCGACCACTTTGACCGCCGGGTTTTTCGACTTCAAATATTCGCCCACACCGGTGATGGTGCCGCCGGTGCCAACACCGGCCACGAAGTAATCCACCTTGCCGTCGGTATCCGCATAAATTTCCGGCCCGGTCGTCTCAAAATGCGCCTTCGGGTTGGCCGGGTTGACAAACTGCCCGGGCACGAAGCTGTTCGGAATCTCTTTGGACAGTTCCTCCGCTTTGGCGATGGCACCTTTCATGCCCTTGCTGCCGTCGGTCAGCACCAGCTCCGCGCCGTAGGCTTTCATCAGCTGGCGGCGCTCCACGGACATCGTTTCCGGCATTACGATGATAATCCGGTACCCGCGCGCCGCCGCGACGGACGCCAGCCCGATCCCGGTATTGCCGGACGTCGGCTCGATAATCACCGATCCGGGCTTCAGCAGTCCTTTGGCTTCGGCGTCGTCGATCATCGCTTTGGCGATGCGGTCTTTGACCGAGCCGGCGGGGTTAAAGTATTCCAGCTTGGCGAGGATCTTCGCTTTCAAGTCGTATTTCTGCTCAATATGCGTCAATTCCAGCAGCGGGGTTTTGCCGATCAGTTGGTCTGCGGAAGTGTAAATGTGTGCCATACTTCATGTACTCCTTTATATTTAGTTCAGATTCAATCAGATTTGCTTCGGCTGCTCAAACGGCCGCACCGCAATGGGCACGGCAGGTGGTACATCGCATTCGATGCGTGAATCGGCGATTCATCTCCCCGCCTCCTTTGGATTTCTTTTAGCTACTTACCTTGTAGGTTGGTATTATTATAGCGCGTTCCGCGAGGTTTGTCAAGGGGTTTTCCGAAAAAAGCTGGAAAATATTTTCCGCCCGTGGGGGCGGCCGCAGCGAATCCGATGGGCGAACGGGTAAATTTTCTGGGGAAATTAAATTATTTTTGTGGGCGAAAAGACGGCAAAAATGCCGGAGCCATCGGAAATTCTGAGGTTTTTGGGGTAAAAACCGGTCAAAATGCTTCCCGACCGCCCATTGCGTTGGGCGCGGCAGCGTGCTATAATAGAGCCATCGACCGAAGCAGCCGCGCAGGTTCGCCCGGTCAAACAAAACTTCATAGTGGAGGGAAGCAACATGGCTTCATCGCAAACCGCAGCGCAGCCGACATACCGCACGCGCGCAAAGCAGCTCCTGCGCGGCATCCGCGCGCACTGGATCCTGTACCTGTTCGTGCTGCCTGCCACGGTGTATTACATGATTTTTGTGTACTACCCGATGTACGGCGTACAAATCGCGTTCCAAAACTACCGGATCGGCGAAATCTTCGGCCAAAGCGAATGGGCGGGGCTGTCGCACTTTATCCGGTTCTGCAAATCGTACTGGTTTGGGACGGTGGTGTGGAACACGCTGAAACTGAGCCTGCTGGGCTTGGTGATCAATTTTCCGCTGCCGATCATTCTGGCACTGCTGCTGAACGAGATTCGGAACGACCGGTTCAAAAAGACCGTGCAAACCATCACCTATGCGCCGCACTTTATATCGCTGGTGGTGCTGTGCGGGGCGCTGCAGCTGTTTTTGTCGCCGTCGAGCGGTGTGCTGGGCATCGCGATCAATCAGATTCGCAGCTGGTTCGGGCTGGAAAGCACCAACCTGCTGATGAGCGGCCCGGCGTTCAAGTGGATTTATGTGCTGTCCGGCACCTGGCAGGGCACGGGCTGGGGCTCGATCATTTACTTTGCCGCGCTGAGCGGCGTGGATTCGCAGCTGCTGGAAGCCGCCGAAATCGACGGTGCAACCAAGCTCCAGCGGATGTGGTACGTCAACATCCCGGTGCTGATTCCGACGATTGTGACGATGCTGATTCTGGCGTGCGGCGGGCTGATGAATTCGAGTTTTGACAAAGTGTTCCTGCTGCAAAACGACGGCATTCGCTCCGCGACGGAAACGATCAACACCTATGTGTACCGTTCCGGTCTGGCGGGCGGGCAATACAGCTTCTCCTCCGCGGTGGGGCTGATGAATTCGGTGG
>CAJKBQ010000041.1 GCA_905198155.1 uncultured Eubacteriales bacterium
AATCGCCGTCTTGGTTGGATTTGACGGCGGCTGTTTCTCGCGGGATTTCGTCCCGTATTGCGGTACGGGGCATTTTTGCGGCAGCGGAACATCCGGATCGGGGGGATTCTTCGGCTCGGATGGGGTTTGGGACGCGCGGCGGCTGCGGCACCATGCATTTTTACGAAGCCTTCCCGCAGCCGGACGGCACGCTGCGGTTTGAACTGCCGGCGGAATTTGCCGGGCGGTAATCAAAATAAGCCATCCGGATCGGGGGGATTCTCCGGTTCGGATGGTTTTTGGGTCAATCGCCGTCTTGGTTGGATTTGACGGCGGCTGTTTCTCGCGGGATTTCGTCCCGCATTGCGGTACGGGGAATTTTTGCGGCAATCCGCCCGCTGCAATAACCGAAAAATCTTCGTTCACGAGACTATTCTCCTCCGTTCCGAAAAATTCAGAAAATTCACACCCAAAACAGCGCCACGCCCGCCGCGCACAGCCCCAGCCCGATCACCGTCCGGCGCGGAATCGACGCCCGGAACACCACCCGGTCGGCCGCCGTCGTCAGCAGCAGGGTCGTGCCGGTGTTGAACGGATACAGCACCGTCGCCGGCAGCGCGACAGCGCATCGGAGCAGCAGCACATATGCGCCGCAGTCGGTCAGCGCGGCGGCCGCCGCCCACAGCAGCATCGGCGCAGTCATCCGGACGGGCGGCGCGCTGTCCCGGCGCAGCAGCAGGAGCAGCACCCCGCACAAAACCACCTTGGCGCCGTTGGTCAGCACCACAAAGTCCGCTGCCGGGACGGCCGCAGCGGAGATGCTGTGCAGCTTGGACAGTACGCTCGTCGCGCCGTTCAGCAGAAACACCGCAATCCCCAGCGTCGTGCAGCCGCGCGCCGCGCCCGACCGCCCCTGCGTCACGGCGACGGCACCGCACAGCACCGCGATTCCGGCCAGCTGCCCGCCGGACAGCGGCTCGTGCAGCACAACGGCGCCGAACAGGTACGGCACCGCCATGCCGCCGGTCATCAGGAAAATTGTGTACTGCGTCAGCCCGCCGCGCGCCATCATCCGGAACCCCAGCACGGTATACGCCGCCGTGCAGGCGCTGACCCCGAACGCCAGGATCGCCGAGTAGACCGAAACCGTCACGCGAAACCCGCCAAGCGCCGCCGTCAGTCCGCCGCCCAGCAGCCCCAGCACCAGGTTAAACAGCAGCGCCGCCCGCAGCCCCTGCCCCCAGTCCGCCGTGCATTTTTTCCGCACGGCAAAATTCGCCGCCAGCAAAACGCTCGCGCCTGCCGCCATCCCCCAGATCATGCGGATTCCTCCCCCGAAATTTGTATGCGCTTCGATTATATCAGAATATTTTTCGGATTTCTATTGCATTTTCCGCAAAAAATATGCTATAATCGTCACATATCGTGAAAGGGGAGGTTTTGCAGGATGTACCGCTTCGAAACCCGGCAGTTCCCGGCCATTGCGCCGTTTGCGTTCCAGATTACCGAAATCGAGATCGACGCGCTCGACCCGCGGAACGTCCACACTGCGCACTCGCACCGCGAATGCGAAATTTACGTCAACCTGAGCGGCGATGTTTCGTTTATGGTGGAAGGGCACCAATACCCCGTCGCCCCCGGCAACGCCATCATCACCCGACCGTACGAAATGCACCACTGCGTGTACCATTCCAACGCGCCGCACCACCACTTTTGGATCCTGTTTTCCTGCGCGGGGAACGAACCGCTGCTCGACTTTTTCCTGAGCCGCGTCCCCGGAACGGGCAACCGCGCCGTGCTGAACGACACCGACAGCGGCGCGCTGATCGACTGCTGCCGCGCGCTGGGCGCGCCGGGCGATGCCGGAGCGCTGTACGGTCGGTTTTTCCGGATGCTGACGCTGCTGCGGCGCGGCATTTCCAGCGGCGTGGGGGACGACTGGATCCCGCCGGAAATTGCGCCGGCGCTGGACGCGATGAACCGGCACTTCGCGCAGCCGCTGTCCGTCGCGGATCTGGCGCACGGCGCCGGGATGAGCGTTGCAACGCTGGAACGGGCGTTCCGCAGGCAGACCGGCCTGACGCCGCGCGACTACCTGCTCCGGAAACGGCTGGCCAACGCCTGCCGCCTGCTGGACGAAGGCGCGTCGGTGCAGGAGGCGTGCGACCGCAGCGGGTTCAGCGACTGCTCCCGGTTTATCGCGCAGTTCCGCGCGCATTGCGGCCGCACCCCGCTGCAATATAAAAAACGAGATCTGTCGGAAAAATAAAAAAGCACCGCCGCCGGTGCTTTTTTACGCTTACGCGTCCAGAATCCGAAATATTTCGTTGATCAGATGCTGGTCGGTATTGTCTGCCAGGCTGTACCGCGATGCATAGCGGAACACGGCAACTTCGTACCCACCGCGGCAGAGCTGGTCTTCCGACGGCAGATACGCGTGGTACCCGTTGGCGCACGACAGCCCCAGCGTATACGGAACCGGCGAATCGGCACGCAGCCGCATCGAAATTTCCGCAAAAAATTCAAACGGAATCGGGATCAGCGCTACGCCGCCCACCGTTACCATCGTTACCGGGTACGAAAAATCGTCCGGCACCCGGGTTTCGCCGCGCAGCAGCAGCGATTCGATTTCTTTCAGGTGTTCGTACCGCAGGCGGGCGTGGTTGATGAGCGCATCCGGGTGCCCGATCTGCGCCAGCGCGCGCTGCACTTCCTCCAGCGGCGGGTGCGGCTGGTACGGCAGGTGCACCGTCCCGGCGTGCAGCCGCAGTTCCGGAACGGCATAGATTTTCGGCAGGTTCAAAATCCGCATCGCGTCAAACGAAGCGTATGCGCCCAGTTCTTCCACATGGCGGATATCGCCCGTCGTGCGCCCGTTGGTCAGCCGCGGCCCGACGTCGCCGATTGCACCGTTCAAAAACGCGGTCAGCGTCCCGGTTTCGGACTCGACCCGGTCGATCATTCCGCCCGGCCAGTCGCGCGTGATTTCGGTGCTGCGGCCGCAGGCGGTGCCGTGGCATCCGTAATGAATCAGGTGGACAATGCCCCGCCCACCGTCCTGCGCCCGGACGGAAATCACCGTCATGGTCGGGTCGCAGCATCCCCACGGATTCTGCCCCAGCCGAACCTGCCCGTCGCGCAGCTGCTGGCGGCGGTTGATGCCGACGCGGCTTTCGCCGTGCGTCACCGCCAGTTCGGCCGGGATCATCGCATCAACGGCCGCCTGGGCGGCGCGGATCAGCGCCGGGCGCAGGATGGTATCGACGTATGCCCGGTCAATCCCGCCCCAGCCCGCAACGCCGCTGACGTTCGGCCCGCAGTGCGTGTGCGTGGCCGCCAAAATGATCCGGTCGGCCGGTACGCCGCAGGCCGATGCCATCTCCGCCCGCAGGGCGCGATCCAGCTCGGTTTGGATATCGCCGACCGTCACCGACACGAGCAGTGCGGTGTCCGTCCCGCTCGAAAATGCAATCGCCGTCGCGGTCAAATCGTCGTGCACGGACGTGGATGCCAGGTCCGGCTGGTAGCCGTACAGCAGCGTGCCGATGGGTGGCGTGATCTTTTCGCGCGCCGCACCGCATAAAAATTTCATAGTGCTTCATCCCTTCCTTTTTTGAGCGTGTATTTATTATAACACGCCCGGGCGGGAAAGGACAGGACGAATGGTTCGGGTTTATGGGCAAAAAGTGCGGAATTTTTCGCGCAGTAAAAAAGGGGTTCCACGCAGGAACCCCCAGGTCGCAGGCTTCGTGCGTCTCTGCAACACGATCGGTGATATTTTTCAAAATCTCACGACTTCGCCGCGTTCCGCGCGTCCGTCTCCTCCCCCAGCAGCGGCGTCATGCTTTTCAGCCCGATGCCCAGCGTGGAGAGGTTGTGCAGCAGCGCGGACGTCGCGGGCGGCAGGACGCCCATTACGCCGAGTATAATCAGCCCCAGATTAAACGAAATGATAAACCGGTAATTGGCGTGGATGCGGCGCATCAGCTGCGCGGACAGCGCTTTCATCGTGAGCAGCGCGCGCAGATCGTCGGTGGTGATGGTTACGTCGGCAATTTCGCGCGCGACGGCCGCGCCTTTGTCCACCGATACGCCCGCGTCGGCTTCGGACAGGGCGGGCGTGTCGTTCACGCCGTCGCCGATCATCACCACGCGGTGCCCGGCCGCGCGCATCCGGCGCACGTAGTCGGCTTTGTCCTCCGGCAGCACTTCGGCGTGGTATTCCGTAATGCCCAGCCGGTCGGCGACGGTGCGGGCGGTGCGGGCGCTGTCGCCGGTCATCATCACGATGTGCGAAAATCCGGCGTGCCGCAGCCCGGCGATCACGTCGGCCGCTTCGGCGCGCAGCGGATCCTCGATGCAGATCACCGCCGCGAGCTGCCCGTCCACGCACATATACAGGTGCGAATACTGATCCGGCAGCGCCGCAAACCGGTCGGGGTTCGGGACGGTGCAGTGCTCGTCCTCAAACGCGAAATGCGCGCTCCCGATCACGATGCGGCGGCCGTCGGCTTCGCCGCGGATGCCGTGCGCCACCACGTATTCCACGCGGGAGTGGCACTCTTCGTGCGAAATGCCGCGCACCTGCGCTTCGCGCACCACGGCGTTGGCGATGGAGTGCGGGTAGTGCTCTTCCAGGCAGGCGGCAATCCGCAGCAGCGCCGTTTCGTCCATGCCGCCCGCGCCGTCAAACGGCACAATCTGCGCGACGTGCGGCGCGGCGTGCGTCAGCGTGCCGGTTTTGTCGAACACGATGGTGTCGGCTTCGGCCACGGCTTCGATGAATTTGCCGCCTTTGAACGAGATGTGGTGCCCGGTGGCCTCCTTCATCGCCGACAGCACGGCGATCGGCATCGACAATTTCAGCGCGCACGAAAAGTCCACCATCAGAATGGCCATGGCCTTCGTCACGTTGCGCGTCAGCAGATACGTCAGCACCGTCGCGCCCAGGCTGTACGGCACCAGCCGGTCGGCCAAGTGCGACGCGCGGTCCTCCGTCGCCGATTTCAGCTTTTCGGACACTTCGATCATCTGCACAATCCGGTCGTACCGGCCGGTTCCGGCGGTTTTTTCAACGCGGAAGATGCATTCGCCTTCCTCGACCACCGTCCCCGCATACACCAGGCTGCCTGCGGACTTCGCCACCGGGACGGACTCGCCCGTCATCGACGACTGGTTGACCGTCGCTTCGCCCGACTCCACGCGGCCGTCCAGCGGGATCATGCTGCCGGTGCGCACCACCACGCGGTCGCCCGCCGCGATCCGGTTCACCGGCATCAGCACGTCGGCGCCGTCGGTTTTGACCCACGCTTTGTCCACGTTCAGCGCCATGCTCTGCGCCAAATCGTCCACCGACTTGCGGTGCGTCCATTCTTCCAGAATTTCGCCGATTTTCAGCAGGAACATGATCGACGACGCCGTCCCGAAGTCCCCGCGCAGGATCGCCGCCGACACAGCCACCGCGTCCAGCACCGGCACCTCGATCCTGCCGCGCAGCAGGCAGCGCAGCCCGCGCGCCGCGTATTTGACCGCGCGCAGCACCGCCCACACCTGCCGGACGGGCACCGGCAGCAGCGTACGGCGCACCACGCGCCCCGCCAGCGTGAAAAACAGTTTGTCCTCAAACGTGCGGTTCAGCGCCCGACCGCTGCGCGGCTGCACCGCCAGGTCGCGCCCGGCGTAGGTGAACGACGCCAGCGCCGCAATCAGCGCGCCGCGCGGACCGGTATAGACAATCAGCGCGTCGCACGTGCGGTCGTACACTTTGACCGATGCGACGCCGGGGATGGATTTCACATAATCTTCCAGCACATCGGCTTCCGCCAGCGTTATCCGCGGTTTCGCCATATGTACGCGGATTCGGCCGGGCAGCTCGTGCAGAATGGTCCATTTCATCAAAACACACCTTCTTCAACAAAAACTGCCGGAGTGCGAAACGTTCCGGCAGCTGCGTTTTGGATTTATTCGGCCGCTTCTTCCGGCGCGGCGGTATCCGCTGCGGCGGTATCCGCAATTTCTTCCGCTGCGGCTGCGCGGTCCTCGTTGATTTTTTTGGCGTCGGCCAGAATATCGTCGGCGCTTTCTTTGATCTTCGTCGATGTGGTCATCACGCACTCTTTGGCGCGCAGCACGGCGGCCGTGGTGTGCGTATAAACTTTTTTCGCGTCTTTGCTTGACAGCAGCTTCAGCCCGGCCGTCCCGAACAGAACGCCGCCTGCAAACAATCCGATTTTGCCCCAAGATGCCATAACAGAACAACCTCCTGAATGATTTTGAATTGGCGCAGCGCATTTGATTAGCACTGGCTAACTTGTAATACTATTATACACGCTTTTCCGACAAAATGCAAGCGGATTTTGAAAAATTCAAAATTTCGAAAAAAATGCGCGCCGCTGTATTTTACAGCGGCGCGCAAAGCGGTCAGGCCGAGGGCGGTGCATCGCCGTCGGCCGGCACGTCGCCGTCGGCCGGCGCGTCGGCGATCAGCCCGGCCAGCAGGGCGCACAGCAAAATCAATACGATCACGGTTTTCATGGCGGCAGCCTCCTTGCAGGGGTGGTTTTGACCATATCATACCACACCGCGCAGGAAAACGGAAGAAAAATTACACGATTGTAATCTATTTGTAACCGTTTGTAACTATTTCCCGGCGAAATGCACAGAATCCGCGCGCCCCGCTTTGGCAAACTGCCGAATCACCGCACGAACGTCCCCTGCGCGGACGATACGGCGATCAAAATGCTGCGCTCGCGGCCGTCGGCGGCGTCCAGGTACACCAGCACCCGCTCGCCGCGGACGCCGGTGCAGGCGAATTCGTAGCACACGGCCTCGCTGCCGCCCGCCGTGGGGATCACGACCAGCGGAGCCGCGTCGGCCGGCGGAATCAGGCGGCTGCTCAGCCGGGCGCGCGCGTCCGCCTCGGAAATCGCCGGGGTGGGCAGGGTGCGTTCCGTGTGATTCATCCAGTACGGCGTCGCGTCGAAGCCCACGACGGCGCCGGTGTCCAGCGCGACGGTGAGCTTGATCTGATCCGGGTAGCACAGCACGCCGTCCTGCGCGGCGGCAAACAGCACGGTGCACCGCCCGCCGGACGTGTCGTACCAGCAGGGCTGCAGCTCCGCGAACCCCTCCGCCGCCAGGAATACGCGCGCGTTTTCCACCGCCTGTACCGGGTCGATGCGGCTGTCCCCCACCGCGCGCGCGTTGCGGAACCACGCCGGGAACGCGCCGTCGCGCGTGATCGCCATGGTGCAGTCGCCGCCGGTGAACGTGCGGCACGGCAGGTTGCCGCCGATCTCGCCGGACATCGTCCAGTCCACCGCGTCCAGCCCGCCGAGGCGCTGGAAATCGACCGCCGACTGGCGCGCCACTTCCGCGCCGTAGTCGGACTGCGGCGCCGTCATCCGCGGCTGCGCCTGTTCCACCCGGTCGGCGAATGCGCCGTCGTACAGCAGGGTGGGGTACGCTTCCAGCTCGTCGGCCGCCGACCGGAATCCGTCCGTCACCGACGGCGGCGCAGCACCTTCCAGCGCCAGCGATTCGTGCGTGAATACCGGCGTGGTTTGGCGGCGATAGTCGAGCAGCGCGTCGTTCAGCGACGCGGCATAGTCGTACAGCGCGGCCAGCGACGCGGCGGACGCTTCGTCCGGCGCTTCCCCCGCCGCCCGGCGCGCGGCCAGGCTTTGCGCGTATTCGCCCGCCTGCGCCAGGTAGCGGTACACGTCCGCCATCGGCTCTGCGTCGCTCGGCAGGACGCTCAGCGCGTGCTGCGCGCCCCCGGCGTCCCGCAGCAGTTCGGCGCTCAGCACCGTCTGCTCCGGCAGCGAATTCGTGTACAGCAGCTTGTTGAGGGTGGACTCCATCTCCGCCAGGTATTCCGACAGCTCCGCCCACGCCTGCTGGTAGTGATTTTCCAGCCGCGTGCGCCAGTGCGACGCCGCGCGCCATCCGGTGACAGCCAGCCCGGCGGCGACCGCCAGCACCGCCGCGCCGTAGCTGCACAGGCGGATTTTGGTGCGATTCTTCATAGGGACATCCTTCCTTCCGAAAAAGCGTTTCACGCCGGATAGTTTCCCCCTGCGGCGCGTTTTTTATCCCGAATTCCGCAAAAAACGCATTTTTCGGTTGCACATCGGGCGCAAATGGCGTATAATATTCTTACTTATGTACAAGAGGACGGATGATCGATGCGAGAAGCCTATTTGGACAACAGCGCAACCACCCCGCCGTGCCCCGAAGCGGCGGCGGCGGTGATGCAGATGATGACGGACTGCTACGGCAACCCGTCGTCGCTGCACAGCAAGGGGATCGAAGCGCAGCGCGTGCTGGACGATGCGCGCGACGCGGTGGCGCAGGCGCTGCACGCGCGGCCGGACGAAGTGACCTTCACCTCCGGCGCGACGGAAGCGAACAACCTGGCGCTGTTCGGCGCGGCATACGCCCGGCGGCGGCGCGGGAACCGGATTGTGATCTCGGCAGTGGAACATTCGTCGGTAATCGAATCGGCGGCGCAGCTGGAAAAAGAAGGGTTTGAAGTTGTCCGGATTGCGCCGGACGCCGCGGGACGCATTTCGGCGGCGGAATTTGCCGACGCCGTCACGCCGGACACGATTTTGGTCTCGATGGAGCTGGTCAACAACGAAACCGGCGCGATTCAGCCGGCGGAAACGATGGCGCGGGCGGTCAAACGGGTCGGCGCGCCGGCGCTGATTCACGTTGACGCGGTGCAGGCGTTCGGCAAGCTGCCGGTGCAGCCGCAGAAGCTGGGCGCGCAGCTGCTGACCGTCAGCGCACACAAGATCCGCGGCCCCAAAGGCGTGGGCGCGCTGTATACGGCGCACGGGACGCACATTGTGCCGCGCGTGTTCGGCGGCGAGCAGGAACGCAGGCTGCGCCCCGGCACCGAAGCGATGCCGCTGATCGCCGGGTTCGGCGCGGCGGTGCGGGCGATGGCACCGTTTGCGGACGTGCAGGCGCACATGACCGCGCTGCGGGCGCAGCTGCTGGACGCGCTGGGCGCGCTGGAAATTCCGGTCAATTCCCCGGCGGACGGGCTGCCGTGCATCGTGAATTTTTCGGTACCGGGCATCCGGTCGGAAACGATGCTGCACTTTCTGGCGTCGCGCGGGGTGTATGTGTCCAGCGGGTCGGCGTGCGCGCGCGGGCACAAAAGCCATGTGCTGGCGGCGATGGGGCTGCCCGCCGACCGCATCGACTCCGCTATCCGCGTCAGCTTCGGGATGCAGAACACTGCGGACGACATCGACCAGCTGATCGATGCGCTGCGCGACGGGCTGAACACGCTCACGCGCCGCCGATGAATACAAGAGAGGATGGAAACACGAATATGCAGGAAATGATCCTGGTAAAAATGGGCGAACTGACGCTCAAAGGGCTGAACAAACATACATTTGAGGATGCGTTGGTGCGCAACCTGCGCAATGCGCTGGCGCCGCTGGGCGAGGCGAAGATTCAGCACGCGCAGTCGGCGCTGTATATCGTCCCGCAGTCGGCGGATTTCGACCTGGACGAAGCGGCGGCGCGCGTGGGGCGCGTGTTCGGGATTGTGCAGTACGCGCGCGCGTGCTGCGTGGAAAAAGACATGGCCGCGATTCAGGACGCGGCGGCGGCATATCTGCACGACGCGCTGGCGGACTGCCGGTCGTTCAAAGTCAACGCCAAGCGGTCGGACAAAACGTTCCCGCTCAATTCCCCGGCGATCTGCGCGCAGCTGGGCGAATTCCTGCTCGACCGTTTCCCGCACCTGCACGTGGACGTGATTCAGCCGGAGCTGACCATCACGGTCGAGATTCGCGACTACGGCGCATACATTCACGGCCCGCAGCTGCACGGCGCGGGCGGGATTCCGGTCGGAACCGGCGGCCGCGCGGCGGTGCTGATCTCCGGCGGGATCGACAGCCCCGTGGCGGCGTGGACCATCGCCAAGCGCGGCGTGGAGCTGGTGCCGGTGCATTTTGCCAGCCCGCCGTATACCAGCGAGCGCGCGGAGCAGAAGGTGATCGACCTGCTGCGCAAAGTCGCGCGCTACGCCGGGCCGATGACGCTGCGGATTGTGCCGTTTACGGAGATTCAGGAGCAGATCGTGAAGCAGTGCCCGGAGGAGCTGTTCACCGTGATTATGCGGCGGTACATGATGAAAATTGCGGAGCGGATCGCGCAGCGGTCGCAGTCGATGGCGCTGGTCACAGGCGAAAGCCTGGGGCAGGTCGCCAGCCAGACGATTCAGGCGATTGGGTGCACCGATGCCGCCGTACAGACGATGCCGGTGTTCCGCCCGCTGATCGGGATGGACAAGGAGGAAATTATTCAGATCGCCCGGCGGATTGACACGTTTGAAACGTCGATCCAGCCGTTCGAGGACTGCTGCACGGTGTTCACGCCGAAGCATCCGCGCACGCGGCCGATTCTGGACTATGTGCTGAAAGGCGAAGCCGAGCTGGACGAAGCAGGGCTGATTGCCCGCGCGATTGACGGGGTGCGGCGGGTGAAGATTGAAGGGTGAGTTCGCCCGCATTCGCGCTTTTGCTGCGATTTCCGCATAAATATGCGAAACCGTCTTGACAACCGTGCCGCGTTGCGATACAATAGAATCAACCAAAAAATATTGGAGGGTTAGACAATGGAATTTCTTGGATTGTCCGGTCTGAAAGGATCGATCGGATTTACGGTGGCTGCCGTGATCCTGGCGATTGTGGCAACGGTGCTCGCTTTTATTTTTATCGTGCCCGAAAAAAAGCGCGATAAGCTCAACGCGTTCGGCAAATTCCTGCACGACACCTGCAACTTCAAATATCTGGTCGTCGAAAAGCTGCTGCAGGCACTGTACATCTTTGCAACGTCCCTGGCGATCCTGAACGGGTTTTTCATGCTGTTCCAGGCACCGTATGGTCACTGGCTCGGCGGGGCGGGGCTTTTGACGATGATCGTCGGGCCGATCGCGCTGCGGCTGGTGTATGAGCTGCTGATGATGATGGTGCTGCTGGTGAAAAACGTCATTATGATTAACAAAAAGCTGAAAAATCAGAATGACGGCAGCGACATTGACAGCGTATTCACTGCGCCCGACATGAGCCAGGTGCGTGAATCGTTCAAAGCACGCAAAGAAGCGCCGAATGCCGCGCCTGCTGCACCGGTCGTGCCGCCGGTGGCGCCCGCTCCGGCTCCCGCGCCGGTTCCGGAGAATCAGCCGCATTTCTGCGCGAACTGCGGTTCGCCGCTCGACGCAGAAGGCAAGTGCCCGAACTGCGGGAAGTAATCGGAAAAATGCGATAAAAAACGCCGGACTGCATGGGGAATGCGGTTCGGCGTTTTTTTGGGGGGGGGCGATTCATTTATCAAGGTTGGATTTTGCCGTGGTCAGCGACGAAATCAGCATTCGCCGGATGGTACCACACTGATTTTGCATCGTTCTATATACGGATTCGGGAATATATCCGGTTTCAAACAGCAATTCCATCCAATATTCCGTTTCGTAACACTCTTTCTGCGCAATTTCCAGCTTAGATATAAAATCTTTCTTGCCCTGGGCATATTGAGCTTCGTGGATGTTTGCGCCAATTGAAGTACCAGCGCGAAGGAGCTGGTTGGCCAATACGGCCTCTTTGAAATTCGACTTGATATCCCGGCAGAGAAAAACAATTTGCTTGGCAAATTCTTTGGCTCTGCTCCGTAAAATGCTTTCTGACATGATCCGACCACCAATCCTGAGTTGTAATTATGATATTCGCACCTAACACGCGCGAAGCGTATATCACCCGGCGCAGCCGGATATCACTGCCGCAGGCAATATCACTCGCCGAAGGCGAATATCACTGCGAAGCAATATCACTCGCCGAAGGCGAATATCTCGTGATATGCTTCGCTGCGCTCAGCGTGATATTTTTGCTGCGCAAAAGTGATATTGCGGCTGCGCCGCAGTGATATGATATTCGCCCCAACACTGCCGAAGGCAATATCACCCGGCGAAGCCGGATATCACTGCGAAGCAATAGAACTCGCCGCAGGCGAATATCACTGAAAAACGCCAGCTTGCATTCGCAAGTTGGCGTTTTTCTGGCAGCGGAATAGGGATTCGACTCGCGCGCTGCGGCGCTTGGTCGGGCGCGGTCGCAAACGTCCACCGGACGTTTGCTCTGTGCCGCGCCTTTTCGAATCCTCCCCAGTTTTCCGGAAACACAAAAACAAGCCGCGATTCCCGCAGCTTGTTTTTACTTCTGGCAGCGGAATAGGGATTCGAACCCCAACAAACAGAGTCAGAGTCTGTCGTGCTACCTTTACACAATTCCGCTATGTGATTAACGAATAATATTATACACGATCCGGCGCGGGTTGTCAAGGCTTTTCTGAAAAAAAGATCGGAAATTCGCGCAAAAATCTGCGCGAATCCCCGATCTGCCGGATATCAGGCCGTTTCGGCAGCCAAAACCGCGTCGATCAGCCGATCCCGCAGCGCAAGCAGCGATTCCGGCGATTGGTCGCAATCGAAAAAGCTCCGCACGCCGCCCGCAGCAATCATCTGCCGGACGGCATCGGCACCGATGCGCGCAGCCGCCCATTCACACAGCCGCACATCCTGCATCGCTTCGGCAAATACCATCTGCCGGACGGAACCGAGCGGCACCCCGTCCGCGCCGGGGTACACCAAAAACGCATCGCCCGCCGGGAACGCGCCGTCGGCATCGGTGTCGGCAAACGGGTCGATCCGGTGAATGGAGTGGGAATCGTTGTAAAAATTGAACCCCCATTGCAAAAACCCTGCCGCGCCGTGCAGATACAGCTGGAACCCCAGCACGCGATTGCGCACCGACGGCATCGCGATAAACCGGTTGCTCACGCCGCAGTTGCTTTGACCGCAGCAGTAATACACCCACAGCGGCCGCACATCGTGATCCAAAAACGGCTGCACATGGTTCAGCGACACCACCGGCACGTCCACCGCGCCCTGCGCATAATACCCGTAGTGCGACAGCGCATCGGTCATCGGGAACCCGGCAAGCAGCGGGGCAATGCGCTGTTTCAGCGTCAGGTAATGCGCCAAATGCAGTTCGTTCGGCTCGTCCGACAGGTGGAACCGGCAGCGATCCGCCACGCCGAACGCGCGCAGCTGCGCCGTCAGCTGCGGGAGCAGGCATTCCAAAAATGCAAGGTATGCGCCGTCGGACGGCGTGTCCCACCCGAAGATGCGGCGGTCGCCGTCCGGTGTGTGCGCCATTACTTTGGGCGCAGCCTCCGCGCCCCACTGCGTAAACAGGTGCGCCATTTCGAAATACCGCAAACCGTTCGATTCCGCCGTATCGATCCAGCGGCGCAGCCGGTCGAACCCGAATGCATAGCTGCCGTCCGCGTGCAGCGTGACGTCGATCAGCTGCACCGTCGTCCGTTCGCCGCCGATTTCGGTGTCCAGCGGCGGGGTGAAGATCGGGGTGAGGATCATATTGCTGCCGCTGTCGGCCAATGCGCGCATAAACCGCGCCGTAATTGCCCAGTATTTTTCAGAAAATACTTCCGTACCGTAATAATCCGCCAGGCAGTCGGAGTGAAACCACTGTGTACACATCAGCGTCTGTGCGCCCAGCTGCGCGGCCAGCACCGTCACCGTCAGCGACGCTTCCGCCGTCGATTCGCCGTTGGTCAGCCGCACCGTCACGGTGTACGTCCCCGCCGGCTGATCGTCCGGGATGCGGATGTCCAGCCACAGCGCACGCGTTTCGCCCATATTCAGCCAAAACGGCTGCAGATCCGCCAACAGATCCGGGTACATCCCCGGCGTTTTGCGCAGGTACCACTCGTCGCCGTTGGTCGGCCACGCATACCGTACCGGCACCGTCCGCACCAGCCGCAGCCGCGCGCCGTTCAGCCCGTCTGCCGTCAGCGCGGCGGTCATCCGGCTGTGCAGCGGCACGTTGACGCAAATCAGCAGCTGCGCCGACACCGTTTCGCCGCGCAGCGCGCGCAGGCTGGCAATCGACGAGCCGTTCGGCCGTTCGTCGGGGAATTGTTTGTGCAGGGAATGGGTCCAGTACATTGACCACGGGGGCAGTGTCTTCATGGGTTATGTCCTCCTTGAATCCGTTTTTTTGGTTTTTTTTATCATAACCGATGGGCACGCAAAAAACAACCCCTGCGCGGCAGATTGATCCGATTGTGCAGAAAATCGGAACGAATTTACCCATCCGCGCGCAAAAAAAGACGCCGCACGATTGCAGCGCCTTTTCAGGGATTTATTCCAAAATATTGCTGGTAATTTCGTCGATGCCCCACGCGATCAGTTGCTGCGCGTCCGCCGGGTCGTCCACCGTCCAGCAGTTGACCCGCACGCCGTGCGCATGGCACGCGCGGATGCGGTCGGCCGTCAGCTCCCTGTAATAAATGTCCAGCCCCATCCCGCGTGCGGCCAGCTGCGCGGGCAGTGCGTCCGACCATTTTGCGGTCAGGAACTGGCAATCCTGCGCCGGGCGCAGCTGCTTGACCAGATCCAGATTCGCACGGTTGAACGCGATGAAGCACGTATTGTCCAGGCAGTCGGTGAAAATATCCAGAATCTGCCGGATTTCATCGATCGTGAAGTCCGATTTCAGCTCCGGCACGCACCGCTTGCCGTATTTGCGGCAAATGCTGCGGTATTCCTGCGGCGTGGTCAGCCGCAGATCGGCGCGCGGCGTGCCGTCCAGGTCGTTCAGCACCAGCGCGCGCAGCGCAGCGAGCGGCGTCTGCTCGATCACGCAATCCGTCGCGCAGATGCGGCCGGTGCGGCCATCGTGATTGCACAGGAACTGCCCGTCCGCCGTGCGCCAGATATCGGTTTCGATCCCGAAATAGCTGCGGTTCCCGGCTGCGACGAACGCCGCCGCCGTGTTTTCGCATTCCAGCCCGCTGACGCCGCGGTGCGCAATCAGTTTGGTTTGTCCTTTGTCCGCAATCGGAATGGTATGCATTCGCATGATTCTGCCTCACTTCGTCTGCGCCATCGCGCGCGTGGTCATCACATTTGCGCCGGTTCCAGCCGCATCTTCCAGCACGACCTGCCCCAGCGCCACCGGCGCCGTCAGCGTCACGCCGTTCAGCGCGTCCATGATCTCGAACAGTTTTTCCTTCGGCACCGCACGATCCGTTTTGACGGGGCAGCGGCGGTGAATCGCGCCGTCGATGCGCACGGTGGACGTCAGCACCCGCGTGGGGTGCGTCAGCTCCGCCCGGCCATATGCCGCGCCGCGCGGGCAGCTGTTGCCGGTAACGGCATAATCGTTCGCTTCGTCCACGCGCAGATGGCAGCCGCGCGGGCATACGATGCAAATCAGCTCTTTCATTGCTGCGCACCTCCTTCCGGTTCGGCAATCGAAATCGTCAGCGGGCCGTCCGCCGCATCCAGCAGCTTGCGCGGGAGCAGGATGTGCTCCATCTCGCCGGGCGCGAGGTGGTCGCGCTTATACGCGGTCAGCAGCCGGTCGCCGCAGCAGACGCGAATCTCGCTCGCGCCGCACACGCGGTTCACGCGGAAAAATACGTCGGCCGCTTTGTCCACCATCGCGGGACGGATGTGCTGCGGGACGGTGTACGTCACGCCGTCTCCGTTTTGCAGCGGGATGGCCGCCGCCGCGGCTGTATCGCCGCCGTGCAGGACGTAGTCGGCCGCCGCGCGCCCGGCGCGCATACTTTCGGCCGTCACGAAGTCCACCAGATCGTGGACGTGGACGACGTTGCCGCACGCGAAAATGCCCGGCGTTTCGGTTTCCATGTTTTCGTACACCAACGCGCCGCTGGTGCGCCGATCCATCGGGATACCGGCTTGGCGCGTCAGCTCGTTTTCCGGGATCAGCCCCACCGACAGCAGCACCGTGTCGCAGTCGAACGTCATTTCCGTGCCGGGGATCGGCGTGCGGTGCGCGTCCACTTTCGACACCGTCACCCGGCGCACGCGGCCGTGCCCTTCGATGTTGGTGATGGTGTGCGACAGGTACAGCGGGATGTGATAATCCTGCAAGCACTGGACGATGTTGCGGTTCAGCCCGCCGGAATACGGCATCACTTCCACGCACGCCAGCACCTGCGCGCCTTCCAGCGTCATGCGCCGCGCCATAATCAGGCCGATGTCGCCGCTGCCCAGGATCACCACGCGCTTGCCGACCATGTAGCCTTCCATGTTCAGGTATCTTTGCGCCGTTCCGGCCGTATATACGCCTGCCGGCCGGTCGCCGGGAATGGCGATTGCGCCGCGCGTCCGTTCGCGGCACCCCATCGCCAGGATCACCGCGTCCGCCTGCCGCACCCGGTAGCCGTCCGCCGCGCTGACGGTATGGACCGTTTTGTCCGGCGTCACTTGCAGCACCATCGTGTCCAGCGCCGTTTCCACGCCGGTGTCCCGCAGCATTTCGATGAACCGCCCGGCGTATTCCGGCCCGGTCAGCTCTTCTTTGAAGTAGTGCAGGCCGAATCCGTTGTGAATGCACTGGTTCAGGATGCCGCCCAGCTCTTTGTCGCGCTCCACAATCAAAATGCGCCGCAGCCCGCGTTCGTACGCCGCGTAGGCCGCCGCCAGTCCCGCCGGGCCGCCGCCCACGACGATCAATTCATATTTTTGCTCATTCATGGGACTGCGCTCCTTTCTTCGTTTCCGCCAGCAGCTGCACGCTGCCCGCCGTGTCTTTCAGGATTTCGTTCATCGGGACGCCGCGTTCGCGCGCCAGAATCTCCGTCACGCGCGGGCCGCAGAATCCGCCCTGGCAGCGCCCCATGCCGGTGCCGCACCGGCGCTTCACGCCGTCCACGCTGACCGGCGGCACCGGCGCGCGCAGCGCATCGACGATCTCGCCCTCGGTGATCGTTTCGCACCGGCAGATCACGCGGCCATACAGCGGATTTTCCGCGACGACGCGCTGTTTTTCCGCCAGCGGCAGCGTACGGAATTTGAGGCGGCGGCGCGTCGTGATCGGGTGTTCCTTCGGCGGCAGCGCCAGCCCGGCGGATTCCAGCAGCCGCACCGCCTCTTCGGCGATGGCCGGGGCGGACGACAGGCCGGGCGATTTGATGCACGCCAGGTCGATGAATTTCGGCGCGGATTCGCGGATATAAAAATCTTTTTGATCCGAATTGGCGCGCGACCCGGCAAAATTCCGGATGGAAGCGCGGAAATTGAGGTGCGGCATGGTGCGCAGCGCCTTTTTGCGGACATACGCCAGGCCGTCCGCCGTGGTGCGGACGCTGGCGGGGTCATCGTCGCCCGCCGCGTTGGGCCCGACGATCAGGTTGCCGCCGACCGTCGGCGCAACCAGCACGCCTTTTCCCGCGGCCGACGGGCATTGGAACAGGACGCTGTGCGCCAGACCGCCTTCGGATTTGTCCATCAGGTAATATTCGCCGCGGCTGGGCATAATGCGGAACGCCGGGGGTGCAACCATGTTGTGGATCCGGTCGCTGTACCCGCCCGCCGCATTGATTACCGCGCGCGCTTCAACGGCGCCGGCCGCCGTTTCGATCCGGTAGCCGCCGGGCGTCCGTTCGATTCGGGTCACTTCGGCGTTCCGGCGCAGCTGTACGCCGTTGCGCACCGCTGTTTCGATCAGTGCCAGCGCGTATTCCCACGGACTTACAATCCCGGCCGACGGTGCCCACAGCGCGCCGACCGCCGATTCACTGACGTTCGGTTCGCGCGCCTGCACCGCTGCGCCGTCCAGCAGTTCCAGCCCCGGCACGCCGTTGCGCACCCCGCGGTCGTACAGCACGCGCAGTGTCTGCAGCTCGGCGTCGTCAAACGCCAGCACCATCGACCCGATCTGCCGGTACGGGACGTCCAGGTCGGTGCACCACTGCTTTGCCAGCTGCGCGCCGCGCACGTTGAGCCGCGCCATCGCGGTGCCCGGCTCCGGGTCGTAGCCTGCGTGAATGATCGCGCTGTTGGCGCGGGTGGCGCCGGTGGCGACGTCGTTCTCTTTTTCCAATACCGTGACGCTGCACACCCGTTTTGACAGCTCGAACGCCGCCGCCGCGCCCACGATCCCGCATCCGATGATCGCTACATCTACCATTCAAAATTCCTCGCTTTCCGATTCGCAAAAAAAGAGCAACTCAAACACGGCGGGCTGCCGTGTCCGAATCACTCTCAAATCTCCGTAATTCCGGACGAATCTGTCCGGGAACCATTATACCGCAAATCGCGGCAAAAAGCAAGGAAAATCGCGAAAAAATTTTATTTCAGGCCGTCGAACATCCCCAGCTGATCCAGCCGGTCGAACACAGCGTTGCCGACCACGCGATAGGCCGCCGCCGTGAAGTGCACCGAATCCACGCGGAGGGAACGCGGGACGATGCCTGCGGCGATGTCGCTGCGGTCGTCGTCCGTTTCCGGCAGTCCGGCCAGCCGGAGGCCGTCGCGGCAAAGCAACGTGCGCAAATCCAGAAAATGATCCCCAAATTCTTCCGCCATGCGCGCGTTTTCTTTGGCGGTATCCGCCGCGGAACCGCGGGTCAGACCCAGCACCAGGTAGCGGTCGCTGTGAATCAGCAGTTTCTGCTGGCTCACCAGGTCGCGCGCGTCAATGTAGCCGCCGTTGGTGCCGATGAAAATGACCGTGATGTCCGAATCGTATTTACCTTCGTTGGCGACGGTCAGCGCGGCGCCGGTCGGAATGGCCTCGGCGCGGCCCGGCTCGCTGCGGGTGAAGAAATACTGCACTTTGGAAGCCGGTTGATAGATCGACGTCTGCCGCACAGACAGTGTTCCGGGAATTCCATCCAATTCTACGGGGTTGATCCCGCCGTCGCCCTGGCGCAGCGGGCGGAACATCCCGACGTGGTCGCAGCTCAGCCACACGCGCACGGGGGTGCACGTTTCCGGCACCACGATCTTGCGATAGAGGTGGATGACCGTCGCCCCGGCGCGGCCGAGGATGGTGACGGTGTTTTCGCCGCCAATGCCCATGTTGTGAACCGGGACGGGTGCATATTTTTCTGCGATGCGTTCCGCCAGCACCTGCGGATAGGTCACGCCGTCCCCGCCTGCGCCGGCTGTCAGCGAATCGCCCCAGCAGGCGACCGCGTAGTTGGAAAGTGCCATGGTTTGATTCCTTCCTTCTGGATGAATAAATTTGGTAATAAAAAACCGGATAACCTGACGGGTTATCCGGTAACGTCTTGTGCCCTGAAAACCGAACAAAGAGCAAAAGTGAGGCGGAAGAAATCTGAACGCTGAGCTTCACACATATGGTCAAGCCCTCGACCTATTAGTA
>CAJKBQ010000042.1 GCA_905198155.1 uncultured Eubacteriales bacterium
CCCTCGCGAGGGAGCTGGCTCGCGCCGCAGGCGCGAGACTGAGGGAGTTGCCCCCAGCCGCAGCATTTCCCCACGCTGCGCTACCCCGGCGGTACGACCCCAGGCTCCCTCGCGAGGGAGCTGGCAGCGGTCGACGCAGTCACCGCGTGCAGCGCCTGAGGGAGTTGCCCCCGGCCGCAGCATTTCCCCACGCTGCGCTGCACACGCGGTACGATTCCCGGATTTTCAGGCAATTTCCCGGAACAGGCGATCAATGACCGCCCCAAACGCGCCAATCCCTCCCGCGCAGCCCAAAATATCTATTATGTGTATGATCTCTTATCTATTATCTAAAAACAACAAAGAAAGGACGTATTTCCAATGACCAAAAACGACTACTGCCGCCATGTGCAGCAAACCCTGGCCTACTTCGACAAGGCGCATATCGCGCTGACCGACGCGGAGCGCGGAGCGATTGAAGTGGCGGACTTCGGGCTGGGCGACTGCGGCCGGGTGGGGCTGCAATTGCTGGTGTATGTCAACACCGACCGCGTATGCGCCAAAGAGATGGTGCTGCTGCCGGGACAAACCTGCCCGGAGCATCGGCACGTCCCGACGGACGGTCAGCCCGGCAAAGAGGAAACCTTCCGCTGCCGGTACGGCGAAGTGTATTTGTATGTTGCGGGCGACGGCGACCCGGCGCATATCCGCGCGCAGCTGCCGCCGACGGACACCAGTGTGTATCACGAGGTGATTTTGCACGCGGGGGAGCAGTACACCATCCTGCCCGAAACGCTGCACTGGTTCCAGGGCGGACCGGACGGCGCGGTGGTGTCGGAATTTTCGACGCACAGCACCGACGAAACGGACGAATTCACCGACGCGCGCTTGGTGCGTGCGCCGCAGATTGATGATTAATGGGAGGAATTTGCAATGCTGGCCAATCTGAATGACGTGCTGCCGCAGGCGCAGCGCGGCGGATATGCGGTGGGGCTGTTCAACACGATTGACACCGATATGCTGGAAGCGGTGATTGCGGCGGCGGAGCGGATGCGCGCGCCGGTGATTATCGGAACGGCGGAGGTGCTGCTGCCGTACGGCGAACTGCGGCTGATTGCACCGTCGATCATCGCGGCGGCGCATCGCGCGTCGGTGCCGGTGGTGGTGCATTACGACCACGGGCTGACGTTTGACCGGTGCATGGAAGCGCTGAAGCTGGGGTTCACGAGCGTGATGTTTGACGGGTCGGCGGGCGATCCGGCGTCGAACCGCGCTGCCACGCGCGAAATGGTGCGGATTGCGCACGCGATGGGCGCGACGGTGGAGGGCGAGATCGGCCATGTGGGCGAAGCGGCGCGCGGCGACGAAACGACGTCCGACCGGTACACCACGCCCGATGAGGCGGCGGAATTCATCGCGGCGACGGGCGTGGACGCGATGGCGGTCGCAATCGGGACGGCGCACGGCGCGTACAAGACGAAGCCGCAGCTCGATCTGGCGCGGCTGCGGGCAATTCGCGCACGGGTGGATACGCCGCTGGTGCTGCACGGCGGATCCGGGCTGTCCGACGACGATTTCCGCAGCACGATCCGCGACGGCATTGCCAAAGTCAATATTTTCACCGATTTGTGCTGCGCCGGGGCGGACGCGATGGCGCGCGGCGGCGATTATCTGGCCATTCGCCGGGCGAAGGTCGCGGCGATTCAGGCGGCGGTGGAGCGGAAAATGCAGTTGTTCGGGTCGGACGGGAAATCCTGAAACATCATGAGAAGGTGCGCACAGCAAAAAAGCCGAACAAAACGCAGTTTCAGCTTGACAGCAGGGTCGCGGAAGCGTATAATGATCCAAACAGTCTTTACGCAAGGAGGGTTCCCCCATGATTGTCTTTGCAGAATATCCCATCGCAAGTGAACGATGCGATCATTTCGAGATAACGGTAAACGGAAAAAAGACAAATGCGATAAAAACACGCGTTTCGGCAATGCCGTTCAACCGCCCCTGGCCGGGAAAACAACGACCGCTTGAACAAACGGAAATCGCTTCGTACCTCCCGCTTTTTACAGACGAACAACGCCTTGAATTCACAATAACGCCTGCCGATAAATTTGAAAAAGCGGTGATACGCCCGATTTCGGCCGGGGTTGTCCCGCAGATCAACGGCGGCAAAATACAATTTACAATTCAAAAAACCGGTTATTATACCGTAGAGCTTGACGGCCCGCACAACGCGCTGCATTTATTTATCGATCCCCTGCATCATTTCGAGCTTCCCCAAAACAATGCGTCCGTTTATTATTTCGGCCCCGGTGTCCACAATGTGGGCGAGCTGAGGGTAAAAAGCGGGACGACGGTGTATATCCACCGCAACGCGGTTGTTTATGGTTCCATCCTTGGGGTGAATGTAAAAAACGTAAAGATTTTGGGGGAAGGCGTACTCGACGGCAGTTTTTACGAAAGAAAAACCACGGATTTTCTATTGGGATACGATTATTCGCGTGTGCCCGAAGCAAGCTGGGAAAAGCAGCAGATGAAAAACATCTGCGATGAAAATTCAGACTGCTTTACGGATATTTCTGCCTATCAAAAAGGAACCGGCACATTTATCTGCCGCGACGACGCGCAGTTTGACCGGCTGCTGAAAACGATGCATCCGGTGCAGACGGGGATCAGTTTATATGCGTCGGAAAATATAGAAGTGACCGGCATTATCATCCGCAACTGTGCAGGGCTTTCTGTGACTCAGGCCGGGTGCAGAAATATTCACTACAAAAATGTAAAGCTGATCGGAATGTGGCGTTACAACAGCGACGGAATTGATTTTTACAATTGTCAGAACTGTTCGGTACGCAAAAGCTTTCTGCGCACTTTTGACGATACAATCTGCGTAAAAGGCCAGGTCGGGTGGGACACCGCAAATTCTTCGGATATCCTCATAGAAGATTGTGTCTTGTGGAACGACTGGGGACACACGCTGGATATCGGTGTTGACACCGTTGCCCCCGAAATCTGCAATATTGTTTTTCGGAACTGCGATTTAATACACAGCACCGGGACGGCAATGGATGTCGGCAATGCCGACAGAGCGCATATTCACAATATTTTATTTGAAAATTTGCGAATCGAATTTTCACAGTACGATTTGGCACCTGTCATTCAGTCTGACGACGAAACGGCGTTTCCCCCGAAAAACCAGCCGCCTGCTTTGATAAAAATGTTTTTGAACTGCGGCGTCTGGTCCATTGATGGGATGTACGGAAACATAGAAAATGTAACGTTCAGAAACATTGCCGTGTGCGGCGATGCGCGCGACTTCCGTTCTTTTGTTTACTTGGAAGGACGCAGCAGCGCGCATTGCATCAAAAATGTGATTTTCCAAAACATATCGTACAACGGAAAGCCATTGGCAACGCCCGATGCGCTTCATATCAAATCCAACGAATTTGTCGATTTCAGGTTTTTGTAAAGAAATCCAGTCCCCGACGGCAATATCGCGTCCTGCACCGGAAACGACGGTTTGCTGTTTGGCGCAGGCGAAAATGAAAAGTTCAATCATAAATGCAAGGGGCGCCGAAACCGCCCCCGCAGGTATGATTGAACTTTTTTTACGTTTCTTTTTCCCGTTCTTTCCGCGCATAAGCACCCGGCGGGACGCCGAACTGATTTTCGAAGCAGCGGATGAAGTGCGACAGATTCGCAAACCCGCTGCGGTAGCAGATTTCGGTATAATTGTACCGGAAACCGGAAGAAAAATCAATACCGGGCAGATATGATTTAATCCCAAACCGTTTTAGCTGGGGGAGCGTGGGCGGTTTCGTTTTTTGTTTGTACGCATGATTTTAACCGTCAGTGTAATTACACTGATCATCACCATACAGAAAGCGAAAAGCTCCGCCCCAGCCCGGAAAGTCGGGCTTGGTTGGCGAAGCCAAATCGCGGTCCGCGACCGCGATAAAGCACGACTTGTGCTGAAAACGCAGTTTTCAGCACAGCCGCCGAAAGTGTATAGATGCAACCTCAATATTTGTTATAAAAAATTTTTCTGCATTATCAAGGCTTTTGCAGAAAAATGCAGGGCTTGGACGAAAAAAACAGGAAATTGAAGCGGAGGCGGCCGTTTTCTCAAGAGTTCGGTTTTCTGCCCCGTATTGCGCGTCTTTCTCCTCCTGCTTTCCCTTTCGGTTCTGATATGATAAATGTATCAGAAACCGAAAGGGGATTTTTATGATGAAACACATTGTATCTGTGGGTCCAATGCACAGCGTGGTGGCCGAAATGGCCGATTTGCCGCCGATTACGGCGGACGAGATCCGGATCCGGAACAAGCTGGTCGGCGTGTGCCGCTCGGAGCACGACGCGTGGAAGACGGCGCAGCCGGGGCAGGCGTTCGGGCACGAGCCGATGGGCTGCGTGGCGGAAGTCGGCGCCAACGTGAAAGGGTGGAAAGTTGGCGACCGCATCGCCGGAATGTGGGGCGGGACGCTGCCCGGATCCGGCGGGTTCTGCGAGTATGCCAACGTGAATCCGGCGCACAACAACACGCTGATGCACGTGCCGGACGGCCTGCGCGACGACGAAGCGATGGCGGAGCCGCTGGCGTGCATTTTCAGCGCGGTCAGCAAAGTGCGCAAAGGCGTGCCCGGCACCCCGGTGGCGGTGGTCGGGTGCGGCTATATGGGCTGCGGCGCAATCAGCTTGCTCAAAGCGTGCGGCGCGTATGTGGTGGCGATTGACATCCGGCCGGAATGCCTGAAATACGCGGCGCAGTTCGGCGCGGACGAAACGTATCTGGCCGACGAAGCGCGTGAAAAGTTTGAAGCGCGGGTGGGCTTTAACGACACCGGATTCGCCGCCGTGATGGAGTGGGGCGAAACGAACGAATCGCTTGACCTGGCCATTCACATCACGCGGATGTGCGGCCAGCTGTGCATCGGCGCATATCACACCGGGGGCAAGCGGCTGGTGGACGTGCAGCGGCTGAACCTGTTTGCAATCGACTGCCTCAGCACGCATCCGCGCGAACCGGAGCTGTCGCGGCAGGGGGCGCACAGCGCACTGCGGATGCTTGCCAGCGGCGAATGGAAATTCCGCGGTGTTCCGACGATGATCTACCCGCGCAATCAGTTCGACCGGGCGCAGGCGGAGCTGGAAACGAAGTACGGGCGGTTCATCAAGTCCGCCATTGATATGACGATGGCAGACGGCGAGCCGTATCTGGTGGGTGTATGAGCCGGGTGCGGCTGGCGCCGTCGATGATGTGCGCCGATTATGCATCTCTGGCGCAGGAATGCGCGGCGCTGCGCGCGGCAGGCGCCGATCTGCTGCACGTGGACATCATGGACGGCGATTTTGTCCCGAATTTTGGGATGGGATTGCAGGACACGGCGTTTCTGTGCCGCCAGGCGACGCCCGTCGGCGTCCATTTGATGATTCAGCACCCAGAGCGGTACGCTGCACAGTTTGCCGAATTGGGCGCCGCGCGCGTGGCGGTTCACGCGGAGGCGGCGGGCGACCCGGCGGCCGCGCTGGCGGAGATTCGCCGGTGCGGCGCGCGTGCGGGGCTGGCGTTAAATCCCGAAACGCCGCTGGATGCGGTTGCGCCGCTGCTGGGGCGGTGCGACGAAGTGCTGGTGATGGCGGTACATCCGGGGTTTGCAGGGCAGGCGTTTTTGCCGGAGGTGGTTCCGAAGCTGGCGGAATTGGCCGCGCGGCGCGGCGCGTACGGGTACGAGGTCTTTTTGGACGGCGCGTGCAGCTCGGAACGGATTGCGCGGTTCGCGCGCATGGGCGTGGACGGATTCGTGCTGGGGACGTCGGCGCTGTTCGGCAAGGCGGACGATTATGCGGCGATTCTGGCGTCGCTGCGCGCGCTGTGCGGCGAATGAGATTGGAAAGGATGGAAGATGATGAGAATTGCAATCGGGAACGATCACGCGGCGCTGGAATTGAAACGCGCGCTGACGGAATACCTGACCGCGCAGGGACACACGGTGATCGACTGCGGAACCGATTCGGCGGAGCGGTGCGACTACCCGGTGTACGGCGAACGGGTGGGGCGCGCGGTCGCCGACGGCCGCGCCGATTTGGGGATTGCGCTGTGCGGCACCGGGGTGGGCATCTCGCTGGCGGCGGGGCGCGTGCGCGGGATTCGGGCGTGCGTGTGCAGCGAGCCGTACTCGGCGCAGCTGTCCCGCCGCCACAACAACACCAATGTGCTGGCGATGGGGGCGCGCGTGGTCGGCACGGAGCTGGCCAAGATGATTGTGCAGGCGTGGCTGGACGCGGAATTTGAAGGCGGCCGCCACCAGCGCCGCATCGAAATGCTCGACGGGATCGCGCTGCGGTCGTGGGGGGCATCGCGATGAGCGGGTACCGCATTGGGGTGGACATTGGCGGGACGAATCTGCGCATCGGCGCGGCGGGCGCCGACGGGGCGCTGACGCATTTCCGCAAACTGCCGCGCGCGCAGGTGCTGCCGGGCGACACGCCGTGCGAACGGCTGGGGACGTTTTTGGCGGATTGCATTGCGGCGCTGGGCGCGGTGGAGGCCATTGGGATCGGTGTCCCGGCGACGGTCAGCGCCGACCGGCGCACCATCCTGCAGGCACCGAATCTTCCGGGGCTGGACGGCGTCGCGCTGGCGGATGCGCTCGAAGCGCAGCTGGGGATTCCGGTGCGGATGGAGCGCGACGTGAATCTGCTGCTGGCGCACGATATGGATGCGATGCAGCTGCCGCGGGCAGGGCTGTGCGCCGGGATTTACTTCGGCACCGGCATCGGCAATGCGTTGATGCTGGACGGACGGCCATACGGCGGGCGCAGCGGCGTTGCAGGCGAGTTGGGGCATTTGCCGGTGATCGGCGGCACGGCGGTGTGCGGCTGCGGCAACGTGGGCTGCACGGAGTGCTATGCGTCCGGCCGCGCGCTGGAACGCATTGGTGCGGAGTCGTTCCCGGACACGCCGATTGCGGAATTGTTTGCGCGCCACGGCGACGCGCCGGAGCTGGTACGGTTTGTGGACGACATGGCGTGCGTGGCGGCGGCGGAGATCAATTTGCTGGATCCCGAAGCAACGGTGATCGGCGGCGGGGTGCCGTCGATGGCGGGGTTCCCGTATGATCGGCTGATGGAACGGATTGCCGCGCGGCTGCGCAAGCCGCTTCCGGCCGCAAATTGCGCGATTTACCGCTCGGTGGATCGGCCGGAAAATGGGGTGCTGGGCGGGATTCGGCTTGCGGGGGTGCGGATTGATTGTGAGTGAAAAGGGAAGAGTGAAAAGTGAAGAGGGGCGGACGCGTGCGCGCGTGGGAATGTAGTTGCGTGTGCCTGCGATGGCTGCGTCGATCGCGGGCACGCAGCCGCACCTTTTCACGATTCACCATTACTTCTTATTAAAAAAATTCCCCAACCCCGCTTGACAAAGCCGCGGAATTGGGGTATAATAAGTACAGAAAAGCGAGATTGCACCTATACGACGGTGTCCCCGCTCTTAGTGAATTAAAAACTAAACCACTTTAGCTTTGGGGGCATGGCGGTTTAGTTTTTTTTGTTTGCACGCATGATTTTAACCGTCAGTGTGATTACACTGATAATTACCATACAGAAAGCGAAAAGCTCCGTATATGTCACCATGTTTACATCACCCCCATTCTCAGGGGGAAAACTAACCCCCTTTGGAAATTTGCGCGGGGGCAGCCGCCGAAGTGTATAGATGCAACCTCAGTATCTATTATAAAAAAATTTTCCTCCGATGTCAAGGCTTTTGCAGAAAAATGCGGATAGCTGTCGAAAAAACAGGAAATTGAAGTGGGAACGGTGCGCCGTTCCCACTTTTCACGCCTCCCCCTTGTCAATATGATACGCCGCGCGCGCCTTGCACAGATGCGCGCCGTCGGTGAAGCCGAGCAGCTCGGCGGCGGATTCTACGGTGTAGAGGCCGCTTTGGAGCAGCTCCTCCGCTTTTTGGACGCGGAGACGGTTGCGGTACGTCACCGGCGCGCAGCCCATGCACGCGATGAATTTGCGGCGGAAATTGGACTCGCTGAGATAGCACATGGATGCCAGTTCGCCCACCGGCACCGGGCGCTCTGGGTGGCGTTCCAGCAGCTCGATTGCCGGGAGGAGCGCGCTGTATGGCCCAACAGCGCGGGCTTCGTGGCGCAGCTGCGCGGCCAGCGCGTCCAGCAGCCGGTACACCACCGACTTCCCGGCCAGCTTGCCGCCGGAACCGCGCAGGTACGCCCGCAGCGCCTGTGCGAACAGCGGTTCGTACCGGTCGCTGCCGTCGTGCAGCAGGACTTGCGGCGCGTCCCCCAGCGACAGCTCTTCGCCGGACTCGTCCAGCAGGTGAAAATCCAGCCCGATGGCAGTGGATACCGGGTCGGCAGTGCAGCGCGAAATATACCGGCACCCCACCGGCAGAAACAGCACGTCCCCCGGCGTCACCGTCTGCACCACCCGGCCGTTGACCTCGTAGTCCCACCGGCCGCTGCGGATGTACATGAGCAGGCTGGTGTCGCGCGGGAGCACGTCGTGCCGCGTCACAGCGCCATTGTGCCAGGTGGGCGCGCACGCGCTCAGCCGCATCACCGACACGTCCAGCCCGTCCAGCATGGGAAATGAAATTGACCGCATCGCTGTTTCCTCCGGATCGCCCCGCGTTCCATCCGAGTCGAATTTTACAATGGAAAGCGTGTTTTTTACATTGTATCACATCGGCGTTTGAATTACAATAGAATTGTACCAAAAACCTGCCGGGCGATCCGATTGATCGGAAAATTCACCGCCTGCGCCGGAAAGGATGGAAACGAAATGGAAAAAATTCGCGTAACCGTATGGAACGAAAACGTGCACGAGCAGCAAATGGAAAACGTCCGCGCGATCTACCCCAAGGGCATTCACGGCTGCATCGCCGACGTGCTGAACGCGGATCCGCGCTTCGACGCGACGCCCGTGTCGCTGGATATGCCGGAACAGGGGCTGCCGGACGACCTGCTGAACCAGACCGACGTGCTGTTCTGGTGGGGCCACGCCGCGCACGGCCAGGTGGACGACGCGCTGGTGGAGCGCGTGTGGGAACGCGTGATGAGCGGGATGGGGCTGATTGTGCTGCATTCCGGGCATTACTCCAAGATTTTCAAGCGGCTGATGGGCACGCGCTGCCGGTCGCGCTGGCGCGAATCCGGCGATTTGGAGCGGCTGTTCGTGGTGGAGCCGGGGCATCCGATTGCCGAAGGGCTGCCGGCCTATTTTGAACTGCCGCACGAGGAAACCTACGGCGAGCGGTTCGACATTCCGACGCCCGACGAGCTGGTGTTCCTGAGCTGGTTTTCCGGCGGCGAGGTGTTGCGCAGCGGATGCTGCTGGCACCGCGGGTTCGGCAAAGTGTTCTACTTCCGCCCCGGCCACGAGGAATTCCCGACGTATTACGACAAAAACATCCAGACCGTACTGCGCAATGCGGCGGCATGGGCGGCGCCGGTGCACGGCCCGGAGCAGGCGTACGGCGAGCAGCCGTCCCCGCAGGACACGGCGCGCACGGAATGGTGATGGGGTTTTTGAAGTAAAAGTGAAAAGTGAAGAGTGAAAAAGTGCGGTGGCGCGTGCGGCGCACGCGCAATCGTAAATCGACAAGGAGGATTTGAGTATGGAAAAGATTTTTGGGATTGGCGTTGTGGGGTGCGGCGGCATTGCGAACGGTGTGCACCTGAAACAGCTGAAAGACGTCCACGGCGCGCGGATTGCGGCGCTGTGCGACAACAATCCGGAGCACCTGAAATCGACGGCGGAACGATATGGGATTGACGCGGCGCACTGCTTCGCCGATTACCGCGACCTGATCGCCTGCCCGGACGTGGACGCGGTGGAGGTCTGCACGCCGAACGACGTGCACTGCGAGATCGCGGAGGCGGCGCTGCGCGCCGGGAAGCCGGTCAACGTGGAAAAACCGGTCGGGCTGTGCGCGGGGCAGGCCGAGGCGCTGCGCGCTGTGGCGGCGGAAACCGGCGTGCCGGCGATGGTGTGCTTTTCGTACCGGTTTATGCCGGCGGTGCGGTACGCGCGGGCGCTGATCCGGCAGGGGAAGCTGGGCAGAATCGTGAGCGTGTATGCGCAGTATCTCAAATCCAGCGCGTATATGCCCGGCCGTCGGCTGGACTGGCGGTTTGACGAGAAAATCGCGCGGTACGGCGTGTCCGGCGACCTGGCGGTGCACGTGATCGACATGGTGCAGCTGCTGGCCGGGCCGGTGCAGTCGGTGTGCGCGCAGACGGGGATCACCGTTCCGGCGCGCAAGCGGCTCGACAGCGAAGAGATTGCGCCGGTGACGACCGACGATTACTGCCACTTCCTCGCCGACCTGGCGGGCGGCGTCCCGGCGGTATTCACCGTCACGCGCAGCGCGATGGGGAACCAGAATCACATCATCGTCGATGTGTACGGCGAAAAAGGCGCGTTCCGGTTCGACCTGAACCACAGCGACAAAATCCAGGTATTCTATTTCGACGGGGAACACACCGCGCCGCAGTCCGGCGATATGGAGACGATCGACGTACCGGCAGAATATTTTGTGCAGCAGGAGCAGACGTTCGTCGATTTGCTGCACGGCCGTGCGCCGGAGATGACGCCCGATCTGGACGACGGCGTCACCAGCCAGCGCGTGCTGGACGCACTGCTGACTTCGGCGGCAGCGCGGCGGTGGGTGGATATCGGCACCCGGTAAGCACGGACAAAAACAACCTCATCCCATACACGGCAGCGTGTGCGATTGCCCCGGCGGCGCACACGCTGCTTTTTTGCGGAAAAACGGCGATGCGTTCACGATATGTTCACAAAAAAATCCGCTGCGTCCATTGACATTCTAAATTTAGTATGCTATATTATATTTAGAATAACTGAAAAGGAGGCTCCATATTTGGATCCCAAATATTCTGCACCTGCCGTCGAAAAACTGCTGGATGTGGTCGAGCGGATCGCCGCAAGCACCGGCGGGTATTCCATCAACGAACTGGCGCGGCTGACGGACAATTCCGTCAATGCCGTGTACCGGATCTGCATGGTGCTGCGCGACCGCGGGTATCTGATCACCGACCCGGTCAGCGGGCATTTCGTGCTGGGCAGCAAATTTTACTTTCTGGGCAAATCCGCAGCGCAGCGGATGACGCTCAACACCGTTGCAGCGCCCATCCTGACCCGGCTGATGCGCGAAACCGGCGAATCCACCCAGCTGATTGTGATGCACGACGGGTGCGCCGTTGTGCAGCTGCAGTCCGAAACCGACAACCCCATCCGCATCCACGTCGAAACCTGCGCCATCATCCAGCCGCACAGCTCGGCGGGCGGGAAGTGCATCCTGGCACATCTGCCCGACGACGTATGCACGCCGCTGATTACCGATCTGATGCCGTTTACGGCGCACACGTTAATCGATCCGGACGCGCTGCGCAATGAATTTGCGGAAATCCGCCGCACAGGGATCGCGTTTGACCGCGAAGAGTGTATGGACGGGCTGCGCTGCATCGGGGCGCCGGTATTCGGTGCGGACGGCGCGTGCATCGGCGGGATCGACGTGATGTTCCCAACGTACCGCGTCACAGCGGCGGACGAATCGCGGTTCGTCCCGCTGGTGCGGCAGGCCGCCGCCGACATTTCGGTCGGAATGGGGTTTGACCCTGCACAAATTCAATATTCGGAGGAGTGATTCCATGCATTATGAACCGCTGCGCCCCCACCGGATGTACGGCATCCCGGATCGGTACGAATTCACCCACGGCGACCGCAGCGTATGTGTGTACGATTTCGACACGCTGCAGTTTGTAAAGGAAATTCCCGTCGGGACGCATCCTGACTGCCACGCAACGTCCGGCGACGGCGAATGGCTGTACATTGCCTGCTTCGAAGGGCTGTACTGCATCCGCCAATCGACGCTGACCGTCGAAAAAGTCCTGGACACCGGCCGTATTTATGCAACCAACGTGCTGCCCGACGGTCAAACGATGCTGGTGCACGACTGCATGGGCGGCGTGCTGGTCATTGACGACATCTGCCGCATGGATCGGATTCGCGTCCGCTGCCGCACGCAGGTGCTGCCGGAACGGGTGTACCGCCGCGAAATCGGCGGCAAAGGGAATTTTATTGACGACCGGTACTACCTGTGCGCCGGGTGGCGGTCGGCAAAGCTGTTTTTGTTTGACGGCGCCGACCGTTTCTCGGTGAAAACATTCATGGACAGCGACCCGCTGCTGGACGGCGGCGACGACCTGGTGCTGAGCGCCGACAAGCGCAAAGCATACATCGCGTGCCACCAGCGGGACGCGCGCGCCCATGTGGCGGTGGTAGACGTCGAAAACCGACAGATTTTGCAGACGATCCCCACCGGCACCGGAACGTGCGGGCTGACAATGACGTGTGACGAGCGGTATGTCATCGCGTCCAACGACCACGACGATTCCATCTCCGTCATCGACACACAAACCGACCGCGTCGTCAATACGCCGTGTGCCCGCGCCGGGTTCGACGCGCTGGGCATCATCGGCTATATCCAGGGCATTTCCTGCGGGCGGGACGATTCGGTCTATGTTTACGGCTGCAAAGGCAACGGCGCACTGGTTCGGTTTACGGACATTTGCTGCGGTTCGCACTACGAAATCAGCACCGCCGCCCAGCTGCGCCGTGTACCGTAACGCCGCCGGATGTTTATCAATCCGTAATCGCGTATCAACCGCATTGCTGAAAGAAAGGATGTTTTTATTATGAAAAATCAAAAAATCGTACTCATCACCGGCGCCACCAGCGGATACGGGCTGGAAACCGCCAAGCTGTTCCGGCAAAACGGGTATACCGTGCTGATCGCATCGCGCAATCCGCAAAAGGTAGCGGACTGCACTGCGCAATACGGATTTGCCAAAGGCTACACGCTGGACGTCACCGACTACGACGGCTGGCTGCGGCTGCGCGATGACCTCACCCGCGATTTCGGGCGGCTGGATGTGCTGGTCAACAACGCCGGAGCGGGCATCGCCATTGTCCCGACGACAGCGCAGACAAAGGATACCATCGACCGCATCGTTGCGCTCAACCTGACCGCCAATATTTACGGCGCCAACGTCCTGGCACCGATGATGACCGCGCAGCGCGACGGCGTGATCATCAACGTATCGTCGATCTGTGCGCGTCACCAGTGGCCGGGCTGGACGGTATACGGCTGTGCCAAAGCCGGTCTGCTCAGCTTTTCCAAAGGGCTGTACACCGAGCTGCGCCCGCACGGCGTGCGCGTGTGCTGCGTGATGCCCGGTCAGGCAAGCACCGGGTTCCAGCACGGAAGCGGAATCGGTGAAGTGACCGAATCGCTCCGCGCCGAAGACATCGCAAATGCGGTGTGGTACTGCGCGTCGCAGCCGAAGGAAGTCGTGATCGAAGAAGTCACCGTGTGGGGCACTTCGCAGGACGTGCAGCCGCTGTAACCGGTTCACAGACCAAAAGGAGGGATCTCGATGCAGATTTACGAGTTGGAACCATTTGCCTGCGGCTTTTTGGCTGCGGATCGGCCGGACATGGCCTACCGCATTGCGTGCGGGATGCGCGAATCGGCGCGCCATATGCCGATTGTGCTGGAATCGGATTCTTTTTTTGCGGATGCAATCAACCGCAAATGGCGGGTCGGCATCAATTATCTGTTCGGCGACGGCATTGTTTTTGACGATGCGGCGCTGGCGGACGAAAAGTCGGCGCACCCGGAGCTTGCCGCCGAGCTTGACCGCATCGCCGCCGAGATCCGTCCGTACGAAACCGAAGCGCGCATCCACGCATCGTTTACCGCACAGGAAGAAGCGCTGCACGGCAAACTGACCGCCGAGGGCGGCCGCATGGTGCGCACCTGCTGGGGCGGCACATGGGGCGGCCACAGCAATCCCGACTACCGGATGGTGCTGCGGCTGGGCACCGACGGGCTGCGCGACCGGATCGCAGTGGGGCGGAAAATGAACGGCTGCACCGATTTTTACGACGCACTGACGGTCGCGCTGGAATCGCTGGATGTGCTGGGTGCGCGTGCGCTGGCGCAGGCAAAAAAAGTCGGCAACAATGCTCTGGCGGCGCAGTTTGCGCACATCCCGCAGCGTCCGCCGCGGGATTTCCGCGAAGCGTGCCAGCTGTTCTGGCTGGTGTTCGGGTTCGACGGAATCGACTCCCCCGGCCGGTTCGACTATTTTATGGACGATTTTTGCAAAACTGCGGCGCCGCAGGAGCGCAAAGCCTGCCTGCGGGCGCTGTGGACCCGGTTTCACGACACGCGGTCGTGGAACCTGTGCATCGGCGGCAGCGACGAAAAAGGGAATTATTTTTCCAACGCGCTGACCGGCGAAATCCTGGAAATCGCGCGCGAATTCCGGTACAACACGCCGAACCTGACGATGCGCGTCAGCCCGTCGATGCCGGCAGAACTGTGGCAAAGCGCCGCGCAGACCATCGCAACCGGCATCGGAATGCCGGTGCTGTACAACGATGCGTGCGTTTGCCCGGCGCTGGAAGACCTGGGGATTCCGCCGGCAGATGCGCACAATTACTGCATGAACGGATGCAACCAGATCGATATTTTCGGCAAGTCGCACATGGGGCTGTAGGACGGCGAAGTGTGCCTCGCAAAATGCTTGGAGCTGGCGCTGCACAACGGCCGCTGCACGCGTACCGGCGCCCGGCTGGGGCCGGAGACCGGCGCCCCCGAAACGTTCGATACATACGAAAAGCTGTGGGACGCCTATTGCACTCAGGTAAAATATGTAACCGACTGCGCCATTGACATGGCCAATAAAGCGCAGCAGGTTTATGCCGAATTCGCGCCGAACCCGCTGCGTTCCAACCTGATCCGGGGATGCGTCGAAAACGGCCGCGATTACAAAGCGGGCGGCCCGATTTACAATCACGGTCAGATTCTTGCCGAAGGCATTGCCGACACGGCCGATTCGCTGGCAGCCGTGAAGCATTACATTTACGACACCGGCAAATACACCATGGCGCAGCTGATGGCGGCGCTGGACAGCAATTTCGCCGCAGAAGACGCACTGTACCGCGATTTTTCGGGGTATCACAAATTCGGCAACGACATCGCGGACGTCGATGCCGTCTGCGCCGACGTCGTGACGCAATTTTACACCTATCTGCTGACCAAGCGGACGTTCCGCGGCGGAATCTATGGCGGCGGGTGCAGCACGTTCAACCGGGCGGCGAATTACGGGTTTTCGACCGGTGCACTGCCGAACGGCAAACGTGCCGGCGACACGCTGATGGCAGACAGTGTCGGCGCGACGCCCGGCCGCGACCGCAGCGGCCCCACGGCACTGCTCAATTCGGTGCTGAAGCAGCCGCACCGGCTCGCCAAAAGCGGTCATGTGCTGAACCTCAAATTCACGCCGCAGGTGTTCCGCAGCCCGACCGGGCAGCAGGCGTTTATCGCCCTTGCCAAAACCTATTTTGCCAAAGGCGGCCAGCAGCTGTCGGTCGCGGTGGTGTCGGCAGACGAGCTGCGCGACGCGCAGCTGCATCCGGATCGGTACGAAAGCCTGATTGTCCGCGTCGGCGGGTACAGCGACTACTTTACCCATCTGCCGCGCGATTTGCAGGACAATATCATCGCCCGAACGGAGCTTGACGCATGACCGGAACTGTTTTCAACATTCAGCGCTACTGCATTCACGACGGTCCCGGCATCCGCACCACGGTCTTTTTCAAAGGATGCAGCCTGCGCTGCCTGTGGTGCCACAATCCGGAATCGCAGCACGGCGCACCGGAACTGATGCTGTATCCGGACAAATGCATCGGGTGCGGCGCGTGCCGCCGGATGTGCAGCCGTGCGTTCACCGAATCGTGTACGCGGTGCGGGCGGTGCGCATCGGTCTGTCCGTCCGGTGCGCGGGTGTGCTGCGGCAAAGTGATGACGGCGGACGAAGTGTGGGGCGTCCTCGCGGCGGATCGCGATTACTATGCGATGTCCGGCGGCGGCGTAACGCTCAGCGGCGGAGAACCGCTGTGCCAGCCGGAATTCGCGCTCGAACTGCTGCGCCGCTGCCGCAGCGCCGGGATCACAACCGCAGTGGAAACCGCCGGTGCCGTGCCGTTTGACGTGCTGAACGCGGTGCGTCCGTGGGTCGATTTGTTCCTGTACGACGTCAAATGCATGGACGATGCACGCCACCGCCGCCTGACCGGCGTCCCGAACGGACAGATCCTTGCCAATCTGCGCCGCCTGTGTGCGCTGGGCAGCGATGTCCAGATCCGGATGCCGGTGGTTCCCGGCTGCAATGACAGCGAAGTGGGTGCGGTGGCGGCATTTGCTGCCGGGATCGGCGCCCGTCCGCCGGAACTGCTGGCGTTTCACAGCCTGTGCCGCAGCAAGTACGACGCCGTCGGCCGCGCGTTTCCGTGTGCCGATGCTTTGGTGCCGTCGGCAGCCGAAATGCAGGATCTGGCAGCACGG
>CAJKBQ010000043.1 GCA_905198155.1 uncultured Eubacteriales bacterium
CTGTACGAATTTTCCTGCGGCCCGCTGTCCGGGTGGATGTACCGCGTAGACGGCGAATACCCCAACTACGGCTGCTCCAAATACACGCTGAAAGACGGTCAGAACATCGAATGGGTTTACACCTGTGACCTGGGGCGCGACGTCGGGTGCGAATGGGTCGGGGAGGGGGCAAAAAAATGAAACACTTTGGGCAATATCATCCGTTATCCCTGCTGGTTTACTTCCTGTCGGAACTGCTGATCGCCATGTTCGTGACCAATCCGGTGATCCAGCTGAGCGCGCTGCTGGGCGGAACACTGTTCTGCGCAACGCTGGTGCCGCGCCGGGAACTGGGGGCGAATTTGGGATTTTACATTCCGATGATGCTGCTGGTTGCCGTGACCAATCCGCTCTTTTCACACAACGGCGTGACCCCGCTGTTTTTTCTGAACGGCAACCCCGTCACGCTCGAAGCGATTTTATACGGGGTGTCCATCGCGGTGATGGTGGTTGGCGTGATGCTGTGGTGCAAATGTTACAGCGAAGTGATGACCGGCGACAAATTTCTGTACCTGTTCGGCCGCGCCGCGCCCAAGCTGTCGCTGGTGCTGTCGATGACGCTGCGGTTCGTCCCCATGTTCCGCCGCCGAATGCACAAAGTTTCGGCTGCACAAAAGGCGATGGGGCTGTATTCCGGTTCGGGCATCGTTGCCAGGGCGCAAAGCGCAATGCGTGTGTTCACCGCCATGATCGCGTGGTCGTTTGAAAACGCGATGGATACCGCCGCATCGATGAAAGCACGCGGCTACGGGCGCAAAGGCCGCACGCAGTTTTCGCTGTTCCGGTTCCGCGCATCGGATGCCGCCCTGCTGACCGTATGCGCGGCGCTGCTGGGGACGGTGGCAGCGGGCGCGGCGGTCGGCGCGGTGACGTTTTACTTTTACCCGCGGATTACGCCGCTGCCCGCCGCGCCCGGTGCCGTGACGGTATATGCAGCGTTCGGGATGTTATCGGCTTTGCCGTTTATTTTGGAAGTCAAGGAGGCTTTGGTATGGAGATTCTGCGTGTCGAAAATCTGAATTTTCAATACCCGAAAACCGACCGTCCCGCGCTGTCGGCCATCGATCTGACCGTGCAGCGGGGCGAATTCCTGGTGCTGTGCGGCGAATCCGGATGCGGCAAAACCACGCTGCTTCGGCTGCTGAAACGCGCGCTGGCGCCGGCAGGGACGCAAACCGGCCAAATCCGCTGCTGCGGCGTGCCGCAGGCGCAGCTGGACGACCGCACGGCGGCCGCCGAGATCGGCTATGTGCTGCAAAACCCGGACAGCCAGATCGTGACCGACAAAGTGTGGCACGAACTGGCGTTCGGGCTGGAAAACTTGGGCGTGCCCACCGAGATCATTCGTCGGCGGGTGGGCGAGATGGCAAGCTACTTCGGGATTCAGGACTGGTTCCGCAAAAAAACGGATGAGCTGTCCGGCGGCCAAAAACAGCTGCTGAACCTGGCCGCCGTGATGGTGATGCAGCCGAAGCTGCTGATTCTGGACGAGCCAACCAGCCAGCTGGACCCGATTGCCGCAGCGGATTTCATCGCGACGCTGCAAAAACTGAACCGCGAGCTGGGGCTGACGATTCTGCTGGCCGAACACCGGCTCGAAGAAGTCTTCCCGATTGCCGACCGCGTGATCCTGATGGATCACGGACGGATTCTGCTGGACGACGATCCGTCGCGTATCGGCGCGCGCCTGCACGCGACGCGGCCGGATCACCCGATGAACCGCGGCCTGCCGAGTGCCGTCCGGATTTTCACCGGTTTGCCGGCGTCAATGCGAACCGCACCGTGCCCGCTGACCGTGCGGGAAGGGCGCGATTTTCTGGAGCAGCGTTTTTCCGCTGAGCCGGATCGGTTTTCCCCGCCTCCGCTGCCGGATGCCGAACCGGCAGTGGAGCTGAAAAACGTATGGTTCCGCTACGAGCGGCCGCTGCCGGACGTGTTGCGCGGCACGTCGATGACGGTATATACCGGGGAGCATTACTGCCTTCTGGGCGGCAACGGCAGCGGCAAGACCACTGCGCTGAACGTGATTTCCGGCCTGAACAGGGCGTACCGCGGCAAAGTGCGGATCTATGGGCGGCAGATTGCCGACTATCGCGGCAGCACACTATACCGCAAAAACCTGGCCTATCTGCCGCAAAATCCGCAGACGGTGTTCATCCGGGACACGGTGCGCGCCGACCTGGCGGAACTGCTGGAAGCGCAGGGCGCGGACAAACCGGCGCAGGAAGCGCGGATTGCAGCGGTAGCGGCGCAACTGGAAATCGCGGATCTGCTGGATCGCCACCCGTACGACCTGAGCGGCGGCGAGCAGCAAAAATGCGCGCTGGCCAAAATGCTGCTGACCGAACCGAAGCTGCTGCTGCTCGACGAGCCGACCAAAGGACTGGATCCCGGCGCCAAATATCGGCTCCAATCGGTTCTGGCGGCGCTCAAAGCGCAGGGCATCACGATTCTGACCGTGACGCACGACGTCGAGTTCGCCGCGGAATGTGCCGACCGGTGCGCCCTGTTTTTTGACGGAGAAGTCCTGTCGGCAGATGTGCCGGAAGCCTTTTTTGCCGAAAACAATTTTTACACCACCGCAGCCAACCGGATTGCGCGTCAGCTGTTTCCGCACGCGGTTACATGCGCGCAGGTGCTGGCATCGTGTGCACGGGAGGCAAATGCATGAAAAAGTGGTTGACCTATCTGATCCTGGGGGCTGCAGTCCCGGCGGTGGTGATCGGCGGCGCGCTGATCTTCCGCGGGAAGCAGTATGCGTGGATCTCGCTGTGTGCGGCGCTGCTGGCCTGTGTGCCGTTTTTTCTGCGGTTCGAGCATAAGAGTACCGACCCCAAAAACATGATTTTAATCGCCGTCCTGACGGCACTGTCGGTGCTGGGGCGCATCCTGTTTGCACCGATCCCGGGGTTCAAGCCGGTAACGGCGATGGTGGTGATCACGGCGATGTACTTCGGCAGCGAAGCCGGGTTCCTGACCGGCGCGCTGTCGGCCGTGATTTCCAATTTTTACTTCGGACAGGGGCCGTGGACGCCGTTCCAGATGATGAGCTGGGGGCTGGTCGGGCTGTTGGCCGGTGTGCTGGCGCAGCAGCTGCGGCGCAGCCGATGGGTGCTGGCAGGCTACGGCGCGGTCGCCGGGGTGCTGTATTCGTTCCTGATGGACATTTGGACGGTGCTGTGGGCGGACGGGTATTTCAACTTGCCGCGGTATCTTGCGGCGATTATTTCGGCGGCGCCGTTTACAGCGGAATACGCCGTGTCCAACGTGATTTTCCTGCTGCTGCTCGCCAAGCCCATCGGGAAGATTCTGAACCGGATTCAGGTGAAATACGGGCTGTAAATGCGCAAAGCAGCGCCCCGGAGCAGTGCCAAATTGGCATTGCTCCGGGGCGCTTTCTGTTTGCAAATATCCCGCATCATATTGACAAGCTTGAATTTATTTCTTCTCGTTATTTTTGATGGCTTTTAGAATACAAATCCCCATTGTCAAAATAGGAAGCAGCACTCTAAGCGCCAAAAATCCTTGCGGATTACCAAAATCAATATTTGCATCTATAAGCAATCCAATAAACCATGCCGCTAAAGTACAAATGATGGCTGTTATGTAAGCCATATGTCACACCTCCCAAATGCCGGTTCGTATTTCCATTCATTTTAGAAAAAGGGCAATTCCAGCTTGAAATTGCCCATTTTTTGTACGGATTGCAGTTTGTGCTTGCCAGCACCGATTCCCGTCTCAAATCAGTACAGCTTTGCCCCCGCCGGCATATGGTCATCCACCATCAGCAGATTCAGCTTTTCTTCGCCGTTTTCGTGATGCACGGCAGAGATCAGCATCCCGCAGGAATCAATGCCCATCATCGGGCGCGGCGGCAGGTTCGTAATGGCAATGCAGGTTTTACCCACCAGCTCCTCCGGCTCATAATAGCCGTGAATCCCGCTCAAAATCACGCGATCCGTGCCGGTTCCGTCGTCCAAAACGAACTTCAGCAGCTTTTTGGACTTCTTTACGGCTTCGCATTCTTTGACCTTCACAACGCGGAAATCGCTTTTGGCAAAAGTGTCAAAATCCACGAAATCCTGAAACAGCGGCTCGATCTCCACATTGGAAAAATCAATTTTCTCCTCGACTTCAGGAACCGCCTGCGCAGCCGCCGCAGGAGCCGAAGCAGCCTTTTCAACCTTCTTGTCAGCGTCCAACGGCTTCATTGTGGGGAACAGCAGCACATCGCGGATGGCGGCCGAATCGGTCAGCAGCATACACATCCGGTCGATCCCGTAGCCGATTCCGCCGGTGGGCGGCATTCCGATTTCCAGCGCGTTGAGGAAGTCCTCGTCGGTGTGATTGGCTTCTTCGTCGCCGGCGGCAAACTGCTCCTCCTGCGCTGCAAAGCGCGCCCGCTGATCGATCGGGTCGTTCAGCTCGGAGTACGCATTCGCCATTTCCCACCCGTTCATGAAGAATTCGAACCGCTCCACATAGTCCGGATTTTCCGGCTTGCGCTTGGTCAGCGGCGAAATTTCCACCGGGTGATCCATCACGAACGTCGGCTGGATCAAATGCTCCTCGACGAACGTCTCAAAAAACAGGTTCAGAATATCGCCCTTCGCGTGGCGTTCTTCGTACGCGACGTGGTGCGCATCCGCCGCCGCGCGGGCTTCTTCCAGCGTGCGGATTTCGTTGAAATCCACGCCGGAATACTGCTTGACCGCGTCCACCATCGTAATCCGGGCAAACGGCTTGCCCAGATCCATCTCCACGCCGTTGTACACGATTTTGGTGGTGCCCAGCACTTCCTGCGCCACATAGCGGTACATATTCTCCGTCAGATCCATCATGCCGTGGTAGTCGGTGTACGCCTGGTACAGCTCCATCAGCGTGAATTCCGGGTTGTGCCGCGTGTCCAGCCCTTCGTTGCGGAACACGCGCCCAATCTCGTACACGCGTTCCAGCCCGCCGACGATCAGCCGTTTCAGGTACAGTTCCAGCGAAATGCGCAGCTTAAAGTCGGTGTCCAGCGCGTTGAAATGTGTCTCAAACGGCCGTGCCGCCGCGCCGCCCGCATTGGCGACCAGCATCGGGGTTTCCACTTCCATGAACCCCTGCCCGTCCAGGAACCGGCGGATGGTGCGGATGATTTTGGAGCGCTTGATGAACACGTCCTTGCTTTCCGGGTTCATAATCAGGTCCACATACCGCTGGCGGTAGCGCATATCGGTATTGGTCAGCCCGTGGAATTTTTCGGGCAGCACCTGCAAGCTTTTGCTCAGCAGCGTGACTTCCGCTGCATGAATCGACACTTCGCCCGTTTTCGTCTGGAACACCGTGCCCCGCACGCCGATCAGATCGCCAATGTCGAACTTTTTGAACGCGGCGTACGCGTCCTCGCCGATGCAGTCGCGCGCAACGTACACCTGAATGGTGCCGTCCAGATCCTGCACATGGCAGAACGACGCTTTGCCCATCACGCGTTTGGACATCATCCGCCCCGCAACGGAAACGGCCTGTCCTTCCAGCTGCGCGAAACCGGATTTGATTTCGGCGCTGTGGTGCGTAACGTCATACTTCGTGATTTGGAACGGATCCTTGCCCTCCGCCTGCATCGCAGCCAGCTTTTCGCGGCGCAGGCGCAGGATCTCGTTCAGGTCCTGCTCCGGCGCACGGGGCGCCGTCTGATTTTCGTTCATTGCGATCATGCCTTTCTTGTGGTTTCAGCGGTTACTTCAAAATTTCAACAATGGTATACACGGATACGCCGCCGGGCGTTTCCACTTCCACTTTGTCGCCCTTGCGGTGCCCCAGCAGCGCTTTGCCGACCGGCGACTCGTCCGAAATGCGATCTTCCATCGGGTTGGCCTCTTTGGAGCCGACAATCTGGTACGTGACCTCTTCGTCAAACACCGGATCCAGCACCACCAGCCGCGTGCCCAAATGCACCACGTCCGGCGAAATCACCGACTCGTCGATGATCTTCACGTTTTGCAGCATATCTTCCAGCTCGGCGATCCGTGCTTCCACCATCGCCTGTTCGTTTTTGGCTTCGTCATATTCGCTGTTTTCGGAAAGGTCGCCGTAGCCAAGCGCCACCTTAATTTTTTCGGACACCTCGCGGCGTTTGACGCTTTTCAGCTCTTCCAGCTCTGCCTCATGTTTTTTGAGGCCCTCTTCGGTCATGAACACTTCTTTCGCCATCGTTCAATCTCTCCTTCGGCGCAAAATGCCGCGCAGCGCACGGCTATTTAATAATTATAAGAAAACGGCGGCGGAATGTCAAGTGGTACGCCCGTTTTTTTTCGCGAATTGCAGAATCGCCGTTTCGCGCCCTTCGCCGCGGCGCAAACAGCGGAATGTCAAACTTCATAAAATTTTCTGATTTAGTTTTGAAAAAACAGGTGGAAAATTTTTCGCCGCAAAAAAAACCGTCTTTTTTTTTGCAGAAAATCAAAAATAATTCGGAAAGCATATTGACAAAGTCGAGATTTCCGAATAATATTTTGATGGTACCTCGGATTTTTGTCCGTGGGCAAGTCTTACGCGAAGGGGGGATACAACATGGTATTTGACAAGGTACGGGCCATTCTCAGCGAACAGTTTGACGTGGACGAGGACACCATCACCGCAGACACCCAGATTGCGGATGACCTGGGGGCGGATTCCCTGGATGTGGTAGATTTGCTGATGTCGATCGAGGATGAATTCGAAATCGAAGTTCCGGACGACGAAATCGAAAACATCAAGACCGTCGGCGAACTGGTGGCGTTCATCGAAAACAACACCTGATGTACGATTTATGCCTGCTGATTCGCAATGCCGGTTTCGGCACTGCGAATTTTTTTGCCCGTTTCGCTTGCAATTCGCCGCGGAATGCCGTATAATATTCAGCAGGACAAAACGCATTGTCAAGATCATCCCCGCAGTGTGGGGGAGCGAGGTAGGTAAAAATTATGGCGGAACAAAAAAAGATGGTCGAAGCCATCACAGCACAGGAAACGGATTTTGCCCAGTGGTACACCGACATCTGCCTGAAAGCAGAGCTGGTGGACTATTCCAGCGTCAAAGGCTGCATGATTATGCGCCCGTACGGCTACGCAATCTGGGAAAACATCCAGCGGATTATGGACGGCAAGTTTAAGGAAACCGGCCACGAAAACGTCGCGATGCCGATCTTCATCCCGGAAAGCCTGCTCAAAAAAGAGGGCGAACTGGTCAACGGCTTTGCGCCCGAGGTCGCTTGGGTCACGATGGGCGGCGGCGAGCGGCTCGAAGAGCGCATCTGCGTGCGCCCGACCAGCGAAACGCTGTTTTGCGATCACTTTGCGCATGTGCTGCACTCGTACCGTGAACTGCCCATGAAGTACAACCAGTGGTGCAGCGTCGTCCGGTGGGAAAAAACGACCCGCCCGTTCCTGCGTACGCGGGAATTCTGGTGGCAGGAAGGCCACACCATTCACGAAACGGCCGAAGAAGCGCAGGCAGAAACCGAGCAGCAGCTGAACTGCTATGCCGATTTCTGCGAAAACGTGCTGATGATCCCGGTGGTGTGCGGCCAGAAAACCGAGAAAGAAAAATTCGCCGGCGCCGAAGCCACCTATACCGTCGAAGCGATGATGAAGGACGGCAAAGCGCTCCAAAGCGCGACCAGCCACTACTTCGGCGACAAATTCAGCCGCGCGTACGACGTCACATTCACCGGCCGCGACAATAAGCTCCAATATCCGTTCCAAACCAGCTGGGGCAGCACCACGCGCCTGATCGGCGCCGTGATTATGACCCACGGGGACGACAGCGGCCTCATCCTGCCCCCGGCCATCGCGCCGATCCAGGTGATGATCGTGCCGGTCGCCATGCACAAACCGGGCGTCGTCGAAAAAGCGCAGGAGCTGGAAGCACGGCTGAAAAAAATCTGCCGCGTGCGCGCCGACCTGTCCGAGCAGTCGCCGGGCTGGAAGTTCGCGCAGTACGAGATGAAAGGCGTCCCGCTGCGGCTCGAAATCGGCCCCAAGGACATCGAAAAGAACCAGTGCGTGCTGGTGCGGCGCGATACCCGCGAAAAGCTGTTCGTCCCGCTGGACGAGCTGGAAACGCGCATTCCGGCGCTGCTGGACGAGCTGGCGCACAATCTGTTTGAAATGGCCAAAGAGCGCCGCGACACCCGCACCTACGAAGCCCGCACCATGGACGAGCTGAAAACGCTGGCCGACACCAAGCCTGGCTTCATCAAAGCCATGTGGTGCGGCGACGCAGCGTGCGAAGAGAAAATCAAGGAGGATGCCGGCCTGTCCTCCCGCTGTATGCCGTTCGCGCAGGAGCATCTGGCGGACACGTGCGTCTGCTGCGGCCGCCCGGCCAAGAAGCTGGTCTACTGGGGCAAAGCATACTGATCGGGTCGGTATTCGGCTGGAAACAGGGATAGACTTTACCAATCTGTCCCTGTTTTCTTAATATTTCCAAGCTCAAAAATAAAAAATTAAAAATTTTTCGGCTAAAATAAAAAAAAGGATTGCTTTTTTCGCAGAATATGTTATATTATAATAGGCGGACAGTGAGTCCGGTTCTTTGATCCAACGATTCTGCAATCATCCCTGTTTTTTTGCGCGCATTTCGGTTATACTGAGTACAGCGCGTCCGGATGATTTTTTCGATACAGCCGTCCGTGTCCCGGAACGGCATATTTTGAGGGAGTGTACTTGAATGGAAAAAATAGTGATCCACGGCGGAAAGCAGCTGCACGGCGAGGTGACGATCAGCGGCGCCAAAAACGCTGCGGTGGCAATCCTTCCGGCGGTGGTGCTGTCCGACGGCATCTGCCGGATCGAAAACCTGCCCAACATCAGCGACGTGTCCATGATGATCCGCGTGCTCAGCGAGCTGGGCTGCGGCGTGCGCATGATTTCCGACTCCACCATGGAGATCGACCCGCGGCACATCGCCGGCGCAGTCGCCACGTACGACATCCTCAAACGGATGCGCGCGTCGTACTACCTGCTGGGCGCGCTGCTGGGCCGGTTCCACCACGCGGAGGTTCCGCTGCCCGGCGGGTGCAACTTCGGCGTACGTCCGATTGACCAGCACCTCAAAGGCTTTGCCGCACTGGGCGGCACGGCGGCCATCCGCCAGGGCGTGGTCGTTGTGGACGCGCCGGAACTGGCGGGCAGCAACGTGTACCTCGACGTCGTGTCCGTCGGCGCAACGGTCAACATCATGCTGGCCGCCGTAAAAGCGCCGGGCATGACGGTGATCGAAAACGCCGCCAAAGAGCCGCATATCGTAGACCTGGCCAACTTCCTCAACTCCATGGGCGCCGATATCCGCGGCGCCGGTACCGACGTGATCAAAATCTACGGCGTGGCGCATCTGCACGGCACCACCTATTCCATCATTCCCGACCAGATCGAAGCCGGCACCTATATGGCCGCCGCAGCCGCCGCAGGCGGCGACGTGCTGGTGCGCAACGTGATTCCCAAGCACCTCGACTCCATCACCGCCAAGATGGAAGAAATGGGCGTCGAAGTCACGGAATACGACGACGCCATCCGCATCCGCCGTACCAATCCGCTGCACCGCTGCAACATCAAAACCATGCCGCACCCCGGCTTCCCCACGGATATGCAGCCGCAGGCCGCCGTGCTGCTGGCACTGGCCGACGGCACCAGCATCCTGACGGAAAGCGTGTGGGACAACCGGTTCCGCTATATCGAAGAGCTGCGCCGCATGGGCGCGCAGGCGTCCGTAGACGGCAAAATCGCCGTGTTTGAAGGCGTACCGGAACTGTCCGGCGCGCAGGTTCGCGCGACCGATCTGCGGGCCGGAGCCGCGATGATTATCGCCGGGCTGGCCGCGCACGGCGAAACGCAGATCGAAGACATCGGCTATATCGACCGCGGCTACGAAAAGGTCGTGGAAAAATTCTCGGCGCTCGGAGCGGATATCCGCCGCGTTACGGTACCGGAGGCGACCGGAATCCCGGTGGCACTGTAAGACAAAACGAGGACGGGTATGACACATACCCGTTTTTCTTATTTTCGGGACGCAAAATCGTGAAAGGAAGGAAACAGGATGAATGAAATTCGTCGGCACTGCGAAGCGGTGCTGGAAAAGCTGAACCAAAACGGAATCACCGGCGCATATGCCGCCACGGCAGCGGAGGCGCGCAGCGCAGTGGCAGCGCTGCTGCATCCGGGCGATACCATCGGCCTGGGCGGGTCGGAAACGCTGAAACAATGCGGCCTGCTGGACGTCGCGCGCCGGCCGGAATACCGGCTGTTCGACCGCTACGCCGCGCAGTCGCCGGACGAGATGCGCCGCTGCCTGGCCGATTCGCTGACGGCGGATGTGTTCCTCAGCGGCTGCAACGCCATCACCGAATCCGGCGAGCTGTACAATGTGGACGGCCGCGGCAACCGCGTAGCGCCGATTACATACGGCGCCGGGCGCGTGATTCTGGTGGCCGGGTACAACAAAATCGTTCCGGATCTGGCCGCGGCCGTAGAGCGTGTGCGCACCGTCGCCGCGCCGCGCAATGCGCAGCGGCTGAACAAGCAGACCGCCTGCGCGCGCACGGGCAAATGCGTGGCGTGCGGACAGCCGATGGGCGCAGGCTGCGCCAGCCCGGACCGCATCTGCCGGACGTTTGTCGTGACCGGCGCGCAGGGGACGCCCGGCCGCATTCACATCATTCTGGTCGGGGAGGCGCTGGGCTATTGAGCAGAACGAAAAGTAAAATGCTGCGCCTTGCCGCAGCCGCAATGGCCTTGGCGATGCTGCTGACCGCCGGCTGCCGCCGGACGCCGTCCGCAGTGGAAAGCGGCGTGGCCGCCGTCGATTTCCCGATCGCCGTCCGCGGCGTCACCATCGAAAAAGCGCCCGGTTCCGTGGCCGTTTATTCCGATTCGCTGGCCGACGCAGTGATGAATCTTACCAGTGCCGAACAGCTGCAGCTGACGGCTCGCAGCGCAGACAGTGCATACAGCGGCATCGCCATGCTGCCCACGGCCGGTACGGCGGCGGAGCCGGACGTGCCGCAGCTGCAATCGCTCGGCGTGCAGCTGGTGCTGACCGATACGCCGCCGTCGGAAACCGCCGCCGCATCGCTGGCCGAAGCAGGGATCCCCGTGCTGGTGCTGGAACCGGCGACGGATCGCGAATCGCTGATCGAATTATACCGGGCGCTCGGCAGCGCGCTGAGCGGCGGCCGCACCGGCTACACGCTGGGGCAGTCGCGCGCCGAAAAGCTGCTGATGGCGCTGGACGACGTGCGCCGCGCCGTGCCGGAGCCGGAAGAAGTGCTGGTTTCGGGCTATGTGCTGGACGAAACCGGCTGCTTCGCGACCGATCAGACGCTGGCCGGTCAGCTGTTTGACTATGTGCGTGCGGTCAATCTGGCGGCGGATACGGACACGCTGACGGCCGACGAATTGGCGCTGGCCAATCCCTCAGTGCTGTTCTGCGCCGAAGGATTGCGCGACGTGCTGAAATCCGACGCCCGCTTTGCGGCGCTGGACGCCGTCAAATCCGACCGCGTGATCGAAATCCCGCTGCAATATATGACCGGTCAGGGGCTTTCGCTCGTCGAAGGTGCCATCCGCCTCGCATCCGCGCTGTATCCGTCGCTGGATTTCCGGGACGACCCGGTTTCCTCCTCGGCTCCGGCGTCGTCGGATGCGTCGTCGGATCCGTCGTCCGCCGCAGATCATCCCGCTTCGGTCAACGCGCAGTCCAGCCGCGCCGATATCCTGACGCTGCAAGACCGGCTGATCGCGCTGGGCTATATGCAGCCGCCCGGCGACGGCCTGTACGGCTACTGGACCAAAGCCTGCATCAAAGAGTTCCAGCGGCGCGCCGGGCTGCCGCAAACGGGCATCGCCGACGAAAAAACGATGACGGCCCTGTACGCCGACGATGCGCCCCGCGGATGAATTTGCGGAAAAATGATCGGTTTGGCATGGTTTTTGATCGAAATGGAACGGCTTTTCCGCCTTTTTTATGATACAATGGTACCGGGCGATCGCCCGAATTCCGACATCGAAAATGCGAAAGGAACGATGACTGATGAAAACCATATCGAATTTGTACGCACCCGGTACCGTCCACGCCAAACGGATCGATACCGATGCGCTGTTTATCGACGATGACGCCGTATGCCGCTTTACCGGCCTGCTGGACCGCACGGCGCGCTATATCGCGGATTTCCAGCTGATGGATCCGGTGCATTGGGCGCGGTTCGTGAACCAGTTCAAAATCCACTCCGACGACGACGGCGCGTGGCGCGGCGAATACTGGGGCAAAATGATGCGCGGCGCAGCGTTCACCTACGCCTACCTGCGCGACCCGGCACTCTATCAGGCCATGACCGACACGGTGGAGGATATGCTCACCGCAATAGACGATCAGGGTCGAATCTCCACCTGCTCGGTCGCGCACGAGTTCCGGGGCTGGGACATCTGGTGCCGCAAATACGTCCTGCTCGGAATGCAGTATTTTCTGGAAGTCTGCACCGACGATGACCTCAAATCGCGCATCCTTGCGTCGATGATGCGCCAGGTGGACTACATCCGCTCCAAAATCGGCCCCAAATCCGAAGGCAAAACGCCGATCACCGAAGCAACGCGCAACTGGCGCGGGATGAACTCGTCGTCGCTGCTGGAACCGGTGGTGCGGCTGTACGACCTGACCGGCGAACGCCGCTTCCTGGACTTCGCGCAGTACATCGTGGACGAGGGCGGCACTTCCATTGAAAACGTCTTTGAATTGGCGTACAAAAACACCACCGACCCGTACCAGTTCCCGATCACCAAAGCGTACGAGACGATCTCCTGCTTTGAAGGGCTGCTGGAATACTACCGCGCCACCGGCATCGAAAAATACCGCCAGGCAGTGGTCAATTTCGCCCGCCGCATCATGCAGACCGACGTCACGATCATCGGCAGCTGCGGCTGCACGCACGAGCTGTTCGACCATTCCACCGCGCGCCAGACGGAGCGCTACGAAGGCGTGATGCAGGAAACCTGCGTCACCGTGACGTGGATGAAATTCTGCACGCAGCTGCTCGCGCTCACCGGCGACCCGGCCTTTGCCGACTGCATCGAGCAGTCGCTGTACAACGCCTACCTAGGCGCGGTCAATACGGAAAAAATCGTCGATCGCGACCTGATCCTGAAACGCTATCCCGACGCCGTGCTGGAACCGCTCCCGTTCGACAGCTACTCCGCGCTGCTGCCCGGCACCCGCGGCCGCGGCATCGGCGGTTTGCAGCAAATGCCCGATAAACACTACTACGGCTGCTGCGCCTGCATCGGCGCGGCCGGGATCGGTCTGATCGGCAAAATGTCGATCCTGCGTTCGCACAGCGGCGTCGCGCTGAACCTGTATATCCCCGGCACCATCGAAACCCGTACGCCGAGCGGCCAGCCGCTGACGCTGCGCATCGAAACCGCCTACCCGGCCGACGGCCGCATCGCCGTGTCGCTGGCGCTGGCGCAGCCGGAGTCGTTCGACCTGGCGCTGCGCATCCCGGCGTGGAGCGAACAGAACGCGCTGACGGTCAACGGCGAAGCAGCGCACGTCACACCCGGCTGCACCACCCTGACCCGCGCTTGGCACACCGGCGATACCATTGTGCTGACGCTGGATATGCGCGCCCGCGTGATTCATCCGATCCGCTACGGCCGCGACGTGATCTTCAACCGAAACTGCTGGCAGTACGATTACCTGCTCCCGAACGTCGTGGACGAGTCGCCGGAGTCGAAATATCACATCGCTCTGCGCCGCGGCCCGCTGACCCTGGCGCGCGATGCCCGGCTGGACGGCACGGTAGACGAAGCGGTGGACATCGCCTACGACGTGGACGGCGTGGTTGCGCTGGAACCGTCGGCACAGCCCGGGTTCGATACCCAGGTAACGTACCGCGTGCCGCAGCGCAACGGCAGCAGCTTCACCGTGATCGACTATGCGTCCGCGGGCAAAACGTGGGACGAAACGTCCAAATACGGCTGCTGGCTGCCGACCCGCGAGTATTGGCGCAAATAAAAACCTGAATTTCATTTTTCCGGAGGTTCCGCTATGAACAGATACAAAGACGATTCCCCGCAAACGCCCGGCAATGCCCGCCGCACCGACCCGTTTTACATCCTGATGCTGATTCTGATCGCCGTCGTGGCGGCGCTGACCGTCAGCGTCGTCGCCTTCCTGATCTCGTCCGGCCGCACCGCTGCGTCGTCCGGCACGGAATCCGGCGATTCGTCGGTGGGGTCCTCGGTTTCGTCCGACTCGGCGTCGTCGGACGCGGCTTCGTCCGACCCGGCGTCGTCCGGTTCGGCGTCGTCGGGCGCATCGTTGGATGCATCGTCCGCAGCGGGATCCTCCGGCTCTGCGCATCCTTCGTCCGCCTCGGCCGAAGACGCGGCCATGGCAGCATTTGAAGAAAATACCATCGACCGCAAAAAGGAGGCCGCGCTCCTCAGCGCCCAAAGCACCACGGAAATCCTCAAAGTGTACGACACCACGTTCACGGAATGGAAAACGGCCGTGGCGCAGATGATTACCCAGCTCAAAACCTATCGGGTGGACTTGTCGCAGGAGCAGACGCGCTGGCTGTCCGAAACGGACGCCGCCATCGTTGCCAAAGACAAGACCGCCCAGGCCGGTGGTTCCGCGCAGCAGATTGAAGCCGCCGAGTACAAGTGCCAGCTGTACCGCGACCGCGCGCGCGTCCTGTTCGCGCGCCTCGCACAGTACAACCCCGATTATCGGTTCTGACCGACTCCCTTGCGAAAGCGTTGTCCTCTCGGCCGCAGAAAATGCTCCGACTACATGAGCCTCCCGGTACACGGCTCCCTCGCGGCGGCCGTGTCGGCCGCGTGCTGCCCGCGGTCGTCGTAGACACCGCTAAGGCTGAGGGAGTTGCTTTCGGCCGTAGCGATATCCCACGTTGCGCATTCCTCACGGCCAAACGTACGACGCCACGCGTCGCGCGCTCACTGCGCGGAGCACTACCCCGCTGGGGTGCCGGAGCGAGCACCGCGAGCGGAGAGAGGCTTCCCATCGGCCGCAGAAAATGCTCCGGCTACATGAGTCTCCCGGTACA
>CAJKBQ010000044.1 GCA_905198155.1 uncultured Eubacteriales bacterium
CGAGCCAGCTCCCTCGCGAGGGAGCCTTGGGGTCGTACCGCCGGGATAGCGCTTAGGGATAATAATCCCTCGGCCGATAAAACCGCCCGACTACATGGATCTCCTCCATACACGGCTCCCTCGCGAGGGAGCTGCCGAGAGGCTGAAGGAGTTGCCATAGCCCGCACCACCCCCAACAAATCCAATCCACCCCATCCATACCAAAAATATCTATTATCTATTATGTCTTATCTATTATCTAAATTTTCCGTTCCCCACACGCTGTACGCCCGCCGCGCCGACGCATAATCCACCCAGCGCACCGCGCCGTCCGTAAACGCCAGCCGCACATCTTCGGCATCGGTGCGCACCATCGCAGCGCCGGAGCCGGGCACGCAAAGTCCCGCTTCGTCCGCCGCATCCACCGCCAGCAGCACGCACCCGCAGGTGTATGACCGGTGCGGCACACCGTCAATCTCCGCGTCCATCGCGCGCAGTTCGGGGTACAGCCGCAGCACCACTTCGTCGCCGCCGCGCAGCCCGTCCACCGTCACCGATCCGCCGACCACGTCCGGCACACGCGCCTGCCCGTTGACCGTCACGTCGAACCGCGCGCTCCACCGCGGAATCCGCAGCCGCAGCGGCGGAATCTGTGCGCCGTCCACGCGGAACCGCACCGTGCCGTCGTACGGATAATCCGTCGTTTCGGTTACGCGAACGCCGCCGTCGCAGAATTCGGCGGACGTGTACAGCATCGGGACAATCGTGCCGCCGTCGGTGCAGAACAGCGCGTCCGGCAGGCAGCTGACGGCAAAAAATCCGCGGTACCGGCAGCATTTGTACATCGAATCCGCCGTCCGCGTCACGCGCCGCCCGAAATTCGGCTGATAATACGCGAAATCCGCGCCGGACGGGTCGGCCGCCGCCAGCAAATGATTGTACAGCGTCTGCTCGATGTCGTCGAGGTACGCCGGGTCTTTTGTTTCGCCGAACAGCAGGAAATTCGTCTCCATCCACCCCACCGCCACGCAGGTTTCGTTGGGCTTCACGTCGGCGGTCAGCAGCTGCGGCGCATTGCCGTTTTCCGTCCACAGCTCGCGGATGGTGCCGTTGCCGGTGCGTCGAATCTGCGTGTCGTGCAGCTGGCGGGCGTAATTCCGCAGCGCCGCGCGGCCGTCGCCGCACCCGTCGGCCAGCCCGATCAGCGCGACGAAATTTTCGATGCCCTTGCGACTGCGCAGCTGCAAAATGTCCGGGCAGTCGAAGAAATTGTTGTCCGACGCGCGCAGCCGACCGCAGATGTGGTCAAAAAATTGCCGGTAAACCGGATTCCCGGTGATACGCGCCAGCCGCGGCAGCGTAATCAGGATGGCAAGGTGCTGCGTGCCGTAATTCGGCGCGTTCAGAATGTCGTGCGCCGGATCGTCCAGATACCAACGCGCAATGTACTGCACGCTTCGCTCCGCCGCATCCAGCGCCGCGCGGTCGCCGGTGAATTCATAATACGCCAGCAGTCCGTCCGCCGTAAACGCCTGGTTCCACACCGAAAACGCGTCCCATTCGTGCCCCGGTTCCAGCCCGCCGATGTATCCGTCGCCGCGCTGATTGCGCACAACGGCCGCCGCCACCGCCGCCGCATGGGCGCGCGCCGTCTCGTCGCCGCGCCGCGCAAAGCGGACGCACGCGCTCAGGTATTTCCCGGCAAATTCCGTTTCCGCAAAGCTGAGGTCATGCGTCCCTTCATACGCCGTGCAGTGAATTCCCACATCAATCGCATCAAATCCCGCGCGGCAGCGGTCGTACAGCGCGCCGAGCGTCCCGTTCAGCAATTTTTCCATGTCACATTCCTCCAAGCAGCAATTTTCGCATCAATCGGCTGGCTGCAATCGCGTCTTTGCGCGCCAATACGGCTTCAATTTCCGCAAAATCCGCCCCGTCCAAAATCCGTTCAAACGCATCCAACCACGCCGCGCTTTCGGCGACGGCATCCCGGCCGTCCTCGCGGAACGGGAACTGATCCAGCGTCAGGTATCCGTCGTACCCGGTGCGGCGCAGCCAGTACAAAAATTCCAGATATTCCAGCGAATGCACGCTCCCCACGATCATGTCGTCGTCCCACAGCCGATAGTTGTCGTTGATATGGATATGCCGCAGCCGGTCGCCGTACAGTTTGCACATCGCGACGGCTTCGGCAGGGCTTTCGTACCCCAGCGCCGCGTGTCCGTAGTCGAGCGCCACACCCAGGTTCGGCTTGCCAATCGCCTGAATCATCAGCAGCGTCGCGCCCACCGTGCTGATGTAACAGTGCGTGCGCGGCTCTTTGATCTTGTATTCCAGCGTCAGCGTCACGTCCGGCCGGTAGTCGCACAGCTCCGCCAGCGCATCCTGGAACCGCGCCCGCTCGCGCAGGTAGTCTGCCTGGAAAATATAGTCGTACCCATCCTGCCCCGGCCAGAGCGTCACGATCGGACAGCCCAGCTCGGCGGCGAAGTCCATCGCATCGCGCGTGTCGGCCATCGCCCGGGCGCGGACGGCGTCGTCGATGGACGACAGGCTGCCCTGCTGATAGATCGGGTTGGCGAATGTGTCCACCGCCACCGACGCCACGTTCAGCCCCGTGCGCGCCAAATTGGCGCGTATTCCGTCCTTATCGGCGGAAAACTGCGTGTTCATCACCAAATCCACCGCGCTCAGCTGCGGAATGCTGCGCACCCGGTCGAACATTTCCGCCATGGAATACGGCCGCCCATATGCGCTGCAATAGCGGTCGGCACACGAGGCGACATTGAAAATAAATACCGAATATTTCCGATTCATTGATTGCATCCTCCTTTGATGGGGTTCAAACTGTCCTGCTTTGATTATACCAGAACCGGCTGCGATATTTCCATCGCAAATCGCAACTTTTTCGTATTTTTTTGATATATTCTTGACAGAACGTATCATTCGTGCGATAATAAAGAAAAACCGCCCGGAGGGATCGAAATGTCGCAAAATGCGCTATTTTTGGCGCGATTGACCGCAATGAAGCACGGTCGGCAGCCGCAGCGCGCGGCCGTCGCCGGGTACCTGCTGGCGCACTGGGCGCAGCTGGATGCCTGCACCATCACGTCCGCCGCAGAGGAAACACATACCAGCTACGCCACTGTGTGCCGTGTGCTGAAAGACGTCGGCGTTACCGGATTCCGCGAACTGAAACAGGCCGCGCGGTCGGAACCGGCCGCCGACGCGCGGATTGAGCAGCAGCTGGACGCATGCGACCTGGACAGCGCCGAGCCGCTCGCCCCGGACGATCTCCGCCGCCGCATCTGCGACTTTTCCGCCAGCGTTGCCGCGCACTGCTTTGACGCTGTAAAGCCGGAGACCGCTGCGGCGGTGGTGCAGGCGCTGCGGGACGCGCGGATGATCTATTTCGCCGGGATGGGCACCTCCGCCGTTACGGCGCGGTACGCATACACCAAGCTGTTCCGGCTGAACCCCAACTGCGCATTCGACTCTGACGTGATCCTCGCCAAGATGAGAGCCGCCATGCTGCAAAAAGGCGACGTGCTGTTCGTGATTTCGTCGTCCGGCCGCACCAAACCGATGATCGAAACCGCCGCGCTCGCCAAGCGTGCCGGCGCGACGGTGATCGCGCTGTGCGACTTTGTTCAGTCGCCGCTGACCGCGCTGGCAGATCTGGCGATTTGCACCACTGTCCGGGATTCCAACAAATATGTCGATATGGATTTCCCGCTGATTCAGGGGCAGATTACCATTATCGATGTGATCTACGCCTGTTTGTACCGCGAAGCCCAGCGCGTTTCGTCGCACAAATTCCGCAAAACCGTTGCGGCGGTGCAGGCGGAAAAAGATGGGGCGGATGTGAAATGACACAAAACCATTCATCAGGAGCGCGATAAACCATGGATATCCAAATTTTCACGCAAATTCTGCGCGACAAGCACTTTCCGGATTACAAAAAACTCCGATATAAGTACCCGTCGGACTTTGATGCATTTCTGCAAGCATTGGCCGCGCTGTATGAGCGTCCGTTACCACTGCCAGATTTTGACGGCGCGCCGCTCGTCCTGATTGAAAGCTGCGCCGCTGTTCCGCAAGCGGCGGTCAAGCGGCTGATGCAGCCGCAGTCGCAGCAATTCGGCGTGCAGGCGGCCGAAAACGAGATCGTCGCCACGTCCGCAATTGAACAAATCGACTTTTCCCGCGACAGCGTGCGCAAAATCCTGAACGGCATGGCGCCGCGCGATTCGCAGGAAACCCGCATTTTGGGGATTAAACGCGGTCTGGAATTTATATCGAACCCGGCGCACCGCATCACCGAAGCGAATCTGGATCAGCTGTACCGGATGACCGTCGGCGATTTCCTGCCGCCCGGCGAAAAATCGTCCGGCAGCAGTCCGTACCGGGACGACGCCGTGTTCGTGGTCAGCGACCGGGTGGAACACACGGGGCTGGACTACCGCAAAATCCCAGCGCATATGCAGGCACTGATCGCGTTTATCCAGTCGGCGGACGACCTCAACGATTTGGTGAAAGCAGCAATCATTCACTTTTACATCGCCTTTGTGCACCCGTATTTTGACGGCAACGGCCGCATGGCACGGCTGGTGCATTTGTGGTTCCTAATTCAAAAAGGATACCAGTCGGCGTTGTTTCTCCCGTTTTCCAGCCAGATCGAAAAAAGCCGCAAAGCGTACTACGATGCGTTCACCACGGTGGAAGAAAACCGGAAATTCAGCGGAAAAATCGACGTCACGCCGTTCGTGATGTACTGCGCGCACTGCGTGTACGGCAAAATGGGAACCGACGGCACTGCCGACACGCTGTCTGCCTACCACGCGGCCGCGCAGTCCGGTCAGGTGACGGAAAAAGAATCCCAGCTGTGGCAGTTTGTGCTGTCCCACTACGGAACGGATGAATTTTCCACCAAACAGCTGGAACGGGATTTCGGCGCGGCCGCTTACGCGACCATCCGCAGCTTTGTCCGGAAATTTGAGTCGCTGGCGCTGCTCGGCGCTGTGCGGTACGGCACACGGGTGAAATATTGGGTGCGGCATGATGGGAATTGATACTAATTGATACTAATTTGTATCAGTCCTCATCCAAAGCACAAAAACCGGCACGGCAAGGAAGCACCGCGGTGGTATTGAGGGAAAATAAACGGGGTTGGGCGAAAAATTTCGCCCAATTGCTTGACAAAGGCGTAGAAATCTGATATGCTGAATTCGGAGTCAGTGTCTGGCATTGTGCCGTAGGATGTATGTGCATCCGGGGCGCCGCCGACTGGCTCTATTTTTATCGCTTCCATGCAGACAAAATAAAACACCGGGACGCACTGCAACCCCAACCTCGCAGCGCGTCCCAATTTCTATGCAAAAAATTCACTTTTTCATCTGCCGCAAAAACGCCCAGACCGCAATCCCAAGCGTGACCGCCGCATACCCCAGCACCCAGCCCAAATCGGGCCAAACTGCGCCGAAATCCCCGGCAACGGCCGCCTGCGCCACGCGCACCGCATGAACGAACGGCAGTGCTTCGGCCACGCGCCGGAATGCGCCGCCCACCAAATCCAAGTCGAACCAAATGCCGGACAGCCACGCCGTCACGTTGGTCAGCAGTGCGCCGCAAATGCCGCCCACCTGCTTCACCGTCAGTACGCTGCCGCACAGCAGCCCCAGCGCGATGAAAAACACCGCAGCCGCCATCGTCAGCCCCAGCGCCGCCGCCGTGCGCCCGCTCAGCGGCAGGCCGAGCGGCACCGCCGCCAGGTAGCACACCGCCATCTGCACCGCCGCCATCGGCAGCAGCGGCAGCAAATACCCCAGGATAAAATCCGCCGCCGTCATCGGGGTGGTATACAGCCGCATCAGCAGCGCGCTATCGCGGTCTTTGGCGACCAGCGTCGCCGAAAACAGCGCCAAAAACGCCAGCCCGAACACCGTCAGCCCCGGCGCCAGCCGCTGAATTTCAAACAAATTCACCGGAATATTCGCCTGAATCGCGCTGAGCAGCACCAGCAGCACCAGCGGGAACCCCAGCCCGAACGCCAGGTTCAGCGGGTCGCGCAGAATCTCTTTGGCCGTCCGCACGGCAAATGCCCGCAGTTTCATTGCGCATCCGCTCCTTTCACCAGCGCCAAAAACGCGCCTTCCAAATTTGCCGCGCCGGTCTGCGCGGTCAACTCCGCGACCGTCCCCAGCGCAATCATCCGGCCGGACTTCATCACAGCCACGCGGTCGGCCAGCGTTTCGGCCTCTTCCATGTAATGCGTGGTTAATACAACCGTTGTGCGGCCTTTCAGCGCGCGGATCACGTCCCACAATTCGCTGCGCGCCAGCACGTCCAGCCCCAACGTCGGTTCGTCCAGGAACAGCACCTGCGGGTCGCTGACCAGCGCCATCGCGATGCTCAGCCGCCGCTGCCAACCGCCGGACAGCCTGCCCGCCCGCCGATGCAGCACTTCGCCCAGCCCCAGCTGTTCCGCCAGTGCCGCCGTCTTTTCGGCGGTCGTCCTGCGATCCATCCCGTGTACGCCGCACATCAGCGCCAAGTTCTCCGCCGCCGTCAAATTCGGCGCGACCGCCGTTTCCTGCGGCGACACGCCGATGCAGGCTTTCACCGCCGCTGCGTCGCGCACCACGCTGTGGCCGCAAATCTCGGCGTCGCCGCCGTCCGGCCGCGTCAGGCACGACAGCATCCGGATGGTGGTGCTTTTGCCCGCGCCGTTGACGCCCAGCAGCGCAAACAGCTCCCCCGCCGTCACCGTCAAATTCAGCCCGTCCACCGCGGTCAGGCTCCGGTACCGCTTGGTCAGGTTGTGGGTTTCAATGGCATTCATCTGCCGATTCCTCCTTTTGCTGCTGCGTCAGCCGCAGCCGAATCCCTTCGTATGCATCCGTCACCGCCGCGCTGATCACCGGCCAGTCGCACGGCAAATACCCCGTCACGATCATGGACGCAATCCCGTGGACGAAAATCCACAATTCCAAATGCAGCATCCGGGCGCGGGCGTCGCTCAGCCCGGTATTGCGCCGAATCAGCGCAATCAGCGGCTCCACCGATTCGTCCGCAGCGACCGTTTCGCCCGACCGGTCGCGCATATACAGCAGCCGAAACAGCTGCGGCTCTTCTTCTGCAAATTGAATATACGCCATACCGGATGCTTTGTACGGCGGATATTCGCCCTGCGCCATCGCGGCGGCCTGGTGCTGCTGAAACCGCGCGAATGCTGCGTCCAGCACGGCGCGCTGCACGGCCTCCATATTGTCGAACAGGCCGAAAATCGGCTTGGCAGATGTGCCCAGCGCCGCCGCCAGTCCGCGTGCCGTCACCGCCTCGATCCCGCCTTTGCGCGTCAGTTCCACCGCAGCGGCGATCACCTGTTCGCGGGTAAATTTATTTTTCGGCGGCATCCGCACCGCCTCCTTTCGGAATGAAATATACCGGAAACGATTGTTGCGCAACAGTTGTTTCCGGTATTGATTATACTACGATTCTCCCCAAATGTCAAGCATCTGTTTTCACAAATATATTCGCGCGGCAAAGCCGCGCCACCAAACTTCTTCACTTTTCACTTTTCCCTCTTCCCTCGATATTTCCCCGGCGATTCGCCGGTGTATTGCCGGAACACCCGGTCGAAATAGTAAATGCTTTCAAACCCCAAAATCGACGCCACCGCGCCGACCGTCAGTTCATCGTCGGCCAGCAGCTCCTTTGCGCGCGCCACGCGCAGCATATTGCGGTACCGAATCGGGCTGCACCCCGCCGCCTTGCGGAACAGCCGGAAAAACTGCGCCTCGCTCAGGTAGCACATCCGCGCCAGCTCCTGCACCGATGTGTTCGCGTCGATGTGCGCCCGAATATGCGCCAGGGCGGGCGCGGTGCGGCCTTTGGCCTGCGCGGTCATCCGGCCGATCTCGTCCAGCAGCGCGAACAGCTGCGCCATCGCCCGCAGCGACCGATCCGCGCCCACGGAGCCGCACATCCGGACGCACCGCTGCACCGCCGCGCCGCCGTCCGCCGCAATCGGCATCGGGTCGGCCGCGCATAGCAGTTCTTCATCCCCGCTGTACAGCCGGAAGCTCACCCGGCAAATCACCGGCGGCGCCGCCCCCAGCGTCAGCGTGTAGTGCGCACCGCGCGGCAAATAAATCAGCCCGCCGGCCGTCAGCGCCGCCGTCTGCGACCCGTCGGCCGTGTCCCAAGCATAGGTGCAGCTGCCCGCCGTCACCGCAATCAGCCCGTTCAGTTTGCGGCCGGGCGTCCCTGCCGGGTGCGACAGACTGCCCGGCCCCAGCGTCAGTTGCAGCGCCTCGATCCCGTCGGCACGCAGCGCCGGCCGCTGCGCCAGTTCCGTCCATGTACAAATCTGCATCGCGCATCCCTCCTGCGTTTATTGTAGCGCGCCGCGGCCGATTTGTCAAGCGAAATGCGAGGATTGTGCAAATGAATGCGACAATCCGGTATTTACCGCGCGCCGCCCGTATGCTATACTATCCTTGCAAAGGAGAGATCGCCATGAAAACAATCTACAAAGTCCGCGGCGGCTGTGTGCTATGTCTGGAATGCTACTACACTTGCCCGGTGCGCGCAATTACCATCATCGAAAACGTATCGGCGCGCATCGACCCGGACAAATGCATCGGCTGCGGCCGCTGCCGCGACAACTGTCAACCCGAAGCAATCGTAAAGGTTCGGCCTGAACCGGAAAGGAAGGATCCGTCATGACGGAATGGAAAATGGAAGGAAATCAACTGATGTTTGGGGAACGGAAGCTCCCCGTGCTCGGCAGCTACGACGTCGTCGTCGCGGGCGGCGGGATGGCGGGCTGCGGCGCGGCGCTGGGCGCAGCCAAAACCGGCGCGCGCGTCCTGCTGATCGAAACCACGTCTGCGCTCGGCGGTCTGGCCACGATGGGATTGGTCAATATCCCGCTGGACTTTGTGTCCGGCGTGGGCGCAGAGCTGTTTGCCCGGCTGAAAGCAATCGACGGCCTCCGCGGCCGCAACTCCGACCCCGAAAAGCATAAACTGGTGTTCGACCGGATGATGCACGACGCCGGGGTGGAAACGCTGCTGGTCACGCCGGTGATCGACACCATCGTGGACGGCGACACCGTCAAAGGCGTGGTGGTATACACCAAAACGGGGCTGCAAGCCGTGATGGGCAAGCGGTTCGTGGACGCGACCGGCGACTCCGATCTGGTGTTCCTGGCGGGCGGCGAAACGATGACCGGCCGGACGGAAGACGGCCTGTCAATGGCCTGCTCGCTGGAATTCACGATGGGCGGCGTGGACTTTAACACGTACGCCGACTGCGATATCCGCCTGAACGACCCCAAATGGGTGAAGCTGATCGCCGAAGCCGTCGCCGACGGCCGCCTGCCGTACGAGATCGACAACCACCTCAACTGGATGACGCACCTGCCCGGCCGCCCGGAGGACTGCGGCAAAGACGAAGTGAGCATCTGCATGGCACACTCGCGGTACTGCCGCCCCACCGACAACCGCGACCTGACCCGGATGTATGTGGAGGGCCGTGCGCAGTGCGCGATGCTGGCACAGTTCATCCGCGAAAACGTCCCGGGGTTTGAATCGGCGTACCTGAGCAGCACCGGTTCGCTGCTGGGTGTCCGCGAAAGCCGCCGGATCGTCGGCGAGTACATCTTCACCGGGTCCGACATTGCCTACGCGCGCCGCCAGCCGGACGTGGTCGCCATCAGCCAGCACGGCTTTGACCTGCACGGCTTCACCGCCCCCGGCAACCTGAAATGGTTCCGCGGTCAGCTGCCGGACGGCCGCGACGCCTACATCGCCAACCGTGCCGGTTGGGGCACGCAGCTGCCGCCGGACGACGGCCTGCCGCGCGTCAATATGGTGGAGCTGGTTCCGGACGGCGAATTCTTCTACGACATCCCGTACCGCAGCCTGGTGCCGATCCGGCTGGAAAACGTCCTCGCGGCCGGGCGCAACCTGTCGGCCGATATCCCCGGCCAGTCCGGTACGCGGCTGGTGATGTGCTGCATTTCGATGGGCGAAGCCGCCGGTACCGCCGCCGCGCTGTCGCTGTCGGCGAACGTCCCGCCCCGCAAACTGGACGTGGACACCCTGCAACGCACGCTGGACGATCACGGCTGCAACATCGGCCAAAGCTTTCGCACGGTTCCGGCGCTCCACGGACAGGCGCACAGCCACTTCACCGACAAATTTCGTCATGTAAACGGCTAAGTTTTTCTTTTTTACATACAGTCCCCCGCCGCACAGAATTTTGTGCAGCGGGGGACTGTGATTTAGGATAAAAAAGCGAACTCGTTCATTACCGCGTCTCTCGCAGCGCCGCCACCCTGCACGCCCGCATATACGCCAGCGTCAGGTACTTTTCAATCGGCAGTTCGCGGTAAAAATCGTTTTCCAGCCGATCGGGCTTGGAACAGCGGTTCAGCTCGAACGTCATAGGGCCGCTGAATCCGCAGCGGTCGAGCCGTGCGGCGATGCCGGGCCAGTCGGCGATGCCGTCAAACGGCAGCAAATGCAGGTCGTCCCGGAACGTGATTTTTCCGCCGAAATCGCGGATACCCAGATTGTCGTTCAAATGCGTCGCGATCAGCCGGCCGCCGTACGGTGCAAGCAGATCCTGCGAATGATTGTAGCACATCTCGTGCCCGGTGTCCCAGCAGAATCCCACGGCCGGGCTGTCCGCAAACCGTGCCATCACCGCCGCCAGGTATTCTTCGCCTTCGGTGTTTTCAAACGCGATTTTCACCCCGCACCGCTCGGCTTCCCGCACCACGACGCCGAAATTTTCAAGTCCCCGTTCGTTCGGCGTGTGATCGTTGAACCCGATGAACACATGCGCCACCATAATCGGCACCCCGTTTTCGGCGCATCCGTGCAGGCAGTCCACCAGCTCCGCCGCCGCGGCTTCACCGCTGTCCGTCCACATTTCGTGCATCCGGACAAACGGCGCGTGCACCGACTGGAACAGCATCCCCGTTTCGTCGGCCGCTTTGCGCTGGTGCGCCATGTCCGCCCGCGAAGTCCAATCGGCGAAAAATCCGTCAAACCCCACCTGCCGGAACAGGCGGATCTGATCGATCGGATCCCGCTCAAATTGGTCGTTAAGCCCCAAACACAACTGTTGTTTCCACATGATATATCCGCTCCTGTTCTGTAAACACTGCTTGCGCCGCCGCGCAATACCCCTTTCAAATGCAAAACGCGGCGTAAAGCGGGACAATCTTTTTATTGTCCTCAAAGCCGAAGTTTTTCGCGGAAAGCTTGATCGCATAAGCAGGCTGGTAGGTGTCCATATAAACCTTTAAGCTCTTGGCTTTGGTATTGTCGGCAGATTTGACCTCGATGGGAATGAGCTGCCCGTCACGCTGAATGATAAAATCAATTTCAGCCCCACGCTCAGATTCCCAATAATAGGTTCGGTAGCCGCTGATGGAAAGCTGCACATTGACATAGTTCTCCGCCATACCGCCCTTGAAGTCGTTAATTTCCTCGACCATATAGAGGATGTCATTGGCGGCTAAATCTTTCTTGGCGCAAAGCAATCCTAAGTCGGACACATAAATCTTGAACGCATCAATATCACGGTAGTTTTCAAGCGGCTTTTTGATTTGATCCACCTTGTAGACCTGTGACACGATACCAGACAAGCAAAGCCATTCAATCGCATTTTCAAATTCGGAAGCCCGTCCGCCTTTCTTAATCAGCTTATATTGGAAACGGGTATTCTTCTTGGAAAGCTGAACGGTTATGTTGTCGTAGGCAAGTCTGGTTTTCTTGATTTCATTCAAGTTGTTATACTTGCTCATATCGTTGAGATAGCTTGCAAGTATCGTATCCTGCGTATGGCGGACAAGGATATAATCCTTTGTTTCAGCAAACTGCATCACGCACTCTGGCATACCGCCGACCACAAGATACTGACGGTAAAGCTGCATTGCGGCATCGTGCAAGGCAGACGGCAGCGGCGTATCGGTTTGGAAGCACTTTTTAATCTGCTCTACCAAATCGTCCTCACCGAGAGCCAACATAAATTCCTCCATATCCATAGGATAAAGCGTTTTCATATCGACCTTTCCTACGGGGAAAGAGAATTTTGCTCTGTTGACCGCAACGCCGAGCAAGCTGCCTGCGACAATGATGTGATAATCTGGAGCGTTCTCGCAAAAGTATTTGAGCGAGGTCAAAGCCCTTTCGCAAAGCTGCACCTCATCAAAGACTATCAGCGTTTTTTCCTTTACGATAGTCTGACCTGCGATATGGGACAAAATCGGTATCAGATAATCGGGGCTGATGTTTTCCTCAAAGGTTTCGTTCAGCTTTGGATTGGTTTCAAAGTTGAAGTATGCCACATTTTCGTAGTGGGTGCGCCCAAACTCCAGAATGGAATAGGTCTTTCCGACCTGTCTTGCGCCCTGTAAAATAAGGGGCTTGCGGTGTTCGCTTTCTTTCCACGCATCCAGGAAGCCCAAAATTTTTCGATACATAAGCAGCCCTCCTTAAAGGTACTGAATATAGTATACCAGATATTCACGCAAAAATCAACCGAAACCCAACAATTTTTCACGCAAATTTACACGAATAAATCCCGGATTCCCACGCCATACGACGCGAATTATACAATGCTCATACATCCAAAATTACCAATATATCTCTTATCTATTATCTGAATCCCCACTCAGCATCCGCCCAATCTCATACACCGCCACCCGCGCCATCCGGTCGGCGCGCGACTGCAATGTGCTCAGATCCTGCGATGCATCCGCCTCGCACGCTTCGCGCAGCGCGTGCTGCGCCTCAATCGCCTTGGCCGTTGCCACAATGGCCAAGTCCCGCCGCGTCACGCGCACTTCGCCCAGCGACATCAGCGCCTGCGCGGCTTTGCGCTGAAAGTCCAACCGGTTTTCCGGCGTTTCGTCCTGTTCCAACCGGTTCAGCGCCGCAATGGCTTCGCCCATCATCGCGCGGGACCCCGTCGCCGCCAGCTTGGCGCGGAACGCCGCATCGGCTTCGCGCTTGTCCAAATGCGCGAACAGAAATCCGACCGCCAAAAAAAACAGCGCAAAAATCACGACCGACCGCGTCTCCGCCCACAGCCCCGCCGCGCTCAGCAGCATACACAGCAGCGTGCAGAACAGCGCCACCCCGCACGCCCCCGACGCCAATACTTTGTTACTCGGCATTTTGCTCGTCCTCCTTTGCCGCATTCCGCTCCGGCAGCGCATCGCTCAGCGCAGCAAACTGCGCGAGCGTCAATTCTTCGGCGCGCGCACCGGGCGCAATCCCGGCCCGCGCCATCGCATCCGCAATCTCCGGCTTCCGCCACCCGGCGGCTGCCAGCGCATTCGGCAGCGTTTTGCGCCGCTGCCCGAACGCCGCGCGAATCGCTGCGAACATCCGTTCCGGGGACTGCGGCGTCACTTCCGGCGGATGCACGTTCAGCCGGATCACAGCGGAATCCACGTTCGGCGCCGGCATAAAACTGCCGCGGTTCACCCGGAACAGCACCTCCGGCGTCGTGTAGTACGACACGCCCAGGCTCAGCGCCCCGGCGGCGCGCGTCCCCGGCGCGGCACAAATCCGGTCGGCCGCCTCTTTCTGCACCATCACGGTAATCCGCGTCACCGGCAGCCGCTCTTCCAGCAGCTTCATGATGACCGGCGACGTGATGTAATACGGCAGATTGGCGCACACCACCACCTCGCGCAGCCCGGCGAATTCCGTTTCGATGATCCGCCGCAAATCCAGCTGCATCACATCGCCGTGAATCACCGACGCGTTGGGGTAATCTGCCAGCGTCTCGGCCAGCACCGGCAGCAGCCGGCTGTCCAGCTCCACCGCGACCACCCTGCTCGCCCGCTGCGCCAGCTCCACCGTCAGCACCCCGATCCCCGGCCCGATCTCCAACACGCCGACGCCGTCCGCCGCGCCGCTGGCTTCCGCCATCCGCGGGCACACGGTGGGGTTCACCAGAAAATTCTGCCCCAGCGCCTTGGAAAAGTGAAACCCGTGGCGCGCCAGCAGCGCCCGGATGGTTCCAATGTCCGAAAGTCTCATCATTCCGTTGTGTTCCTCCAATTTTTTCGCGCAATCGCGCCGTACCGCTTGCATATTGCCGCCGAATTTGGTATAATAACGGCAGAGGCACCGGAGCCCGGCTGCGGTCGGTTTCTATTATATCACATCTGCGCGCCGCGCGCTACGGTTTCCGGGCATTTTTTTGCGGGAGGGTCGAATTTTATGCGAAGAGACAAAATCAATTACTACCTGGACATCGCCCAAACGGTTGCCGAGCGCAGCACGTGCCTGCGGCGGCAGTTCGGCGCCATCATCGTCAAAAACGACAGCATCATCGCCACCGGGTACAACGGCGCGCCCCGCGGCCGCAAAAATTGCAGCGACCTGGGCGACTGCTTCCGCGACCGGATGAACATCCCGCGCGGCGAGCGGTACGAAATGTGCCGTTCGCTGCACGCCGAGGCCAACGCGATCATCGCGGCGTCGCGCGAGCAAATGATCGGCGCCACGCTGTACATGGTCTGCGTTTCGCCCAAAGACGGCGCCGTGCTGCCCGGCACGTCCAGCTGCATGATGTGCAAGCGCTACGTCATCAACGCCGGGATCGAAACCGTGATCGTGCGCGACACCGCCGACGAATACCGGGTGATTCCCGTGTCCGACTGGATCGAGCACGACGATTCGCTGACCGGCGTGTTCGGGTATTGAGCGGAAAGTGCGTTTTCTTCGCACTTTTTTTGCAAAACCCCTTGCTTTTTCCGCAAAAACGTGGTAAAATATCTTACGCACCTGCCGGTGTGATGGAATTGGCAGACGTAGTGGACTCAAAATCTACTTCGCCGTTTCATACCACCGTTCCGTAAACCCTTGATTTT
>CAJKBQ010000045.1 GCA_905198155.1 uncultured Eubacteriales bacterium
TCGGGATGCTGCTGGACTGGCTGCTGATCGACCCGCGCGGGGCGATGCGCGTCACCGACCCGCTGCTGGGCGTCCTGCCTGCCGCGCTGTATGCGGCGGCCGCGCTGATCGGCGCGCGGTTGGGGCGGCGCGTGGTATACTTGTATCCATTCATGGACCCGGCGCGGGTCGGCTGGCCGATGGCGCTGCTGACCGTTTTGGGCCTTGGCGGCGCGATGATCGCCGTGGGGTATTTGCTGTACGGGGTGGATCGGCTGCTGCGCGGGCGGAAATAGGAAAAAGGGGTTTTGCGGTGCAAAGCCCCTTTTTTAGTGAAAAGTGAAGAGGGAAAAGTGAAAAGGTGTGGGCGCCTGCGGCGCGGAATATATTGGGGTGCAGGGGTGCGTCGTTCGCCAAACCATTTCCACCCAATATTTACATTATTCGGCGGAAATTATGGAGAATCCGGCGGCGCGGATCATGCGATTGTACACCGCCAGCCCAACGCCGTCCTGCTGCGGGCAGTGCGCGTACACGCGCCGCGCGCCGATGCGGTCAAATTCGCGCAGGCAGTCGAACAGCCGGTGCGCCTGCGCCGCGTCGTCGGCCGCCGCACCGTACGACATATGCGGCACGCGCAGCAGCGGCACGTCCTCGTCGAAGCACATCGCGTAGGTGTCGGGTGCCGCGTGGGCGTTGACATAATCCGCGAATTGTTGCGCCGTCCCTTTGACCAGCGACACGTCGGCGTTCGGCGCGTAGTGCTTGTATTTCATCCCCGGCGACGCTGCCACCTGGCCTGCCGCCAGCCGGTGCGTCACCGCCGGATCCACATCCACTTCGCCCAGCACGGCGCGCAGCTGCGCCAGCGTGATGCCGCCGGGCCGCAGCAGCCGCGGCCGCGCGCCCGCCAGCGTGATGACCGTCGATTCCACCCCGACGCCGCAGTCGCCGCCGTCCACAATCGCGTCAATCCGCCCGTCCATGTCCGCGCGCATATGCGCGGCGCAGGTGGGGCTGGGCTTGCCCGACCGGTTGCCGGACGGCGCGGCCAGCGGAACGCCGGCGGCGTCGATGATTGCGCGCGCAACAGGATGTTGCGGAAACCGGACTGCCACGGTGGGCAGTCCGGCGCTGACTTCGTCGGGAATCCGGTCGCTTTTCGGCAGGATGATCGTCAATGGCCCCGGCCAATAGGCCGCCGCCAATTGCTGCGCACGCGGCGGAAATTTTGCCACCAGCGCCTGAATCTGGTCAATTGCCGAGATGTGGACGATCAACGGATTGTCCATCGGGCGGCCTTTTGCGGCGAAGATTTTGGCCACCGCCGCGCCGTCGAATGCGTTCGCCGCCAGCCCGTACACCGTCTCGGTCGGGATCCCGACCAGTCCGCCCGCCCGCAGCAATTCGCCCGCCCGCCGAGTGCCGGCCGCGTCGGCGGATAAATATTCTGTATGCATTGCGATCCCTCGCTTTTTTGATGATTTTGAAAATTTTGCGCGCCCCGCTTGACAAAATCGCGGGGAGGGGGTATAATATAGATAAAGATAAGCGTGCATCCGTTAACACGACGGTGCCCCTTTGCTTTATGATTTGAAAACTAAACCGTCAGCATTGCAGAGCCAGGCGGTTTAGTTTTTTTTGTTTGTACGCATGATTTTAACCGTCAGCGTAATTACGCCGAGAATTACCATACAAAAAACATAAAGCTCCGCCCCAGCCCAAAGTCGGGCTTGGTTGGCGAAGCCAAATCGCGGTCCGCGACCGCGATAAAGCACGACTTGGTGCTGAAAACTTCGTTTTCAGCACGCACCCCCTTTGCAGGGGGAAAACTAACCCCCCTTGAATTTTTGCGCGGGGGCAGCCGCCTTTATGTGTGTATTGAATGTACGCTTACCAATGATATTATAATCCATAATTCGACCCGTGTCAAGCCCGGACGAAAAATATTTCCTGTAAACCCGTCATTTTTCTGCACGGTTTTTGCATATGATTTTGAAAATTTTGCGCACCCCGCTTGACAAAATCGCCGGGGTGCGGTATAATATAGACAGATGACGAGCGTGCATCCGTTACACGACGGTGCCCCCTCGGCGGAGTTTAGAATGAACTAAACCGTTTGCTTTGGCTGGCAGGGCGGTTTAGTTTTTTTTGCTCATGATTTTGTAAGCCAACGAAATGATTTCGAGGATTACCAGACAAAAAAAGAAGCCCGGAAAGTCGGGCTTGGTTGGCGAAGCCAAATCGCGGTCCGCGACCGCGATAAAGCACGACTTGGTGCTGAAAACGCAGTTTTCGGCACGCACCCCCTTGTTACCAAGGGGGAACGCCCCTTGGGTTGGATTTCTCCGCCTTTGGGGTTAACCGCCTTTATGTGTGCATTGAATGTACGCTCGTCTATTTTATTATAATGGATCATGCAGCGTTTGTCAAGCCTTGTCGAACAGAAAACCGGCGCAAAATCCGCCGGATGCGCCCCGTCCGCCGCAGCGGCCGATCGATGATCGCCGTTACGGTGATTTTTTTCACAAACTTCCGCGAAACGATTGACATTCGGCGCGAAAGTGCGGTATAATAGATTTGATTTTTGATTTGCGACGGGGGCTTCCCCTTGGCATATAAAAAGGTCATCCACTCATGCCGAAAGGAGGGATTTTGCATGAATCCAGGGTTTGTTGTGGCGATGGGGCTGATTACCGTTTTCTTTGGGCTGATCGTCCTGATCGTGATCTGCGAGCTGATGGGCGCCATCTGCAAGCGGACGGTCAAAGCGCCCGAAGCGGCGCAGGCGGCTCCGACTCCGGCTCCGGCGGCTGCGCCGATCGCGAACCGGCAGGAACTGGTGGCGGCGGTGTCCGCGGCCATCGCGGAAGAGATGGGCACCGATGTGTCCGCCATCCGCATTTTGTCTTTGAAAAAAGTCTGAATCCCCAAAAATTGCGTTGAACCAAAATTTTCATTCGAGAAGGGTGTAGTAAAATCATGAAAAAATATCGTGTAAATGTCAACGGAACCAATTACGAAGTATGCGTGGAAGAAATTTCGGCGGACGAAGCGGTCAAAACGGCGGCTCCGGCTCCGGCTGCTCCGGCTCCGGCTGCTGCGGCCCCGGCGGCTCCGGCTCCGGCGGGCGGCGAGAAGATTATCGCTCCGATGCCCGGCAATATCCTGTCCGTCAACGTGAAAGACGGCGACACCGTCAAAAAAGGCGACATCCTGTTGATCCTGGAAGCGATGAAGATGGAAAACGAGATCCTCGCCCCGGTGGACGGCGTTGTGGCGGCGGTGTCGGTCACGAAGGGACAGACGGTCGAGACCGGCGCGCTGCTGTGCGTGATCGGCTGAGCGCAGCCGCTGCGTGCAATGCAGTAACGAAAGGAGCGAACCCCTACTATGATTGAAGCGATTGATAACTTTTTGGCGCAAACCGGCGCATCGCTGCTGGCGAACGACTGGAAAGCCCTCGTCATGATCGCGATTGCGTGCGTGCTGGCGTACCTGGCGATTGTGAAAGGCTTTGAGCCGCTGCTGCTGCTGCCGATTGCGTTCGGTATGCTGCTGACGAACCTCCCCGGCGCGGAGATTTTCCACGAAGAGCTGTTCGCGGGCGGACACGTCCATTGGGATCTGTTCGGCGGCGCGGACGCGAAAATTACCGCCGGATTGCTGGATTACCTGTATCTGGGCGTGAAACTGGGCATCTACCCGTGCCTGATCTTCCTGGGTGTGGGCGCAATGACGGATTTCGGTCCGCTGATTGCGAACCCGAAAAGCCTGCTGCTGGGCGCGGCAGCGCAGCTGGGCATCTTCCTGACGTACTTGGGCGCGAAGCTGATCTTCGGCTTCACCGACGCGGAGGCGTCCTCCATCGGCATCATCGGCGGTGCGGACGGCCCGACGGCCATCTTCGTCACCACCAAACTGGCGCCGCATCTGCTTGGGCCGATCGCGGTGGCCGCGTATTCGTATATGGCGCTGGTGCCGGTGATTCAGCCGCCGATCATGAAGGCGCTCACCACCAAAAAAGAGCGTTCCATCGTGATGAAGCCGCTGCGTCAGGTGTCCAAAGTGGAGAAAATCCTGTTCCCGTTCCTGGTCACCATCGTGGTGGACATGATCGTCCCGTCGGCGACGCCGCTGGTCGGCTGCCTGATGCTGGGCAACATCTTCCGCGAGTGCGGCGTGACGGAGCGGCTGAGCAAAACCGTGCAGAACGAGCTGATGAACATTGTCACGATCTTCCTGGGCGTGACGGTCGGTGCGACGGCGACGGCCAAAACGTTCCTCAGCGTGCAGACGCTGGAAATCATCGCGATGGGCGTGGTGGCGTTTGGCTGCGGCACCGCGGGCGGCGTGCTGCTGGCGAAGTTCATGAACCTGTTCCTGAAAAACAAGATCAACCCGCTGATCGGGTCGGCCGGTGTGTCGGCAGTGCCGATGGCGGCGCGCGTGTCGCAAAAAGTGGGTCAGGAGGAAAATCCGGGCAACTTCCTGCTGATGCACGCGATGGGTCCGAACGTGGCCGGGGTCATCGGATCGGCGATTGCGGCCGGCGTGCTGATCGCGCTGTTCGGTTGATCGGGCAGAATTGGAAAGGACTGATCGTATGGAAAAGAAACCGTTGTATATTACGGATACCATCCTGCGCGACGCGCACCAGTCGCAGGCGGCAACCCGGATGCGGCTGGAGGATATGCTCCCCGCGTGCGAATTGCTGGACAAGGCCGGGTATTGGTCGCTGGAATGCTGGGGCGGCGCGACGTTTGACGCGTGCATGCGCTTTTTGAACGAGGATCCGTGGGAGCGGCTGCGCGCGCTGAAAAAGGCGATGCCGAACACCAAGCTGCAAATGCTGTTCCGCGGCCAGAATATTTTGGGATACAAGCACTACGCCGACGACGTGGTGGACGCATTTGTCAAAAAATCGATCGAAAACGGCATCGACGTCATCCGGATTTTTGACGCGCTGAACGACCCGCGCAATTTGCAGAAGTCGATCGAATCGTGCAAAAAATACGGCGGCATTTGCGAAGCCGCTATCAGCTACACCACCAGCCCGGTGCACAACGAAGATTACTTCGTGAAGCTGGCGATGCAGCTGGAAAAAATGGGTGCGGACGTCATCTGCATCAAAGACATGGCCAACCTGCTGCTGCCGTACGACGCGTATTCGCTGGTCAGCAAATTGAAGCAGAACGTGGGCGTGCCGATTCACCTGCACACGCACAACACCACCGGCACCGGCGACATGGTGTACCTGATGGCGGCGCAGGCGGGTGTGGACATTGTGGACACGGCGCTGTCGCCGATGGCGAACGGGACGTCGCAGCCGACGACCGAATCGCTGGTCGCGACGCTGCGCGGCACCGACCGCGACACCGGGATCGACCTGAACAATCTGTCCAAAGCGGCGGCGCACTTCCGCGGCGTGGCGAAAAGATTGCAGGACGAAGGGTCGCTGGATCCGAAAGTGCTGCACGTGGACCCGAACACGCTGCTGTATCAGGTGCCGGGCGGGATGCTGAGCAACCTGCTGTCGCAGCTGAAGCAGGCGAACGCCGAGGACAAATATTACGACGTGCTGGCCGAAGTGCCGCGCGTGCGCAAAGACTTCGGATATCCGCCGCTGGTCACGCCGACCAGCCAGATCGTTGGGTCGCAGGCCGTGCTGAACGTGCTGGCGGGCGAACGGTATAAAATGGTGACGAAGGAATCCAAAGGGCTGCTGCGCGGCGAATATGGCCAGCTGCCGGGCGAAGTGAACGAAGAAGTCCGCAAAAAGGCGATCGGCGACGCGCCGCTCATCGAGTGCCGCCCGGCCGATTTGCTGGAACCGGAGCTGGAAAAATACCGCGAGGAAAGCAAGGATTTCGCCAAGTGCGAAGAGGACGTGCTGAGCTACGCGCTGTTCCCGCAGGTGGCGAAGAAATTCTTCGACGTGCGCGACGGCCGTGCGGCTGCGCCCGCTGCGAAAGAGAAACCCGCTGCGAATGTGGACGCCAACGGCGTGCGCACGCTGTATGTGCAGGATGTCTCGGAATCGTAAGAATTGCTGAAAATTGGGAAAAGACCGTGCCCTTGGAAATGGGGGGACGGTCTTTTTTTGCGAAAAGTTGATTTTACCGGTTGACAAATCGGCAAAAATGGCGTATAATATAAACATAAATGAGCGTGCACCTACGACGGCGCCCCCGCTTCAAGATTTAAAAACTAAACCGTCAGCTGTGGAAGGACTTGGCGGTTTAGTTCTTTTTATTTGCACGCATGATATTAACCGTCAGCGTAATCACGCCGAGAATTACCATACAAAAAAATAAAAAGCTCCGCCCCAGCCCAAAGTCGGGCTTGGTTGGCGAAGCCAAATCGCGGTCCGCGACCGCGATAAAGCACGACTTGGTGCTGAAAACGAAGTTTTCAGCACTCACCCCCTTTGCAGGGGGAAAACTAACCCCCTTGGTTTTGCGCGGGGGCAGCCGCCTTTGTGTAGATGCACACTCGATTATATTATACCTGCAAGATCGGAGATTGTCAAGTCCTGTCGAATAAAAAATGCATTTTGCGCGAAATTTATGTGTACAGCGTGCAAAATTTGCACTTTATGAAGCGAAATGCAACAATTCCATACCGATGCAAATATAATCTGCGTTTTCTGAAAAAATATCGCTGCGGATTGTTGACAGCGCAACGAATTGGTGCTATAATAGATGCAGAAACAATGCAACGTATTTCATAACAAGGAGTGGGATTATATGGCACAACGACGAATGCTTTCAAAATCGCTGATCGAAAGCTACGAGTTTATGAGCTTGCCTTTGAGCGCGCAAATGCTTTATGTGCACCTAGGGCTTGCCGCAGACGACGACGGACTGGTCAGCAACGCGCTGTTCGTGCAGCGCGGGACGGGCGCGACGGAAGAAGATATGCGCGCGCTGGTGGGCCGCCGGTACGTTTTGGAATTCAAGTCCGGCGTGGTGGCGATCCGGCACTGGCACGTGCACAATTATATCCGCGCCAGCCGGTACAAGCCGACGGTGTTCAAAACGGAGCGCGATTTGCTGGCGCAGCTCGGCGACGGGACGTACGAATGGAAATCGGCGGTGCCCGACGCGGCGCCCGTTTCGGAACCGACGGCCGATGACGATCCGGACTTGGAACCGAAACGGAACCGATTGGACGACGAATGGTCGGCCAATGGACGGCCAATGGACGACCAAATGCCGGCCCAGGTTAGGTTAGGTCAGGATAGGTTAGGTCAGGGTAGTTTAGGTCAGGGTAGTTTAGGTCAGGATAGGGAAAATCAGGATAGAGAAAGTGGTAGTTGTAGTCAAACGCGCGCGTTCACGCCGCCGACGGCGGCGGAAGTCGCGGCGTTCTGCCGGGAAAACGACAACAACAACGAGATCGATGCGGAGAAATTTGTGGATTACTACCAGTCCCGTGGATGGATGCTCGGCGGGGTTCCGATGGTGGATTGGCGCGCTGTGGTACGCATGTGGATGCGTGAAGAGGCGCGCCGAAACGCGGATAAATCCGCAGCAAAACGGCGCGAATCCAGCTTTGTCCGGGACGAAACTCCGCCGTCGTACGACCTGAACGCGTATGTCGCGATGCTGGACGCGCGCGATCGGGCTTCGACGGCGCGGCAAGCAGCGGCGGCGGGCTCTGCGGGTTCGATGCAGCTGGCGGCGGCGGATTTTTGGGGAATTCCGGCGGATACAGCTTATTGTGGCACAAATGAGACGGCAGAACCGCAGGACTTGGGCGCGATGACTGCGGACGAGCGGCGCTGCGCGGGCGATTCGGGGTCGGAGTGCGCGGAAAATTATGGGGATTGCGGAACAAATGGGACACCGTCGGCGGTGGATGCGCCGTTGCGCGCAGGAAATACTGACAGAGATGGGACGATAAGCGACGACCGGACCGCGTACTGCGCGATGCGGGATGCGGAGCACATGGGAAATGATGGTGATCGGGCGCGGGATGAAATGCGGATGGGCACGGAAAAGGTGGGGACTGCGCTTTTTGCCCATCGTGCACGCGAGGCTCCGCCCACAAATCGACGCATTTTGCCCCAAAACAGTTGCAATTCGCCGCGGAATGTGCTATACTGAGGTGTCCCAAATTTGATGACACGGAGGTATTTGTCAATGAATTACATCGAAACCACGATCTGCGCCGGTGCGGCGCAGCCGTTCCGTTTTTTGCACATCAGCGACCAACATTTGGCACTGGCCGACGACCGCGACGACCCGCGCAAGCGCGAGCTGGCCGCCCGGCGCGTGAAGGGGTTCCCGCACGCGGCGTCGGATTTGGCCGAGGCCGCGCGCGTTGCCCGCGAAAATGGAGGAATGATTTGCCACACCGGCGACTTGATCGACTTTGTGTCCGCCGCGAATCTGGATGTTGCGCGGAAATTTATGGCTGAAAATGATGTATTTTTCACCGCGGGAAACCATGAATTTAGTCAATATGTCGGCGAAACGTTTGAGGATGCACCATATCGCGCCCAAAGTTTGGAACGCGTGCAGGCCGCGTTCCCGGCGGATATCCGGTTCTGCGCGCGGGTAATCAATGGGGTAAAGCTGATTGGGATAGATGACGGATATTACCTGTTCGACCGCCCGCAGCTCGATGCGCTCCGCCGCGAGGCCGCCGACGGGCTGCCGATCGTGCTGTTTTTGCACAACCCGCTGTACACCCCGGCGCTGTACCGTGCGGCGATGGCGCAGGAGGCGTGCGCATATTTGGTTGCGGTGCCGGAGCCGCTGATGCAAGGTTATGACGATTACCGGTATCGCCAACAATTGGCGGATGATGTGACGCGGGAAACCGTGGAATTCATCGAGCACTGCCCGCAAATTCGCGCGATTTTTACAGGGCACTTGCACTATGATTTTGAGTCCGTCGTCGCCGACCGGCTGCCGCAGTTTACGACCGGGGTGCGGTCGATGCGGATGGTCACGGTGACGTGATGGCTGCGGGGAGCGGCGAAAGTTGCGCGAATTTTACAATGGTGCGCCGCGGCCTTGGCTGCTGACCGGAGTTGGACTGCGGCGGGATGTTGCGCAGAAATCCCGGTGATTCCGGGGATTCCGGGGTGCGCTGCCGTTGGGGACTGGGCGAACTGGGGCTGTGAGCGGCCAATAAGATTGCGCGAAATTTACAATGCGCCGGCTTTGGGCTTTCAGCTTGATGCTTGTCCTGGGATCGATGGGCGCCGTGGGCGGCGGGCGATGGTATTGTCCAAATTTGACAGGCTGTTCGCGCGATGATTTCCATTTCTCCGTCCGCAATTGCCCCGATTTGGCGGCATAATCGCCATGAAATGACGATTGGCACATCATCCAGTACCCGCCAAAATGCAAGGTTTCGTCGCACACTATTTCGATCGTCCGGCGCAAAGTAATGACGATTACCAAATTCACCAATCTGCATCCAATTCAATCAAAATCACACAATCATATGACATCTCCGCCATTTTGCAGGCCGCGCGGACTCATGTTTCCCGCCGATTGCGCATACGCATAAGTATCATCGTGCAATCGGAGGGATCATATGTGAGATCGAACGTGGAGTCGCGCGCCGTGGAGCTGGGCGAATATATCGTCGCGCAGCGCGCAACGGTTCGCCAGGCGGCGAAAAAATTCGGGATCAGCAAAAGCACCGTCCACAAGGACGTGGCGCAGCGGCTCAAAACCATCGACCCGCAGCTGCATCGGCGCGTCAAAATGGTGCTGGATGTCAACAAAGCGCAGCGCCATATCCGCGGCGGACTGGCGACCAAACGAAAATACAGCGAGGCGCGGCAGTGCCGGCGCGCCGTAAGTTTGCGGGCACGCGGTTTGGAGGAGGGACAGCTGTGAAAATATGGGTGATCCGGCGGCGGACGCTGCGGATGGCGCTGCTGATCGCGGTGGGCGCGGTGCTGGCGGCGGTGTTGGGCACATCGGTGGTTCGGCGCGCGGTGCCGGCGGCGGCGTCGGCGCGCAAAATCCCGATTTACAGCGTGGAAACGGCCGAAAAAAAGATCAGCATTTCGTTCGACGCCGCGTGGGGCAACGAGGACACGGAACAGCTGATCGAAGAATTGGCGCAATTCAACGTAAAGGCGACATTTTTCGTGGTCGGGCAGTGGGTGGATAAGTACCCCGAATCTGTCAAAGCATTGGCGGACGCCGGACACGAGGTGATGAATCATTCCAACACGCACCCGCATATGCCGCAACTGTCAGCTGCACAAATGCGGGCAGAAATTGAAGCGTGCAACCAAAAGATTGCATCTGTCACCGGAAAGACGCCAACATTGCTGCGGCCGCCATATGGCGATTACAACAACACATTGGTGGAGACGCTGCAAGCGATGGGAATGTACTGCGTTCAGTGGGACGTGGACAGTCTGGATTGGAAAGATTTGTCTGCAACAGAAATTACACAGCGCGTGACGTCGCGCGTGCGGAACGGGTCCATCGTGCTGTTTCACAATGCCGCGAAGCACACGCCGGAGGCGCTTCCGGGGATTTTAGATGAATTAATTAACAAACAAGGGTACACAATTGTGCCAATTTCACAGTTAATTCATCCAGGCGTGTATCTGGGCGATCACGAGGGGCGGCAGCACCCGTCGGCCGCGAGCGGTTGACGACTGGCCGCGCGCATTTCGGCGGCGATTTCGCCGACGTCGGCGTAGACGGCTTCCGGGCGGTCCGATGAATTGGCTAAAATTTCCGGCGTCGTTTCGCCGCTGAGCACGAGCGCCGTGTGGACGCCCGCGCGCAGGCCGCTGGCGATGTCGGTGTAGATGCGGTCGCCGATGACGACCGTTTGCGCCGGGGTGCAGCCCGCCTGCGCCATCGCCAGGCGGATCATCTCCGGCTGCGGCTTGCCGATGAAGCGCGGGCGCCGCCCCGTTGCGCGGAACAGCATTTCCGCCACGGATCCGCAGTCCGGCACCGCGCCGAATTCCGTGGGGCACACCCAGTCCGGGTTCGTCGCGATGTACGGCAGGTCGGGGTTTGTCAGCAGGCGGCAGGCGTCCTCCAATTTCTGGAACGTCAATTCGGTGTCGAAGCCCATCACCAGCGCGCCGATTCCGTCGGTCAGCCGGTCGGTCACGCGCAGCCCGGCGCGGCGCAGCTCCGATTGGAGCGACGCGGTGCCCAGCACATACAGCAGCGCGTCGCGGTGATGCGCTTGCAGGTAGGCGGCCGTCGCCTGCGATGAGGTCAGAAAATCCGATTCCGACGCCGCAATGCCCAGCGATGCCAGCTTTGCGACGTAGGATGTTGCGCTTTTGGATGAATTATTTGTGACGTATATTGCGCGACCGCCGCTGCGGCGCACGGCGTCCAGAAAATCCGGCGTCGCGCGGAACAGCTGGTTGCCGAGGTAGAGCGTGCCGTCCATGTCGAGCAGGTAGAGCTTGATGGCGGTCCAATCGATGGATTGCATGGTGCGTTCCTTTCTGTTGGGGCGAATTTTTTTGCAAAGGGCGATTTGGGGCTTGACAAAACCGCCGATGTGGGGTATAATAAAGATAACAAGTGACGAGCGCACACCGTTACACGACGGTGCCCTCACTTTAAGATTTAGAAAGTACTAAACCGTCAGCGTTTGCAGGGCTTGGCGGTTTAGTTCTTTTTATTTGCGCGCATGATATTAACCGTCAGCGTAATTACGCCGAGAATTACCATACAAAAAGCATAAAGCTCCGCCCCAGCCCAAAGTCGGGCTTGGTTGGCGAAGCCAAATCGCGGTCCGCGACCGCGATAAAGCACGACTTGGTGCTGAAAACTTCGTTTTCAGCACGCACCCCCTTCTCAGGGGGAAAACTAACCCCCTTTGGTGTTTTGCGTGGGGGCAGCCGCCTTTGTGTGTATTGATGTACGCTCGTCTGTTCTATTATAATGGAAAATGCGGAGTTTGTCAATAGGCGTCGGAAAGAAAAAGCGCACCGATACGAAATTCCGTACGGTGCGACTTGTGAATCGTCAGCTCAAAATGAACGCGTGCAGGTGCTTGATGTTGACGGTGAAGTTGACTTTGTACATTTCCATCCCGCCGACAAACATGATATTTTGGTATTTTCCGCCGCCCTCGTTTTCGACGGGCAGCATCAGCTGATCCATCGGGTAGCTGAGCAGCGTGCCCGCCTGCGAAACGTAGGACAGAATCTGCGTTTTGCTCATGTCGGTGGACACCATCGGGATGACCATGTTCGCCAGCGACAGCAGCTGCGGCGCGCTGAGTGTTTTGGCCTTTTTGAGAATCGCTTCCATCACCGTGCGCTGCCGGCCGGTGCGGACGAAGTCGTCCCCGGCGTAGCGGATGCGGGAATAGGCCAGTGCGCCTGCACCATCCAGTTTTTGGGTTCCGGCGGAGAACGTGCGGCCTTTTTCGTCGTAATAGGCCATCCAGCGCAGCTCGCCCTTTTGCAGCGTGATCTCAACCCCGCCGACCGCGTCCACCACCGAGGTGAACGACGTGAAATCAACGACAATATAATGATCGATATCCACCCGGAAGTTCTGCTCCACCGTTTTCACCAGCAGCTCCGGCCCGCCCCATGCGTAGGCGGCGTTCAGCATACTCCAGGTACTGCCGCTGGATTTGGGAATATTGACATACATTGCCCGCATCAGCGAGGTGAGGTGCAGCTTGCCGGTGTCGTGATTGATCGTGGCGATCATCATCGAGTCGGAATTGCCGTAGATGTTCGTGTTGCGGCGGTCGGAGCCGATCAGGAGGATGTTTTCGACGCCGGACTGGTGCAGCATCTCCGTGGACTGCGCGTTGTGGTAGTCGGACTTGGTGTCGTGGATATCGCTGATGGAGTCGCTGACGTTTTGGCGCGATTCGCCGGCGAAAATTTCGCTTTCTGTCAAGCTTTCGTTGCCGGAAAAATTGCCCGGCTGGAGTTTGTTCAGCATCCCGTTGATATACAGCAGGCCGCCCGCGGCGACGAACAGGATCAGCGAGAAAAACGACACGACGACCAGTCCGGCAATTTTGCCCTTGGAAGTTTTGCTGGATTTGGCATTCTTTTTGGTGGGATGTGCCAACGTAATCACTCCGTTCTTTGGCATCGGCGAAAAGCTCTACCTGACTATTATAGCGTTTTTTCGACGAAAGTCAATTGAATATCAAAAAATTTACAATCATGATTCGACAATCGCCGGCAAAACACTCAGGGCGGCGCGATTTTTCAGCCGAAAAGCGGCGTGCGGTAGACCCCGGCGTCGATCAGCGCGCGGAACGAGTCCACCACGCACTGCTTGTCCGCGTGGTAGGTGACGCCGAACCAGCGGTCGTGCGTTTCCAGCAGCTGCACCGTCGCGCGGCCGGATTGCAGCAGCTGGTCGATGATGGTGGGGAGGAGGTACTCGGATTTGACGTCATCCGGCGGGAGCGATGCCAAAAATGACCGGAATCCGTCGTCCAGCACGTCGAAAAAGTCCGGCGTGAGGCCCCACATATTCATCGAAACGTGCGATTCGGGGTCGAGCGGCGTGCGGGTGCCGTCGGCGTGCAGCACCGATGCGCCGCCGTTTGCTTCCTTTATAATGTCGTGCGTTTCGACCACTTTGCACAGGCGATTTGCCGCGTCCACCCGGCAAATGCCGCGGGTGACGCCGCCGTTGTCGCTGAGCGTGTTTTTCAGGATGAAGCCCGCCATGCAGCAGTCGTACGGCGTGCCGGGGCGCGCGCGAACGAGGAAGTCACGGACGCGGGTGAAGGCTTCTTTGCCGTAGTAATCGTCGGCATTGATGACGGCAAATGGTTCGTGTACCAATTCGCGGCACGCCAGCACGGCCTGGCCGGTGCCCCATGGTTTTTTGCGATCCGGCGGGCAGGTGAAGCCGCCCGGCAGGTCGGTTTTTTCCTGAAACGCATAGGCGGTTGGGCAGATTTTGTCAATCCGATTGCCGATGACCGCGCGGAAATCGGCTTCGAGGTCTTTGCGGATGATGAACACCACCCGGCCGAACCCGGCTTCGAGCGCGTCGTGAATCGAATAGTCCATGATGATCTCGCCGTTGGGGCCGACCGGCTCCAGCTGCTTGATGCCGCCGCCAAACCGCGAGCCGATGCCCGCCGCCATGATAACCAATGTAGGTGACATTATGTTACATTCCTTTCGCTTTTTGTGAATGGTTCGGATGGGAAGGGACGGTTCCCGGCGATTTGCGACCGGGGATTCATCTATTATAGCACATTCGACTGGAAAATGCAAGAGGGGAAAGTTGAGTGGGGATGAGATAATAGATAATAAATAATAAATAATAGATAATTGATATTTTTTTGGTTGGTAATGATATAATGGTTGCGGAAGAGCGCGTTCTGGGGCGTATTGAAGGGCAACTCCCTCAGCCTTCGGCAGCTCCCTCGCGAGGGAGCCAGGTACCGTGAAATCCATGTAATCGGGGGATTTTCTGCGGCCGATGGTTTCTTGCCTGTGCGTGCAATCCTTACAATACGACCCCAGGCTCCCTCGCGGCGGC
>CAJKBQ010000046.1 GCA_905198155.1 uncultured Eubacteriales bacterium
AATAAAAATGGCAAATAGTCGCCTATTTGCCATTGGCGGAGAAGGAGGGATTTGAACCCTCGCGCCCCTTACGAGGCCTACTCCCTTAGCAGGGGAGCCTCTTCACCACTTGAGTACTTCTCCATTGGTGAAAAATCAATTGTCCGTCGCAGCGGCGAGGTGATTGGCGGAGGGGATGGGATTCGAACCCATGGCTCTTGCGAGTCACTGGTTTTCAAGACCAGCTCCTTAAACCACTCGGACACCCCTCCAAATGGATGCGACAGTGGATATTATAACACACACTTCCGGGCTTGTCAAGCTTTTTGCCAAAAAAATTCCGAAATCTGCGCAGATTATCGCCCCGCCGGGTCGCTTTCGGCGACGGCATTGTCGGCGTCTGACCGGTAAACCGTCGGCAGCTTTCCGGCGCGCTGCTTGAACGTGGACGAAAAATGCGCTAAGCTGGAAAACCCCGTTTCCATTGCGATCTGGGACACGGATTTGTCGGAGAAATGCAGCAGCTTCGCGGCCTCGGTAATCCGGTACCGGATCACGTAATCGTGCAGCGAAACGCCGGTTCGCGTGCGGATTAGTCGGTTCAGGTAGCACGGGTCGTAGTTGAACGCGTCCGCAATCGATTGATTGGTGATCGGCTCGGCAAAATGCAGGGCGATGTATTCCAGCAGCCGGTCGGTCAGCGCATTTTTCTTGTCGGAATCGGAGTCGTACCGCGGAATTTCGTATAGCAGCGCTTTGAGCAGCATCGCGCACCGCTCGCGGAAGCAAAGCCGCCGCATCCGGAATTCCTGCACGATCGTGCGCAGCTGAAGCTCCAGCGGCTGCATATTGACGCGCGCCAGCGGCTGATCCATCAGCGGATAATCGGCAAACCGGTACACCGGGTGCGCCGTCTGCGGGTCAAACCGCGTCGCGGGAATCACGTCGAACGAATTTTCGATGGCGGCGTACTGCTGTGTGTAGTCAAAATCCAAAATCAGCAGCGGAATCATCGGGTGCGGGTGAATTTCGTACGCCGTGCCGGGCTGGAAGCAGAACAGACTGCCGTGCGCCGCGTCGAACAGCTGCCCGTTCAGGCCGATTTCGGCAGTTCCGCCCAGCGCATACAGCAGCCGGCAGTCGCACGTTTTGGACGGCATCCGGTTGACGGCAAACTGCACGATGTCGGCAAACCGGATATAGGGGTTGGTTTCGCTGAACAGCATGGCGCGGCTCCTTTTTTCGGAAAAGTCTGATTTTTGATAATTGTGGTATGGTTTACGTATTTATTTTATCACGAAATTCCGCTATAATCAAGTCAAACCCATACTTTTGGTACGAAAAATAAAGGAGCGTTTTTTTGATGAATTTTTTTGAACCAATTGCAGACGGGATCTACCTGCTGAAAACGCCGTTTTCGATCGTGTGGAGCGGCGTGGTGCTGGTGCGCGGTGCAGAAAATATCCTGATCGACGCCGGAGCCGACGCGGAAACGGTCGATACCCGGATCGTTCCGGCGCTGAATGCGCTGGGGATGCAGCCGACGGACATCGACTGGCTGACCGTAACGCACTGCCACGGCGACCACATCGGCGGACTGCCGCGGCTGAAAGCACTGACCGGCGCGCGTGTGGCGGCGTATGACCGCTCGGCGCCCAAGCTGGCCGACCCCAGGCCGTATTCGGCCGACGTGCGCGCGGCGTTTCCGGCGGACAGCCCCGCCGTGCCGAGCGGACTGTGCAGCGTCCCGGCGGATGGATCGATTCCGGACGGCGGCACGCTCGGCGACCTGCGCCTGATCGCGTCGCCCGGTCACGACGACGACTGTGTGTGCTGGTACCACGCGCCGACGCAGACGCTGATTACCGGCGATTCGGTGCAGGGCAACGGTACGCCGACGCAGGGCGTCGCGTTTTACCGGAATCTGCCGGACTACATCCGCACCATCCGGAAGCTCCAACCGATGGCGATTGAACACCTGGTCTGCGCGCACGATTACGACGGCATCGGTTCCGTGATCCACGGCCGCGACAACGTGCGCCGCGCGCTGGCCGACTGCATGGCGCAGGTGGAGCGGTACGATGCATTCGTCCGCGCAGCGGGGGACGGCGCAGACATCGCCGAAACCGCCGACCGGATGATTGCCGCGATGGGCTGCGGCACGCCGGAAAAACGGTTCATGGCCATGTACACCGTCCGCGAACACCAGCGCGGCATGGCCGCATCCATGCTGCGCAAAGCGGTGCTGATTACCGGCGCGTCGCACGGCATCGGCGCGGCGGCGGCGGTTGCGTTCGCCAAAGCGGGATACAACGTCGGCGTCAACTATTGCAGCACGCCGGACGGTGCAGTGGATACGGCGGAAAAATGCCGCGCGGCCGGGGCGGAAGCGGAAATCTTCCAGGCCGACGTCCGCGACCGCGACGCGTGCGAGCGGATGATCGCCGATTTTATCGCGCGCTTCGGCAAGATCGACGTGCTGATTAACAACGCCGGCGGCGCGCTCAAAATCCCCGGCGGCACCGAAGGCCGCTTTGAAGAAATGCCGCTCGATTACTGGGACAGCCAGATCGCGCTGAACCTGTCGGCCGCGGCGTACACGGCGCGGTTTGCGGCGGCGGATATGATCGCCCGCTGCGCCCGCGGCAAAATCATCAACGTCTCGTCCATTCACAGCGAGGTCACCTGGGTGCATCGCCGGATGCTGCCGTATTCGGCGGCCAAAGGCGGGCTGAATATGCTGACCAAAGCACTCGGCGTGGAGCTGATTCAGCACGGGATCAACGTCAACGGTGTTGCGCCCGGCCTGATCTTCACCAAGCTGGCGGAGCGGTACAGCCCGGCGGATTTGGCGTCGTTCCGGCGCAAAATCCCGTTCGGCAACGGCGGCACGGTGGACGACATTACCCCGATGCTGCTGTTTTTGGCGGACGACGAAAAATCCCGATTCATCGTCGGTCAAACATTCATGATCGACGGCGGTCAATCGATCGACGGATCGATCGAAAGCATGAATTTCCAATTTTGACGGAACAGGGAGGGTATTGATATGAATGCATCGTTTCCGCCGCTGCGCAGCCAGTGGGAATTCGGCGAAGCGTCCGAATGCCGCCGCGGGCTGATGCGCGGCATGGGCTACACCGAAGAAGAGCTGCACCGTCCGCTGATCGGGATTGTGAATTCCTGGAACGAATACAACCCTGGCCACATTCACCTGCACCAGCTGGCCGAGCGCGTCAAGCAGGGCGTGCGCGAAGCCGGCGGTCTGCCGCTGGAAGTGATGACCACCGGCATCTGCGACGGCATGGTGATGAAAGACCCCAAATACATCGAAGTCCCCAGCCGCAATTCCATCGCCGACCAGGTGGAGCTGACAGTGGAAAGCAGCTTTTTCGACGGCATGGTGATGCTGGCGACGTGCGATTCGGTGGTGCCGGGGTACCTGATGGCCGCCGCGCGGCTCGACATCCCGACCATCATTGTCACGGGCGGCTACATGATGCCCGGCCAGTTCCGCGGGCACGAAGTGCTGCACCTGGACGCGCAGGACAAAGTGCTCACCGCGCGCGACGGCAAAATGGACATGAACGAATACGACGAGCTGATCGGCTGCTCGTGGGGGATGTGCGGCGCGTGCACGTCGATGACCACCGCCAACAGTATGTGCATGGTGGCCGAAGCGCTCGGTATGGCGCTGCCGGATAATTCCACCCTCAGCGCGTCCAGTCCCAAGCTGTATGCGCTGGCGTACCGCGCCGGGAAGCAGATTCTGGAGCTGATCCGCAGCGGGCTGACCGCCCGCAAAATCATGACGGCCGAAGCGTTCCAGAACGCCATCCGGCTGGACATGGCGGTCGCCGGTTCCTCCAACCTGATTCTGCACATCCCCGCCATCGCCAACGAAGCCGGGCTGGATCGCCCGTGGTGGAAGGAATTCGATGACGCGTCCAATCACGTTCCGCTGCTGGCCAGCCTCGCGCCCAGCGGTCCGTACAGCGTGCGCGACATGGATCTCGCGGGCGGAATGTCCGTGATGCTGCGCCAGCTGATGCCGCTGCTGCACCCGGACTGCATCACCGTCACCGGCAAAACGCTGGCCGAAAACGTCTCCGGCAGCGTCAACTACAACCCCGAAGTGCTGCGTCCGCTGGAAAATCCCGTCACGCGCAAGCCCGGGCTGGCGGTGCTGTACGGCAACCTTGCGCCCGAAGGCGCGATCGTGAAGCTGGCGGCGGTGCCGGAGCAGCTGATGACGTTCCGCGGCGCGGCGCGCGTGTTCGACTCGCTGGACGACGGCTTGGCCGCGCTGCGTGCCGGTCAGGTGCAGCCGGGCGAAGCGCTGGTGCTGCGGTTTATGGGTCTGAAAGGCCGCTTCGGCACCACGGCGTTCCCGTTCCAGGAGGAACTGAAAGGCCGTCCGGAGCTGTACCATTCGTGCGCCATCCTGACCGACGGGCGCTTTTCCGGCGGTACGTCCGGCCTGAGCGTCGGCTACATCTCGCCCGAAGCGGCGCTCGGCGGCGCACTGGCGCTGGTGCGCGACGGCGATCCCGTCGAGATCAACCTGCACGACCGCACCATCCGCCTGGACATCCCGGACGACGAACTCGCCCGCCGCCGCGCCGCATTCCATTGGACGTTCCGCGCGGACGATTACCCGGCGTACCTGCGCCTGTTTGTCCGCAACGTCGGCTCCATGGCCAAAGGCGGGATTTGGGAGAAATAAATCCATGAATTCAACACATATTGCGGTCGAATCCTGTACGGCAGACGTCCTGATCCTCGGCGGCGGTCTGGCCGGCATGATTGCCGCCGACGAAATCGTGCGCAGCGGGGCAGAGGTGCTGCTGCTGCGCCCCGGCGGCGGCGCGTCGCCGTTCGTCCACGGATTCAGTCTGCCGGTACTGCCGGAAGATTCCGCCGACATGCTGCTCCGAGACACCCTGCGCGCCGGGTGCGGCCAATGCCGAATCCCATTGGCGCAGGCGCTGGCCGCCGGAACGGCCGAAATCCCCGCGCTGCTGAACCGGCTGGGCGTCGCGCTGAACCGCAGCGGCGACGGATTGGAGCTGCTGCGGCCGCTGGGCGCGTCCTACCCGCGCGTCGTCAGCGTCGGCAATTCCGCCGGGGGCGCGATGCTGCGCGCGCTGCAAACCCGGCTGTCCGCACAGCCGAATTTTGTGCTGCGCTCCGCGCGGGCGGAGCACCTGATTTCGGACGGCAATACGGTATCGGGCGCGGTTTGCCGTGCCGCAGACGGCACACGGTTCACCGTGACAGCGCGGGTCACATTGATGGCGTGCGGCGGATACAGCGGCATTCTGCCGTTTTCGACCAATCCGCCCGACCTGTCCGGCAGCGGACTTGCGATGCCGTACGACGCCGGGGCGGTGCTGACAGATTTGGAATTCATCCAGTTCGAGCCGTGCGTCGGCATCGCGCCGGACGCAGTGCGCGGCAAAGGCATCGTCACCACCATGCTGCACGAAGGTGCGGTGCTGCGCGACGGTTCCGGCGCGGAGTTCCTGCTGCGCTATGGTGCAGACGGCGCACACGTCGGCAAAGATTTAATGGCGCAGCGCATCCACGCCGCCATTCGCAGCAATCCCACGCCGCACGGCGGCATTTATTTCGATGCGTCCGGCGTAGGCGCAGAACGGCTGCATGCCGTGTACGGGTCGTATGTCGATCGGTATGCGCGCTGCGGCATTGACCTGACGCGCACCCCGGTGGAAGTTGCGCCCGCCGCGCATACGGCACTGGGCGGAATCGCGATCGACCCGCAGTGCCGCACGTCGCTCGCCGGGCTGTATGCCTGCGGCGAAGCGGTCGGCGGCGTTCACGGCGCCAACCGGATGGGCGGCAATGCCGGGCTGGAAACGCTGGTATTCGGTTCCGCTGCCGGGCGCACCGTCGCGGCCGAATGGAAAATGATTCCACCTCCGCAGTCCGTCACGGTACCGGCGTCCCCGGCCCGCGCCCTGTCCGACGAGGACTGCGCCCGCTGGCGCGCCCGGCTGGATGCGCCCATCGGCGACGCATTGAACGTCGTGCGCGATGGCGATTCCCTGCGCCGCTGCCTCGACGTGCTGGACGATTGCGCGCGCGACGCAGCCGCATTGCCGGACGGCGGCGATACCTGCGCCGTTCGCCAGCGGATTACCGCCGCCCGATTGGTCGCCGCGTCCGCACTGGAACGCCCACAGTCCGTCGGGTGTCACGTCCGGTCGGACGCGCAGCCGGAGCCGGAATCCGAAATTTACGCGCTGAACGTCCAAAAAGACCATCCCATTGCCCGCGAAATTTTCCCCAAAGGAGTCTGATGCATATGACGATATCCGAATTGCGCGCCGACGCGAACCGGCGCGCCGTGCAGTCGATTGCGCATGCCGATCCGGTGTGGGTCGATGTGCAGCCGGCGGGCGAATTCCTGACCGATCTGCCGCCGCGCACCGTGCTGCACTCCGGGCCGCCGCTGCCGTTTGCGCAGCTGTGCGGCCTGCACCGCCGCGGCGCGGTCAACGGCGCGCTGCTGGAAGGCTGGGCGGCCGACGAAGATGACGCCGCGCAGCAGCTGTCCGACGGCCGCATCCGCGTGGACAGCGCGATGAACTACAACACCGTCGGTTCCGGCGTCGGGATTGTGACGCCGTCGGTGCCGCTGCTGATCGTCGCCGACCGGCGCACCGGCTGCCGCGCAGGCGTGTTCCCGGCGGAAGGCCGGTTCGGCGGCGGATTCTGCGGTTGGGGCGTCTATTCGCCGGAAATCCGCGACAATCTGCGCTGGATGCGCGACGAGCTGTTCGCTCCGCTGCGGCCGCTGCTGCGCACGCAGGGTTTCCCGCTGCGGGAACTGTTCGCAGAAGGCGTCCAAATGGGCGATGAATTTCACTCGCGCCAAACGGCCGGAGATTTGCTGTTTATACGGAAAATCATTCCGTTTATGCAGGACGGCGGCGTCCCGGCGGACGTACAGGCGCGGCTGCTGCGGTATTTTGCAGATACCGGCCGATTTTTCCACAATTTCGGTCAGGCATCGGCGCGCAGTGCGCTGCTGTCGGCGGAGCGCATCCCGTACTGCACCATGGTCACGGCCGCGGGCGGCAACGGGGTGGAATACGGCATTCAGGTTTCCGCCACCGGACGCACCTGGTACACCGCGCCGTCGCCGATGATCGAGGGCAGCAACCGCGTGCCGGGGCTGGATCCGGCGCAGCAGCTCCCGTGGATCGGCGACAGCAGCATTACCGAATGCGCCGGGCTGGGCGGCATCCTGTCGGCGGCCAGCCCCGCCGTGTGCAGCTGGCGCAGCGGCCGCCTGACCGACGGCACCGCCGTCACACAGGAGATGGCGCAAATCTGCATCGGGACGAACCCGCAGCTGCGCGTCCCGGCGCTGGATTTCGGGGCATCGCCGTGCGGGATCGACGCCGTCCGTGCCGCAGAAACCGGGATTACGCCGGTGATCGACGGCGGGATGATTAACGAATCCGGCGGCTGGATGGGTGCCGGATGCACCCGAATCCCGCTGCTTTGCTTCACGAAAGCAACGGACGCGCTGAACGCGGCCGTTGAATCATAAAAACCTAACATTATATAATGGAGGAATTTATCATGGAAAAGAAACTGACCGTTGCGGTGATCGGCTGTGGCCAATTTGCCAAAAACTTCGTGCCGCTGTTCAAGGCGCATCCGTTTGTGGAGAAAGTGTATGTGTGCGACGTGATCCCGTCGCGCGCGCAGCAGTATTCCGCGGATTTTGACGTGGAGATCGTGGACAGCTTCGAGTCGGCGCTGCGGAACCCGGCGATCAACGCGGTGGCGATTTTTACGGAGCGCCACACACACGGCCCGCTGGTGGTCGAAGCGCTGCGCCATGGCAAGCACGTCTATTCCGCCGTGCCGATGGCCAGCGAGATCGAGCATTGCCACGAGATTGTGGAGCTGGTCAAAGAAACCGGTCTGACCTACATGATGGGCGAGACCTGCTGGTTCTACCCGTGCGCGATGTTCTGCCGCGGACTGGTGAACAGCGGCAAACTGGGCAAATTTGTGTACGCCGAATCGCAGTATCACCACGACATCAGCCACTTCCCGGCGAACTTCCTGGCCGACCTGAAATCGGCGGGCGTGCCGCCGTTCTACTATCCCACGCATTCGACGGCGATGGTGCTGTCCGCTGCGGGGACGTATGTGAAAAAAGTGACGGCGTTCGGCTACCGCGACTCCGAGCCGGATCATGTCTACGAAAAAGGCGTAAATATGTGGGACAATATTTTCTCCGACGAATTTTCGCTGATGGAGCTGGCCAACGGCGGCGTTGCGCGGATCAATGAATGCCGCCGCATCGGCTACAAAGCCCCCAGCTCGTACGTTTCGGCGTTCTACGGCACCGAAGGCGCGTACCAGTTCCACAACGCCCAGCATTTGGTGACGTATAAGCGCCCCGCGCCGGAAAATATCACCATCGAGGACGTCAGCGACTTCGTGAATCCGGTAGAGATGACGAAGCACGCCGCCGACGCCGATTTCAAAAAGCAGGTCGCCAATCACGGCTTCCAGTGGGACAAATTCGCCCCGGTGCAGGAGGAAGAGCGTCAAAAGCTGCCGGTGTCGTTCAACGGCCTGCCGAATGGCCACATGGCGTCGCACCAGTTCCTGGTCAACGATTTTTGCAACGCGGCCTACGCGGGCAAAACGCCGGTTCGCAACAACGCGTGGGAATCGGCGCGGTTCACCATCCCCGGCCTCACGGCGCACACGTCGGTGCTGCGCGGCGGCGAAGTGCTCGATGTGTTCGACTGCGGCGACCCGATCCTGAAATAAGCTTTATCGCCATTTGACAAACCCCATCCCCCAAGCGTACGGCGTTTGGGGGATGGGGTTTTGTATTATGAATTCTGCAATATGATTGGGTGCGCATTCAATGGTTTTATTCATCCGTTTCCCCATCCGCACAATCCTCCTCCGCCTTATTCGGCCGGAACGCCGACGGCGGCGCGCCCACCAGCCGCGAAAACGCGCGGCGGAACGTCCGGATGTTGGAAAACCCAACCTGAATCGCGACATCCTCCACCGTGAACCGCCCGTCGGCCAGCAGCGTGCGGGCGTGCTCGCACCGGACATCGTTGATAAAGTCCAGCATCCCTTTCTGCATCTGCGTCGAGAAAATCCGCGACAGACTTTGCGGATTGCGGCGGAATTCTTCGGCCACAGAGCTGATGTTCAGGTTGCAGTCGGCGTAATTGGCGCGGATGTAGTCGCAAATGCGGTTGACCAGTCCGTCGTGCGGGTCGGCGGCCGCCGTGTGAATGGTGGAGCAGGCGTATTTCAGCAGCGCCAGCAGCCCGCTGTGCAGCGATTCTTCGTCCGTCGCAGAGATCACCTGTTCCATATTCAGCACCAGCCGCTGCCGCAGATCGAGGTCGTTGACGACTTTATAATAGGAATTCAGCATCGAATACAGCAGCTCCGCCACGCGGATGCGCACGATAGAAAACGAGATGGCCGACGAGCGGTGGTATTCGCCGAACAGCTGCGCCACAATCGACTCCGCAGCCTCCATATCGCCGATCTCAACGGCGGCAGCCAGCGCCTGCGTGTAATCGGTGCGGGGGAGGGCCGGGTCAGTCTGCGCCTTAAAGTCGCGCGTGCGCATACTTCCGGAGGAGCGGATGCCGCGCTGATATTCCAGCACGTCGTTCACGTCGCAGTACAGCGCCGACAGCAAGTCCGGGTCTTTGGTCGATTCGCTCAGCGCAGCGAAAATCGGCGCCTGCATCGACTGCTCAAACAGCGTGCAGATTTGTTCCAGAATCGAAAAACCCTTTTTCTCCCACTCCGCCTGATGCGCACTGTCCAGGTGCAGCAAATACAGCTGCGTGTGCCCGTCCTCCAGCTGGTCGAACGCAAACCCTTCGGCCAGTTCGCGGAACACATTGTCCACTGCATACAAATTCATGCCTTCGTATTCCAGCTCGTCTTTGTAATCGGCAGGAATATCGGCGTAATCGTTCAGGGCAAACGCGACCAGCGCGATGGATTCGCCGGGTTTTGCGATTTCAAATTCTTTGTACAGTTCGCGGTCATTGACGGGAATGGTGCGGTTTTTGAGCTTTGCGAGCAGGAATTGCTTGCGAAGCTGGGCAGATTGCTGGCTCGTCTGGGTAATCAGCTTGTGCATCGACTGCTCGATCAGGTCGAATTCGTTCCGGTGCGGCAGCGAATGATCCACAATCTCCATAATCTGCGCCACCGGCCGATAATTCCGCATCAGGAAGATCACCGATACCCCCAGCCCCAGCACCACCGCAATCAGCGTGGACACCGTCACAAGCGTCTGCGTGGCGCGCAGCTGCGACCAATAAGTGGCCTCGGACGTGATAATCGCGTAAAACCACCGGCTGGTGTCGGACTGCGTAAAGTCGCAGATATACCGGATATTGTCGCTCCCGGTGAGCAAATCGCCGGACGCTATCCCGTACGGGAACTCCGTGATGGCGGGAACACTGCCGTCCGCCAATTCGCTGAGCAGCAGCGTTTCGTGGTTGGCGTCGGCAATCAGCAGATACCGGTCGTTCAGCGTGATGGATTGCGTGAATTTCTTGGCGGGGATCATAATAAATAGGTTAATCGGTTCCGTAATCCCGTGTATCGTCGCCGAAAGTACAATTTGATCCTCGTCCGAATACGGGTTGAACGCCGACGATACCGAAAAATGCGCCGTCCCGTAATCGGCGGTCAGCTGCTTTTTCCAGTCGTAGCTGGACCCGCGGAACCCGTTCATCTTGGCGACGCGGTAGTACGACATCAATTCGTTGGCCGAGCCGTTGGTAATCATATATTCTTTCTTCGTATAGCAGATAATGACCCGCATATCCGGATCCACGCTGTTGCAGTAGTTGGACAGCGCGTTCATCACCCGCACGGCGTAGCTCAGCCGGAACGAATTGTCCAGCGATGACGATCCGTTGGTTTTGATGTAGTATTCGTTCCGGAGGACATAAGTGTACGCGTCGTTCATCCGGTTCAGCGTCCGATCCAAATCGCCGGAGATCGTGCTCAGCAGCGACTGGTTGGACGACGACACCTGCCGCCGGATCACCGCGATATTTTTCTGCGTGCCGTAAATGGAGCACGCCAGCGGGATCAGCAGCACCAGCACATAGGTCAGTGCCCATCGCAGCAGGATGCTGCGGGCAGAATTGGATCGGCGGGTTTTTTGTTTACGCATGGAATGCCTCCTCAAACGAGCGGGAAATACCGGGGAACGGAGCGGACAAAACGCGATATCCGCTTTTGTCCCGCCGGGGTTCGGGCGGTCAGTCACAGACTGCCTGGGGCATTTTCGGACGCTCCGTTGGTTCATACGCTTCTATTATACCAAACTTCGCGGCAAAATGGAAGAGGAAAATGGAGGTTGTTTTCGGATTTTTGGGGACAAAATCGGATTTTTCAAAAGAATCCGATTCCGGGCGGTCAAAATCGGATTTTGGGGCTGTACAATCCGCGCACCGTGTGGTATCATGTTGTCAGCGGTCGGGTGATCCGGAGCACCCGCTGCGATACTATTACACAACCGAAAGGAAGTCACCACATGAAAAAGACAATTGCGCTCGTGCTTGCCGTGCTGATGGTACTCGCCCTCGCTGCCTGCACGAAAACCCCGGCGTCTTCGGCTGCCCCATCGTCGGCTGCGCCTGCGGAGTCGAAAGAGGAAGAAAATAAAATCACCTATCCGCTGAAAGACGGCGGCGAACTGAGCCTCGCGTGGGCTGAGATGGCAGCTGTTACGGCTGGCGGCAACAAATGGCAGGACACGCCGTTCATCAAAGGATTGGAAGAGAACACCGGCATCAAGCTGAAAATTGTACATCCGCAGGATTTCAGCGTGTATTTTGCCAGTCAGGACTACGCCGACATGATCTACTATCAGTGGGATACTTATGTGGGCGGCGCTGCGAAAGCAATCAACGACAATATCATCATCCCGATCGAGGATTATCTCGAAAAAAATGCGCCGGATTATAAGGCGTTCATCGAAGGCAACAAAGATTGGAACAAAATGGCCACCACGTCGGACGGTCACAAGTATGCGTTTAACTTTGTCCGGACGGAAGACGTGCTGAGAACTTCTGCCGGTCTGATCATCCGCGAAGACTGGATGAAAGACCTCGGGTTGGAACTGCCGGAAACGCCGGACGAACTGAAAAACGTGCTGATCGCGTTCCGCGACAAGAAGGGCGCCACCGCGCCGCTCTCGCTGGCATACAGTACGATGCAGTGGGGTTTTGCACAGCTGGGCATGGTGTCCGGTGCATTCGGAATCCCGTCATACTACAGCTATGTGGACAACGGTACCGTTAAATACGGTGCGTACGAAGATGGCTACAAAGAGTACCTCGCGTACATGAACGACCTGTACAAAGAAGGCCTGCTCGACAAAAACTTCATGACGCTCGACAGCACGACCGTCACGGCCAACCTGATCAACGGCGTGTCCGGCTTTGTGCTGGGTTCCGGCGGTTCCGGCATCGGCAACTGGATGACCGCAGCCGAAAAAACGGACGCGAAATTCTCCCTGACCGGCGTATCGCCGCTGGCTGCGAAGAAGGGTGAAAAATCCGTCGGCGGTCACTACGACAACCCGATCGTGAATGGTACCGGCGTTGCGATTTCCTCCGGCTGCAAAAATGTGGAACTGGCGTGCAATTTCCTGAACTATGGTTACACGGAAGCCGGTCATATTTACTGGAACTTCGGTACCGAAGGCGTCAGCTACACCATCGTGAAAGACAATCCGTACTACACGCACGCGTTCACCGACAAGGTCATGAAAGCCGAAGGCCTGAGCGTGCAGCAGGGCATGGCACAGTACTGCCGCGCCTGGGACGGCGGTCCGTTCGGTCAGGATCCGGAGTACATCTATCAGTTCTTTGCCCGTCAGCAGCAGAAAGACGCGCTGAATAACTGGGTCAAGACCGATGTTGCCAAATACATACTGCCGCCGATTACGGTTTCGCAGGAGCACGCCGATGAATATGCGTCGCTGACCAGCGAAGTGAACACCTACATTTCGGAGCAGTCCGCGAAATTCATCACCGGCGAACGGTCGCTCGATGAGTTTGACGCGTTCAAAAAGACGCTGAAAGATATGGGCGTTGAGAAGATCAACGAATATATGCAGAAAGCGTACGACGAGTACAATTCGCGCAAATAAGCGCAAAACCGTGCAAAACAGCGGGAATTGCAGCCGAAACCTGCAATTCCCTTTTTTGCACCGAAAAGAACGCAGAGCGCGGAAAACAGCGCAAAAAAAACAGGTTTCTGTGCTGTTTTCTGCGTTCCGCACCGCCCAAACCAAATCTGAAAGGAGACATCCCCATGGCAGCAATCCCTCAAACCGCCTCCGCCGCAAAACC
>CAJKBQ010000047.1 GCA_905198155.1 uncultured Eubacteriales bacterium
ACGCCGCGCAATCCTCCGCCTGCGCCGGGTGATACGGCGAATTGTCGGCCATTGGAAGCGCATCGTACGACGGATCATCATCGTTCCGTACCGGTTGATACGCCGCGCAATCCTCCGCCTGCGCCGGGTGATACGGCGAATTGTCGGCCATTGGGGGCGCGCTGTACGGAAAATTATCATCGTTCTGTACCGGCTGATACGCCGGACGATCCTCCGCCTGCGCCGGGCGGTACGGCGAATTGTCGGCCATTGGGGGTGCGCTGTACGGAAAATTATCATCGTTCCGTACCGGTTGGTATTCCAAGTAATCGTCCGCCTGCGCCGGGCGGTACGGCGAATTGTCGGCCATTGGGAGCGCATCGTACGGCGGATCATCATCGTTCCGTACCGGGTGATATGCCGGGCAATCCTCCGCCTGTGCCGGGCGGTACGGTGAAGCATTGGCCGGTTGCGCTGCGCTGGGCAGCAAATCATCATCGTTTTGTACCGGGCTGCATTTCGGTGCATCGTTCTTTTCCGCAGGCTTCGGCGGCGCGGGGGTGTTCCATTCGTACGTGCCGTTTTTCAGCGTCAGCAGCGCGCGCTCGGCCTGATACATCGTCGGTTTGTACCGGTCAGACTTGATAGAATTATTGACACGCCAGTGTCGAATTGCCACTACGCCCGAATCGAACCGAATCAGGTATCCCCCGTCGATCAGTGCCTGCATATCATCGGCCGTTGCACCGATCATCCGCTGAACGAACCACGCGTTGTTCAGGAATCCGTCGTCGTCGCCTTCCAGCGAGAGGTTGAAGTACAGCAGCTGCGCTTGCAGCGGCAAATTCCCAAAATGGTCGTTGAAAATGACGGATTTTGCAAACATTCTTCGTTCTGCCATTGAAATTCACTCCTTGTTTTGTGAAAATAGTTGCGTTATGCCTGATACTATTATAGCACAAAATTGTTGCGTTGTCAACGACGTGTGGCGAAGTTTCTGAAATATCCGGGATGGAAACAATGAAATCCATTTTATGTGGCATAAATATGCAAGTTGTATGACATTCCTCCACTATGAATTCTTCAAATCGTTTCTCCTCTACCCTGTCCCCACAAAAACCAGCTCCCCCGCCCCACGTCATTCCCATGGGTCGGAGGAGCTGTTTTCACACTATTTTCCAGCGCTTCACTCGCTGCGCAGTGCGATTACCGGATCCTTGCGCGCCGCAATCCGCGACGGCACCAGCCCGGCGATGAACGTGAGGAACATACTCAGCGCGACCAGAATCCCGGCCCCGAGCGCCGGCAGCACGGCGTTCAGCGTCGCGATGCCCGTCAGCCGGTGCAAAATCAGGTTGATTACGCCGTTGAGCAGCACCGTGATCCCGATGCCGAGCGCCCCGGCGGCGAACCCGATAATCAGCGCCTCGGCGTTGAACACGCGGGCGATATCGCGCTTGGACGCGCCGATCGCGCGCAGGATGCCGATTTCCTTGGTGCGTTCCAGCACGGAAATATAAGTGATAATCCCAATCATGATCGACGACACCACCAGCGAAATCGCCACAAACGCGATCAATACATACGAAATCGCGTTCAAAATCGTCGTGATCGACGACATCAGCAGCGCCACGTAGTCGGTGTACCGCAGCTGCGCGGATTCGTCGGACTGCGCCCGATTGTACGCGTCGATCGCATCGGCGATGGCGTCTTTGGCCTCGAACGAGTCGGCGTACAGCTGCACCGCCGCGGGCTGCGCCGGGTCCACCACGCCCAGGCTGCGCAGCCGCGCGTCGTACGTCCCGTCGGCAAACATCTGGTCGGCGCACAAATCGTACCACGCGGCGCGCTGGGCGTCGTCCGCCTGCGCGACCTGCGCGTCCAGCATCGCCGCCAGCTCCGCCGTGCTGCGCGATTGCAGCTGCGCCCGCGCCGATTCGGCATACTGCGCCGCCGCCTGCTCGCGCACGGCTTTTTGGACGTACGCCATAAACGCACCGTCGTCCATCGCGTCAAAATACGCGGTCAGCGCCTCGGCCGTCATCCCCGTCGATTCGGCGGCGGAGGCGATCAGCTGGGCTTGCAGCTGCGCCCGCGTCGCATTCCCGATCGTCTGCGCGACCATCGCGTCGAGCGTCGCATCGTCCGGCGTGCCGGCCAGCGTCACCGCCAGCGCGGCTTTTTCGGCATCGGTGCGCGCGGCCGCCCACGCGGCAAACTGCGCGGCCTTTTCCGCGTCCGACCGCGCATCGTCCGCGTCGGTGCGGAACGGCAGCCCGCTGAGGATATCCGTGTCCGGCGCGGCTTTCTGCGCCGCAACGGCATCCGATTCCGCCGCGTGGTCAATCAGGTACTGGGTCAGCGCGGCCGTGTAGCCCACCGACCCGGTCATCATCGACGCGGCGGCGTCCTCGTTCGGCCGGATGATGCCCACCACGCGCAGCGCCAGGCCGTTTTCGTACAGGTAATCGCGCCCGGTTTCCGACTGCGTGAGGTCGGTGTACCGGCCGTCCGCTCCTTTTTGGTAAAAATCGGGCAACGGCACCAGCTTCACCGTCTGCGCGCAAATTTCTTCGTACGACCAGCGGCGCTGCGTGTCGTCCATCGGTTCGCCGCGGCGGATGGCATCGACCTGCGCCTGCATTTCCGACTTCGTTTTCAGCCCCAGCGCATACAGCCCTAGGTCGCTGACCTCGTTGCGCTCGTTCAGCACCAGCACAATCTCGTCGTACGATTCCGGCCACCGGCCGTACACCACGTCGTACTGCCCGGTGAGCAGGCTGTTGACCGATTCGCCGTCCGCGCCCGGCAGCAGCTCCTCCCACATCGACATCGACCCGCCCGAATACTGCTGCATCATCGACGCCGAATCGCCGTACATCATCGCCATCACGTCCGCCACGTCGGCGCGGACGGTGCTGCCGTCGGAATCTTTGACATATATCGGCAATTCCAGGTCATATTTGTACCGGATGGCGCTGGCATTCGCCGTCAAATCGCCCAATTCGCCGGATTCCATCGCCTGCTTGAACCGTTTCAGGTCGTTGCGCTGCATCGACGATCCGGTCATCGAATTCATCAGCTGCGCCATCACGTTGCTGGAATACACCGCGTCCCGCTCGTGCGCATCGGACGCGTCGGACGGCGCTTCCATCATCGACTGAATCAACGCGGTGTAGTCCACCGTTTCCGCCTCGATCTCGATCGGGTACGACGACAGCGTGTCCCGCTGCACCGACTCGATATACGCGTTCACGCCCGCCGACACCGACAGAATCAGCGCAATCCCGATGATCCCGATCGACCCGGCGAACGACGTGAGGAACGTGCGCGCCTTTTTGGTCAGCAGGTTGTTCGCGCTCAGCGACAGCGCGGTGAAAAATGACATCCCGGTCTTGGCCTTTTTCGGCTTCGGCTGGGATTTTTTCGGCTGCAATTCGGCTTCCGCCGGCGCATACGGCGCGGAATCGTCTACCACCCGGCCGTCCAGCAGGCGAATCAGCCGCGTGGAATACCGCTGCGCCAGCTCCGGGTTGTGCGTCACCATGATAATCAGCCGGTCGTGCGCAATCTCCCGCAGCAGCTCCATCACCTGCACGCTGGTTTCGGAGTCCAGCGCGCCGGTCGGCTCGTCCGCCAGCAGGATATCCGGGTCGTTCACCAGCGCCCGCGCGATGGCCACGCGCTGCATCTGCCCGCCGGACATCTGGTTCGGCTTTTTGTGCAGCTGGTCGCCCAGCCCCACCCGGCGCAGCGCATCGGCCGCGCGCCGCCGCCGCTCGGCTTTCGACACACCGCTCAGCGTCAGCGCCAGCTCCACGTTCGCCAACACACTCTGGTGCGGGATCAGGTTATAGCTTTGGAACACAAACCCAATCGAATGGTTGCGGTACGCGTCCCAGTCGCGGTCGGTAAATTGCCGGGTGGAGCGGCCGTTAATCATCAGGTCGCCGCTGGTGTACTGATCCAGTCCGCCGATGAGGTTCAGCAGCGTGGTTTTGCCGCACCCGCTCGGCCCCAAAATCGACACAAACTCGCTTTCGCGGAACGCCAGGTCAATCCCGCGCAGCGCCGGAACCGATTGGCCGCCGACTTCGTAATTTTTCGTAATTTGCCTGAGCGATAGCATCTTTTGCCTCCGTTTTGAAGATTTTTGCAGCGAAAATCGGAAAAATGCGCAAATAAATATTACAATGCGTATTATACGATTCGTTTTTTGCGCCCGTGTGAATAAAATGAAACGGTTTTTGCGCGTCCGTACCAAAAACCCCGTCGCCGCGCCGCACGGATTTTCGGGTTGCGCCGCGCCGCGCGCTGCGGTACAATAGAATCAAACGCACACAAAAATCCAAGGAGGCGCAATCCGCGATGATCGAAGTCACCCGCAAGCAAACGCAAATCCCCACCTACCCGCCCAAACCGGCGCACGAACTGCCGATGTTTTTTGAGCACAAGCCGTACCAGGGCGCGTCCGGCCGCCTGTACCCCATCCCGTATTCCGACGGGATTACCGACGCCAAATCCGACGCGACGTACACCGTGTACGAGCTGGAAAACGAGTACGTCCGCACCGTGCTGCTGCCCGAAATCGGCGGCAAGATTCTCCGCGCGTACGACAAAATCGGCCAATACGACTTTGTGTACTACAACGAAGTCGTGAAGCCCGCGCTGGTGGGGCTGGCGGGGGCGTGGATTTCCGGCGGCATCGAGTTCAACTGGCCGCAGCACCACCGCCCCACCACGTTCCTGCCCACAGAATCGGCCGTGACCACCGCGCCGGATGGGACGAAAACCGTCTGGATGGGCGAAGTGGACCCGCTGTACCGGATGAAAGGCATGGTCGGCATCTCGCTGGCGGAAGGGCGGTCGTACATCCGCGCCGATGTCCGCGTGTACAACCGCACGCCGCAACCGCAGACGTTTATGTGGTGGGCGAACCTCGCCGCCCCCGCGAACGACCAATACCGGACGATTTTCCCGCCGGACGTGGAGTGGGTCAACGACCACGACCGCCGCGCCGTGCTGCAATGGCCGATCGCGAAAGGCGTGTACCGCACCGCCCGCCCGTTCAATTTTGGCGACGGTACCGACATTTCCCGCTACGACGCGATCAAAGTCCCGTCGTCGTACCTGGTGTCGCAAGGGCAGTCGGACATGGACTTCGTCGCGGGCTACGACGAAGGGCGGCAGATGGGCGTCGCGACCGTCGCGAATCACCACGTCTCCCCCGGCAAAAAGATGTGGCACTGGGGCAAAGGCGACTTCGGCGCGATGTGGTGCGCGAACCTGACGGACGAAAACGGCCCGTACATTGAGCTGATGACCGGCGTGTATACCGACAATCAACCGGACTTCACCTGGCTGGCGCCGTACGAAACGCGGACGTTCACGCAGTATTGGTACCCGATTCGCGGGCTGGGCGGCGTGAAAAACGCGACAATTGACGGCGCGATGAACTTCACCCTCGACCCGGAAAACAGCCGCATCGTGCGCCTGGCGTTCCTGGCGACGGGGCAGTTCCCCGGCGCGCATATCCGCGTCACCGCGCACGGCCAAACGCTGCTCGACCAACCCGTGGACGCCACGCCGGACGCGCCGGTCACAGCGGAATTCGACCGCGGCGACGTGGACGAGCACGACCTCACCGCCGCGCTGGTGGCCGCCGACGGGCGGGTGCTGGTGGCTTACCGGCCGGTGCGGCGCGGCAAAAAGCAGCCGATTGCCGTGCGCGAACCGGTGCGCACCCCCGCCGAAATCGCGACGGTGGAGGAGCTGTACCTCAACGGCCTGCATTTGGAGCAGTATAAGCAGCACAACTTCGACCCCGCCGACTACTACCGCGAGGGCCTGCGCCGCGACCCGGACGACGCCCGCTGCAATACCGGTCTGGCGCGGTTGGCGCTGCGCGACGGCCGATTCGACGACTGCGTCGCCTACGCCGACGCGGCCATCCGCCGCCTGACCGCCCGCAACGAGCACCCCGCCGACACCGAAGCGTTCTACCTCAAAGGCGCGGCGCAGCTGTACGCCGGGGACGGTGACGGCGCGTACGACACGCTGTACCGTGCGGCTTGGCAATACGCGTACCGCAGCGCGTCGATGTATCTGCTGGCGCTGATCGACTGCCGACGCGGCGACCTCGCCGACGCGATGGAAAAATTAGGTGAATCCGACCATCCGCTGGCGCGCGACGTGCAGACCGCGATTCGCCGCCGCCTGAGCTGCCCGGATGCCGCGCAGTCCGCCGCGCAGGCGTTCGCAGACGATCCGCTCGATTGCTTTGCCGTCGCCGAAGCGCAGTTCGCCGGGCTGGACGGCGCGGCCGATGCGATGGTGCAATTCGCCGCCAAACCGGAAAACCGGCTGGACGTGGCGCGCACCTACCTGACCGCCGGATGGGCGGACGACGCCCTGCGCCTGCTGGCCGACGCGGACGACCCGCTGAGCCACTACTACAAAGCATATGCGCTGCGCCAGCTTGGCCGCGACCCCGCCGCAGAGTGGGCGGCCGCCGAATCGTGCGGCACCGGGACGTGCTTCCCGTCGCAGCCGGAGGATATCGCCGTGCTGCAAGCCGCCATCGACGGATGCGGCGGCGCGAATGCGTCGTACTACCTGGGCTGCCTGTATTTTGACCGGCGGCGGTATGCGGAGGCGGCGGCGTGCTTTGAATCGTGCGTGCAGCGCGACTCGGCGCACGCCAAAGCGTACCGCAATCTGGCACTGCTGTATTTTGACCACCGCCACGACGCAGCCGCCGCGCGGATGTGCATGGCGCGCGCCCTGACGCTGCGCGACGACCCGCGGCTGCTGCTCGAATACCAGCAGCTGCTCAAAGCCAGCGGTGCGACCACGGCGGAGCGCCTCGCGGTGTACGACCGCTACCCGGCGCTGCTCGCGGCGCGCGACGACTGCTGCCTCGACCGGATGGTGCTGCTGTGCATGGACGGCCGCTACGCGGAGGCGATTGCGGCGGCCAAGGCGAAGCATTTCCACATCTACGAGGGCGGCGAAGGCAAGCTGACCCGCCAGCACGCGTGGATGCACGTGCTGTACGCGATGGCGGAGTGGGGCAACCCGGCGCACGCATCGGCGCTGCTGCACGACGCGCAGATCATTCCCAAATCGTACGGCGAGGCCAAAACGTATTTCAATCAGGAGGCGCACATTTTCTACCTGATCGGACAATTGGCGGCGCTGCGCGGCGACGACGATGCAGCGCGCGCGGCGTACAAGACAGCGTCGGTGGACAAATCGACGGTGTCGGAGCTGTCGATGTTCCGGGCGCTGGCGCTGCGGCAGCTGCTGCGGTTCGCCGACGCGGACGCGGTGCTGCGGGAGATGGTCGCCCGCGCCGACGATTTGCAATCGCATTTGGATCGCCGCACCTACTACGGCGTCGGCTCGCCGTCCCCGATGCCGTTTGAGGACGATATCCGCAAGCAAAACGGCGTGGAATCGCACGTCCTGCGCGCGTTTGCGCTGTTGGGGCAAGGGAATCGGCTGGATGCTGACCGCGAGATCAACGCGGCCGCCGCGCTCGACCCGAACGAATTCCGGGTGTACGCGTACCGAAAAGTAGCGGCGTGGATGGGGGAACGGTAAGGAAAACCGCCGGCTTGCACCCGAAAAATGCTCCGCAACGCACGATTTTCGGCACAAAGGCGCCCTCCAAAAGGGCGCCTTTGGTCGTATGGATGGGGTAGCGCGTGAGAATAAAATGCGGCGGAGGAGGGCAACGCCCTTGGGGTTGATTGCTTTGTCTTGTTGCGGTACGGCCGAGGGCAACTCCCTCAGGCGCTGCGGCGCCAGCTCCCTCGCGAGGGAGCCTGGGGGGTCGTACTGCCGGTGTAGCGCGCAATGACAAGAATCTATCGGCTAACAGTTTTTCCCAACTACATGGATCTTTCAATACACGGCTCCCTCGCGAGGGAGCTGCCCGCGGTCGTCGCAGACACCGCTAAGGCTGAAGGAGTTGCCCTTCCATACGCACCGGGGTTCTCCCTGTTGCAGAACCGGGCGATCAATGATCGCCCCTGCAATCCACCACCCCAATTTTACCAAATCATTCCCTCTCCATACCAAAAATTATCTATTATCTAAAAAAATCGCCGCAGGTCCCCCTGCGGCAAATTTTTTTACCCCAAAAACTTATCCAGCTCCCGCTCCACCTTTTTCATCTTCCGGACGTGCGGGTGCTCAATCCGGAACCCGGCCTTGACCACCATCTCCGGCTGGCGCAGCACGGTCAAATCTTCCAGCGGATTGCGCGCGACCACCAGCAGATCGGCCGATTTGCCCGGCTCGATCGACCCGGTTTCGGCGTCGATTCCGGCCAGCAGCGCGTTCCGCATCGTGGCGGTGTGCAGCGCGAACGCCGGCGTCACGCCGCAATATTTCACAAAATAGCATAACTCGCGCCACATATCTGTGTGCGTAATGTACGGGCATCCGGTGTCCGTGCCCAGCCCAACGGGAATTCCCGCCGCCAAACACGCCTTCGCCATCGCAACGATCCCGTCGAACACCACACGGCCGTTGGCCTGCTGCACCGCCGTCGCGTGCGACACCGACCGGTCGAACAGCGCGTACGGCAGCGCCGGCGAGATGGTGGACACCTGAAACGCACCCGTCTCCCGGAACAGACGCAGAATCTCGTCGTCCGGCTGCGCGCCGTGCTCGATGGAGTCCACGCCGTTTTCCAGCGCAACCCGAACCCCCTCCGGGCTTTCGACGTGCGCCGCCACTTTCAGCCCCAGCGCGTGGGCTTTGTCGCACGCCGCACGCACCAGCGCCGGCTGCATCCGCAGCACGCCCGGCTCCCCGACCACTTCGGCGTCCATCACGCCGCCGGTGATCATCAGCTTAATCAGATCGGGCCGGTCGGCCGCAATACGCGCCACCAGTGCCTCGGCTTCGGCGGCGCTGTGCGCTTCGTACGCCAGCGACCCGGCCATGTGCCCGCCCGGCACCGACACCGCCATGTTGGACGCCAAAATCCGCGGGGACAAAATCTCGCCCTGCGCCGCGCGGTCGCGGAGCGTCGTGTCGTAATTCGCGACGCCGCCGACGGTGCGGATGGTGGTCACGCCGCTGAGCAGCTCCGCCTTCGCGTACGACGCGCACAGCTGCACCCCCACGCGGTTCGTCAGCGCATTGCGCGTAATCAGCCGCACCAGCTTCCGCGGGTCGGACGGCTTTCTCCGCGGCTTGCCGGACGCCGGCAGGTGCACGTGCAGGTTAATCAGCCCCGGCAGCAGGTACTGCCCGTGCAGGTCGATCGCCGGAACCCCGTCCGGCACGCGGTCGGTCACGTCCGCAATCTCCGCGCCGCGGATGCAGACCGTCCGGCGCTGCGGCATCATCGATTCGGTTCCGTCCAGCACCATCGCGTTGGTCAGTGCATAAGTGTCTGTATTTGTATATTTTCCCACGATTTTTCATTTCCTTTTCACAACATCCGGCGCATCAATACGTCCAAAAACGCAACGCATTCAGCCATTCCCGCGACGTTTGCGCGCGAATCCACGTTTTGAACAGCTCGGCCAGCTGGCGCACCGTCTCGTCCGGGTAGCGCTGCTGCCACTCGGTGAGCACGTCCGCCCACGACATCCCGCTTTTGATCTGATTCAGCGATTCGTCCCACAGCTTCGCCAGTTCGTCCAGCCCCTCCGTGACGGGATACGTCGGCGCAGGCATCGTCACCGTCACGCCGTCCGGCGAGACCGACAGCCCGGTGCAGTTCACCGGCAATTTCAGCTCAATGTGCACCATCCCGGTCGCCGCGTCGTACAATTCCCATTTTGCCGCGACGCGCTGCCAAACGGTCGCCGGAATCGGCAGCTTGCCGACCTTCACGGTATGCGGCGCAAACGTCACGCCGCACATCCGCCCTTCGGCCAGATCCGGCCCCAGCGTCCCCGTGACCGTCACCGCCCAGTTGCGCTTTTTGTACCGCATCACCAGCGCCACCGTCACGTCGCCCGACTCGGACGGTGTGCCGACCTGCGCCGACTGCATCTCCGGGTAGTCGTCCGCCGGCAGCCGGTCGATCAGCAGCGTGTTCAGCTCGCCGGGCGAAACGGTGAACGTCCCGCCGGAGATGGCCGCCCGGAACGCGCGCCCCGCCAGATCATCCACCGACGCCTGCGCTGTTTCCACTTCGGACGGCTGGCGCGCCGCCGCGTAGCACCCCGCCCCGCCGGCGGCAATCACCAGCAGCAGGATCAATACAATGGTAAAAAATTTCTTCATGAGAATGTCCCCCTTTTGATTTATGAATATGCCCGGACGGCCGCGGATAGACGCCCGTACCGCCGCAATCATTTCAGCTCCGCAATCGTCACGCCGTTTTCGCCCTCGCCATACACGCCCAGCCGGAACGTCCGGATGTTCGGGTGGCTGCGCAGCCGCTGCGTGACGGCATTGCGCAGCACGCCGGTGCCTTTGCCGTGAATGATGGAAATCTGTCCCACGCCGGACAGCACCGCCGCGTCAATGAACCGATCCAGCTCCACAATCGCCTCGTCGGCGGTCATCCCGCGCAGATCGACCTCGGTGCGCGCGGCGGAGCGGCTCAGCTCCTTCGTCACACCGCGCGGCTTGCGGCCATGCGGCGCGGCAGTTCCCGACCCGGTCACACCATTGCTTTCCAGCAGCCGCAGATTGGCCAGCGGCACGCGCGTTTTGATGATCCCCGCCTGCACCTCCACCTGCCCGGCGCAGTCGGCGGGCGCGATCACGATGGCCTTTTTGTCAATGTCAAAAATCAGCACGCGGTCGCCCTTTTTCAGCGGACGCGGCAGCTTGTAGCCGCTGTCGGCCTTTTTCGCCTCCACCGGGTCGGCCTCCGTCTCCATCGCGCGGATTCCGGCGCGCAGCGCCGCCCGTGCCTGTGCCGAACCGGCGGCGTCCGCATTTTTGCGCAGTGTTTCCAATTCTGCCAGCAGTGCCTCGGCCTGGGCGCGGGTGCGCGCCGTCAGGTTGCGGGCGTCGGTGCGGGCGCGTTCCAGTTCGGCCGCGCGCGTGCGCGCCAGTTCGGCCTCGTGCTGCTTTGCGCGTTCCAGCGCCTGCACCGCTTCGGCCCGCGCCTGCGCCGCCGCCTGCTGCTCTGCTTCCAGCGATTGCCGCGTGGATTCCAGCTTCTGCACCACGTCCTCGAACCGCGTCGCCTCGTCCGACACCAGCGCCCGCGCCCGATCGACCACCGCCGCCGGAATTCCCAGCCGCTCCGAAATCGCGAACGCGTTCGACCGCCCCGGCACGCCGATCAGTAGCCGGTACGTCGGCCGCAGCGTCGCGACGTCGAACTCGCAGCACGCGTTTTCCACGCCCGGCGTTTGCAGCGCGAATTCTTTCAGCTCGGCGTAGTGCGTCGTCGCCGCCACGCGCGTCCCGCGGCCGCGCAGCGTTTCCAAAATCGCCCGCGCCAGCGCCGCGCCCTCCACCGGGTCGGTGCCCGCACCCAGCTCGTCGATCAAAATCAGGCTGCGCGCGTCGGCCTGCCGCAGGATGGATTCGATGTTCGTCATGTGCGCCGAAAATGTGGACAGCGACTGCTCGATCGACTGCTCGTCGCCGATGTCGGCGAACACATGGTCGAACACCGACAGTTCGCTCTCCTCGCCCGCCGGAATCATCAGCCCGCACGCGGCCATCAGCGTCAGCAGGCCGATGGTTTTCAGCGTGACGGTTTTGCCGCCGGTGTTCGGGCCGGTAATCACCAGCGTGTCGAACGTTGTGCCCAGTTCCAGCGTGACGGGCACCGCCGTTTCCGGCCGGAGCAGCGGGTGGCGCGCCCGGTTCAGCCGAATCCGCCCGCCGTCGTCCATTTTGGGGACGCTGGCGCGCATCTGGTACCCCAAATGCGCCTTGGCGAAGATCACATTCAGCGTCACCGCGTAGTCGTATCCGGCGATAATCGGGTCGGCGAACGATCCCACCAGCTGCGACAATTCCGCCAAAATCCGGTCAATTTCCTCTTTTTCCTTGCCTTGCAGGATTCGGATGGCGTTGTTGGCCTCCACCACGCCGGTCGGCTCCACGAACAGCGTCGCGCCGCTGGCGGACGTGTCGTGCACCAGCCCCGGCACGTCGCCGCGGCATTCCGCCTTCACCGGCACCACATACCGCCCGTCGCGCATGGTCACGATGGCGTCCTGCAAAAATTTCTGATAGGTGCTGGACCGAATCAATTTGTCCAGCTGCTCGCGCACGCGGGCGGACGCGGCGCGGATTTTGCGCCGGATGTCGGCCAGCGCCGGAGACGCATTGTCGGCCAGCTCGTCCTCGGAGCGGACGGCAGTGTCGATCTTGTCCTCCAAAAATTTATTGACGCACAGCGCGCCGAACAAATCTTCCAGCGACGTGACCATCCCTTCGGAGTGGGTGTGCCAATCGTGCAGCGCGCGCATGGCGTGCAGCAGCTGCGACACGTGCAGCAGTTCGCCCATGGTCAGCACGCCGCCGGCCTCGGCACGGCGCAGCGCGTTGGTGCAGTTGACCAGCCCGCCGAACGACGGCGCGCCGAACCGGCCGGACAGCTGAAACGCGTCCTCCGTCTGGGTCAGGCGGCGGCGCACCTCGTCCAGGTCGCTGCTGGGCGCAATCGCCCGCGCCGCATCGGCCGCGTCCGGGCAGGATGTCTGGCCGGCCAGCCGGTCGAGGATTTTGTCCAGTTCCAGCGCGCGGTAATGTTTTTCAGTTGAAGCATCCATTGGGAATCTCCTTTATTGCAAGCCGGATCTTGGTATATTTTAGATAATAGATAAGAGATAATACATAATAGATAATAGATATTGGTATGAGTGGGATGTTTTGTTTTGGTTGGGATGGATTGTATTGTTTGGGGCTTTGCGCTATGGGGGTGTTTCTTTGTCTTGTTGTGCTGCGGCGGAGGGGCGACTTTCTCAGGCGCTGCACGCGGTGACTGCGTCGACCGCTGCCAGCTCCCTCGCGAGGGAGCCTGGGGGTCGTATTGCCGGAATAGCGCGCAATGACAAGAATCTTTCGGCCGAAGATTTTCTCCTGCTACATGAGTCTTACGGTACATGGCTCCCTCGCGAGGGAGCTGCCGAGAGGCTGAAGGAGTTGACTTCGGCGTTGCCGGGATACTTTCTGTTGCGGGAAACTTCCAGTACGTCGTGCTGAGGGGCTTCCCCGCGGCCGAGGGCAATTCCGCACTACGAGGTTAGTTTCTTCGTCTTGTTGCGGTGCGGCCGAAGGCAACTCCCTCAGTCTCGCGCCTGCGGCGCGAGCCAGCTCCCTCAAGAGGGAGC
>CAJKBQ010000048.1 GCA_905198155.1 uncultured Eubacteriales bacterium
CGTCAGCAGCACCGGCTCCACCATCGCAAACGCGCGGCGCATCAGCTGTTTGTGATCGTTCCAGTCGTCGGGCGCATTCAGCGTCACGGCCACCATCCGCACCCCGTCCCGCTCGCAGCAGGACACCAGGCATCGGCCGGATTTTTTGGTGAACCCTGTTTTGATGCCGATGCAGCCGTCCATTTCGCGCAGCAGGCGGTTGTGATTATAAAATGTACGGCGGACGGCGGGCGACAGAAAATCCACCGTCATCGTTTGGCGCGACACGATGGACACAAATTCCGGGGACTCCATCGCCGCGCAGCCCAGCAGTGCCATATCGCGCGCGGTGGTGTAGTGTGCGTCGTCGTCCAGACCGGATGCCGTGACGAAATGCGTTCCCGTCATCCCCAATTCGGCCGCACGGCGGTTCATCCTCGCCACGAACGCCGCTTCGCTGCCGTCGAGCGTGATGGCAATCGCCAGCGCCGCGTCGTTGCCGGATTCCAGCATCAGCCCGACCACCAGGCTGCGCAGTGTCAGCCGGTCGCCGGGTTTCAAATATATGGACGAACCTTCCGTCCGGGTCATCGCGTCCGTCACCGTCACCGGTTCGTCCAGCCGCTCCGATTCCAGTGCCAGCAGCGCCGTCATGATTTTGGTGGTGCTGGCCATCGAAAGACGATCTGTCCCGTGTTTTTCCAGCAGCACCCGCCGGGTCGATGCTTCCATCACCACCGCGGCCGCAGCCGAACATTCGGCCTCCGCCGCCCAGCAGCGCGCGCCCGGCATCAGCAGCAGTGCCGCCGCTGCAATCGCCGCAATTTTCCGTTTGAATTTCATGCGTCCCGCCCCTTCCGTTCTACTGGATTTTTATGGGCGGCTGACGCAAAAAATGCGTATCAGTCCAGCTTTTCCGCGATTTGTTCCGCAGCCTCGGCGGCAATCTCGTCGGCCAGGTCTTCCGCCGGCTGCGCATCGCCTTTCTTTTTGCGGCTTTGGATGAATCCGGTCACTTTGTCCACCGCTTCCGGCACCATCTCCACCACGCGGTCGAGCGTCGTAAACGGCTGGTTGATCGGCAGCAGCTTCACCTGCGTGCCGCACACCGACAAAAACGCCACCGGCGCAATCGTGATTCCCGCGCCGCCGCCGCCGCCAAACAGCTCCGCACCGGCCGTTTTGGACGGCAGATCGGAGCCGCCCGCTGCGAACCCGTACGTCACTTTGGACACCGGAATCAGCGTCACATCGCCCACCGGAATCGGCGCGCCGATCACTGTGTCTGTATTGACCATGGATTTGATTTTTTCGATGGTTTTGTCCATCAGGCTTTCCGTAAATTTTTCTGCCATTATAAATACGCTTCCTTTCTCTGTGCGTTACTTGACGGATGCAGCCGTGCTGCGCCGCTTTTGGCGAATCATCAGCCGCAGGAACCGAACCAGTGCCTGCACTCCGTAGGCTACCGGCCAAATCAGCCGCAGCCGGATGCGGAGCCGGCAATCGACGGACACGCTGTCCGCCAGGAAATCGGGCGCCACCGTGACCCGGATTCTTTCGGAATGCAGCGCGCCGCTCAGCAGCGTCACCGCCGGATAAACCGCGGCGCACGCTTTGCCGTACAGGATCGCCGTTTCGGCACTGTCCCCGGCCGCTGCGGAAAAGCGCAGATCCAGCCGCTCAATCACCAGCCGCAGCGTCACGCGCCCCACCAGCCGCAGCGCGATTGCAATCGCCTGTTTCAGGAACGACACCACGCCAGAAATTCCGTCCGTTTGGCGGATTTCTTGCAGAAGGTTCTGCTTTTTGCCCGATTCGCCCGGTTTTTCGGGCTTTTCTTTTTTCTTTTGGGGCGGCGCTGCTGCCCGCTCCGGCGCGGGCAGCAGCCGAATCGGCACAAATGCAACCCAGACCGTCAGCTTCGGTTCCGTCCGGTACGTCAGACACACGCGCACCGGAATCAGCAGAATCAATGCAATCAGTCCCAGCACTGCACCCAGTATAATCCATCCCATTTTACGACTCCGTTGGCCAGGCCGCGCCGGGCGTATCCGACGGATGCACCGGCGGCAGCTCATGCAGGTCGCGGATTCCGAAGCACCGCAGGAACTGGTCGGTCGTCCCGTACAGCAGCGGACGCCCCGGCAGTTCCAATCGGCCGCGCTCTTCGACAAGCCCTTTGTTGACCAACCCGGTCACCACGGCTGCCGAATCGACCCCGCGAATCTGTTCCACGAATGCGCGTGTCACCGGCTGGTTGTACGCAATGATCGCCAGCACCTCCATCGCCGCCGGCGTCAGCGGCGTGTTGCGGCGCGTTTCCAGCACGCGGCGGATCGGATCGGCGAACTGCGCTTTGGTGCACAGCTGATACGCGCTGTCCAGCTCGATCAGCTCCACCCCGCGCGACTCGTCCTGCATCCGCGCCGCCATATCTTCCAGCAGCTGGCGCGCCGCCGGAACGTCAATCGCCAGCGCTTCGGCAATTTTCTCCACCGGGAGCGGTTCTCCGCTCGCAAACAGCAGCGCTTCCATCGCCGCCTGCAATTCATGAATTTTCATCGGCTTGTCCCCCTTCTTCGTCGGCCGCCGCCGCATGATGGCCGGGCCGCAGCGTGAGCGCGCCATCGTCGTCCATCGTCACACGCTCGGAGCGGATCAGTTCCAGCATGGCCAAAAAGATCGCCACCAATTCCGAATGCCCGGACGCCGTCGCAAACACATCGTCAATATTCACCGGCCGACGCCGCAGCATCCGCAGCACGCGAAATGCGCCCGTCGAAACCGATACCACCGGCCGTGCCACCAGCGCGTGAAACGACTCCGCCGGGGGCGGCAGCCGACGGCCCGCGCGTCCGGCGGAAACCAGATACGCTTTCATCAACTCGGTCAGCGCGTGCGTCCGCGTATATGTCTGATCCGATTCGATCTCCGTCGGCGTGCGCACAAACCGGTCAAACGAAATCTGCGCCGCCAGCACCTGAGCGATTCGTTTGCATTCCTGATATTCCAGCAGCTGTCCGGTCAGTTCCTGTTTCAGCTGCTCGGCTTCCGGGCTTTTGGGCAGCAGCGACACCGTTTTGATGTACACCAGCCGCGCCGCCATCTCCAAAAACGAACTGGCAACCTCCATCTGCTCCTGCATTTCATGGATTTTGGCCAGATATTGATCCAATAGTTCCGAAATCGAAATATCGTATATATTCAGTTTGTTCTGCACAATCAGGTGCAGCAGCAGATCCAGCGGACCTTCAAACACGTCCAGCTTGTACGAAATGGCTTCCGTCATGGTTTCCTTCCCTTCGGGTAATTTCGGTCAAAACAATCCCAGCAGCCGGAATGGTGCGTCCGCAATCGTCATAATCCCCTGGAACGCCCAGCGGTTCAGTGCATCGAGGATAAAATCCAGCCGGCCCGAAAACACTGCAACCATCAGCACGATCATGATGATCCGCTCGTACCGCGCAACCCACCAGCTGACCCGCTCCGGCAGCACCCACGCGAAAATCCGCGCGCCATCCAGCGGCGGAATCGGCAGCAGGTTGAACACCGCCAGCGATACGTTGAGCGTAATCAGATAGTAGAACACCAGCACCGTCGCGTCCGACCGAACACCGAGCAGATACAATATATTATACAGCACCGCGCTGAGCAGCGCCAGCAGCAGGTTGGACGCCGGTCCCGCCGCCGCAGTAAGCGCCATATCGCGCTTGCGGTGCTTGAAGTACAGCGGGTTCACCGGCACCGGCTTGGCCCAGCCGAACCCGAACAGCACGATGCACAGCGCACCCATTGGGTCAATGTGCGCCGCCGGGTTGAATGTATTGCGGCCGCTGCGCAGCGCCGTCGGGTCGCCCAGCCGCGACGCCGCCCATCCGTGGGCGTATTCGTGGATCGGCATAATCCCAAACACCATCAGCGCACGAACCGCCAGCCCGATCAGCAGCGTCAGGTAATCGCCGCTGCGCACCGCCTGGATGATCCACATGAACCGTCCCCTCCTTCGATCTGTTTCAAAATCAATTCAAAATCCGTCGTTCGCCGGGACGCATACCCCAGCATTTTATTATTATAAACGATTTCGGGGAAAATTACAAGCAATTGACCCATCTGAATGGATGAAAAATCAGAATTTTTTTACTTCAAACGGCTTTTTGAAAAATATTTTTGAGAATTTCAAAAAAACACTTGCTTTTATCGCGCGTTTCTGCTAAAATAATGCTGTTAATCCATTTGCAGCTGATATAAAGGAGGTGCAGTCAAATGGCAAAGTGCGATTTCTGCGGTAAGGACGTTGCCTTCGGCATTCAAGTTTCCCATTCTCACAGACGTTCCAACCGGACTTGGAAACCCAATATTAAGCGTGTCAAGGCAATTGTGGACGGATCTCCGAAGCGTGTTTACGCCTGCACCCGTTGCTTGCGTTCGGGCAAAGTGACCCGCGCAGTATAACATCTGTCACAAAACACGGCAATTCGCCGCTCCAACCGGGGCGGCGTTTTTTTATTTTCCGCCGCGGGTCCGGAGTGCGCGCGCCAGCGAGGACGGATTTTCGTACCCCACTTGGACGGCGGCCTGCGCCAGCGTGCAGCCGCGCAGCAGCAGTTCTTCGGCGCGCATCAGCCGATACGCGCGCAGATACGCATACGGCGTCTGCCCCATCACCGCTTTGAACCGGCGGATGAAGTAGTTTTCCTCAAAATGCAGCGACCCGGCCAATTCCGATATCGTCACCGGTTCCGCATACCGGCGGTGCATCGCGTCCAGCGCCGCGCAGACCGTCCCGTCGGCGCAGTACGGCAGCGGCGCGATATCGTCCAGCATCGCCAGCGCAACACGCAGCAGGTGAAACCCCAGCCGTTTTCGTTCTTCCTCCGGCGGTTCGTCGCGCCACACCGCCGTCAGCAGCGCCGCCAGTTCCCGCAGCGGCGAATCGCCCGCCGGATACACCAGCGGACGCGGCGCAACAATCGGCGGCGCCGACAGAAAATCGAAAAACACATGGTCGATCGGGTCGGCCGCATCGCTGAAAAACCGGGCTTTCAGGTTGTGCGGAAACACATAAAACGTATCCCGCACAAACGGCTCCGGCGTCCCATCCGCGTGCAGAAAATAGCCCCGTCCGCCGCGGATCAGGTACAGCCGCTGCATTTCGATCGACGGTCGCTGCTGCCAGGAGAGCGGCACCTTTCTGGCCCCGCAGGTATTGATGAAAAACGGTTCCTGAATCATATCGTCCTCCCACAAGTCGATTTTGGCATCAACCACGCCGATTTTGGTGCTGTACAAATCCCGCTCTGTTCGATATAATAAACCCAAACGCAGCTTTTGTCAAGCTGATTTTGGATTCTGAGAGGAGTTTTTGCAAATGACAAACAAAGAATGGTTCAAACAGGCAAAATTCGGGATGATGATCCACTTTGGGCTGTATTCCATGCTCGCGGGCGAATGGAAGGGTCGGCGGATCCCGCACATCGGCGAGTGGGCGCAGTCGTACTTCCGGATTCCGAACGCGGAATACTGCCAGCTGGCGCAGGCGTTCAACCCAATCCTGTTCAACGCCGACGAATGGGTGCAGCTGGCGCAGGACGCCGGGATGCAGTACCTGGTCGTCACCAGCAAGCACCACGAAGGCTTTGCCCTGTTCCGCTCGGCGTGGGACAAGTACAACATCGTGGACGGCACGCCGTTCAAGCGCGACCTGATCGGCGAGCTGGCCGAAGCGTGCAGCAAGCACGGGATGAAGCTGGGCCTGTACTACTCCCAGTCGCTCGACTGGCACGACCCGGACGGCGGCGGATACACCAGCGGTCACACCAACTGCGGCTGCATGAGCTGGACGAACGACTGGGATTTCCCGGACAATGATCGCAAGGACTACACCCGCTGCTTTGAGGGCAAGATCAAAACGCAGGTGAAAGAAATCCTGACGCAATACGGCGATCTGTGCCTGATCTGGTTCGACACGCCGCACGACATCTCCGCCGCGCAAAGCCAGGAGCTGTACGATATGGTCAAACGGTACCAGCCGGACTGCCTTGTCAACTCCCGCATCGGGAACGGCATCGGCGACTATCACTCCTGCGGCGACAATCAGGTGGATTTCGAAATCGGCAAATCGCCGTCGGCCGCGCGCTGCGGCAACGTCGGCGCCGTCACCGGCCTGTATGAATGCCCGGCCACACTGAACGACACGTGGGGCTACAAGGCATTCGACCAGCACTGGAGGTCGCCGGAACAAGTGCGGGAACTGAAAGACCGCCTGAACGCGCGCGGCATCAACTACCTGCTGAACATCGGGCCGGATCCGCTGGGCCGGCTGCCGGCCGCAGCAGTGGATGTATTGCAGCACTTGTAAACAAATGGAAAAAATCGGGGACGCCGCGCGCCCCCGATTTTTTATGCCTCGTTCTTTCGGATTTCGGACAGAAACGCCTCGCCATACCGGGCGGCTTTGGCCTCGCCGACGCCGGAAACTTCGCGGAATTCCGCCATCGTACGCGGTTTTTTCGCGGCCATATCGGCCAGCGTAGCGTTGGAAAACACGATGTACGCCGGGACGTGCAGCTCGCGTGCCAACCGCTCCCGCAGCCCGCGCAGCGCCTGGTACAACGCATCCTGCACCGGGAGATCGGCCGAACCGCGCGATTTCTTCGGTGCGGATACCGCTTTCGGCACATATTTGACCGTGCGCATCCGCGTTTCGCCGCAGAACAAAACGCCCTGACCCTGCGCCGTGACGGTCAGGCTTTGGTGCTCCGGGTCGCGCGCCAGGTCTCCCTCGCGCAGCAGCCACAGCACCAGCTCCTGAATTTCGCTGCGGGAACGGCCGCGCAAAATCCCGTACGTCGGCAGCTCGTCCAGATGCAGCGCGCGGATGCGTTCCAAATTGCTGCCGTGCAGCACGTCGCCAACCAACGCCGCCCCGACCGCATACCCCAGCTTGCGCCGAATCCGCTCCACGCAGGACAAAATCTTCTGCGCGTCAACGGTCACATCCAGCGTTTGGAACGTTGCCCGGCAGTTCCCGCAATTTCCGCACCGGGCTTCGTGCGGCTGGCCAAAATAATCGAGCAGCACACCGCGCAGGCAATCCGTCGTCTTGCAGTAATCGATCATCTGTTGCAGCCGCGCCAGGTCGCGCCGGTGGATTTCTTCGTGCTGCGCCGGGGTCAGGCGGTCGTTCTGCGCCGGATGATCCAGCAGCTGGCGCGCAGTATAAATGTCGGACGCGCTGTACAGCAGGATGCACTCCGCCGGGGAACCATCGCGCCCGGCACGTCCGGCCTCCTGATAATACGCCTCGATGCTCATCGGCATATTGTAATGAATGACGTAGCTGACATTTGATTTGTCAATCCCCATGCCGAACGCGTTGGTCGCGACGATCACCGGCTTGCGGTCGTAAATAAAATCCTCCTGATTCTGCCGCCGCTCCTCGTCGGTCAGTCCGGCGTGGTAGCGCGTGGCAGCAATGCCGTCGGATTGAAGCATTGCGCAAAGCTTTTCGACGTTGGCCCGCGTCGATGCATAAACAATCCCGCTTTTGCCGCTGCGGGCACGAATCAGCTGGCGCAGCGCCTCCGACCGGTTCGGCACGCTGCGGACGTCAAAATCGAGGTTGGGACGGTCGAATCCGGTGACAATTTGCAGCGGATTGCGCAGGCACAGCCGGGCAGCGATATCGTCCCGCACCTGCGCGGTGGCCGTCGCGGTAAAGGCCGCCACCACCGGACGGCGCGGCAGCCGATCCACAAATTCCGCAATACCGAGGTAACTGGGGCGGAAATCCTGTCCCCACTGCGAAACGCAGTGTGCCTCGTCCACCGCCAGCAGCGCGATATTCAGCCGCTGTGCGAGCGCCGGAAACCCGCCGGCATCCAGCCGTTCGGGCGCCACGTAGACAATCCGGTAATCGCCGCGCGCCAGATTGGCGCACACCCGATCCATCTGAACCGGTGTGAGGGAGCTATTCAGGAACGCCGCCGGAATCCCGGCGTTTTTCAGCGCCATCACCTGATCCCTCATCAGCGAGATCAGCGGCGACACCACCACCGTAATCCCGTCCAGCAGCAGCGCAGGGATTTGATAGCAAAGGCTTTTGCCGCCGCCCGTCGGCATGATGCCGAACGCGTCGCGCCCGTGCAGAATCGCGTCGATCAGCGGCTCCTGCCCGCCCCGAAATGACGAATACCCAAAATATTGCTTCAATGCTTCCTGTGCCGTCACCGCAAACGCCTCCGTAGTTGGATTTCGTACATATAGTATAACATCATTCGGCAAATTCTGCAAGCAAAACCGCGCGAAAAGATTTTACAATTCCATGCTTGCAATCCCGGAAAATCGCGTTATAATAGGATGCGGAAATGCCCGGAAAGGATGGTTGCCATGAATCGCCGAACAAAATCCAAATTCCGCACCGCCGTTTGCCTGACGGAAGGCGCGCCGTGGCGCGTGCTGCTGATATACGCTGCACCGATTGTGCTGTCTTACTTATTGCAGCAAATTTACGTGTTGACCGACGCGATTATCTGCGGTCAGGTGCTGACCGGCCCGCAGGTCGCCGGCGTCAACGATACCTACCCGCTCACCTTTATTTTTCTGCAATTTGCGTTCGGCTGCACCGCCGGGTTCAGCGTGATTACCGCGCAGTGCGTCGGCCGCGGCGACCACGACGGCATCCGGCGGTCGTTTGCCGTGCAGATCGCCCTGACGCTGGCAATCTCCGTGGTACTGACGGCAATGTCTGTGTCCATGCTGCCGTGGATGCTGCGCGTGCTGCACGTCACACCGGATAATCCCGCCGTGTACGACGCCGCCTACGCGTACTGCCTGGTCATTTTCATCGGCATCGCCGCACAAATGGGCTATAATTTCATCTGCGGCGTACTGCGCGCATACGGGGACTCGATTACGCCGCTGATCTTTTTGGGATTTTCAACCGTGCTGAATATCGGGCTGGATCTGCTGTTCCTAGTGCCGCTGCGGATGGGGCCGCGCGGCGCGGCCATTGCAACGGTACTGGCGCAGCTCATCAGCGTGATTGCCTGCGCCGCATACGCCGTGCGCAAATATCCCGCGCTCCGCGTACGAAAATCGGATTTTGCGATCGATTGGGACGCGATTGGCGCGCATTTGCGCAACGGGATTCCGCTGGGACTGCAATTTTCGATCCTCGCCATCGGAATCATCATCATGCAAAGCGCGGTGGTGCAGTTTGACCTGACGGACACCGGCGCAATGGTATCCGGCACCCCGGCGCAGAACGGATTTGGTGCGGCAAGCAAGCTGATCAATTTCCTGATGTCGGCATTCAACGGACTGGGGTCGGCGATTCTGGGATTCAATGCGCAAAACTACGGCAAGGGACAGCTCCGCCGCATCCGTCAGGGAACCGGACAGGCGCTGGTGATTATGCTGGTGTGTAACGCCGTATGCCTGGCGGTGGGACTGCTGCTGACGATCAACGGCGCATATCAATACATTTTCATGAGCGCCGACAAAATCTCGCCGGAATCCCTTCGGTTCGGGAATACGTATTTGTACGTCGATATCGGACTCTATGCGCTGCTGGGGTACTTGATCGTGGTGCGCAGCGCGGTGCAGGGCATCGACCGGCCGGGATATGTGCTGGGCGCAGGCATCGGCGAACTGGTCACGCGGTCGGCCATCTGTCTCCTGCTGCCGCAGCTGCTGAACGGCGGCGCAATCAATGCCGAAGCCTCGACCGCCGCATTCATCGGCCTGTCGCTGGGCGACCCCGGCGCATGGCTGGCGGCATCGCTGGTGCTGCTCCCGGCAACAATTCGGGATATCGCGCAGATTGAACGCGGCCATATGACATAAATTCATAGCCAAATTCCATTTACAATTCCGCCGATTGCAGGTATAATGCAGACATTCTGCAACTCAGAGGTCAATCGAAATGGATTATGCAATGATTCTGTCGGCCGTCGCAATGTTCGGGATCCAGTTCCTGTTCAATCAGCGCTACGGCCGGCTTGCAGGCAGCGGACTGCGGGCCACAATGATTTTCAAAGCCGGAAGCGCCGCCGCCGGACTGTGCGTTCTGGGCGCAGCATGGGTACTCCGCGGCGCACAGCCGATGCCCCTGAGCAGATTCGCACTGGGGATGGCACTGCTGATGGCGCTTGATGGGATTGGATATCAGTTTTTCAGCCTGAAAGCGCTGGGGCAGGTCAATCTGTCGCTGTATTCGGTATTCGCCATGCTCGGCGGGATGCTGCTGCCGTTTCTGCTGGGACTGGTCGTTTACCGCGAGGAAATCACCGTTGGCAAAATCCTGGCCGTATTGCTGATTGCGGCGGCATTGGCGCTGACCATCCGCGGTGCGCCGGGCGGCAAAACCGGATTCGGGTACTGCGCAGGCGTATTTGTTCTCAACGGGCTGAGCGGCGTGATTTCCAAAATTTATGCCGCAACGCCGTGCGACAAGCCGGACGCGCTGGGGTTCACGATGCTGTCCGCCGGTGCAACGCTGCCGATCGCGTTGGCCGCATTGTTCGTCCGGCGCGGCGATTCAGTCCCTTACAGTCCGAAAATTGCCAGTGCAATCGCCGGCAGCGGCATCCTGAGTTATGCCGCCAATTTGATCCTGCTGGTCGCACTGGCACGCGTCCCCGCCTCCACGCAATACCCCATGGTTACCGGCGGTGTGATGGCGGTTTCAGCGCTGTTGAGCTGCTGCACCGGCGAACGGCCCACCCGGCGTGAATTGGGAGCGCTGGCGCTCGCAATCGCCGGTGTCTGCGTCACCGCGCTGCGCTGACCGCATTGCCGTCGTCCCGCTTCCCCTTATATCTGGTTATCGTATGCGCACTGCACCGGGTTGCAGCGCGTTTTTTGCTGCACAGGCACCGATCTGCTGCCCGGCGCATACAGAGGAAATGGCTGCTGTCAATCGGATGCGCGCGGAACATATCTGTTTTCTCCTTTTTGAGGGTAATAAAAAAGGCAGATAGATTTTTGATTTCTGTCTGCCTGTATATTGGGTATTCATTTTTCGGGAGTTCGAGTCCTGCCACAAAGGGAAAACGGCGATTTTACATCTGTGTTTTTGCACAGAGAAAAATCGTCGTTTGGGCAGCAAAAAAGCCCGATATAATCAGGCTTTTTCATGGGAGACATCTTTTTTGTCTCCCACAACATGGTGCGAGTGACGGGACTTGAACCCGTACGTCGTACAACACACGCACCTCAAACGTGCCTGTCTGCCAGTTCCAGCACACTCGCATACTGAGCGGGCCAAATGCATTAAAATCAACGCACTGCCCTATATAAAATGAAAGGCGAATGACTCAGCCCGGATGAGGTGACGGCTGTTCGCGTTTCAGCAGGAATAATTATAGCACCTCCGCGCGTATTTGTCAACCGTTTTTTTGAATTTTCTCACCATTCGCGCAAAAAAGCACATCACCCGCGTCCGCGGCTCACCGCTCAACCACATACCGATCATGCGGCATATCCACGCCGCAGTAATACATCACCCAATGGTCGCGCACCGTCATTCCGTTGCGGATGGCGACATCGTTCGACGGAATGTTGGTATTGCAGATAATTGAGCAGACTTCGCGGCTGCCCGGCCGGTCAAACGTCAGCCAAAATACCGTGTGCGTCTGTTCATTCGGATTGGCATCAGTACCGCGCCCCGTTTCCGCCGTCAGCTCATACGTTGCATACGGAAAAAACCGGCACACCATGCGGGTAACGGAACCGGCGGAAACCGTATAGCCTTTTCCGCCACCGCTTCTTCGCAATCCGCCGATTTTTCCCGCGCCGGATACAAATTGCCGCGGGTGTCGCGGACAAAATCTTTGAAAAAAGACGTCTCTGCCAAATGCAGTCTCAAATTTTTATACATCGACAGCGAAAACTGCCGTTTGAACACGGTTTGCATCAGATTCATCGCACGGACGCTCTTTTGTTTGAACTCGGACTCTATTGTAGCACGCGCGGCTCCGTTTTGTCAATGCGTGCCCGCATAACGGCCCTCGCTGCGCCGGAGTCATCAGAATGGTTCATGGGCGCAGCGATTTTATCCAGCCGCTGATTTTTGCGCGGATTCCGCCTTTTGCAGGAATCGGTTCGGGAAATGGCTCCTCCAGCCGCCACGGCAGCCGCATATTGTAAACCGTCACGACGAAACAGTCATCCGTCTGCTCATTAGGCACATCGGCGCCCACCCCGATTACGACATCCAGATTCGTATCGCCGTCCCGAAGATGCAGCGTGCAGTCCCTGTCCCCCACGATCGTCCCGCACACCGTATACGCCGCAAAAAGATATGCAATCTCATCTTCATCCGCAACGCTGCCCAATTCATCCGGGCGCGCAATCGAAACGCCGAGTTGCGACAGGAACGCCGTCGCCGCCGGAAATTTTCCCGCCGCCTGAAGATAAAAATTCCGGCAGCACGGGCAATCGCACAGTGAGATGGCCGATTCATAAGTGCGCGTCTTTTCAAAGTCGATATTCACTTTGCAGTCCTGAATCTGAACCTGCATGGTTTTCCCTCCGCTTTTCCCACGTCCGAAAATAAGATCATTCCGTAAATCCAGTTTGTTCCGTGCCGCACGCACTGCAAATCGCATAAAATGGAAAAAGCACTTGCAATGCAAGTGCTTTTTTATGGAGGCGCCACCCAGACTTGAACTGGGGAATCGAGGTTTTGCAGACCTGTGCCTTACCACTTGGCTATGGCGCCGAATATGAAGTTTTTCAAGAAGATTCTTGTAATCCATCGCATTCATCAATCCGATGGATTACAAAAATTGGAGCGGCTGACGAGGCTCGAACTCGCTACCTCCACCTTGGCAAGGTGGCGCTCTACCAGATGAGCTACAGCCGCAAAAAATGGTGCCTCCGATCGGAATCGAACCAATGACACGGGGATTTTCAGTCCCCTGCTCTACCGACTGAGCTACAGAGGCATAAATGGCGACCTGGAACGGGATCGAACCGTCGACCTCTAGCGTGACAGGCTAGCGT
>CAJKBQ010000049.1 GCA_905198155.1 uncultured Eubacteriales bacterium
ATCCTTTCAAGTAAAATCCGAATGTCATCAAAAATCGTCGGCGTATCCTATTATACACGATTTCATCCGATTTTACCATAGGGAAACGCAAATTTTTTCAAATCCACGGGATTTTTTTCGTCGGCTGCGGGGCTGTGAGCCGGCTGCGGGCCGCCAGCGGCAGGATCACTTGGAGCAGCAGCGTCATCAGGAGGATTTCGACCGGCAGCATCAGCGCGTTTTTCACGATGCTTTTGGCCAGGTAGTAGTAGTACCCCTTGCTGTACAGCATGGCGCTCCACAGCGCGCCCAGCCCGACGTTGACGAACAGGTTGATCGTCAGCTTGCTCAGCGCGATTTTCAGCACGGAAATCCGCGTGCGGTACAGGAACAGGGCGAAGATCAGGCCGCCGAGCAACTCGCTGAGCGTGTAGCCCAGAAAAAACGGGCCGCCACCGGAGCCGCTCAGGAAAAACGACAGGAAGTCGCAGATCACCGCCGCGATCATCGCCACCACCGGCCCGTAAATGGCCGCGCCGACCGACGTTACCAAAAAGCTGATATAGATGTACAGATTTTCCCCCACCGGGATGCGCGCGCCGCTGAGCACGATGCGCATGGCGATCATCAGCGCTGCCAGCACCAGCATATGCAGGCGGCGCAGCTCTCCGGCGGCGGTGCGCCAATATTCGGCGGAAAAGGGGGTTTTGAACCATTGGATTTCGGACATGAAAAAATCTCCTTTCGCAATATCCCACGTCGGGCTACAACCAAAGAAGACATCGGTTCGGATGCAGCAGCGGGATGCGGCGCCGATACCGCAAGGCGCTGCAACCCGCACCTTTTCGTCCCGCCGGCAACTCCCCGTCCGGCGAACACTTCACGCATCGGAACCTACTCTGACACAGATATAAAAATTGGATTCGCTCCGCAGCATTTGCGGAACGAATCCATTATAGCACGGCGGCGCGCCGTTGTCAATCGGTCGGGGGGATTTTTTCGATCAGGCAGACGGCGTGCGCTGCCATCCCGTCGCCGCTGCCGGTGAAGCCCAGGTGTTCCTCTGTGGTCGCCTTCACGCTGACGGCGTCCGTCGGCAGGCCGCATGCAGCAGCCAGATTCGCACGCATAGCCGGGATGTGCGGCGCGAGCTTCGGCGCCTGCGCCAGCACGGTGCTGTCCAGATTGACCGGCTGCCAGCCGTGCGCGTGCAGAATCTCCGTCACGCGGCGCAGCAGGGCGATGCTGTCGGCACCGGCGTAGGCGGGATCGCTGTCCGGGAACCATTGGCCGATATCGCCCAGCGCCGCTGCGCCCAGCAGCGCATCCATCACGGCGTGGGTGAGCACGTCGGCGTCCGAATGACCCAACAGCCCGGTGACGTGCGGAATCTCGACCCCGCCGAGAATCAGCCGCCGCCCGGCGACCAGGCGGTGGACGTCGTACCCATGTCCAATATGCATCATGACTTGTCCTCCCCTTTGGCGGCACTGCGGCGGCGCAGATCCGCGAAAAATGCACGCAGCAGCGCGGCGCTTTCGTCTGCCAGCACGCCGGATTCGCACACCGGGCGGTGGTTGTACCCGGCGGCAAACAGGTCGATTTTGGAGCCGCACGACCCGGCTTTGGCGTCCGGCGCGCCGTATACCACCCGGCGCATCCGCGCGTTAATCAATGCGCCCGCGCACATCGGGCACGGTTCCAGCGTGACGTACAGCTCGCACTCCCACAGCCGCCAGCCGCCCAGTTTGCGGCACGCTTCGTCAATCGCCAGCAGCTCGGCGTGATACAGGGCATTTTTACCGGTTTCGCGGCGATTGTGCGCCGATGCAATCAGTTCGCCGTTGCGCACCACCACTGCGCCCACCGGTGTTTCGCCTTCTGCTGCCGCCGCGCGGGCTTCCGCCAGCGCCAGCTGCATCCAGTATGCGTCGTCGCGGATGTCCATCACGGCCCCCAGTTCAGCGCCAGCAGGACTTCGATCCCGATCAGGACGTACGCCGCGATCATTCCGGCGCTGCCGGCGAAGGCGCGGAATTTGGCGCGGTTATCCATCTGCGTGGCGCAGTCCTCCTGCGCGCGGAAAAAGTGCGGGTCACGCCGCAGCACGACGACCAGCGCTGCGATGCCGATCAGCGTGGCCAGCAGGTACGACACGTATATCGCGATCAGCGACGCCGATTCCGACAGGCGCTCCTGCATGAATTCCTGCATCACCGAAAATCCATTGTTCAGAAAATGCATGGCCATTGCCGGGAGCAACGACCCGGTTTCCGCGACCACATAGCCGAAAAACAGCCCGATGACAAACGCAAACGGAATCTGCACCACGTTGCCGTGCATCAGCCCGAACACGAACGCCGAGCCGAAAATCGCCAGCGTTTTGCCGTATGGCCGCAGCAGATGAAACACGACGCCGCGGAACGCGAATTCCTCCGCAATCGCCGGCAGCACCGCGACGGTGATGAAGTACAGGATATGCCCCGCGACCGAGTCATCGATCGGCATTTCGGACGGCGCATTTTCGATGCCGAACGCCGACAGCAGCGTGACGTACTCGTTCGTCATCCAGTTGGACACCATGCACACGGCCAGCCCGCCGACCGCCGCCAGCGCAATGATGCCCGGATGCGCCGTCCGGTGTAGCGGACAGACGTCCCGCAGGCGCAGGCGGAAAATCGGGATCAGCACCGCAAACGGCGTGACCACCATCAGCACATACAGGATCATATACAGCGCGTAGTACAGCGTGGGGTTCAGGTACTGGAAGTCGGGGTCGCCGCTGCTGATATCTCCGGCCAGTGCGGCCGCCGTACCGAACAGCAGCGCGCTGAGCACAAACGACACGGCCAGCATCCCGATGATTCCCAGTCCGATGCCCGCGCCGCGGCGTTTCAGCGCAGTGCGCTCCGCCTGCTTTTGCAGTTCCTCCGGCGGGATCGGCATATACGACCCGTACGGCGGGTAATACGGCATATTTGGATTCATACGCGTTCCTCGTTTTCAATCAGATTTTAAGGGATTCGTTTTGATTTGCTTTTATTGTATCACAGTTTCCGCGCCGAATCAACGCTCCGGCCGAAAATTCACGATTATTTTTTTGCAGCGCCTTGACATTTGGCCGGATTGTTTGTATAATAACGGAAAAGCGGAATCCCGTTCAATTTGAACGGGAATTTATGGATAATCAAGCCGAGAAAGGATGAATCGATATGGAGATGCAAAACTGGAACGCTGTGTGGATTGAAAACACCGACTGCCCGGGCGAAACCGCCCCGATTTTTATCAAAGAATTTACGGTCGGCGACGTGCGCCAGGCGGAACTGCGCATTTGCGGTCTGGGATTTTACGTTGCGGAGCTGAACGGCCGCCGCGTCGGCGATGCGATCCTGGCTCCGGCGTTTACGGCGTACGACAAAACCGCACTGTACAACACCTACGACGTCGCCGACCTGCTGCGCAGCGGCAGCAACGAGCTGCGCGTAACGCTCGGCAACGGATGGTACAACCAGCAGGAGCCGGACGCGTGGGAATTTGAGCACGCGGCGTGGCGTACCCGTCCGCAGCTGATCTGCGAGCTGTGGATCAACGGGGAATGCGCCGTGCAGTCCGACAGCAGCTGGACGTGCGGCCGGAGCCGGTATGTGTACAACTCGCTGCGCTGCGGCGATACATACGACGCGTCGGCGGAAATTTCCGGTCTGCACCCGGCAAGCGTATCGCACGGCCCAGGCGGCGTGCTGAAACTGCAGACGATCGCGCCGATCCGGCAGCGGGAAGTGATCGATCCGGTGGGCATCGTCCCGTCCGGCGAACCGACGGTGTACGATTTCGGCGTGAATCTGGCGGGCAACGTGGAAATCACCGTCCGCGGCACGCGCGGCAGCCGCGTCACGATCCAATACAGCGAGCGGATTGGGGCGGACGGCGCGATTGACCGGCGCGATATCAGTCCGCACGTCCACACCGAGCGGTTCCAGGAGGATCAGTATGTGCTCTCCGGCGTGGGCGAAGAGACGTGGCACAGCGCGTTCGGGTACAACGGGTTCCGGTATGCGCGGATTTTCGTGACCGGCGAAGCGGAGATCCTGCGCGTGCAGGCGCGGGGTTTTTACACCGATCTGGCGGACGCCGGGTCGTTCACGATTGACCATCCGGCGATGAATGCGCTGCAGCAGGCGCTGCTGCGCGCTACACGCACCAATTTCCATCATATTCCAACCGACTGCCCGCACCGTGAGAAAAACGGCTGGACGGGCGACGCGCATCTGTCGTGCGAGCAGGCGCTGTTTAACCTCGACATGACCGACGCGTACCTCAAATGGCTGGACGACATCGTCGATTGTCAGCGGACGAACGGGCAGGTCGCGTGCATTGTCCCGACAAGCGTCTGGGGATACAACTGGGGCACTGGGACCACATGGGACATTGTGCTGTTCGAAATTCCGTACCAGCTGTACCTGTTCACCGGCGACGAATCGATTCTGGAGCGGTATATCCTGCCGATGAAGCAGTATCTGAACTTCATGCGTGGGACGGCTGACCACGGCATCTGGCGCAACGGGCTGGGCGATTGGTGCCCGCCGAAGGGCGCGCAGACCGTCTCTACACCGGCGCTGCTGACAGCGTATGCGTACCGGTGCGTGGAGCGGTATGCACACTGCGCGGCGATTCTGGGTGACACGGCGGAGGCGGAAGAGGCCGAAGCGTGGGCGGCGCAGATTCGCGCGGATTTTCAGCAGGAATTCATCGGCAAAGAGCCGGACAGCCAGGCATATCTCGCGCTGTTGCTGGCGTTCGGCCTGACGGACGACCCGGCCGACGTATTGAAGCGGCTGGAAGCACAGCTGATTGCCGACGACTTCCACCCCACCAGCGGCATTTTCGGCACCAAGCTGCTGTACAATGCGCTGACCGACGCCGGGCGGTTTGACCTCGCGTGGAAAGCTGCAACCGTCACGGGCGCGCCGGGCTTTACCGACATGATGACGTACTGCTCCGGGACGCTCGGCGAGTCGTGGACCGGCGAATGGTCGCGGAATCACCATATGTTTTCTTCCATCGGCGACTGGTTCTACAAAGGCATTGCCGGGATTCACCTAGACGAGCAAGCGCCTGGGTTCCGCCACATTTTCCTGCGGCCGCACGTTCCGGCGGGCTGCCAGGCGTTCGATGCGCGCCACGACACGCCGCTGGGCGCGCTGCGCGTCACATGGGACGGCAAGGCGCTGACGGTCGTGCTGCCGCCGGAATCCACCGCGACGGTGGAATTCGACGGGGTGCGCACGGAATGGGCGGCCGGGGTACATACGCTGACCCCCGCCGCCGGGCGCAATCTGTAAGCCGATGGGCGCGGCACCGTTCGCCCCGCACCCGTACCGGCTGATCCGCTCCAAGCGCCGCACCTGCGTGATGCAGATGCGGCCGGACGGCAGCGTGGTGGTGCGCGCGCCGATGCGGATGCCCAACCGGCAGATTCAGGCGTTCGTCGCGCTGCACGGCGATTGGATCGCGCGGATGCGGGCGAAAATGCAGCAGGCCGCGGCCGATGGGCAATCGGTGCTGACGGGCGACGAAATTGCGGCGCTGCGGGCGCAGGCGGCGGCAGATTTTGCGGCGCGGGTACGCACGTTCGGCGCGCAGATGGGAATTTCGGTCAACCGGATCGCCATCCGGTGCCAAAAATCGCGCTGGGGCAGCTGCTCGTCGGCGGGAAACGTGAATTTTAACCTGCTGCTGATGCTGGCGCCGCCGTTCGTGCGCGATTATGTGGTGGTGCACGAGCTGTGCCATCGCCGGGAGATGAATCATTCGCCCAGATTCTGGTCGCTCGTTGCGCAGGTACTGCCGGAGTACCAAACGGCGGTGCAGTGGCTGCTGGACAACGGCGCGGCGCTGATGGCGCGGCGGCCGATGACGCTGTAAAACGGAAGGCGGTATGCATATGATCGAAATTCGGACGGCGGCGCTTACGGACTGGGCGGAATTGGCAGCTGTGGAGGCGGAATGCTTCCCGCCCGCAGAGGCAGCGTCTCCGGCGGCGCTGCGGGATCGGCTGGCGCATTTCCCCCGCCACTTCTGGTTGCTGACGATCGACGGGCGCGTGGCATCGTTTGTCAACGGGATGACGACGGACACGCCCGACCTGACGGACGAAATGTACGCCGATGCCGCGCTGCACGATGAATCCGGCGCGTGGCAGATGATATTCGGCGTGAATACGCGACCGGAATTCCGCCGGCGCGGGTATGCCGGGATGCTGCTGCGCCGCGCGATTGCGGATGCACGGGCGGACGGACGGCGCGGGCTGGTGCTGACGTGCAAGGATGCGCTGATTCCGTACTATACTGCATTCGGGTTCCGGTGCGAAGGGCGCAGCGATTCCGTCCACGGCGGCGCGGCGTGGAACCAGATGCGGCTGCGGTTCTGAGCGCGTCACGCACCGCAGCGTAGGTTGCGCGGCGGTCGGGCAGCTGGTATAATCGAATCATTCCAAACTGCAAGGAGTGATTTTCATGCAAACTTATCTGACCGGACCGGTGATCCGGCGGCTGCGCGAAGCCTGCGGACTGACGCAGGCACAGCTGGCCGCGCAGCTGTTCGTCAGTGACAAAACCGTGTCCAAGTTGGAAACCGCCAAGGGGCTGCCGGATATCTCGCTGGTGGAACCGCTGGCGGCGGCGCTCGGCGTGTCGGTGATGGAGCTGATGTCCGGCGCGCCGGTGGTCAACCGCAATGTGGCCGCCAATTTGCTGCGCGCCCGGTTCTACGTCTGCCCCGTGTGCGGCAATATTCTGCACGCGACCGGCGATGCGGTGCTCAGCTGCTGCGGGATCGCGCTGCCTGCGCTGGAAGCGGAGCCGGACACGGACGGGATCCTGTCGGTCGCGCCGGTAGAGGACGAAGTGTGCGTCACAGCGCACCATTCGATGGAGAAATCGCACGACCTCTCCTTTTTGGCGTACGAAACGGCCGACGCGCTGCATCTGGTCAAGCTGTACCCGGAGGGCAGCGCCGAAGCGCGGTTCCGGCTGCGCGGACGCGGCGTGCTGTATGCGTACTGCAACCGTCACGGATTGATTGGCGTTCCGATTGCGCCGTGACGCAAAAATCCGCCCGACTCCCCCTCAAAATGGGAGTTGGACGGATTTTTTGCTGCGGTCAGGGGCGCGTGATTTCGACTGTCTCGTTTTGGTAATCGACCATCACCTGCGTGCCATTGGCATATGTGGTGCGGTACACATCGTCGGCGAGCTTTTCGTGATTCTCGATGAATTCGTACCGCTCCGGTTCCAGCAGCGCATAATCCGCCGCCATCTGTTGGATTTTGGACACGCTGTCTTCCAGCTGCGCGTCCGTGTCGCACACGAAATCTTCGCGGCCCATCCAGTTGTTGCCGGACGAAAAGTTTGCGTAGTAGCAGACCAGCGGCCGCCCGCCCAGTTCAAAGAATTTGAGCCGATTGCGGGTACCCTTGGCGCCATAGTTGAGCGTATAGGTGCCCGGATTGTACATGATGATCCCGTGATACGCGATATACCAAAACGGCAGAATCTCGTCGCACAGCGGTCGCATTTCCGTTTTCCCGATGTCGAACGACGGGTACAGCACAAAATCCATATCGGACGCCGCAAAGTCAAAGCCGCTTTCCGACGAAAAGCCGCCGAAGGTGCTGCGGCTGAGCCGCATGATTTTTCGGTACCATTCCGCTGACTGCCGCCGCGTCAGCGGGTGACGGGGATCGCGGCATTTGAGCAGCGGCAGGATCGAGATTACGTCGATGTAGTGCGTGCCTTCGAACCCCATGGCTGCCAGCTTTGGCTGATTGACCGCTTCAAACCGCTCGTATTCACGCTGCGGACAGATTTTATACGGTCTGCCGCCCGACCAGACGAAAGGACGTGCATGCCGTGTGCCATCCGCATTTTTCAACAGGTATTCATCGTCAAAGCAGTCAGCAATGGTATACGCAGCCGTTGCATCGTCGTGGCACACAATCCCGAACCCATCCGATTTCAGCTTTGCGATCAGCGCCCGGAGCCGTTCTTCGCCGCCCAGCCGCGGATCCGGCGGGAATATCTGCGGAAACCGGCCGTCGTGCCCGCCGCAGTTCCACCCCACCAAGCAAAACTCCGCGCGGTCGATTCCGTGCCGCTTGAACGCATCAGCGATGTCGCCCACCCGGTCGAATGTACAGGCCACGCGCATCGGCGGCTCTGTATCCGGCGTTTGGTTTTCCACCGGGCTGGGCACCGGCTTCCACCCCTGGCGGACGCGCACCGAAATGGCGTCCATACTCTTTTTCAGCCGCGGGTCGGCGGCGACCCGGTCGCGGAGCGGAACGCAGCCGCACCGTTCCAGCTGGTACGCGCGGTACTTTTTCGCCATTGAAACATCGCTGCCGTCGGCCAGGTCGTAAAATTCGATCTCAATCGCTTCGTCCGGCACGTCGCCGTCGAGGTAGAACCGGGGGTAGGCGTAGTACGTTTGATCCCGCACGCCCAGCACCATCCCGAAGTCCGTGCGCAGCCCGGTCACGATGCCCAACGTGCCGCCGGTTCCGCGGTTCCACCCGTAGCAGCCCACAAACGCACAGTCATACACCTGCTCGGCATCGGCCCGCGCCGTGAAGTTGGTACGAACCACGCCTGCCGTCATCGCGTCGGTCACAAAATAGCCCGGATCCCCGGCGCGGGCACAGAAATAATCGTACAGCACGTCTGCATAGCGGACATTTGGGGTCAGCAGCGCCGGGGGAATCGTACACCGTTCTCCCCCATTGGCCTGCACCAGCGGAGTGTCCAGCACTTTTTGCGTCCCGTCCAGATAGACCAACCGTGTTTTCATTGCAATCCTCCTGCCATGCGTTTTTCTACATTATATCATACGGTTTTTGCGGTTTCAATAGAAAATCCGGTATATTTATCCGGGACGCCCGGCATTTTTATTCCAGCGCCACCCCGTCGCTGCGGAGCGCATCCTGAATGGCGTTGACGGGATAATCCGCCGGGGGCACATCATCACGCAGCGCCAGCGCCGCCGCTGTCCCGGCCGCCTGGCCAGTGAGGATGCAGGTGCCCTGAATCCGCGTGCTGGAATGCGCGACGTGGTCGGCGGAGATGCAGCGGCCCACCGCCAGCAGATTGTCGAATTCGCGCGCCAGCAGACAGGCATACGGGATGTCGTACGCATCCGCGTGAATCGCGCCGCCGATTGCTTTGCGTTTGCCGGTCGGGTCGTGGATATCGATGATGTACGAGCCGCGGGCGATGCGGTCGGGCTGCGGCGTGCCGTCGATCACTTCGCGACCGGTCAGCATCCGCCGCCCGTCCAGCCGCCGCGATTCGCGGATGCCGAGCGATCCGGCGCAGTCGATCAGGTAGCTGTCCCGGAAGCCGGGGATGAAGGTTTTCAGGAAGTCCACCAGGGCAATCAGTTGCAGCTGAGCACGAATTTCGCCGTCGTTCAGGCTGTCGGCGTCAGTCGCATCGATCCCCGTCACGCGCGACATATTGACCACCACCGTCCCGGCCACCGGGCTGCACGACACCAGCACGCGCCCTTGCGGCATCGGAATCCGGTCGCTGCCGTCCGGCTCGAACCCGCACGTTCCGGCGTACCGCCATGCCGCAAACGCTTCGCGCGTAATGCCGAAATCGCCGAACCGCAGGGGGCGATTGTTGAGCGCGTACGCCGTTTCCGTATCGACGCCGCCCATCCGGAAAAAGAGCGACACCGGCTGCACTGCGCGGTCGGCCTCCGCGTGGAAATGCTCGTCGGACTCGTGCACCATATCCAGGTGTGCGGCCGTCAGTGCGTCGTACACACCCGGTTCGCTTCCGTAATGGTACGATGCGCCGCTCATCGCGATCAAATCACCGTCTCCGCTGCCATCGATGAACGTATCGCCCAAAATCCGAAGGGCGCCCGATTTGTCCCACACGGCTGCGGATACGACGCGGCGTCCGTCCGATTCCGCCGCCAGCAATGTTGTGTGCAGCCGCACCTGTACGCCCGCCGCGGTCAGCCGCCGCAGCAGAATCACCCGCAGGATATACGGCGCAGCGCCGACATCGTGCGGGGCGCCGGACGGTGCGTGGGCGCAGCAGCGTGCGCTTTCGGCGCGGATTTCGTCCATCCACTCCGCGATCAGCCCGCCGAACGGCCGGTGCGAATGCTGCGTGTGCGTGGACGACAGCGGTGTCACCAGCCCGAACCCGGCCTGGCCGCCCAGCGTACCGCTTTGCTCCACCAATACCACCGACGCGCCGTGCCGTGCCGCTGCTTCGGCCGCTGCGCATCCGGCGACACCGCCGCCGATGACCACCACGTCCGCGGACAGCGTCCGGCGGACGGTCAATTGAATCTGTTCCATTTTTCTGCTTCCTTTCGGTTGGGTTTGTGATGATTATAGCACACTTTGGGGCGGCGCGATAGGATATTCCGGGCGGGGGTTCGGTAAAATTGAAACCAAAATGCAAAAATCCCGGAAAAAGAATTGCAATTCTGCCGAAAAGCCTGTATAATAAATGTGGCACGGATTCCAATGCATCGGGGGGTGCGAAGATGGGCGAACCGCTGGCCGCGCTGAATCCGCAGATTTTGGCTGTTTGCCGGTTCCGTTCCACCGCGCAGACGCCGAACAGCGAAAAAGTCAAAAACCAATACTGCTGCCGGGCGATGATCTGGTGCAGCGGGCGCGCCACGCTGGAATGGGGCGGGCAGACGGAACCGATCGGGGCGCACGACGTTCTGTACCTGACGCCGGACTGCCCGTATCGCATCCGCAACACCGGCGGCGATTTTGAAGTGCTGAACATCTGGTTCACCGACCGGCCGACCGACGATTTGGTGCCGACGGGGACGGTGTTTCAGGAATCGTTTGACCCGGCGCGCTGCCGCCCTGCGCCCGACTATGCCGACGCGCCGCAGCTATCGCGCGCGGTGCTGCTGAAAAACCGGCCGCTGTTCCGGTTCGGCGGCGGAACGGGCGCGCTGCACGGCCCTGCCGCAGCGTTGCAGGCGCGGGCGTGGGTGCTGCGACTGCTGAGTGAGGTGATCGCGCCGACTCCTCCGGAAAATCTGCATGCTGCGCCGGTGCTGGCGTACATCCGCGCGCATTTGTGCGACCCGCTGGACGGCGGCACACTGGCCGTGCAGTTTCACTGCCACCGCAAAACGATCGGGCAATGGGTGAAGCAGGCCACCGGGATGCCGCTGCACCGGTATATCCTGCACCAAAAATGTATGTATGCCCGCCAGCTGATGCAGGAAACCGACCTGACCGTTACCGACATTGCGCACCTGCTGTCGTTTTACGATTCCAGCCACCTGGCAAAATGCCTGCGGCAGGACGCACGGCACACATCCGACGATCCATCCAGGCCCGCGGCCTGTTTGGCATATATCGCAAATACTCCGAAAAATGAAAATTGCTTGAAAGGGGCACATCATCATGGGACTGATTAAAGCCGGAATCGGCGCACTGGGCGGCACGCTGGCCGACCAGTGGAAGGAATTTTTTTACTGCGAGGCGATGCCGAAAGAGGTACTGGTGACGAAAGGCCAAAAGCGCATTAGCGGCCGCTCGTCCAACACCAAAGGCAGCGACAACATCATCACGAGCGGCTCCGGCATTGCCGTGGCGGACGGCCAGTGCATGATGATCGTGGAGCAGGGCAAGGTCGTGGAGTTCTGCGCCGAACCGGGCGAATTTACCTACGACACGTCCACCGAGCCGTCGATTTTCTCCGGCAGCCTGGGCGAGGGCATCAAGCGGACGTTCCAAACGATCGGCAAGCGCTTCGCCTACGGCGGCGACACCGGAAAAGATCAGCGGGTGTACTATTTCAACACCAAGGAAATTCTGGAAAACCGGTTCGGCACGGCCAACCCCATTCCGTTCCGCGTGGTGGATTCCAAAATCGGGCTGGACATCGACGTGTCCATCCGCTGCAACGGCGTGTATTCGTACCGGATCGCCGATCCGCTGCTGTTCTACACCAATGTGTGCGGCAACGTCAGCCGAGAATATACCCGCAGCGAGCTGGATGCGACGCTGAAAACGGAATTCATCAGCGCATTGCAGCCCGCATTCGGCAAACTGTCCGACATGGAGATGCGGCCGAACCAGATTGTGTCGCACACCACCGACCTGGAAAACGCGATGAACACGGTGTTGTCCGAAAAATGGGGCGCACTCCGCGGGCTGCAAGTGGTCAGCATTGCGCTGGGCTCCGTCACGCTGCCGGAGGAAGACGCCGAGCTGATTAAGCAGGCGCAGCGCACGGCGATTATGCGCGACCCGACGATGGCGGCCGCCACGCTGGTCGGCGCGCAGTCCGATGCGATGAAAGCGGCGGCCGGGAATACCGCCGGGGCGATGACCGGGTTCATGGGCATGGGCATGGCCGCAAACGCGGGCGGCGTGAATGCGCAGAATCTGTTCGCGATGGGCCAGCAGCAGCAAGCACAGCAAGCGCAGGCTCCGGCACAGACGCAGGCCGCAAACAGCTGGAAATGCAGCTGCGGCACCGTGGCGACGGGCAAATTCTGCCCCGAATGCGGCAAGCCGAAACC
>CAJKBQ010000050.1 GCA_905198155.1 uncultured Eubacteriales bacterium
GCATCGAAATGCTGTACCGCCCGGAGCTGTACGAACAGCAGCTGCGCGCCTCGCAAACGCTCAGCTTTGTCCTGCTCTGCATCGGGCTGGCGGCCGCATTGCTGATCTCCTTCCTGTTCACCCGCTCGCGCTGGCAGCGCGTGTCGGACGCGATCATCTCAATCGAGCGCCCGAAAAAATCCGACGAAGAGTCCGCCCCGAAAAAGCCCGGCAAACTCCGCGCCTGGCTGCACAAATTCCGCGAAAAGCACGGCAAACCCCGTTCCAGCGACGAATTCGACTACATTCAGGCGCTGTTCGAGCAAACGCGCAGCGAAAGCAATCAGCTGGAACAAGCCCTGCGCGCCAATATCTACTCCATGCGCCAGCAAACCGCCATGCTGATTTTCTACGGCATGGTGCAGGAGCCGGACGAAATCCGCCATATGCTCAGCGATTGCGGCCTCACCCTGACCGAGCGGTTTTTCTATCTGTGCGGCGTCGCGCTCAGCAAAAACGACCCGTCGCTCCGCCCGTTTGACACCGCCCTCATCGGCGACCTGCACTGCGTCTCGCCGTTCAACGACGGCCAGCTGGTGCTGATGCTCATCGAGCTGCCTGCCGAAGATCATTTCCGCGAAAAACGCATCGAAATGGCGCAGCACCTGCGCGACCTGCTCCAAGACCTGGGCGCGCAAAAACCCCGAATCGCCATGAGTCAGGTTTACCAGCCCATCGAAAAAGCCAAAGACGCGTGCATGGAAGTCATGTCGATGCTGGAATCCAACCTCCCGCACACCGACGAATGTTGGGACAGCCGCATCCCGTCGGATCCGGTCGAAATCCGCGCGCTCAACCCGGAAGACCTCAGCGCATTTTCCGACGCGCTCCAATCCCGCGAGCAGTCCGCCGCCGAAAAAGTCCTCCGCCGCATGGATCGCTACATCTATTCCATCGATGCCTCCGACGAAAACCGCTGGTATATGCGCTATTGCCTCGTGCAGGCCGCCGCCATGGTCATCCGCCAATCGCCCAACCGATCCGACCAGCCGCTCCTTTCGCAGCTGACCAAGCTCAAACTCAGTCAGCCGGACGAATTCGCCCCGCAAATGCAGCGCATCATTCACGCCTTTTGCAGCCACGCGTTCCAAAAAGAAGATTTCCCGCAAATCATCGCCTACATCGAAGAAAACTACGGCCGCCCCGACCTGTCGCTCCAGGAAATCGCCGACTCCGTCAAGATGACCAAGCCGCAAATGAGCCGGATGTTCAAAGCGCAGACCAACACGCGCTATGTGGACTATGTGCTGCGCCTGCGCATGACCAGCGCGCGCGATATGCTCCTCAATACCGACAAGCAGATCAAAGAAATTTTCCCCCTCGTCGGATTCACCGAAAAGTCCAATTTCAGCCGGAAATACCGTGAATACTACGGCGAATCCCCGTCCGCCACGCGCATCAAAGCAGCCGCCGAAGGCCGCATCATCCTCGCCGTCACCGACGAAGACAGCGACGACGCCGACGACGAGGATCTGATCGCCGCCGCGCCCGCCGCATCCGACGATGACGAATAAATCCGTCCATTTCGTCCATATTTGCGATTTTGTCCATTTCATTCTCCGCAAATTTCTGATAAGATGAAGCTGCAATCCGCAAATCGAAAGGAGATCTTTGCAATGAATGAAAGATTGGAAATCCGCCCCGACGGGCTGACGCTCGGCGGCGCACCGTTCTACCTCGCGTCCGGCGATATGCACTACTTCCGCTTCCGCCGTGCCGGTTGGCGCCGGCGGCTGACGCTGATGAAAGACTTCGGCCTCACCGCGGTGCAAACGTACGTCCCGTGGGACCTGCACGAGCCGGAAAAAGGCCGGTTCTGCTTCGACGACGCGCTGGACCTCGCCGCATTCCTGCGTCTCTGCGGCGAAATCGGGCTGAAAGTGATGCTCCGCCCGTCGGTGTATATGTGCAGCGAATGGGACTTCGGCGGTCTGCCGTACTGGCTCATGCGCGAAGACTGCGCCGTCCGCAGCAGCGACCCGGCGTTCATCGCGCATATGCAGTCGTACACGCGCCGCCTCTGCCAGGAATTCGTCCCGTACCTGTCCACGAACGGCGGCCCCGTCATCGCCGTCGCGCTCGAAAACGAATACGGCTCCCACGGCACCGACCTCGAATACCTGCGCATCACCCGCCAAACGCTGATCGACTGCGGCGTCGATGTGCCGTTTTTCTCCGCCAACGGTTCCGATATTTTCAAACTGACCAACGGCAACCTGCCGGACGTCTGGGCCGGTTCCGACTTCAAAGGCGACTGCGCCGGTGAACTTGCGCGGATGAATGCCTACCAGCCGCAGTTCCCGCGCTACGCCGCCGAATTCTGGGCGGGCTGCGCGCAGCAGTGGGGCGGATTTTTCAGCCGCCAGTCGCCCGAATCAGTCGCCGACGCGTACCGCAAAGCGCTGGAATCCGGGATATATGTGAATTTCTATATGTTCTGCGGCGGCACAAACTTCGGCTTCCAAAACGGCGCGCTCGAATCCACCTACCGTGTGGACAAACCCGGCGCACCCGACCGCTATATCCCGTATGCCACCAGCTACGACGTGGACGCCCTCGTCAGCGAATCCGGCCAGCCGACGGAAAAATACTACGCCTGCAAGCGCGTGCTCGCCGAATACCTGCACCGCCCCGTGGACGACTCCCGCATCACCGTCCCGGCGCAGACCACCGCGCCCATCGCGCTGACCGAAACCGCACCGCTCCTCGACCAGGCGGACGCGCTCAGCACGCGCACCGTCGCCTCCGCGCTCCCCCGCACCATGGAATCGATGGGGCAGGCGTACGGCTTCCTTCTGTACACCACCACCCTCCCGCACTATGACGACCGCCGTTATGAACTGGATCTGCACGACGTCCACGACCGCGCGCTCGTATTCGGCAACGGCGCCTACCTCGGCACCGTGATGCGCGACCGCCCCGGCGCGCCGATTGCGTTCCGCATCCCGCCCGAAGGCATCCGGATCGACATCCTCGTCGAAAACCTGGGCCGCATCAACTACGGCTACGCCATGCAGTACGACCGCAAAGGACTGCTCGGGGCCGTCCGCCTCCGCATCCAAAACCCGGACGGCTCCTACATCTGGAACTACGCGCTGGTGCAAAACTGGGAAAACCGTTCCCTCCCGCTGACCGATCTGTCCGCGCTCCGGTTCTCGACCGCGCCCGCCGCGCCGCAGCATCCCTGCTTCTTCCGCGGCGCCTTCGCCGCACAGCCCGGCGTCGATACCTTCCTCGACCTGCACAGCGGCCACAAAGGCTGCGCATGGATCAACGGTTTCCCGCTCGGCCGCTACTGGTCGGTCGGCCCGCAGCAAACACTGTACGTCCCCGGCGACCTGCTTCGCGAGCAAAACGAGCTGATCGTCCTGGAACTGCATCCGGACGGCACACCGCTGACCGTCCAATGCATCGACCACCCCATCCTCGATTCCATCTCGCACACCATCGACCTCTCCGAAGAGTCCGGCCGCGCATAATCCGGAAAATCCTACATTATATTAATTCCCCGGAACCGCAGACACCCCGTCTGCGGTTCTTTTGCAATTCCGCCCCGCCCCCGCTTGACGTCCGCCCCATATCCTGCTATAATGGAACCCAGAACGATCAAAGAAACGGAGCGACCCCAATGAAATCAAGATACCAAACCGCCCGCCGCATATTAATTTTCTGGACGCTGTTCATCGGCATCAGTGCCGTCGCCGGTGCCGCCGCCATGCTGCTGGACCCCTCCGGGAAATCCATGGGCATGGACGCCATGCTTCCCTATTTTCAAGTCCTCCCGTTCGCAAACCGCGTGTTTCAGGACTTTGTATTCTCCGGCTGGGCGCTGCTGATCGTCAACGGCCTGACCAACCTGACGGCCGCCGGTCTGCTGTTGGCGAAAAAACCGTCCGGCGACGTGCTGGGCGGCATATTCGGCGTCACGCTGATGCTCTGGATCCTCATCCAGTTCGTCATCTTCCCCTTCAACTTCATGTCCACCGCCTATTTCCTCTTCGGCCTGGCGCAAGCCCTCACCGGATACGCCGCCTGGGTGTTCCGGCAGCAGGAATCCTTCCGCGCAGACCGCGCCGACTATCCGAACATCGGTACCAACCCCCGCCGCGTGGTCGTGTTTTTCTCCCGCATGGGCTACGCCCGGAAGCTGGCATACGAAGAAGCCAACCGCACCGGCGCCGCCGTGTACGAAGTCCGCTCCACCGAGCGCACCGCCGGAACGCTGGGCTTCTGGTGGTGTGGCCGCTACGGCATGCACCGCTGGGCCATGCCCATCGAGCGGATTTCCATCGACCTGACCGCCTATGAACACGTCACCATCTGCACGCCGATCTGGGTGTTCGCGCTGGCCGCGCCGATGCGCGCCTTCTGCCGCCAGTCCGCCGGAAAAATCCAATCGGCCGACTACATCCTCGTCCATCACCAGAACGCCCGCTACGAATCCGTCGCCGACGAGCTGGACGCCATCCTCGGCATCACGCGCACCAGTCTGCGCAGCATCCGGTGCCGGATGGGCCGCTACCGCTGACGCACCCCGAAAGGAGCCGAACCCATGGAATCCATCGCCCGACTTTTCCTCTGTTTTCTAATGTACAGCTGTCTCGGCTGGGTGTGCGAATGCATCTACTGCTGGGCGCTCGACCGCAAATTCACCAACCGCGGCTTCCTCAGCGGCCCGCTCTGCCCGGTATACGGCTTCGGCGCGCTGCTGGTGCTTGCCGCGCTGGGGCGTCTGCGCGGCCACATCGTGCTGATTTTTCTGGGCGGCTTCGTCCTTACGAGCGTGCTGGAATACCTCACGTCGCTGCTGCTGGAAAAAGTCTTTCACATGGCCTGGTGGGACTATTCGGACTGCAAATTCAACCTCAACGGCCGCGTCTGCCTGCGGAATTCCACGCTCTTCGGCCTGCTGGCCGTCGCCGCCGTCGAGCTGATCGCCCCGACCGTAACCGCCGCCGCATCCGCCCCGTCCCCGACCGCCGCCGTCTGGCTCGCCTTTGCCGCATGGTGCGTGCTGGAAGCCGACCTGATCCTGTCGGTGCATTCGGTGCTGGCGCTCAGCGGCAAACTCCAAGCGCTGGCGCAGCTGAAACAGGAAATCCGCGCCAAATCCACCGAAGCCGCATCGCTGCTGCGCACCAAGCTCAGCGCGCAGTCCCAAAAATACACCGACGCCGAGCTGCGTCTCCGCGCCGAGATCGACCTGCTGACCGCCCGCCTGTCCGCCATGGAATCCTCCGTCCGGTTCCCGGTGCGCCGGCTGATGGACGCATTCCCGCGGCTGCGCTCGCTGCGCGAAACGGACGCCATCCGCCGCATCCGCGACGCCATGTCTGCACGCCGCCGCGTCAAATAATCCGGGCGCGCCGCCCAAAAATGCGTATAAAAACATCTTCCACCGCAGGAAGGTGTTTTTTATGTCGGAGCCGGGTCGGGCAATCCCCGTTTGGCCCGCTCGGTTTTGCGGTACTGCATCGGCGTCGCGCTGTACACCGATCGAAACAGCTTGGCCAAATAGCTGGCGCTGCCAAATCCGCATTCCTCCGTAATCTCGGCCAGCGTCTGTTCCGTCGTCAGCAGCAGCTCCACCACGTGCTCCAAACGGCAGTTGATTAAATACTCCGAAAATCCAATGTTCAGCTGATTTTTGAACACCCGGCTGAGCGAATAAACCGAAATCCGGAAATGATCCGCCACCATCGTCCGGCTCAGGTTCAAGTCGGCATAATTGGCCTTGATATAGTCCAGAATGTCCTGCGCCAGCGTGTCAATCTCCTGCACGATCGTCTCGGTCGGCTGGGCTTTCTCCTGCTCGTCGCACGCGCGGAACGACTGGTAAATCTCGTTAATGCTTTCCACCGCCGGGCCGACATACACCCCAATCTCAGTCTCCGGGAACGTCGCGCGCAGCCATTCCGCCGTCACCTCCGCCAGCCGATCCACCGCCGACGCATGGTTCATAAAGCAAATCACCACCGTCCGCTCCTCCGGCAGCAGGTCGGTCATATACGTCTGGATTTGCAGCTGCTCAAACAGCACGCCTGTCAGCCGTCCGCATTCCGCCGACGTCATCCGCAGCGGCGCCATCGTCATCACGCAGAACGCCCGCGCGCCTGTCCGCTGGAGCCGCACCGCCTGTTCCGGCGGAATCGGCACGCCGTACAGCATATTCCGGTACAGCAAATCCATAATCAGCATTTCCTTGTCGGAATTCTCCGCCGTAATCAAGTCGAACGACTTCGCGATCGATTCAAACTCGTCGCGTTCATGCTCCACCCCATACTTCGTCACCGTGCGGAACACCGGCGCATAATTGATGCTCACCGTAGACAGCACCGCCAGCAGCAGCACCCCGCCGCTCAGCAAAATCACCGTTTGCAGCACCCGGTAAAACTGTCCCAGGCTGTACGTCAGCTGCTGGTACGGGATCACCAGCACATACCGGAAGTCCAGCTCGTCCACCCGCTGAAACAATTCATACGATATTTCGCCAAACGAGAAACTCGTCTGTTCCGCCGCCAGCGCATCCGGCACCGCCGCCCACTGCGGCTGCGGCGTCCCGGACACATAAATCATCTGCCCATCTGCGTCGTACACCGCCAGCTGCGCGGCCTTTCCCAGCTGCGACAGCAGCGAAATCGTGTTCAGCTCGCCGTTTTGCACCAAAAACAGGATTTTCGCGGGCTTTTTGCTCAGCCCCACCCGTGCCGCCACCGACACCAGCGTCATGCCGTTGTCCTGCGCAGTCGAAAACACGTCGATCCCGCCGTCAATCTGCTCCGATTGCAAAAACGCCAAAAACGCTTCCTTGTCCTGCACCGCATACGTCGAACATAGCCAATTGTGGAACGTTTCGGCCGTATATTTCCCGCTGCTGGACACCAGCGCATCAATCTCACTAAAATACACATGCACCTTGCACCCGTAACTCACATTAAACGACGCCAGCGCGTCGCGCATTTCCGTATAATAGTACGCATTTTCGTCCGCGCGTTCCTGTTGCAGGATATACAGCGTGCTGTCGCTGTCGCGGCTGTCCACCGCCACCCGCATCGCCATGCTGCGGTAGCTGTCCAGCCGCCGGACGAATTCGGTCGAAAAGTCGCGGACGCCCGTGGCGTAATTCGTGCGCGTGTGATCCAAAATCCCGCTGTACGCCTGCTGCATCATCACGAACAGCGCAATCAGGCACGGCAGCAGGATCAGCAGCAGGCTGGTCCACACCATCCGGCCCAGATATCGGTGCCCAAATTTTTTCCATCGGTGCAACTGCATGGCGCTTCCCTCCCATATACCTTATATTATACAATATTCCGCGGGGAAATGCAAGGTTTTTTGCATTGTAACTTTTTAGCGGAAACACTTTTTTCATGCAAAAAAAATACAACCGTCCCCCGCCGCACCCCCTGTCAGCCCCCAAAATTCGACCCTGCGAAAAATTTTTTCAGGCCGAAAAACCGCATCCCGCCGCGGTTTTTCGGCCTTCGCGCTAAAAAAGTACAATGCCGCGCACAAAAGTATGATTGATTTTTCACCGCCGATGCGCTATCATAGAGCCATACCCCCGGACGACGCCCGCCGAGCAGGCGTGCCGACCGGGCAAACCTGTGAGGAGGAGTACAAATGACCGCAATGGATTCGTCCCGTGCGATGCCGAAGTCGCTGAAACGGGCACGGCTGCGCCGCAATTTCCAAAAGTTCGCGCCGTATTACTTCATGTTGCTGCCCGCGATCGTGTACGTCGCGATCTTCAACTACGCGCCGCTGTACGGGCTGCAAATCGCGTTCAAAGATTTCAAAGGCTCGCTGGGCTTTGCCGCCAGCCGCTGGGTTGGGCTGAAACACTTCATCAGCTTTTTTGAAAGCCACTACTTTTGGGAGCTGCTGCGCAACACGTTCGCGCTGTCGCTGTATTCGCTGGCCGTCGGGTTCCCGATCCCGATTATCCTGGCGCTGATGCTGAACGAGCTGGGGCCGAAGTACAAACGCTTCACCCAAACCGTGCTGTATGCGCCGCACTTCATCTCGACGGTGGTCATGGTCGGTATCATCATGCTGATGCTGTCGCCGAGCTACGGCGTGGTCAACACGGTCATCAAAGCCCTGGGCCACGACCCGATCTACTTTATGTCGCTGCCGAGCGCGTTCCGCCATATCTATGTGTGGTCGGGCGTGTGGCAGGGCATGGGCTGGAGCGCCGTGATCTACCTGGCAGCGCTGTCTGCCGTCAGCCCGGAGCTGCACGAGGCCGCCACCATCGACGGCGCCAGCAAGCTCCAGCGCATCTGGCACATCAACGTCCCGACGATTAAGCCGACGATCATCATCCTGCTGATTTTGCAGCTGGGCAGCATCGCCAGCGTCGGGTACGAAAAAGTCTACCTGCTGCAAAACAACCTGAACGTCGAAGTGTCGGAGGTCATCTCCACCTACGTGTACAAGCGCGGTATTCTGGACACCAGTTACAGTTTTTCCAGCGCCGTGGGGCTGTTCAACAACGTGGTGAACGTATCGCTGCTGCTGATTGCGAACGCAATCTCGCGCAAAGCGAGCGACACCAGCCTGTTCTGATGGGAGGAAGAAAGTGATGCATACCAAAAACCGCATTCGGGAATCCCGCGGCGATCAGGTTTTCAAAATTATTAACACCACCATCGTCACGATCCTGCTGCTGATCGTGCTCTATCCGCTGATTAACGTGCTGTCCTGCTCGTTCAGCGACCCGCTGGAAGTGGGCGCAGGGCACGTGATCCTGCTGCCGAAGGGGCTGAACATCCTCGGCTACAAACGCGTGTTCCAGGATCCGTCCATCATGACGGGCTACGCGAACTCGCTGTTCTACACCGTCGTCGGTACGGTCATCAACCTGCTGGTCACGGTACCCGCCGGGTACGCGCTGTCCAGATCCAATCTGCCCGGACGCGGCGTGATTATGGGCTACTTCATGTTCACCATGTATTTCAGCGGCGGCATGATCCCGAGCTTCCTGCTCGTGCGGAACCTCGGTTTGTACGACACGCGCGCCGTGCTGCTGATCCTCGGTGCATTCAGCACCTACAACTGCATCATCTGCCGCACGTTTTTCGCTTCCATCCCCAAAGAGCTGGAAGAAGCCGCGTCCATCGACGGCTGCGCCCCCATCCGCTGTTTTATCCAGATCATCCTGCCGATTTCGCAGGCGCTGCTGGGCGTGATGGTGCTGTACTTCGCCGTCGGGCATTGGAACAGCTACTTCAACGCGATGATGTACACCTATCGCGATGCACTGAAACCGCTGCAGGTGATCCTGCGCCGCATCTTGGTCGAAGCGCAGATGTCCGCCCAAATGTCCGAAAACATGGGCGGCGCAGAAGATTACGCCGACGAGCAGTATCAGCTCGCCGCGCTCATCCGCTACGCAGTGATCGTTGTGTCGTCGGTGCCGGTGCTGATTCTGTACCCGTTCCTGCAAAAGTATTTTGACCAAGGCGTCATGATCGGCTCGGTCAAAGGCTGATTTTCCTATGGTTCAACGCCGTCCCCGTCCGCGGGTGGCCAACGCGGCACGGGCGGCTGCGAATAGATTTTTACCCATCTTCATTATTTTCAAGGAGGATTTTCCAGATGTTCAAAAAAGCAATCTCGCTGGTTCTGGTACTCTGCCTGACGCTTGCGCTGTGTGCGTGCGCCAACGGCACCACGTCCAGCACTGCCCCCACCCCCAGCAAAGACACGCCCGCCTCGTCTGCGGCTGCGTCCGAAGGCGAAAAGCTCAGCTATCCGGTCGTTTCCTCGCCGATCACCGTCAAAGGCGTCGTCGTCGCGCTGGACATGACGTACCCGCGCACTGTGTGGCAGGACGTTGAAAAAGTCACCGGCGTGAAATTCGAGTTTGAAAATATCGAAACTGACGCATTTTCCGTGTATGTTGCGGCCGGCAACTGGCCGGATTTCTTCCATTGCTCCATGGATAATTCGCAAATCAACGACTACGGCATCACCGGCAAAAAATTCGCCAACTACAAAGATTACCTCGACCTGATGCCGAACCTCCAGCAGACGTTCAAAGACTATCCGCAGGCGCAGAAAGCCGTCACCGAAACCAACGGTGCGATCTATCAGCTGCCGTACATCGAAGAATCCGCCACGGTTGGCCAGGCCCGGCTGTACTATCGCGAAGACATACTGAAAGCCGCCGGTCAGAAAGTCCCGACCACCACGGAAGAGTTCTACAACGTGCTGAAAGCACTGAAAGACTACAACAACGGGGAAGCCCCGCTGGTGTGTGCCATCAGCGAATCCTCCTACGTCGGTGCTGCGCTGTATTCCGCGTTCGGTCCGGAAACCACTTCCGATTTTGAAGAAGACAGCAACAAAAAAGTGCAGTACAACCGCCTTGGCGACCAGTACCGTCACTACCTCTCGTTCATCAACAAGCTGTACAAAGATGGTCTGCTGCATCAGGAATACCTGACGCTCGACAGTGCGACCCAGAAATCCCTCGCGCAGGCGGGTAAAACCGTGTTCATGGACAACGCCGCTCACTCCCTGAAAGAATCCGATTTTGCCAGCGGCACTGTGGAACTGAACGTGCTGGCTCCGCTGACCTCTGAATATGACAGCGAGCGTGTGTACCTCGGCCAGCTGCCGATCTCGTTGAGCGGCGGGTTCTTCATCAACGCCGAATCCAAATACGTCAAAGAACTGGCACGCTGCTTCGACATCATGTACGCGACCGAAGAAGTCGCGCCGGGCACCGGTCTGTACGGCGAATCCTTCTGCTACGGCAACCAGGGCGTGACGTGGGACTACTCCAACGCCGACAAGACCGAGTATAAATTCATCCAGCCGGACAGCTGGACGGAATCGTTCACGAATTACCAGTACAAGTGCGTGATTTACACCAATGCCGGCCGCGCAACCGCGCTGAAAGGCTGCGTCACCTCTACCCCGGGCAACAACCAGGCGCGTCAGAAGGGCTTCGTTGCCAATATGCAGCCGTACATGGACAAAGATCCGTTCCCGACCAAGTTCCTGAAATTCGATGAAGATGAGCAGACCACCATCACCGACTACTACACGGACATTCAGAAGTACGTCGATGAAATGCACGACAAGTTCATCTCCGGCGTTGAAGACGTCAACAACGACACCACCTGGAACACCTACTGCAAGCGCATCGAAGATATGCACATCGACGAAGTGCTGAAAGTTTACCAGGCGTCCTACGACCGTTGGCTGGCTTCCTAATCCCCCATTCTTTGAATCTGCTTTCCCATAACACCCGCCCCGTACCCGGAACGATCCCTGATCGTCCAGGCACGGGGCGATTTTTTACCGAATGCATCGCGCAGCACCGGCAACCCTCGCCGTGACCGCAGCCCCTCAGCACCTGCATCTCCGGCTGTACTCGCAATTCCAATTTTCCCCTCGTCCGCACCGCAATCCGCACGCCCCGACCGCCATATCCCCCACCCCCACCGTCAAAACTTGCCCCGATAAAAAAATTATAATTCACACGACCTCTGCCCACGCCCAATTCTACCCATAACGCACCCCTCGTGGCCAAACTTACGAGCGCGGTGAGCGGAGAGGGGCTTCCCTTCGGCCGCAGGCCATTCGTCCTGCTGGCAGGTCTGCACTCGTAGCTCCCCCTTCGGTTCGCGACTGCGCGCGGTCGTCGCAGACACCGCAGCGACGTGCTGGCACGCGAAGCGTCGCCTGAGAGGGCGTGGCCGACACAGTCGCCGCAGCGGGAGCAGAGCGCGCAGCGCGGTCTATGGGACGCGAACAAACTCGTAACACTATACGCCCCGCCCACCACATCCACCCTCTCCCCACCGTCAAAACTTGCCCCGATAAAAATATTATAATCCATAATCTCCACTCGCACCAATCATACCCATACCGCACTCCCTCGTGGCCGAATTTACGAGCGCAGCGAGCACGTGCTCACTGCGTGGAGCACTACCCCTCTGGGGGCGCCGGAGCGCGCGGTGACTGCGTCGACCGCTGCGACGAGGGGCTTCCCTTCGGCCGCAAAAGATGTCCCGATTACATGGATCTTATGGTACCCGGCTCCCTCGCGGCGGCCGTGCCGGCCGCGTGCTGCCCGCGGTAGCGGTGACTGCGTCGACCGCGTGCAGTCGCGGCTAAGGCTGAGGGAGTTGCCATAGGCCGCACCAATCATACCCATACCGCATCCCCCGTGGCTGAACTCGCGACGCGCAGCGGAGCACATGCTCACTGCGTGGAGCACTACCCCTCTGGGGGCGCCGGAGCGCGCGGTGACTGCGTCGACCGCTGCGACGAGGGGCTTCCCTTCGGCCGCAAAAGATGTCCCGATTACATGGATCTTATGGTACCCGGCTCCCTCGCGGCGGCCGTGCCGGCCGCGTGCTGCCCGCGGTAGCGGTGACTG
>CAJKBQ010000051.1 GCA_905198155.1 uncultured Eubacteriales bacterium
GCAATCTGCCGCCATTCGCTTTCGCCGGAGATCGTCCGGTGCCCGTGCGCGGCGGCGTATGCGCCGTCGTGGATATATCCGCCGTGCAGCAGCGATTCGTCCTCGCAGTGCGCGGCAATCGGCTTGCCGAGCCGCTTCGCCTCCGTCATCGCCTGCCGCATCATCGCCTCCGACTGCACGCCCTTGCCGTCGTCGCTGAATCCGACCACGTCGGCCGCCATCGACGCCATGTCCGCCAGCTGCGCGCCGCGCTCGCCGCAAGTGATCGCCCCGTAGGGATGCACGTGCACCACCGCGTCGCGGCGGATCAGGTTCAGCTGCACGCGCAGGTGCGCTGCATTGTCCGGAACGGGGTTCAGGTTCGGCATGGTACACACGGTGGTGTATCCGCCGTGCGCCGCCGCCCGCGTGCCGGACGCGATGGTCTCTTTATAAGAAAAACCCGGCTCGCGCAGATGCGTGTGCACATCTACGAAACCGGGGAAAATCCAAAGATCACTGCAATCCAATACGGGAAGCGCGGAAACACGGCCCGAAAAAGCAATTCGTCCGTTTTCCACTGCGATATTTTGCCGGTGAAAGCCGCTCGGCGCGTAGATCATGGCGTTTTTCAGCAGTACGTTCATGAAGCTCCTCCTTGTTTTTTTCGCAATTAAAACGAGCTTTGCCACAAACGGCAAGGCTCGGAAAATACAACCCAACAAACCCAATTCCCGCGCAAATACGCGAAAAGGGACTGCGGTACGATCATGAAAACCTTGCCGACCTCTCTGGATCGTTCGTTAAAGATTCTTGTTGCATTTAGTATATCACAGATCGGGGCGGTTGTCAAGGGGGAATTTTTTGCGGGTCAGAAAACCAGGAATTCAGGAATCGGATGGTGTATTATTCATTTACAAATGATAAAATACAGACGAATCATGTATTTGTCACTTATCAGTGATAATCCGCCGAAAAGTCAACCCCCTTTCCGCCCCACAAGTCCAAAACTTCATCAAAATCAGAACTTTTCGCCCTATAACGTCCAAAACTTTCAACTTAAAAAATTTGCCGAACAGATTCCGAAAAATCACTTGCAGAACCGCCGCTTTTTCGGTATACTTATAAATAGAAACTTTGCCGGAAGGATGCGACAGCAAAATGCTTTCAATGATTCACAGTATGGGGCTGCAAGGAATGGACGCATACCCGGTGTCGGTCGAGACGGATCTGACGCAGGGGACGCCGTCGTTTGACGTGGTCGGGCTGCCGGACGCGACGGTGCGCGAGTCGCGCGAGCGGGTGCGCGCCGCGATGAAAAATACGGGATTCGACTTCCCGATCAGCCGGATCGTGGCGAATTTGGCGCCCGCAGACATCCGAAAGGAGGGCGCCGTGTACGACGTCCCGCTGCTGCTGGCATTGATGCGGGCGACGCACCAGCTGAACGTGGAGCTGAACGACAGCGTGTTTGTGGGCGAATTGTCGCTGGCCGGCGAGGTGCGGCCGGTGCACGGCGTGCTGTCCATGGTCATCAAAGCCAAGGAAATGGGCTTTGCGGCGGTCTATGTGCCGGAATCCAACGCCGCAGAGGGCGCAGTGGTGGAAGGCATCGACGTCTATCCCGTCCCGCATGTGCGGGCGCTGATCCGTCATCTGACCGGAGAAACACGCATCCGGCCGGCGAAAAGCGGCGTCCCAGCCGATTTGCCGCCGGCCGCTATGCCGGATTTTTCGGAGGTGCGCGGCCAGCAGGAGGCCAAACGCGCGCTCGAAATCGCGGCCGCCGGCGGCCACAACGTGCTGCTGATCGGCCCGCCGGGGTCGGGCAAAAGTATGCTCGCCAAGCGGCTGCCGTCGATCCTGCCGGAGATGACGTTTGAAGAGTCGATCGAGACCACGCGCCTGCACTCCATCGCCGGATGCCTGCCGGAAAATGTCCCGCTGATTACCACGCGGCCGTTCCGCGCGCCGCACCATACCATTTCCCCGGCGGGACTGTCCGGCGGCGGGTCGATCCCGCATCCGGGCGAAATTTCGCTGGCACACAACGGCGTGCTGTTTCTGGACGAGCTGCCGGAGTTTTCGCGCGAGGCGATGGAAGTGCTGCGCCAGCCGATCGAGGACGGCCGGGTGACGATTTCCCGCGTGAACGCGACGCTGTCGTACCCCTGCACGGTGATGCTGATTGCGGCGATGAATCCATGCCCGTGCGGCTATTTCGGCCACCCGACGCACCCGTGCAGCTGCTCCGAGAAAATGGTCTCCCGCTATTTGGGGCGCGTGTCCGGCCCGCTGCTGGATCGGCTGGATCTGCACATCGAAGTGCCGCCGGTGGATTACGACTCGCTGGCGTCCGGCGGCAAGGCGGAATCTTCCGCCGAGATCCGTGCCCGGGTCAATGCGGCGCGCAAAATCCAGCAGGAACGCTACCATGGCTCCGACGTGTACGCCAACGCGCGTCTGACCCCGGCGATGCTGCGGCAGTATTGCCCCATGACCGACCGGGCCTCCACGCTGCTGCGCGGCGCGTTCGAGCGGCTGGGGCTGTCGGCGCGGGCGTACGACCGCGTGCTGAAAGTGGCGCGCACCATCGCCGACCTCGACGGCGCCGAGGTGATCGACACCATCCACGTCGGCGAAGCGATTCAGCATCGGTCGCTGGATCGCAAATATTGGCCGGGTCAATAATCCGCTTGATTTTTCCGCGGATGTATATTATAATGAATACGTCACAAACTGGTGACGAAAGGAGTGCAGAAAAATATGGTTACGCATATTGTTTTTTGGAAGCTGGACACCGCCGATCCCGACGCGGCGGCGGCACGGATCAAATCCGGGCTGGAGGCGCTGGTGGGCGTGGTGCCGGGACTGCTGACGGCCGAAGTCGGCCGCGGATTGAAGCCGGACGCCGAGTACGACCTGTGCCTGGTGAGCACATTTGAGTCGGCGGAGGCGCTGGCCGCGTACCGCACGCACCCGGAACACGTCAAAGTTTCCGATTTTGTCCACACCGTGATCGCCAAACGCACCGCGCTCGACTACGAAAACGACAATCTCATCGACGGCGAGGTCGATCCGTTTTTGCTGTGACAGCTGCGCAAGTGGGGCGGATTCCCGTTGAAATTGGGCAATCCGCCCTGTAATATCAATTCGCCCCACACGGAGCGAAACTTTTTTGAAAAAATTTTAAGAAAATCCGAGGTCAAATCGAACCTGGCTCGAATTTTTTCACCCCCCAGCGGCTCGATTTGCCCCCATGCGGCGACCGAAAATCGACCAATATCACCCAATTCAACCGGAACCCGGGCACCAAGCGGCCCAAAACCGGTGTCAAAAGCAACCTTTTTGAGGTTTTGGCGGTTGAATCTCACCCTCTTTTCAAAATTGGCCCCATCGGCTATAATAAAGCCACACGGTTCGCCCAAGGCAAAAACGCTAGGGCGGACGGGAAAACCATTTTGAGGGAGAGATTCACATGGCGACGGTGAGACTGGCCGCGCGGCCGTCCTTCGCGAAACGCGTGGGCAAAGGGATTCGCGATCGCGCCACCAACTGGGAGCTGTACATTATGCTGCTTCCGGCGCTGGTATACATCATCATTTTCGCGTACAAGCCGATGTACGGCGTGATTATCGCATTCAAAGACTTCAATATGCGGGCCGGAATCCTGGGCAGCCCGTGGTGCGGGTTCGAAAACTTTGTCCGGCTGTTCAAGTCGTCGTGGTTCCCGATTATCCTGCGCAATACGCTGACGATCAGCGTGATGAGTTTGCTGCTGGGGTTCCCGATCCCGATTCTGCTGGCGCTGATGCTGAACGAAGTGCCGCACGAAGGCGTGAAGCGGTCGATCCAGACGATCTCGTACGCGCCGCACTTCATCTCCACGGTGGTTATGTGCGGGATGCTGGTGCTGTTTCTCAGCCCGGTGGGCGGGATTATCAACCGGTTGATCGGATTTTTCGGTGTCGATCCCATCTACTTCATGCAATACCCGCAGTATTTCAAGTGGATATATGTACTGAGCGGAATTTGGCAAGGCGCCGGATGGAGCTCCATCATCTACTTTGCCGCGCTGAGCGGCGTCGATAAGTCGCTGCTGGAAGCGGCCGACATCGACGGTGCGTCGCGGCTGCAAAAGATCATTTACATCAATTTCCCGGTGTTGGTGCCGACGATCGTCACGCTGTTCATCCTGCAATGCGGGTCGCTGCTGGGCGTCGGGTACGAAAAAGTGTACCTGCTGCAAACGGACACCAACCTCAAAGGCTCGGAGGTCATCTCGACCTACGTGTACAAAGTCGGCCTGATTCAGTCGGACTTCTCGTTCTCGACCGCGGTCAACATCTTCAATTCCGTGGTCAATTCATTCATCCTGATCGTCGCGAACACGCTGTCGAACCGTGTTGGCAAAGTCGGATTGTGGTAAGGGGGGCGAGGACATGGAAAACGTGATGAAATCCGCCAAAACGCGGAACCGGATTCGGCACAGCAAAGGCGACCGGGTGTTCGCAGCCATCATATATACCCTGCTGGGGCTGTTCGTGATCGTGGAACTGTACCCGATGCTGTACACCGTCAGCGCATCTTTTAGCGACCCGAGCGCAGTCGGCAGCGGCGAAATGATCTTGTGGCCGATTCGCCCATCGCTCGATGGTTACGAATACATCTTCGCCTACTCCGAAATCTGGCTGGGCTACGCCAACACCTTGTTTTATACCGTGGTCGGCACCCTGATCAACTTGGTTGTAACCATTCCGGCAGCGTATGCGTTGTCCCGCCGCGACTTCAAAGACAAAGGGCTGTTCATGACCATCTTCATGTTCACGATGTATTTCGGCGGCGGCATGATTCCGGCCTACCTGAATATTTATCAGATGGGAATGCTCAACACACGGTGGGCAATCCTGCTGAACGGTGCGCTGTCGGTATATAATCTGATTGTGGCGCGGACGTTTTTTGCCAATACCATCCCGTGGGAGCTGCACGAAGCCGCCCGCATCGACGGCGCCGGAAACTTCCGGACGTTCTTCAAGATCGTGCTGCCGCTGTCGTCCCCCATCTTGGTGGTTATGATCCTGTATTACGGCGTTGGTCACTGGAATGCATATTTCAATGCGATGATGTATCTGGCACAGGCGCGCAAGCTGTGGCCACTGCAAATGTTCCTGCGCGAAATTTTGATCAAAGGTCAGTTCGCTACTTCCGCAATGATGGAAACGGACAAATATACGCCGGAACAAATGGCTGCTCTGGTGCGGGCAGCCGAAACGGCCAACATGATCAAATACTGCATTATTATTGCAGCATCTGCGCCGATGATGATTATTTACCCCTGGCTGCAAAAGTTTTTTGCCAAGGGCGTAATGATCGGGTCGGTCAAAGGGTAAAATCTTTCTGTTACGGTCGAAACCGTCGGCGGAGAGACCCCTTTTGAATCGTCCCAGTTCAAAAGAATCGCTCTTTCCGACGGTGAAGATAGAAAATATCTTTTAGGAGGAAATCTTATGGCAAGACAAAATTTGACCAAAGCGCTGGCGCTGCTGCTCGCCGTGATGATGCTGATTGGCCTCACCGCGTGCGCAAAAACTCCGGCGTCGTCCACCACCCCCACGGAGTCCAAGTCGGAGCCGACCAGCTCTGCCGAGGAAAAACTGTACTACAACAAAACCGGGTATCCAATCTGTGATACGCCGATTTTGGTCAAGGCCGCGTCCAAGCAGCCGAGCGTATCGGACAAAAACCACCAGTGGTCCGGCCATGCGGATTCTACGGTGATCGACCAGCTGGCGTACTACAAAGACAAGCTGGGCATTGATGTATCGCTCGATACCTACATCAACGACGACTGGACGACGCAGCTGACCATGATGCTGACGATCAAACAGCTGCCGGATATGATCTGGGATTCTAACCTGACAGTGGCAGACATCAACAAGTATGGCGAGGACGGATTCTTTGTTGACATGGCGAAGTACATGGATCTGATGCCGAACTTCAAAGCATATTGCGACGAATACACGGATCTGGCCAAGTACATCACCACGGACGCCGGCAAAATCTACACGACTGTGCGCTACAACAACAGCAACGTGGAAAATTCGCTCCGCTACTTCTTGAACAAAGACTGGATGGATCGCTTGGGTGCGAAAATTCCGACCACGATCGATGAGTTCTATCAGCTGCTGATCCGTTTCCGCGACGAAGATCCGAACGGCAACGGCAAAAAAGACGATATCCCGTTCGAGTATTCGACCTACACGCAGGGCTATTCCAACAAACTGCTGCAAAATGCGTTCGGCATTCGTACCAGCCAAGTCGTTTCGAACGACCAGTTGCCAATCCATGCGGACGACAATGGCAAAGTGGTGCTGCTGGATGACAACTATAAGGAAATGGTTCGTTTCCTGTGCCGCCTGTACAACGAAGGCTTGATGGATAAAGATTCGTTCTCCATCGACTTCAACCAGACCAAAGCCAAAGTGAACGACAACTTGGTTGGCGCGTACGGCAACTCCGCTCCGTTCCTGTGCTATGCCGGAACGAACGTGAACGATGACTCGTCGAAAGCGTACGGCATGATCTCGCTGGCTTCTCAGTACAACGGCAACAAACACATCGTCGTGCTGAACAATGCGGTGACCACCAATGGCAGGTTCATGATTTCGGCGGATTCTCGGTATCCGGAAGCCTGCGTTCGTCTGCTTGACTTTATCTATACGGAAGATGGCAGTGTGCTCGGTGCAAGTGGTCAGGAAGGTGTGCACTGGAACTGGGAAGAAAACGAATTGCTCGGGATCCGAAACAGACAAATGGTAGATCCGCCGGCAAATGAAAATTGGGAGTCCAAAGAGAGCTGGCGGAATTCCAAAGTCGTTTTGAACGAAACACTGAACATCGCAACGGCAAGAACACCGGGCAATACCAATAAAACCGGCCACGACGCGATTTATGAGTTTGCGAAGAACGACACCAAAGAACATTGGGACAAAGTCGCTGAATACGCGGGCTGGCAGGCACTGTGCCTGAAGAGTGCTGCGGACAACAACACAGAAGTAATTTACGGCTACCCGACGATGGTTTACCCGGATTCTGTGGTGGACAAACGCACGCAGCTGACCGCCGACCTGCTGAACACGATGAAAGAAGGCCATGCCTCGCTGATCATCGGTTCGATGGAAGACTTTGACGCTGGCTGGGACAAACTCGTCAAAGACATGGAAGGCGCCGGAATGGCAGACCTGCTGAAAATTGAGCAGGACGCCTACGACAACTACACCAAGAAATAATTCCTTTCCCCAATAAAGCGCAAATAGACGACCCCACACCGGGATCGTCTGTTTGCGTATCAATGCATTTCCTGAAAAAAGATGGAGAAAAACAATGTTGAGAGCGTATACGAACAACAGACGCCGCCGCAGGCCGCGCGGAAATTTGGTACAATTGATCGTCACCTATTGCGGTGTGTTGATCCCGATTATGTTGATTTGTTTTACCATAACGGAATCGACCATCAAAAAATTGAATGCGCAGGCGAATACGGCCGGTGAACAGCGAATGGCGCGTACAGTGGACAATGTTGGGCAAATGCTGTTTAACGCGAAGCAAAACGCGGTGCGCTTTTCCAACACGAATGCGCTGCGCCCATATACGCTGCTGCGGTCTGCCCAAGCGGCCAAAGAAGGGGTCGAACTGCTGCAAATGTTTACCCTGTACGACGCAGGCGTGACCGATATCGTCGCGTACTACGGCGGCGAGTCCGTTTATGGCTCCACCGGAAAGTCCACGCTGGAGATTTACTTTGGGCAAACGCGCAGCTGCAAAAAGGATAGCGTGGATGATGTAATCCAGGCAATACATTCCGAAAAAGATGAAATAGAACTTCTGTGGCAAAAAGATGGGAACTGGTTTCTGTTTTTGCACTACCCCAACCGATTGGCAACCGCCTACACCGACGATTTTTCCATCAATTTTGTAGTTTCCATGCAGCAATTCATCGAAAAACTCCAAGGACTAATGGATCCAACGCTGTCGTACGTCGATGTGACGCTCCCAAATGGAAAGAAAATCCACTTCAAAGCAGAAAATGACCAGTTTTCCATCGTCCCGGACGAGAAATTCCCGGAAAATATGGACGCATTCACCATCACCTCCGGCGACATTTCCTTCTCCGACCTCCACGTCGAGGCCCTGCACGACACCGAAAAAATGTTCGCCGACATCCGCCACGACAAGATCAAAAGCTATATGATGATCGCAGGCGGCCTAGTGCTGTCGATGATTTTGGTATATATTTTCAGTAAAATCCGTGTCCAACAAATTACATGGCTGGAAATGTTGCTCCAAGGTGCCAATTTGGAACCGAAGAAATTGAACCGCGGCGAATTTGCCGGGCTGCACAACCTGATCCTCAGCCGGAATAAAATCGGCGAGCTGCAAGGGAAAAATTTGGAATACAGCCGCCGCTCCGTCCGCCAACAACTGTCGCATATGCTTACAAAAGGCGGCATTTCCGACGAAAACACCATCAAATCGTTGCTAAAAAGCTGCGACATCGAATGGACAGCAAAATACTACTTTATTGCGGGGATTTTGTTCCCAATTGACCAAGAAGTCGCGAAAATCGACAAAATGGAGCAATTGTTGATCCACGATCTCAGCTTCCGCGGCACCGTCGGCGACCACACCGTCCTCTACTGCCTTGCGGAGGCTCAGGATACCGATCTTTCCCAAAAATCGCGCCTCACCCTCGGCCGCAGCCTGCAAGAAGTGCTCATAAGTGAGGAAATTCCGAATGCACGCATCGCATTTTCTGCAATATTTGCACAATTTGCAGACGCCAGCCGTGCCTATGCGCAGGCCCGCAAAACGATGGAATATTTTGTCCGCGAAACCACCCCGCCCGGCCAGTGTATGTGCTGGGACGACATTATTCGCAGCGAACCGCAGAAAAAATTAGTGATACTTGACACAAATAAACTGGTAGAACCCATCCAATCCGGCAACTCCGTCGAAGCCGGCGACGAGCTGATTCGCCTTTCGGCCACCATCAACGCCGAAGGCGAGGACGACACCCACCGCGCCATCCTCCGTGCGCAGCTGCTGTCCCAGGTCGCCAATGCCCTGCATAAGCCATTACAGTCGAAATTTTGGAACGAAGTATCCACAATTCATCTTGAAAATAGCACGGAATTCGAGCAAGTTGTACGATCTGCAATGGTTGAATATGTCATTCCGCAGGAGTCGAACGACCTGTACGCCAAGCTGTCGGCGTACGTGGATGCGAACTACGCCAGCTGCGATTTAACCGCCGAACAGGTGGCGAAAATGGGTAAAATCACGCCGCAATACCTGACACGTTTGTTCAAAACGCGCTCCGGATTGTCGTATATGGACTATGTTACCCAATTACGGATGAAAAAGGCATGTCAACTGTTGCGCACCACCAACCTGGCAGTCACCGAAGTGGTGCGCCAATCCGGGTATATTGACGCTTCCAGTTTTCGCCGAAAATTCCGAAATGTGTTCAATTGCGGCGTCTCAGAATACCGCGATTTAGCAAATCCACCACAAATTCCGCCGGAAATGCTGCCGTTTAACGAGCGCCCGCAGTCGGATCCAGACGGTGCGCAATCGGCGCAAAACGGCACAAAATCGGGCAAAACGGCGGAATAATTTGCGAATTTCGGCGCAAGCGATCGCATTTTCCAGAGCCACAATTTTGACACATCAAGAACACCTAAAATCTTTCATTATTCCCATCAGCAGGAATCCAATCAACGCGAATCGGTGCGCGAAAATATAATGCTCAAACGACAACAAAACCGCATAAAACCGGACAATTTCCCCCAACAAACTGAAAATAAACATAAAAAGAGAGGGCCAACCACCCTCTCTTTTGCTATGCCAATATTCCCAAACTTACAGCCGTTTCCGCCGCAACACTTCAACCGCAACGCCGCAAATTTTAGCGTTCCCGGTTTCAAACTCGCTACATTTTACGATAATCGGCTCGTAGCTGCTGTTTTCCGGAATCAGGAAAACGGTATCGTCAATTTGCTTGAACCGTTTCAACGTTGCACTGTCACCATTTACCAAGCAAGCGACAATTTGCCCGTTTTCGGCGTAATCCTGCTTGTGCAGCAGCACCAGCGAACCGTTCGGAATGTCCGCGTTAATCATACTGTCGCCGCGCACCGCAAGGTAAAAGAATTCGTCCGGGTTTTTGATCCCGTCGCCCGGCTCGTAGCCGACGATTTCGTCTTTGGCCAGGATGGGCGCGCCGGCCGCGATCCGGCCGTAGACCGGGATCATCGGCATTTGGGTGACAGCGATGCAGTTGGCCGGCACCTCATTTTTTTTGATATCCACGTCGAGCAGCATATCCACCGACACATGAAAATAATCCGCAAGTTGGCGCAGCGTTTCGTAGTTGGCTTCGCGTTTGCCCAGCTCGTAGTTACTGTAAGTTTGACGGCTGACGCCCAGTTCGTCAGCAATTTGCTGCTGGGAAAGGCCGCGGGATTTACGCAGCCGCATCAATGCTTCCATTCACAAAATCCTCCTTCATATCTGGCACTGTTGGAGATTTCCAACACCATTATAAGTATAGCAACAAACCGTTGCCCGTTCAAGCCTTTTTGAGAAAAAAGTTGTGAATAAATTGAAAATTTTTTGATTGGCGCAAGTTGAAACAAATTGCGCAATTGAAATTTTGGCGGCTATTGAGATGGAAAAATCAGGGTGCAATAAAAATGCGAATAGAGTTGCATATAATTCAAAACGCGCGACAAAATGCAGCGGCAGCAGGATGTTGCAAAATTATTTGAAAAAATTGCAACAGGTACTTGACAGATGCCAAAAACGGTGATATAATAGCAACAGTCCGATGCGAAACAACCGAAAATTCAATGCATGATACTTTATTGCGCAACGTATATGCGCATTATGGAACGCAGAGAATGGAATATCCGTGCAATAAAACGATGACAAATTGTGCAGCGATATGCATGTTTTTGAGATTGGATAATTGTGCGGGAGGAGAAATCCGGGGTGATTTTGCGACGGAAGCGAAACAAATCAAAGATTTATGCGAGAAAATCCGAATCAAAAATGATGCAATTGTGAAAGGAATGATTCATATGTGCGACGAAAAATGCGACTGGACGCCGGAAAACAATGCGTGTCGGCCATGCATTTGGCGAAATGCGCCGGAACGGCCGCTGGATCCGGAAACAGAGCAATGGATTTTGATGTGGTATTTCGGTCATTACGGCGCAATGCGCGCGCTAAGACCGATGAAAATCTGTCAAATCTGCCGGATACTGGATCGTGGAGAGACGCAGGTACGTGCGGTAATTGACACGCAGCTGCTGGCGATACGATGATTGGATGGCGCGGATATGGGCCGGAACACGGCGTGTGGGTGCCGAAAACGGAAGCTTTTGCATTCGCGATGCGCCATATCGAAGATTTGCCGGAAAAAGATCGCGCCGAATCGGCTCGAATGTTCGCGAACGGGGCGTCGGCGGCAGAGTGGGCGGAATGGTATTTTTCGGGATGTTTTGTGCGTATAGACGATGCACAGGAAGAAGGTGATACGATATGAAAAAAGCGGCAAGAATGGCCGAAATGGCCGAACAAATTCTGGGATACCGAGTTGAGCTGCCGGAAGAGGACGACCCGATGCGCGCGCAGATTGAGGCGGCGTTTCGCAAACACCGCAAATCGCCCGGCATCACGGTGGCGCAGGCGATCGTATTGGCGCAGGCGCGAAAGGCGCTGAACGGCGACAAAAATGCGGCGGAATTTTTACAACGCCTGGCGGACGGCTCGATTGACGTGTCGGACGGGCCGGAGGTGATTCGGGTGCAGCTGCGCGACGGAGCCGGGCAGGCGATGGAGGCGTGATGAGTGAGATGCGGCCGGGGAGAAGAACCATGGAGTTAGTAGATTTTGTCAGCCGCGGGGAAGCCACTCTCCGCTCGCTGCGCTCGCTCCGGCGCCCCCGGATGGGTAGTGTTCCACGCAGTGAGCACGCGCTCGCTTCGTCTCGCGAGTTTGACCGATGGGGGGTGCGCGTTGGTTTGGGGGTGGTGCGGTCTATGGCAACTCCTTCAGCCTCTCGGCAGCTCCCTCACGAGGGAGCCGGGTGTTGAAAGATTCATGTAGTCGGAATATCTTCTGCGG
>CAJKBQ010000052.1 GCA_905198155.1 uncultured Eubacteriales bacterium
GCCGGTCAGCCGATCGGGACGTTCGACCTGCTCGACCAGGCCAACGCCAACGGCCCCTCCGTCACCCGCAGCGGCAAAATCGTCTGGCTGTACGACCATGGCGGCGACGATTGGCTGGACGCCGTTGCCGACGTGATGACGGTGAGTCCGGCAGATTGACCGTCCGCTCTATCCCCAACAAAAAATTCCGTATGGAAAGTCCCCAACCTTGATGTGTACCCCCAATACTGGATGTCCAGTATTGGGGGTACACATCAGCCCCGCAAACTTCCTATACGGAATTTTCTATTATAATGATAAATTACTCCTCGTCCGGCACATACACCAACACGTCCCCCGGCTGGCAGTCGAGCACCCTGCAGATGGCGTTCAGCGTTTCGAGCCGGATGGCGCGGGCTTTTTCGTTTTTCAAAATCGAGATGTTCGCCATCGTAATCCCCACGCGCTCCGACAGTTCGGTGACGCTCATCTTGCGCCGCGCCAGCATCACGTCCAGCGTGATTCGTATCATCCTTCGCCGCCTCCGTTCGCCGTCAGACCGTGAGGTCGTTTTCTTCTTTGATGCGGGCGGCCTTTTCGGTCAGATGCGCCAGCGCGGCCGCCGCAACGGCCACTGCTGCGCCCGCCAGCATCAAAAACAGCGCCGCCGCAACGAAACTCAGGTGAATCACACCCATCACGGTGAACGCCGCCGTCACCACCAGGCACCACCCGACGCACACCAGCGCATACCGGCTGATTGCCAGCAAATGGCGCACATTTTCGCGGCAGAAGCTGCGGTCGCGGCCGATGTTGTCCGCAATCCGCCAAAATCGCAGCAGCGCTCCGCCGCACGGCATCGCCGTCAAATCCACGGCGGCCAGCAGCGCAATCCCGTGCGCAGCCGTCGGCGGCGTATATCCGATGTACGATGAGTGCCGCAGCACCAGCGTGAGCCACGGCATCAGCAGCGCAAAAAACACCGCCAGCGCCGCGCCCACCACGACCGCGACCAGTTTCAGCCATCGGGAGAGCATTGTTTGGGTCATGGAAAAACCTCCTTTGGTGGGTTTTGTCTTTTACCGCTTGCGCCAGGTGCTCCCCGCCATCAGCGCCAGAATCGGGAAGATCTCCAGCCGACCGGCCAGCATATCGAATATCAGCACCAGCTTCGACACCGTGCCGTACCCGGCAAAGCTGCACATGGGACCGACCTGATCCAGCCCCGGCCCGATGTTGTTGAAACACGCCAGCACCGCCGACAGATTCGTCTCGACGGAAAACCCGTCCAGCGACACGATCAGCACGCTGCCCGCCAGAATCAGCGCGTACGCCGTCAAAAACGCGCTCACGTTCCCCAGCACGCGCTCCCCGACCACCTGCCGGTTGATGCGCACCACCTGCACGCGCTGCGGATACAGCTGCTGCCGGATGCTGCGCGCCATGTTTTTGACCGCCAGCAAAATCCGCCCGCACTTGAACCCGCCGCCGGTGCTCCCGGCGCACGCGCCGACCACCATCAGCCCCAGCAGAATCGTTTTGGAAAACACCGGCCACCGGTCAAAATCCGTGGTCGAAAACCCGGTTGTGGTGATGATGCTCGCCACCTGGAACGCCGCGTGCCGGATGGTTTCGCCCGCCGTGGGGTACAGGCTCCGGATGTTCCACGCGATCAGCGCCGTGCAGCCGATCACCGCGCCCAGGTACAGCCGCAGCTCCTCGTCCAGCGCAACGGCGCGCAGCCGCCGCAGCACGATCATATAATGCAGCGTGAAATTCACGCCGAACAGCAGCATGAACACCGTGCACACGTTCTGGATATACGGGCTGTAACTGCCCATGCTGTCGTTCCGGATGCCGAACCCGCCGGTGCCGGCCGTGCCGAACACCGTGCACAGCGCGTCGAACAGCGGCATCCCGCCCGCCAGCAGGAAAATCAGGTTAATCACCGTCAGGATGATGTAAATCAAATACAGCAGCGACGCCGTCTGCCGCGTGCGCGGCACCAGCTTGCCGACGTCCGGCCCCGGGCTTTCGGCGCGCAGCAGGTGCAGCGTGAATCCGGGGCTGCGCCCGGCGGACACAATCGCCAGCAAAAACACCAGCACGCCCATGCCGCCCAGCCAGTGACTGAAGCTGCGCCAAAACAGCAGCCCGCGCGGCATTCCTTCCACCGCAGGCAGAATCGACGCGCCCGTCGTGGTGAACCCGGACACGATCTCGAACAGCGCGTCCTCAAACCGGGGGATTTCCTGCGACAGGTAAAACGGCAGGCACCCCATCAGGCTGAGCGCGATCCAGCTGACGCCGACGCACACGAACCCTTCCCGCGCGTAAAATCCGCGCTGCGCCTTGCGGCACGCCAGCCAAAGCACGCCCGCCGCCGCCAGCGTCAGCGCGATGGACGCGGCGAACGCCCGGATAATCTGCGGCTCCCGGTCGATGATGCACCAAATCACGGACGGCGCCATCAGCACGGCTTCCACCAGCAGAATCTGCGTCAGGATGCGCCCGATCATTTTGTAATTCATGAAACGCTGCGCCCCCGTTACTCAAAAATTTCGTTGAGCTGGTGGATGACGGTGTCGGCCGTCACCACGATAATCAGCGTGTCGCCGATGTGGAACACCGAGTCGCCGTTCGGAATCTCGGTGCGCCCGCCGTGCGAGATGCCGGCCAGCAGCACGTTTTTGCGCAGCCGGATCGCTTTCAGCGGTTCGCCGCAGTGCGGCGTCTGTTCATCGACGCGGAACTCGACGGCTTCGGCCTGCCCGTTGGCGATGGAATGCACCGACACCGCCGCGCCCGTCTGGTTTTGCAGCGCGCGCGCGAACCGCACGATGTTGGCGCAGCACAGCTCTTTGGGGCTGACCACCGACCCGATGGCCAGATTGTCCAGAATATTGGAATTGTCCAGGCGCCCCAGCTTGGTAATCACCTGCGGCACGCCCAGATTCGTCGCGTACAGCGAAATCAGCAGGTTCATTTCGTCGATGCCGGTCAGCGAAACGAGCGCGTTGGTTTCGCGCAGCCCTTCGCTTTCCAGCACCTGCGGGTCGCTGGCGTCGCCGTGAATCACCGTCACGCGCGGCAGCAGCTCCGCCAGTTCCACGCAGCGCTGCGGGTCTTTTTCGATGATCGTGGTCTGAATCCCGCGTTTTTGCAGCTGCTGCGCCAGGTAGTAGCTGATGCGGCCGCCGCCCGCCAGAATCACCCGGTTCACCCGGTGCGTAATGATGCCCAGGTTTTTGAGCAGCGTCGCCAGCGCCTCGGTGGGGGCCGTGACGAAGATGCGGTCGCCCTCGCGCAGGATAAAATCGCCGCGCGGCATGATGACCGTCCCGCTGCGCAGCACCGTGCAGATCAGCACTTTGCACTTGATGATGGTGTTCAGCTCGTGCAGCGCCACGCGGTTGAGCTTGCTGGCGGCGTCCACCCGCAGCTCCACGATTTCCAGCCGCCCGCGCGCGAACGAATCGCGCCGCAGGAAGCCCGGAAAGCTGAGCAGCCGCTCCATCTCAACCGCGGCCTGCCGCTCCGGGTTCACGATCAGCGACAGCGCGAACACGTCGCGCATCTGGTAAATCTGCTCCGTGTATTCCGGGTTCCGGATCCGGGCGATGGTGTGCAGCGCGGGATTGATCGCGTGCGCCGTCATACAGCACAGCAGGTTGATCTCGTCGGCGCTGGTGGCGGCGATCAGCAGCTCGGCCTCTTCCACATTGGCGCGCCGCAGCACGTCCATGGTGGCGCAGTTGCCGGTCACGGTCAAAATATCGTACTGCTCGATGGAGCTGTCCAGTACGCGGGGGTTGGAATCGATCAGCGTCAGGTCGTTGCCTTCCAGCGACAGCTGCCGGGTCAGCGTGGCGCCGACTTTGCCGTCGCCCGCAATGATGATTTTCATGTCAAGCCATCCTTATTATAATGATAAAACCAGTGCGCGCACGACCATGGATTTGAACCGGTCGGCGTCCACCGCCCGCAGCACGGATGCGTTCCGCCGCGTGATCTGCCCCAGCCCTTCGTACCATTTTCCGGTTTCGTGCAGGATCACCTGCCCGTACGCGGGCGGCTCGAACCGGCAGCAGTAGCAGTCGCAGTCGGTCTGCGCGCGAATCAGCGCGGGGTCGAGCGCCGCCGCCAGCGCCACGGCGTCCGGCAGATCGACAAACGGCGTGCCGGTGCGCTGCGCATTGAACTGCCGCAGCTGGCCGGTCGCATCGGCAATGAACCGCCCGCGCGGGGCGGTGCGCAGCTGCGCCAGGTCGTCGTCGGTGAACGCTGCGCCGCCCAGGCAGAGGTCGAACCCGGCGATGGTAAGCGGAATTCCGCTGTCCAGCAGCGCGGCATAGGCTTCGGCGTCGAGGAATACGTTGAATTCCGCCACCGGCGTCGCATTGCCCGCGCCGAATCCCGCGGTGCCCATCGACCAGATGTGCTTCACCCGCCGCATCGACGCGCCGTCCTGCGCAATGGCGCGCGCCAAGTTCGTCGTCGGGGCCAGCGACACGATTTCCAGCTCGCCGGGGTACTGCCGGGCGCACCGGCAGATGAAATCGGCGGCCGGTTCGGTCTGCGGCAGCGGCACGTCGGGAATCAGCCCGCAGCCGCCCATCCCGTCGGGGCCGTACACGCTGTCGAACCGCAGCGGCGCGCGCACCAGCGGCGTTTCCGCGCCGGGATAAACCGGAACGTCCGCCCCGGCGACCCGCACGGTTTCGATCACGTTGCGCGTCGCCTGCGCCATCGGCACGTTGCCGAACACCGTGGTGATGCCCAGCACATGGACCGCCGGGTCGGCCAGCGCCAGCAGAATGGCCGCGGCATCGTCGCCGCCGCCGTCGGTATCGATGATCCATTTGCGCATAGCGCACGCCTCCTTGCTTCGCTTGAATGGGGATGCATTCAGTATATCACGTTTGGGGCGGAAAGTCAATCGGGGCGCGCAAGTTCCCCCCCCCGCACATCCCGCGCAGCGGTTCCGGCAGCGGCTGTTCGCATATCACGCCGGTCAGCGCCCGGACAGTGCACAAATGATGGAAATATGTGTGCCCGATCTTCGCGCTGCCGCACAGCAGATACGCGCGCCGCGCCTGCGCGATCATCCGCTGGCGGATGTAGTTTTCCGCGTCGGAAATATCCGTCAATTGTCCGTCGAGCGACAGCCCGCGGCAGGAGAAAAAGACGGCGTCCGCGTTGAAATGCGCGATCGTGCAGAACGCCTCCTCCCCCACCAGCGACTGCCCGGACGGCAGCAGTTCGCCGCCGGTGGAAATCGCTTTGATGCCCAGCTCGCCCAGCTTCATCAGCGCTTTGACCCCGCTGGTGATGACGGTCAAATGGCGCTTGGCCGCCAAAAACGGCACCAGCCGGTACGCACTGGACGACGCGTCCAGGAACAGCACGTCGTAATCGTGCACCAGCGCGGCGGCCTGCTGCGCCATCACGGTTTTGGCGTCGCTCTGCTCCATCTCCCGCAGGACGAACGGGATTTTCATGGCAGAAATGCTTGTTTCTTCCAAAATCGCACCGCCGTGCGTGCGGCGGATCAGCTGCTGCGCTTCCAGCCGCGCCAGGTCGCGCCGGATGGACGATTCGCTGGCGAACAGCCGCTGCGCCAGCGCCGCCACCGTCACCTGCTTTTGCGCCAGCAGGATGGTCAGAATTTCCTTTTCGCGGGGACTGCGCATTCGATCACTCCGTTCCGCGCAAAACAATCAAAAAACCGCGCGTTTTGTCATTTTCCGCGGTTTCGGTTGCATTTCTGCGCATTTTGGTATATTATAAATCATGCGAAGCGTTTCGTCAAGAAAAACACGAAAAAATACGAAAACGAGGGATTTGAATGCGTTTGTCAGGCATCCGGCTGGAAGCGCACCGCGGCGCGGCGCGTCAATGCCCGGAAAATACCATGGCCGCCTTCCGGTGCGCCGCCGCCCAGGGCTACGACGTGATCGAGCTGGACTTGGACCGCACCCGCGACGGCGAATTCATCGTGCTGCACGACCGCACCGTCAACCGCACCGCCCGCCTGCCGGACGGCGCACCGCTCCCGGCGGAAACGCGGCTGGCGGCGCTGACGTATGCCGAAGCGGCGCGGCTGGACTTCGGCGTCGCGCACGACGCGCGGTTCCGCGGCGAGCGGATTCCGCGGTTCCGCGACGTGCTGGCCTGGGCGCGGGACGTGGGGGTTCGGCTGAAAATCGACAACAAAATCTGGCAGGAATCGGCGGATTTCCGCGCAAAACTCTTCGATTTGCTGCAAAAATCGGGCGCGCCGGTGTCGATCACGGCCCAATCGGTGCCGTTCGCCGCCGAAGCCCAGCAGGCGCTGCCCACCGTCCCGATCGACTACGACGGCCCGGTGACGGAAGATACCCTGCGCGCGCTGCGGGCATTTTTGCCGCGCGAAGATCTGACGGTGTGGCTGCCGCTGGACTGCGCGGCGACGCATTGGGTAAAAACGCCGCGCGCCGACGCGGAAAATACGGCGCTGGTGCGCCGGTACGCGCAGCTTGGGCTGTGGCTGATCTGCTCGGAAGCGGACTTTGCCCGCGCGGCGGCGTTTGCGCCGGACATTGTGGAGACCGACGGCACGATCGTCCCCATTCACCCTGCCGCGCTGCACGATCTGCACACGCATTCGCACCATTCGCACGATTCGCGCTGCGCGGTTCCGGACATGGCGGCCGCCGCTGCGGCGCACGGGCTGGCCGGATTCGCCGTGACCGACCATTGCGACATTGCCGAGCGCGACCGGCTGGATTTGGCCGGAAATGCGGCCGCGTCCGCGGCGGAAGCGCGATCGGTGGGCGCGCGCGCCGGGATTGAAATCGGCGAAGCGATCCGGCACCCGGACACTGCGGCCGAAGTGCTGCGCCGCACGCAATTCGACGTGGTGCTGGGGTCGGTGCATACCGTCCGGATGGCGGGGTACGATTTCCCATACTCGCAGATCGATTTTGGGCAGATGGACGCGCCGACGCTGGACGCGTTTTTGCGCCAATATTTCGCCGATTTGCTGGAAACGGCGCAGACGTGCGATTTTGACGTGCTGGCGCACCTGACGTGCCCGCTGCGGTACATCAACGGCCGGTACGGGCGCGGGGTGGATGCGCACGACTACGCCGACGCGATTCATTCGGTGCTGGACGCCGTGTACCGCCGCGGGATTGCGCTGGAAGTCAACACCTCCGGCATGGCGCCGGGCGCCGCGTACCGCGTCCCCCTGCCGGAACGGTGGATTTTGGCAGATTATTACGCGCTGGGCGGGCGGATGCTTACGATTGGGTCGGACGCCCATGCGGCGGAAAATTGCGCCCGCGCGTTTCGCGAAACGGCGGCTCTGCTGCGGAACATCGGGTTCCGGTACACGCTGGATTATGCGAACCGGGTGCCGGTGGCGTATGCGATTCCGGGGGATTGAGCATGGCGCCGGGCGCCGCGTACCGCGTCCCCCTGCCGGAACGGTGGATTTTGGCAGATTATTACGCGCTGGGCGGGCGGATGCTTACGATTGGGTCGGACGCCCATGCGGCGGAAAATTGCGCCCGCGCGTTCCGCGAAACGGCAGCTCTGCTGCGGAACATCGGGTTCCGGTACACGTATGCAATTCTAAAAAATTAATTTGGAAAGGATGAAACAATGAATGAAAGCGGCAGTATTTTACGGAAAAGGGCAATTGCATGTGACGGAGGTGCCGACGCCGACGCCCAAACCGGGCGAAGTCCTGGTGCGCGTGATGGCGTGCGGCATTTGCGGGACGGACGTCCATATTTTTCACGGCGACGAGGGCGCGGCGGCAACCCCGCCGGGCACGGTGCTGGGGCACGAATTTGCCGGGGTGATCGCGGCGGCGGGGCCGGGCGTGACGGACACGGCGGCGGGCGACCGCGTGTGCGTGGATCCGAACCAGCTGTGCGGGCGGTGCCGGTTCTGCCGCGGCGCGGAGGGGCATTTCTGCACGCATATGGTGGGCATCGGCACCACGGTGCACGGCGGGTTCGCGGAGTATTGCGCGGTGCCGGTCAGCCAGATTCACCGCATCGCGGACACCACGTCGTTCGCGGAAGCGGCGATGGCGGAACCGCTGTCCTGCTGCCTGCACGGCATCGACCTGTGCGACGTACGCCCGGCGGACACTGTGCTGGTGATTGGGTGCGGGATGATCGGCCTGCTGATGATCCAGCTGGCGAAGCTGGCCGGCGCGGCGCAGGTGATCGCCGTGGAGCCGAATGAAACGGCACGGGCGCACGCGCTGCGACTGGGCGCGGATTGCTGCATCGACCCGACCCGCGGCGACCCTGCCGAAGCGCTGCGGCAATTCGGCGCGCCGCGTGTGACCAAAGTGATCGAATGCGTCGGGCGGCCGGAAACGATGATGCAGGCGGTGGATTTGGCGGGCGCGCGGGCAACGGTGATGTTTTTCGGCCTGACTGCGCCTGCGGAAACGATTGCAATCCGGCCGTTTGCGCTGTTCAAAAAGGAGCTGACGCTGAAATCGTCGTACATCAACCCCTATACGCAGCAGCGCGCCGTGGATTTGATCGACGGGAAACGAATCGACGTGCATTCGATGGTCACGCGAACGGCGCCGCTGGCGGAATTGCCGGAGATTTTGGCCAACCCCGCCCTTCGCCGCGGCAAAGTCCTGATCCGCCCCAACGAATAAACAGCAAACTCCCTGCAAGCCGCCCCAGTGACGGCTTGCAGGGAGTTTTTTAGATAATAGATAATAGATATTTTTGTATGGCGGTATTTTCTGTGCGTTTCGTTGATTTTCCGTACGGAGAATCCCGAAGGATGGAAGAAAATTTGCCTTACCAACGTATCTATTATCTATTATCTTTTTGAAAACAAAACCCGCTCCGCATTTCCCCCAAAAATCATCCCCCGCTCCGCGTCAGACAGCGGCAGCGCGCGCAAAAACGCCAGCCCGTCTGCCGGAGATTGCCACGGGGCGTCCGACCCGAAGAGGATACGGTTCGCGCCGAACAGCCGGACGAACCGCATGAACCGTTCGCCGTCCAAAAACTGCCCCACGCCGCCCGATGCCGCCGCAATGGTCGGGTCGCGGCCGTCGGCGCGGTACGGGTAAGTGCCGAGCGCGAACGCCGTGTCAATCATCACGGCGGTGTCCGCCAGCTGCTCGGCCGCGTCCCAGTCCATCCAGCCGCCCATGTGCGCCAGAATCAACGGGAAATCGCCCACCTGACGGATGGCCGCGCGGATGCGGCGCGGGGCGCTGCGGTCTGCGCCGGGGAACCCGATGTCGTACCCCGCGTGCGTCACAACGATCAGCCCCAGCGACGCCGCCTCCGCGAAGATGCGCAGGAACCGCGGGTCGTCAAAATCGACGCCCTGGTAGATGGGGTGGACTTTGATGCCGCGCAGCCCGGCGGCCTGCACGCGGCGCAGCTCCGACCGCCAGTCCGGGCAGTCGGGATGGACGGCGCCGAACGAGTACAGCCCGTCGGCGCCGTTGAGCCGGATGGCGAAGTCGTTCAGATGCCCCACCTTGGCCGGATTGGTCGCAACCGGCAGCACGATCGACCGATCGACCCCCGCGCGGCGCATCTGGGCGCGCAGTCCGTCCGCCGTCCCGTCGGTGGGCGGCCGCAGCCCGGTGGGCGCAGACAGCTTCTGCACCACCGCCGGGGCGACGGCGTCGGGGTAGATGTGGGTGTGGGCATCGATTATCATGGGGGAATTCGCCTCCGTTGGGAAATTTGCGGTTACTGGGCGCGCGCTTCGAGCCGGACGGTGCGCGTCGAGCCGTCCGCGTTGACAATGGTCAGCGCGTCCAGGGTGTATGTAAAGTTCAATTCCAGCGCCAGCCCGCTGTCGTTACTGTCATGCTCGTCGGTGGTCGCGCGCACCAGCAGCCGGTAGGATTCGCCTTCCGTCAGCTGATACTTGCTGAGCGATTCCGCCACTTCGGTTTCCGCATTGGCGGGGAGCAGCTCCATTTCCGGTGCGAACAGCGCCATTTTTCGGAAATTCTTTTCAGCTTCCGTCAGCTCAACCATTTGCCACTGGTCGTCTACGCGATGCTGCAGGGAGTCGTACTGATCCACGTGCTGGTAATATATGTCCTTGGTGGGATTGTTCACTTTGAACGAAACATAGATCTGGTCGCCCTTCCGGTAATACGCCGCCGAGTTTTTGACCATATACGGCGTTTTTGCCGCGCCGCAGGACGAAAATGCCAGCAGCACCATCAACACCAATACGCTCATGCCAATCATACGTTTTTTCATTCCGAATCATCCCTTTCAAAATAGTATGGCAATTGCCTATTATTATTATACCATAGATGGGGGAGAATTGCAATGGGGTTTGTTTAGATAATAGATAAGAGATAATAGATAATAGATACGTTGGTATGGGGAGTTTTCTTTCCATACGTTGGGATTTGCCGTACGGAATAGCAGACGAAACTTACAGAAAACTTGCAATACAAGAAATATCTATTATCTATTATATATTATCTATTATCTAAAAAGGTTCCCCGCCACGCTGTCAAGGCGAGTTTCCCCCCAGCTTCCAGGATTCTCCGTACGAAAAATTAACAAAACCCACAGAAACCTCGCCATACAAAAAATATCTATTATCTATTATCTATTATCTATTATTTATTATCTATTATCTAATTCCAAACTCCCCGTATGCGGGATCGGCTTCCACTCCACGCGTGTCACCAGCGCAATCGCAGTGGCCGCCGTGCCGATCAGCGCGAAGAACGGCCACATCAAAATATATCCCACGGTTTTCCATCGGCCGGACGCCGGGCGTACCGCCCGAATCCGCCGCCGCTCCGCCAGCAGCACATACAGCGGCATCGCGCACGGGACGAAAAAGGTCAGCAGCGCATTCCGCGCGGCCGCAGCCAGTGCGGACGGGTCGCCCATCACCCACAGCCCCAGCAGCGCCGCCGTCGAGACCAGGCTCAGCGCCAAATAGACCAGCGATTCCGGGAACACGGTCAGCGCCATGTCGTAGCACATCACGCGGCGGTCAAAATCCCGGCTGCGAATCAGCTCGCGCAGCAGCTTGGGGCACGATTCGCCGAACGATTGCAAATGGCCTTTCGCCCAGCGAATGCGCTGCCGCAGCGCAATCCGCAGCCCCACCGGCTGTTCGTCGGTGAACACGGCGTCATCGCAATAGCTGATCCGGTACCCGTTGACCACGGCGTCGGCCGCGAACGCGCGATCCTCCGTCAGCGACGTGTACGGCCACCCGCCGCGCACCACCTCGGCGGCGAACAGGTACCCCGTCCCCTGAATGCGCGTCGCCAGCCGCAGCACCGACCGCCCGCGGTGCTCCAGCCGCACCGTGCTGAGCCAATGGACGCCGTAGGTAAACGAGATCCAGTTCGCAAAAAAGTTGCTCGCCAGCCGGTACGATGTGACAATCTTCTCCCCCGCGTCGAACGCGTCGTTCATCCGGGCGATGTAGTCCGGCGCAAGGCGGTTGTCGGCGTCGAACACAAAGTATCCGTCGCACGCGCCGATCCCGTAGTCCCGCCGAATCTGCGTCAGCAGGAAGTTCAGCGCCCAGCCCTTGGTCGCGCGCGTCGGGTCGTGCCGCTCGTAGCACGCTGCGCCGTGCGCCCGCGCAATCGCGGCGGTGCGGTCCGTCGGGGCGCAGTTGTCCGCGACGACGAACACCTGAATCTTGTCCGCCGGGTACTGCTGGGCGGCGATGCTGTCCAGCAGCGCGCCGATCACGGCCTCCTCGTTGCGCGCCGCGATCAGAATCCCGTACCGGTGCGCCGTTTTGGCTGGCGGAAAATGCCGCGTGCGCACCGCCCCGACGGCCGCGTACACCCCGCGGATGAGATATAAGCAGGAAACGGCCGTGCTGAGCACACTGCACGCCGTGATGATCCATTGAAGCGCAGACATTGCATATCCTCCCAATCGCTGCAAATCGTATACAGTATTATCGCCGATTTTGCGCTGCGCGTCAAGGGGGTTTGGTCAAAATTCAGAATTGTTAAGGAAATCTTAGTGCTTGTCAGGGTAGACGGCAGGCCGGAACCCGTTTGGAACCCAATGTGCGCCGATTGGCCGTACATTGGTCG
>CAJKBQ010000053.1 GCA_905198155.1 uncultured Eubacteriales bacterium
GCGGTGACTGCGTCGACCGCTGCCAGCTCCCTCGCGAGGGAGCCTGGGGTCGTACTGCCGGGATAGCGCTTTGGGATAATAAACCATCGACCGCAGAAAATGTTCCTACTACATGGATTGTGCGGTAACTGGCTCCCTCGTGAGGGAGCTGCCGAGAGGCTGAGGGAGTTGCCCTTCCACACGCACCGGGACAGAAATGTCGCAACCACTCCTCAATACCCCTCGTGGAGGCGATCATTGATCGCCCGCGTGCAGCTCAAACACCCGCGTCCCGTCCGCCGTCCGCGCGGTGTGGACGATGGAAAACCCAGGGAACGCGAACGATGCGTCGATGGCGTCCGGGATTTGCGCCTCGTAGCGGACGCCGTCCGATTCCGCCGCCCAGCGGAGCCGGATTTCGCCGAACGGCGACCGGTAGGTGCCGGAGGCGTGCGCGATTCGGCCGGAGACGTCGATTTCGGGCCGAATCTCGACGCGGCGCAGCCCGCCGGCGTCCGCGTCCGGGCGCAGCCCCAGGCAGTATTCAAACATCCACTCCACGCACGAGCCGAGCGAGTAGTGGTTGAACGAATTCATCGATTTCAGCCGGTCGATGTCGTCGCTGTCCCAATGTTCCCAAATGGTGGTTGCGCCGTGGGCGATGCTGTACCCCCAGCCGGGGAACGTGGTTTGCGTCAGAATGTCGTAGGCCGCGTCGCGCAGCCCCAGGTCGCACAGCGCGGGCAGCAGGTGGCGGATGCCCAGGAACCCGGTGGACAGCCGCCCGCCGCGTTCCGCCAGTTTGCGCACGAGCTGCGGCCGCGCTTCGTCCGCCGTCAGCATCCCGAACCGATAGGCCAAAACGTAGGCGGTTTGCGTGTCGGAGCGCACGCGGCCGTCCGGTGCGCAGAATTCGGCGCGGAACGCGGCGCGGATTTCGCGGTACAGCGCGCGGCAGCGGGCTTCGTCCGGGTCGTGCACGATGCGGCAGAGGCGCGCGAGCAGGTCGGCTGCGTGGCCGTAGAACAGCGTCGCGATCACGTCCAGGTCGGTCGCGTCGTCCACGTTCAGCCAGTCGCCGTAGCGGCCGTCCGGCCCGCGGCGAATGCAGCCGTCGGCGTCGGCGGCATAATAGCGCAGCAGCATTTTCCCGGCGTGCAGATTATCCGCAACAATTTGCGGGTTGCCGTACATTTTGTAGTGCAGATACGGCAGAATCACCACGGCTTCGCTCCACCCGGCGGCCGCGTCGTAGCCGGTATAGCGCCGGTGGCCGACGTACGGCAGCGGTGCGACGCACGGAATCGCGCCGTTGCCCAGCTGCGCGTCGCGGATATCGGCGAGATATTTTGCGTAATATTTTTCGCAATCCATGCTGTACATTGCCGACTGGGCGAACACCTGCGCGTCGCCGAGCCAGCCGAGCCGCTCGTCGCGCTGCGGGCAATCGGTGGGCACGCTGTAAAAATTATCCCGCTGACTCCACAGCACGTTGCGGTAAATTTGATTGACCAGCGCCGACGAGCACGAAAATGTGCCGCTGGTCGGCAGGTCGGTGTACATCGCCTCGGCGCGGAGATCGCACAGCGTCACGTCGCCGTGCAGCTCGACCGACGCGTAGCGGAAGCCGTGCGACGTGAACAGCGGGCGGAATTCCTCGGCGTCGCCGCCGCGCAGGATGAACGTGTCGGTGGCCTCGGCCTTGCGGAGGTTTTCGGTGTAGAGTTGGCCGTCCCGCAGCACTTCGGCGTGGCGCACGACGGCATACGCGCCCGCCGCGCCGCGCAGCACCACCCGCAGCACCCCGGCGATGTTCTGGCCAACGTCGTAGATGCGCGCCGCGCCGTCGGCGGCGACCAGCGTGGGGGCGAAGGTGTGCTGGACGCGGATGGGCGGCAGGTCGATGCGGGTGAGATAGATATTTTTGGAAAATTTGAAATCATCCACCTGGGCGGTCGCCCAATCGCGGTCGTCGTAGATCGGGGCGGAAAAATCCCCCAGCGATTTGCGGTGATCGACCACCTCGCCCATATACAGGTCGCTCCGGCGAATTTCACCATCCGTGCAGCGCCACGACGCGTCGGTGGCGACGGTTTCGCGCGTGCCGTCCGCGTATTCCAGCAGAATTTCGGCGGCGAATTGGACGGTGTCGGCGTAGGAGCAGCGGCAAAACGTGGCAGTGGAGCCGAGATGCCCCACCGCCCAGCCGTCGCCCAGCACGACGCCAACGGCATTTTCGGCGGCGATGCGGTCGGTCACGTCGTACGCCAGGAGCGGAATTTTGCGGGCGTAGTCCACCCACGGCGGGGAGAGGTATTCGTCCGAAACGGGCGCGCCGTTGAGGTACAGGCGGTACACGCCCAGCGCAGCGATGGTCAGCGTGGCGCGCCGGACGGCTCCGCGTGCCGGGAACGCTTTGCGGAAATACGGCGACGGGTTGCCGTAGCGGTCGGCGGGGCCTTTGGGCGCGCCGGTGGGGTGCGAAAGCCAGTTTGCGTGCAGCAGCATGGGCGCACCTCCCGTCAGCGGGCGGCCGCAGCGAGGTACTGCGTCAGCCGGTCGGGGAAATTCACGGTCATCCCGTCCACGCCGAGCGCGCACATCCGCCGCATTTGCGCGATGTCGGTCACGCCCCATGCGCGGACGCCCAGCCCGGCCTGCCGCAGCGTGCGGACGCTGTCCGGCGTGAGGCAGCGCGCTTCGGGGGCCATCTCTTCGCCGCCGATGGATTGCAGTTCCGCGATGCGGTCGCAGCCGTCGCCGGGCGTCAGCAGCCCCACCCGGATGGCGGGGTCGTACTGCTTGGCGTCGCGCAGGCCGTCGAACGAAAAGCTGGTCACGGTCGCGCGCGGCGCAGCGTCGAATTCGTGCAGCAGGTCGATCACGGGGCGGGCGACGGATTCCGTTTTCAGCTCGATGGCAAAATGCAGCGGGTACGGCGTGAATTTTTCCAAAAATTCGCGCAGCGTGACAATTCGGTCAAAAAATCCGGTGGTGCAGTTGCCGGTCACGCGGAACGATTGCAGCTCGGCGAGCGTGTAGTCCCGAACCGCGCCGGGGACGGACGCCGCGCGCATCAGGTCGTCGTCGTGGAACAGGACGAGCGCGCCGTCTTTCGACTGCTGCACGTCGGTTTCGATGCCGTTTGCGCCTTGCAGCAGGCCGAGGTAAAATGCGGACAGGGTGTTTTCCGGCGCGTATTCGCTTGCGCCGCGGTGTGCGTAGTTTATCATTGTGCCGCTCCTTTGGGACAAATTGGGGGCGCGCATCACAATCGCTCATGACGCACGCCCCGCGCAGATTCCGTTTTCCGAACCGGCTCAGTGCGTGCCGTAGATTCGGTCGCCCGCATCGCCCAGGCCAGGGACGATGTAGCCGTTTTCGTTGAGTTTTTCGTCGATGGCGGCGCAGTAGATCGGCACGTCCGGGTGCTGCTCCGCCAGGTAGCGCAGCCCTTCGGGCGCGGCGACGATGCACACAAACGTGATCGACTTCGGATGGCGTTTTTTCACCATGGTGATCGCGTCCACCGACGAGCCGCCTGTGGCGAGCATCGGGTCCAGCACGAACACGTCGCGGTCCTCAATGTCGTGCGGGAGCTTGCAGTAATATTCGTGCGGTTCCAGCGTTTCTTCGTCGCGGTACAGGCCGATGTGACCCACTTTGGCCACCGGCACCAGCGACAGTGCGCCGTCCAGCATCCCCATTCCGGCGCGCAGAATCGGCACGAACGCCAGTTTTTTGCCGCCGATCATCGGCGCGTCCATGTGCGCAATCGGCGTTTCAATCGGCACCAGCTCCACCGGCAGGTCGCGCATGGCCTCGTAGCAGAGGAAGGTCGCAATCTCGCTCACCAGCTCGCGGAAGTCGCGGGTGCCGGTTTCTTTGCGGCGCATATTGGACAGCTTGTGCTGCACCAGCGGGTGGGTCACTTGGGTAACGTTTTTGAATTCCATGATGATACGTCTCCTTTATTTGGATAAAATTAAAAATAATTCCCTGAATTTATGCACCGGATTACAGCAGCCCAGCCTCGATATCTGCAATTTCCTGCACACGGCGTTCGTGGCGTCCGCCCTCGAATTCCGTGTCCAGATACAGCCCCACCAGCTCGCGCGCGTGCGCCGCGTCGATCACCCGGCCGCCCAGGCAGAGGATGTTGGCGTTGTTGTGGCGGCGGCAATACTCGGCGCTGTACGCGTCGGTGCAGACGGCCGCGCGGATGCCGCGGACTTTGTTGGCCGCGATCGAGATGCCGATGCCCGTCCCGCAGAAAAGCAGGCCGCGGTCGTACTGGCCGTTGGCCACTGCGTGCGCCACTTTGGCGGCGATGACGGGGTAGTCCACCGATTCCTCCGTGAACGTCCCGAAATCGTGGTATGCGATGCCGCGTTCGTCCAAATATGCTTTGATTGCGTCTTTGAGGCGGACGCCTCCGTGATCTGCGCCGATTGCCAGCGTCATTTGAATCAATCCCTTCGGTTATTTTAGATAAATAGATAATGGATAATGGATAATAGATATTTTTTGGGGGGGGTGGTTGATTTGTCCTGGGGTGGTGCGGCGGAGGGGCAACTCCCTCAGGCGCTGCACGCGGTGACTGCGGGCGGTCGACGCAGTCACCGCTACCGCTGCCAGCTCCCTCGCGAGGGAGCCTGGGGGTCGTGTTGTCGGGATAGCGCCTTAGGACAATAAGCCATCGGCCGACAGGATTCACCTACTACATAGATTGCGCGGTAACTGGCTCCCTCGCGAGGGAGCTGCCGAGAGGCTGAGGGAGTTGCTTTCGGCCGCAGCGCAACCGGACGGCGGGGTAGCGCCTTAGGACAATAAGCCATCGGCCGACAGGATTCACCTACTACATAGATTGCGCGGTAACTGGCTCCCTCGTGAGGGAGCTGCCGAGAGGCTGAGGGAGTTGCCCTCCGCCGCAGCGCAACCGGACGGCGAAACCATCCCACGCGGTACAGGCTTACCCCCACAACGCACCGCGATCAAATTTTCATCTCACCCGCCATGCCGCGCATTCCACTCCCGCTCCGCCTGCGGCGGCCGCAGATACAGCGGCACCAGCGCCGCGTCCGATACCGATTCGCCGCGTGCCAGCGCCAATTCCGCTGCCACCGCGACGGCCGAAGCGCGCTGCATCCGTACCGTCGGCGGCGCGAGCCGGACGTCTGCGACCCCCGCGAGCCGGTCGGCGCACAGCATCGCACCGTCGCCGACGAGCGTCCAGGCTTGTCCGCCCGCCGCCAGCTCCGCGCCGAGCGCATCGACCGGAATCGCGCGGTCGGGGCAGAGGCGCTGCACGACGGTGCCGTCCACGCGGAACAGCGCGTTGTACACCTGCCCGCACCGCGCATCCATCGCGGCGCAGACGTATGCCCCGCCGACCGGCAGATACGCCATCGCTTCCAGCGTCGATACCGCGACGCACGGCTTGCGGCGCCCGAACGCCAGCCCCTTGACCGCCGAAACGCCGATCCGGACGCCGGTGAACGACCCCGGCCCCGCCGCGACGGCGAATGCATCGACGTCGTCCAGCGTCAGCCGCGCGCTGCGCAGCATATCCGCGATCATCGGCAGCAGCGTTTGGCTGTGCGTCAGTCGGGTGCAGGCGAATGATTCGGCGCGCAGCGCGCCGTCCGCCCATACCGCCGCCGACGCTGCCGTCGCAGACGATTCCACCGCCAAAATGTTCATTCCGCCGCCTCCGTTTCCGCCAGCGCCGCGCCGTCGATCGTGATGATGCGGTCGCATTCCGCCGCGCCGCGCGCGATGTCGATGTGCAGCGCACCGTCCGGCAGCGCGTCGGCGATGTTTTCGCTCCACTCAATCGCGATCACCGCCGTGCCCAGCCAGTCGAAAAAGCCGGTGCTGTACAGCGCGTCGAACCCGTGGATGCGGTACATATCGAAATGCAGCAGCTCCGCGCGCCCGCCGGTGTACTGGTTCATCAGTGCGAACGTGGGGCTGGTGACGTCGGCGTCGCTGCCCAGCCCGCGCGCCAGCCCGCGCACGAACGCCGTTTTGCCCATGCCCAGCCCGCCGGTGAACGCGATCACCTCGTCGCCGCGCAGTGTGCGGCCCAGCCGTTCGCCCAGCCGTTCGGTCTCCGCCGGGGAATGCGTGGAAAATTTCATCGGCGGTGCGCCTCCTTTGCGTGTTTTTTTCAATCTCATAGTATACCACAGTTTCGGCCGGAATTCAAGCCTTTTCGGACGAAAATCGACATTGGGGGCGGGGGGATTCTGCGGGTGAGGGGCTTCCCCGCTGCCGTACTACCCCAATCCCCCCAAAAAATCATCCCACCCCCGCCCGCGTCTCCGCCCGAATCACCGGCGCAAGCATCACCACCGCAATCAGGTTCGGCACGGCCATCGCGCCGTTGAACAGCTCGCTCAGCCCCCACACCAATTCCAATTGCGCCAGGCTCCCGGCGAATGCGGCTGCAACGAATAGCGCACGGTATGCGCGCACGGAACCGCCCAGCCGCGTCCAGCCGCGCGCGCCGTAGAATGCCCACCCCAGCATCGACGCGAACGCGAACAGCGCGATGGACAGCGCCACAAATTGCCCGCCGAATCGCCCGAAGCACGTCGCGAACGCGGCGATCACCCATCCGGCTCCGGCCTCCGGCGCGGCGCCGCTCGTCAGCAGCGCGAGCGCCGTGATGGTGCAGACGACGAACGTGTCGGCGAATACCTCAAAAATCGCCCAGAATCCCTGCGCGACGGGCTGCGCGTCGTCGGCGGCCGCGTACGCCATGGCGCTGCTGCCCAGCCCGGCTTCGTTGGAGAAAATGCCGTTGGCGAAGCCGTAGCGCATTGCCGCCGCAATCCCCGCGCCGGATATGCCGCCCATCGCCGCCCGCGGCGCGAATGCACCGGCGAAAATCGTGCCGAATGCGGGCAGAATCCGGTTCCAATGCGCCCCAATTACGACCAATCCCCCCACGCCATACGCGAGCGACAGCAGCGGAATCAGCTTTTCGGCGACCCCGGCAATGCGTTTCAGCCCGCCGCAGATCACCGCCGCCGTCAGCCCGGCGCACACCGCGCCGCACACCGCCGACGGCACGCCGAACGCGCCGCGCACCGCCTGGGCGATGGCGTTGGCCTGCGCCATGCAGCCCATCCCGAACGACGCCAGCACGCAGCCCACCGCGAACAGCGCCGCCAGCCGCGGGCAGTGCAGCACGTCCGTCAGCACCTCCATCGCCCCGCCGGACCAGCCGTCGGCCGTGCGGCGGCGGTATTTCACGGCCAGGACGGTCTCGCCGTATTTAATCATCATCCCGACGGCCGCCGACGCCCACATCCAAAACACCGCGCCCGGTCCGCCCATCGCGATGGCGATTGCGACGCCGATCAGGTTGCCGGTGCCCATCGTTCCGGCCAGCGCGGTGGCGAGCGCCTGCGCGCGGCTGATGCCGTCGGCGCGGTGCGGGCGCAGCAGCTGCCCGATCGTCGCGCCCAGCCACCGCCGGACGTGCCGGAATTGCAGGAATCCGTTCTGCACGGTCAGCGCGCCGCCGATCGCCATCATCCCCGCGACCGTCGGCGCGCCCCACATCGCGCTGCTGGCCCGCGACACAAAATCTGCCACTGCCTGGTAATCCATCCGCGTCCCTCCCGTGAAAATTGGGTGTTCGGTTTATCCATACGCAGGGAGAAGATGGTGTATGTGTTAGATAATAGATAATAGATAAGAGATATTTTTTGGTATGGTGGGGGTGTTTTGTGGGAATTGGGGTTCTGGTGTGTATGGAAGGCAACTCCTTGGCTTTTGTGTAACATGGCGATTGCGCTGCGGCGGAAGGCAACTCCATCAGGCGCTGCGCGCGGTCGACGCAGTCACCGCTGCCAGCTCCCTCGCGAGGGAGCCTGGGGTCGTGTTGCCGGGGTAGTACGCTAAAATAAAAATCTTTCGGCCGAGAGTTTTTCCCGACTACATGAGTCTTTCAATACCCGGCTCCCTCGCGAGGGAGCTGCCGAGAGGCTGAGGGAGTTGCCCTCGGCCGCAGCGCAGCGAGGGGTTCCTCGTTCTCTTTCGTCCGTCTGCTGAGGGAGTTGCCTTCAACACGCACCGTGACAGAACCGTCGCAACCAACCCAAGACCCGCTTGGATACCTCGTACCGCAGCATCCCCCCTCACATCCCACCACCCAGATTCCCAGCACAATCCCCACAGCACCAACTACGGGCGAAGGCGAATCCGGCAGGTGCTGATCCGGGAAGAAATATGGATCAGCGAATGCAAGATTGCACGAATCCTGCGGGAAATGATCGCCCCTACAATCCAAAACCCACAATCCACACAAAATATCCGCCAAATACAAAAAATATCTATTATCTATTATGCATTATCTCTTATCTATTATCTAAAAAAGGAAATGGGACGAAGAAATTCGTCCCATTTCTCTTTTTCTTTTCACCCAAACATCGTGCTGTCCGACGCCCGAACATTGCCCGCGCCAGGCAAAATCATCTCGAACAGCTTCTGCGCGAAAAGTTCGTGCATTTCTTTCAGCGGATGGTTGATGCGGTTGGCCAGCCGCATCGTCGTGTCGATGCCGGCGGCGGCCAGTTTTTTCCATTCGCCGTAGCAGTCGCACACCGGCACCCCCATCTCCGCGGCCAGCGTGCACGCCGCCGCCATGTAGCGGTCCATGCGGCCCTGGGTCTGGAATTCGGCGGTTTTGGCCGCGTATCCGGCGTATTCGGCGCAGGTGTCGTCCGCCACATATGTGTTCAGCATATTCGGCGTCAGCAAAATCACGTCCGCGCCCGCCGCCAGACATCGCGAAAAGATCACCCGCAGCGATTCCACAAAATCTTCCAGCGTGCCGTTGACGTCGTTCAGCCCGAAACATACGATCACCAGATCCGGCTCGTGCTTCAGCACGTCGCGGTCGATGCGGTCGAGCGAGCGCTTGGCCGTGATGCCGCCGATGCCCGCGTTGATGACGTTGACCGGCACGTAATTGCGTACGGCATTCAGCTTTTGGCGCAGGCGATTCCAGTAGACCGTCTCATAATTGATCTCGCCGGGCGCGACCGCGCCGTGCGTCACGCTGTCGCCGAATGCAACGATGGTAATCGGCCCATTGGCAATCAATTCCTCCGCGCTCATGTTGATTTTGTCTGAAATATGCATAATTTTCCCTCCAAATCACATACAAAAAGTCTTATTCATACATTTGAATGATCTGCTGCGCAATCACGCGGCGCGGCACGCAGCGATCCATCGCCTGTTTTTCGATGTAGCGGTGCGCGTCCGGCTCCGTCATGCTCAGCTCGGTAATCAGCAGCCATTTGGCGCGATTCACCAGCCGGATGTCGGCCATTTTCTCTTCGAGCGAGGTGTTTTTCGCCGCCATCCGCCGAAGCCGTTCGCGCACAGCGTGCATCCAGCGCAGCGCCTGCGTCAGCATCGCGGGGGAGGTGGGCTTGGCCAGCGTCAGCACGCCGCTGTCCGTCGCCTTGGCGTACACGCCCTCGTACAATTCGCTGCGCACCAGCAGCAGCACCACGCAGCTGCCCGGCAAATCCACGGCCAGCTGCGTGCCGAACTCGTCGGTCAGCGGCGCGTTAATCAGCACAAAATCGTACGATTCGCCGCTCAGCCGCTGGCGCGCGGCGGCAGCGCTGGTCGCTACGTCGGTTTCGTACTCCGTTTCCGGCAGCATCCCGAGCAGCGCGGCATTCATTTTTTCGTTGGACGACACCAGCAGCGTCCGCATGGTTTGTTCCGAATAATCCATCGGCGGGCCTCCTTTCGGCGCGGGTCGGTCAGTTTTCGGAACAGTAGGCGTCCACAATCGCGCGCGGCAGGTGCGCGGCGATGAATGCGCTTTGCGCCGCGAGCGCGGCGGCCTCCGCCCGGCTGCGCGGCAGCATCCGGTACGATTGGAGCTGGTCGGGGCGCGCGGTGAACAGGTTGAAATCGGCCGGCGCGTCCGGCGTCCATCCGTGGCCGATGCCGTCGAGCGCGGCGTAAATCAGCAGCGCGAACGCGAGGTACGGGTTCGCCGCCGAATCCGGCGAGCGCAGCTCGGCGCGGCGGAATTCCCCGGCGGCGGCCGGGATGCGGATGAGCTGGGAGCGGTTTTCGCGCGACCAGGTGATGTACTGCGGGGCCTTGCACACGCCCAGCCGGTCAAACGACGCGTCCGTCGGGTTCAAAAAGCGCGTCATGTCGGCGATATGGTGCAGGATCCCGGCGACCAGCGCGGGCTGCACGTCGCGCCCGTCAGTCGGCTTGGCGGAGATGTTGATGTGGAACCCGCTGCCGGGCTGATGGGGGAGCGGCTTGGGCGAAAAATCGGCGGCCAGCCCGTTGCGCGCCGCGACCGTCTGCACCACCGTGCGGAACGTGACGGCCTGATCGGCGGCGGTCAGCGGGTCGGAGTAGCGGAAATCGATCTCATTTTGGCCGGGACCTTCCTCGTGATGCGAGCTTTCCGGTTGGATGCCCATTTTCTCCAATGTCAGGCAAATTTCGCGCCGCACGTTTTCGCCGCGGTCGGCGGGCGCCACGTCCATATACCCGGCGTGGTCAAACGGCTCGGCGGTCGGCGCGCCGGTTTCGTCGGTGCGGAACAGGTAAAATTCCATCTCGGCGCCGAACGAAAACCGGATTCCGGCCGCGCGCGCATCGGCGGCCGCCCGGCGCAGCAGGGCGCGGGTGTCGCACGCAAACGGCGCGCCGTCGGGGGTGGTGATGTCGCAGAACATCCGCACCACGCGCCCATGCTCCGGCCGCCACGGCAGGATGGCGATGGTGCCGGGGTCGGGGTGCAGCAGCAGGTCGGAGTACACCTCGCCGCCGAACCCGGCGATGGCCGACGCGTCGATGGCGATGCCGTGCGCGAACGCGCGGTTCAGCTCGCCGGGCATCACGGAGATGTTTTTCACCTGCCCGAACACGTCGCAGAACGTCAGGCGGATAAATTTGACATCGGTTTCTTCAATATATTGCAGGATTTCCTTGGTGGAATAGTCATTCATCGGGGCGACCTCCTTGGGATTGACGAATTGTTGGGTTTATTGTAGCATATTTGCGGGCAAAAAACAAGAGGAAGGGGGGAAAATTAATAGATAATAGACCTGTTCGATAACTTAATGCTGACGGTTAAAAATACCGCAAACTAAGGAAAAACGCAGATTGAAAAGATGACATTTGTTTCTGTAACGGGAAGAAAAAAACGAAAACGCTTGATGTAATGGTTGACGTGCTTGATATGAATACGCTGTTTGGAAATCAATCGATTGCGCCTTTTTTCTTCATTCGTAAGTATTCTGTGTTTTCTTGCAGCGCTCGTTGGAATTATGCTGTTTTTATGGATTTTATCGATTCCCTGGCGGCCATTTCTTTCCCCATTCTCAGGTTTATTCCTTATTTGTGTCTTTTTCTACCCTCTTAGAGGTTATCGAACAGGTCTATTATTCGGTTCTACCGACAGTGTCCGGTAAACTGGGTACATATCAATATGCCGGGCCATTTTTTACGGGAAAAGTTTGTTTTGTGAAAGAGGGATTTAGGATGAAAAATGCGTATCAGATAAAATTGAATGAATTGAAGAACGGAAACCGGAGAACAGTATTTGGGATTCCCTGTAATCCGAATCGGCAACCGCACGAAAATCCCGCGCGAAGCGTTCTTAAAATATATCACAGGAGAGATAGATAAAGAGATATATTTTCCGGGTGTAAAATTTGCGTGCACCGCCATTAGTGTAAAATAAAGATTAGGAAACACTTGCGCCAGTCAACAACCGTGTCAACAATAGAAATCATTTTTGCAATTCTCAGGACGTTTTTTACCGTATAATCCCTGTTTTACGCATAGCAAAACCGCACCAGAAAACCTTGATTTTTGGCTTTCTGATGCGGTTTTTGGCGGAGAAGGAGGGATTTGATTCGCGCGCTGCGGCGCTTGGTCGGGCGTCGT
>CAJKBQ010000054.1 GCA_905198155.1 uncultured Eubacteriales bacterium
CCGCCGCGCACGGGCACCGGACGATCTCCGGCGAAAGCGAATGGCGGCAGATTGCGCGGGATCTGGCGCTGGTGCGGGAGACGGGGTGCGCGTACCACGTCTGCCATGTGTCCACCCGGGAAAGCGTCGCGCTGATTCGCCGCGCGAAGGCCGATGGGCTGGACGTCACCTGCGAAACCGCGCCGCATTATTTAATCCTGGACGAAACCGATTTGCAGGAGGACGGCCGGTTCAAAATGAACCCGCCGCTGCGCGCAAAAGCCGACCGCGAAGCGCTGATTGCGGCGGTGGCCGACGGCACGATCGACATGATCGCGACGGACCACGCGCCGCACAGCGACGCCGAAAAGGCGCGCGGGCTGGCCGGCAGCGCGATGGGCGTCACCGGGCTGGAAACCGCGTTCCCCATGCTGTACACCCGGTTGGTGCAGACCGGGGCGCTGACGCTGGAACGGCTGATTGCACTGCTGCATGACGCGCCCATGCGCCGGTTCGGCGTCGGCACGGAACTGGCCGACGGTGCGCCCGCCGACCTGACGGTGTTCGACCTGGCGCACCGCTGCACCATTGACCGCGCATTTTTCGTGTCGGGCGGAAAATGCTCCCCGTTCGCCGGTGAATCTCCGCTGGGAATTTGCCGCATGACTATGGTTGGAGGGAATATCGTATGGCAATCGAACTGAACCGCAAGCTGGTGCTGGAGGACGGCGCCGAATATTTGGGCACGGCGTTTGGCAGCTGCGCCGAACGCGTGTGCGAAGTGGTGTTCAACACATCGATGGTCGGGTACCAGGAGATCGTGTCCGACCCGTCGTACACGCACCAGGCCGTGGTAATGACGTACCCGCTGATCGGCAACTACGGCATTGCCGATGACGACTTTGAGACAAAAGTCCCCTCCATCGGCGGGCTGATCGTCCGCGAATACAACGATTCGCCGTCCAACTTCCGGTACACCAAAACGCTGTCCGAGATTTTGGAGGAAAACGGGATTCCGGGGATCGCCGGGATCGACACGCGGCGCCTCACCCGCTCCATCCGCGACCACGGCAGCCGCCGCGGGCTGATTACCGACGCCGATACGCCGCGCGCGCTGGCGCTGGAAAAAATCGCGGCCACGCCGGTTCCGCACGATGCGGTGGCGACCGTCAGCTGCAAAAAACGCTGGTACGCCCGCACCGCCAACCCGCGGTTCCGCGTGGTGGCGGTGGACTGCGGGATCAAGCTGAACATCATCCGGTCGCTGAACGCCCGCGGGTGCGACGTGACCGTGGTGCCGTACAATACCACTGCCGAAGAGATCGCCGCGATGAAGCCGGACGGGGTGTTCCTGTCCAACGGGCCGGGCGACCCGACGGATGTGACGCCGGTGATCGCGCTGGTGCGCGCGCTGCGCGGGCGGTGCCCGATTTTCGGGATCTGCCTGGGACATCAGATGATTGCGCTGGCGTACGGCGCGGAAACGTACAAGCTCAAATTCGGCCACCGCGGCGGCAATCACCCGGTGCAGAATCTGCGCACCGGCAAGGTGGAAATCACCGCGCAGAATCACAGCTACGCCGTCCGGCCCGAAAGTCTGGCCGGTACGGGGCTGGAAATCACGCACCGCAACCTGCTGGACGGCACTGTGGAGGGCATCGCGTGCCCGGCGGACCGCGTGTTCAGCGTGCAGTATCACCCCGAAAGCGCCCCCGGCCCGCAGGACAGCGGCTACCTGTTCGACGCATTTATCCGGTTGATGAAGGAGGAACCCAATCATGCCGAAACGCACTGACATTCACAAGATTATGGTCATCGGCTCCGGGCCGATCGTCATCGGGCAGGCGGCGGAGTTCGACTACGCCGGAACGCAGGCCTGCCTCGCGCTCAAAGAAGAAGGGTACGAGGTGGTGCTGTGCAACTCCAACCCGGCAACGATCATGACGGACACCGCTATTGCCGACAAGGTGTACATGGAGCCGCTGACGCTCGAATACGCCGCCAAAATCCTGCGGTACGAACGGCCGGATGCGATTCTGCCCGGCATCGGCGGGCAGACGGGGCTGAACCTGGCGATGCAGCTGACGCGCAAGGGCGTGCTGCGCGAATGCCAGGCGGAGCTGCTCGGCACCAGCGCCGACAGCATCGACCGCGCCGAGGATCGCGAGCGGTTCAAGGAATTGTGCGAATCGCTGGGCGAACCGGTGCTGCCGTCGGAGATTGCGGACAGCATGGAAACCGGGCTGGACGCGGCGGCGCGCATCGGCTATCCGGTGGTGCTGCGCCCGGCGTTCACGCTCGGCGGCACCGGCGGCGGATTTGCCGACGACGAAGCCGAATGCCGCGAAATCCTGAAAAATGCGCTGCGGCTGTCGCCGGTGCATCAGGTGCTGGTGGAAAAAAGCATCCGCGGGTACAAAGAGATCGAATACGAAGTGATGCGCGACGCCAACGACACCGCCATCACCATCTGCAACATGGAAAACGTGGATCCGGTGGGGATTCACACCGGCGATTCCATCGTGGTCTGCCCCAGCCAGACACTCACCAACAAAGAATATCATATGCTGCGCGACAGCGCGCTCCGGATTATCCGCGCGCTGCAAATTCAGGGCGGGTGCAACGTGCAGTTCGCGCTGGATCCGCATTCGTTCCAGTATTACCTGATCGAGGTCAATCCGCGCGTGTCGCGGTCGTCGGCGCTGGCGTCGAAGGCCAGCGGATACCCGATTGCGCGCGTATCCGCCAAAGTCGCCGTCGGGATGACGCTGGACGAAATTCCGCTGGCGAACACGCCCGCCGCGTTTGAGCCGACGCTCGACTACGTCGTCACCAAAATGCCGCGGTTCCCGTTCGACAAATTCACCGACGCAAGCAACCGCCTGTCCACGCAGATGAAGGCGACCGGCGAAGTGATGGCCATTGGCCGCACCATCGAGGAAAGCCTGCTGAAAGCGATCCGCTCGCTGGAAATCGGCGCCGATCACCTGTACCTGGACAAGTTCGACGCCTGGACGGCCGACCGGCTGCTGCGGTACATTGCCGACGGCACCGACGACCGCATCTTCGCGATTGCGCAGCTGATCCGGCTGGGCGTGGACCTGGGCATGATTTACGACGCGACGCGGATCGATATGCTGTTCCTCGACAAGCTCAAACACATCACCGACCTGGAACAGCGCGTCGCCGCGCATCCGATGGACGCGGACACGCTGCGCGAAGCCAAACGCACCGGATTTTCCGACAAAGCCGTCGCCCGGCTGTGGGGCTGCGCCGAAACGGAGGTATTCGCGCTGCGGCAGGCGCAGCAGATTCGGCCGGTGTACAAGATGATCGACTCCTGCGCCAGCGAGTTCGACAGCTACATCCCCTACTTTTACGCGACGTACGAGCAGGAGAACGAATCGATCGTGTCCGACCGCAAAAAAGTGATCGTGCTCGGCTCCGGGCCGATCCGCATCGGGCAGGGCGTGGAGTTTGATTATTCGACCGTGCACGCCGTGATGACGATCAAAGCGGCGGGATACGAGGCGATTATCATCAACAACAATCCCGAAACCGTCTCCACCGACTACACCACCGCCGATAAGCTGTATTTTGAACCGCTGACGGTGGAGGACGTGATGAACGTGGTGACGCTGGAACAGCCGGAGGGCGTGATCGCGTCGCTCGGCGGGCAGACGGCCATCAATCTGGCCGCGCCGCTGGCCGCACGCGGCGTGCGCATCATCGGCACCGACTGCGCCGCCATCGAAAAGGCCGAAAACCGCGACGCGTTTGAAAAAGTGCTACAAGCACTGCATATCCCGCAGCCGCGCGGCACCGCCGTGACCACCATCGCGGACGGGGTGCGCGCCGCCGAAGCCGTCGGGTACCCGGTGCTGGTGCGGCCGTCGTTCGTGCTGGGCGGTCGGGCGATGCAGCTGGTCGCGGAGGAAGCGCCGCTGCGCCGGTACCTGCAATCCGCGTTCGACGTAGACCCCGACAAGCCCGTGCTGGTCGATCACTACATCCGCGGCAAGGAAGTCGAAGTGGACGCGGTGTGCGACGGCGTGGATGTGTTCGTGCCCGGCATCATGGAGCTGGTGGAGCGGACGGGCGTGCATTCCGGCGACTCCATCAGCGTGTACCCGCCGTTCACGCTCTCCCCCGCCGTCAAAGGCAAGGTGCTGGAATACACCAAAAAACTCGGGCTGGGGCTGGGCATCGTCGGGCTGTACAACATTCAGTTCATCGTGGACGCGGACGAAAACGTGTATATCATCGAAGTCAACCCGCGCTCGTCGCGCACGGTGCCGTTCCTGTCGAAATCCACCGGGTACAGCCTGGCGGACATCGGGACGCGCGCGATGCTCGGCGAATCGCTGAAAGAGCAGGGCATTTTTGAGCTGTATCCGGCGGAAAAGCAGCGGTGGTACGTCAAAGTCCCGGCGTTCTCGTTTTCCAAGCTGCGCGGGCTGGACGCGTACCTGTCGCCGGAGATGAAATCCACCGGCGAAGCCATCGGGTACGACGATAAGCTCACCCGCGCGCTGTTCAAAGCGCTGCAAGCCAGCGGGATGAACGTCGTCAACTACGGCACCGTGCTGGCCACCATCGCCGACGGCGACAAAGCCGAGGCGCTGCCGCTGATCCGCCGGTTCTACAACCTGGGCTTCAACATCGAAGCCACTGAAGGAACGGCGCGGTTCCTGAAAGAAAACGGCATCCGCACGCGCGTGCGCCGCAAACTCAGCGAGCACAGCGACGAAATCCTCGATTCGATCCGGCAGGGGTACGTCAACTACGTCATCAATACGCGCGACCTCAACTCCCCGCGCGACGCCGCGTCCGACGGGCACGAGATTCGCCGCTGCGCCGTGGAAAACAACGTGACGATCTTCACCGCGCTCGACACCGTCAAAGTGCTGCTCGATGTGCTGGAAGAAACCACGATGGGGATTTCGACCATTGACCAGTAAAGGAGGGGTTCCATGCAGCAACAGATTCTGACCGTACAGCGTCCCCGCGCGCTGACGGCCGATGTCCGCGAACTGGTTCTGACCGGCGATTTGTCGGCCGTCACGGCACCGGGGCAGTTTGTCAACGTACAGCTGCCGGGCTTTTTCCTGCGCCGCCCAATTTCTGTGTGCGACTTCGGCGGCGGCACGCTGACGCTCGTGTACAAAATCGTCGGCGACGGCACCGCGGCGCTGGCGCGAGCCGTTCCCGGCGACCGGCTGGACGTGCTGACTGGCCTCGGCAACGGATATGACCTGGCCAAAAGCGGCGACCGTCCGCTGCTGATCGGCGGCGGGGTCGGCGTGCCGCCGCTGTACGGGCTGGCCAAGCGGCTGACCGCGCAGGGCAAAGACGTCACCGTGATTCTGGGCTTCAACCGCGCGGCAGAATGCTTTTACGCACCGGAATTCGCCGCGCTGGGCGCGCGCGTGATCGTCGCGACGGCCGACGGCTCCGCCGGGGTGCGCGGATTTGTCACCGACGCAATGGCCGGGCTGGATTATTCATACTTTTACACCTGCGGCCCCGAACCGATGCTCCGCGCCGTGGATCGCATTGCGCGCACAAGCGGGCAGTTCAGCTTTGAAGCGCGCATGGCGTGCGGCTTCGGCGCGTGCATGGGCTGTTCGTGCCGCACCAAATTCAAAACCAAACGCATCTGCGCAGACGGGCCGGTGCTGGAACGGGAGGAATTGCAATGGCAGACACCCACGTAACCCTGTGCGGGATCCCGCTGGACAATCCGGTGATTCCCGCCAGCGGAACCTTCGGATTCGGCGCGGAATTCGCCGCGCTGTATGACCTCGACTGCTTGGGCACGTTTTCGTTCAAAGGCACCACGCGCGACGCGCGGTTCGGCAATCCGCTGCCGCGCATTGCGGAATGCACCGCCGGGATGATTAACGCCGTGGGGCTGCAAAATCCCGGCGTGGACGACGTGATTGCCACGGAGCTGCCGCGCATCCGGTCGTATTTTCACAAGCCGGTGATGGCGAACGTGAGCGGATTTTCGGTGGACGACTACGCATACACCTGCGAAAAGCTCGACGCGTGCGACCAGGTCGGCTGGCTGGAAGTCAACATCTCCTGCCCGAACGTCCACGGCGGCGGAATGAGCTTCGGTACATCGCCGGAGGCGGCCGCCGAAGTGACGCGCGCCGTGAAGTCCGTCACGCACAAGCCGGTCATCGTCAAGCTGTCGCCGAATGTGACCGACATCGCCGCCATCGCCCGCGCGTGCGAATCGGCGGGTGCGGACGGGATCAGCTTAATTAACACGCTGCTGGGGATGCGGATTGACCTGCGCACGCAGCGCCCCGTGATCGCGAACAAAATGGGCGGATTCTCCGGCCCGGCGATCTTCCCGGTCGCGCTGCGGATGGTGTACCAGGTGTACGAGGCCGTGTCCATCCCCATCGTGGGCATGGGCGGCGTGTCGCGCGCCGAGGATGTGATCGAGATGATGCTCGCCGGGGCGACGGCCGTGCAAGTGGGCGCCGCCAATCTGGTCAACCCGTATGTTTGCCGCGACATCGTCGCGCAGCTGCCCGCCGTGATGGAAAAATACCGCATCGACCGCCTGGCGGACATCGTCGGCGCGGCACATCGATAAATTGCCAACAAAATTCTGCCTGAAAGGACGGATTCGCATGAAAAAAGACGTGATTATTGCCTGCGACTTTGCCAGCCGCGCCGAAGTGCGCGACTTCCTGGACCTGTTTCCGAACGAAAAACCGTTTGTCAAAATCGGGATGGAACTGTTTTACGCCGAAGGGCCGGAGATTGTCCGCGCCGTCAAAGCGCGCGGACACCGGATTTTCCTCGACCTGAAACTGCACGACATTCCCAACACCGTCCGCAAAACCATGGCCGTACTCTCCGGGCTGGACGTGGACATGACCAATCTGCACGCCGCCGGGGGATCGGCGATGATGCGGGACGCGCTGTGCGGCCTGACCCGGCCGGACGGCACGCGCCCGCTGCTGATCGCCGTGACGCAGCTGACCTCCACCGGGCCGGAGATGCTGCAAAACGAGCTGTGGATCAACCGGCCGATGGACGAAACCGTGCTGCATTACGCGCAGAACGCTGCCGCATCGGGGCTGGACGGCGTGGTCTGCTCTCCGCGCGAAGCGGCGCGCATTCACGAAGTCTGCGGCCGCCGGTTCCTTACCGTCACGCCCGGCATCCGGTTCGCCGACGCGCAGCAGGACGACCAGGTGCGCGTGATGACGCCGGCGCAAGCACGGGCCATCGGGTCCGACTTCATCGTCGTGGGTCGCCCGGTCACGGCGGCAGCCGATCCGGCGGCGGCGTACCGCCGGTGCCGCGCCGAATTCTGCGGCGAATCCGTCCCCAAAAACACATAATTATAGAAAGGAAGCATTGCATATGGAACGCGCCATTCAAATCGCACAGGATCTGCTGAAAATCCGCGCCGTATTTTTCCGCCCGGAGGAACCGTTCACCTGGGCCAGCGGCATCAAAAGCCCCGTGTACTGCGACAATCGGCTTACACTGTCTGACCCGGACGTCCGCACGGACGTGGAAACCGGGCTGGCGGAGCGGATCCGCACCCAATATCCCGCCGCCGAGGTGCTGATGGGCACCTCCACCGCCGGAATCGCGCACGCGGCCATCACCGCGCACCTGCTGGGGCTGCCGATGGGCTATGTGCGCAGCGGCGCCAAAGACCACGGCCGCAAAAATCAGATTGAAGGCAAGCTGCTGCCCGGCCAGAAAGTCGTGGTGGTGGAGGACTTGATCTCCACCGGCGGCAGTGTGCTGGAAGTAGTCGAAATTCTGCGCGCAGCGGGCGCAGACGTGCTGGGGATTGTATCGATTTTCACATATGGAATGCAAAAAGGGATCGACCGATTGGCCGCCGCGCACGTTCGCAACGTCAGCCTGACGGACTTTGACACCGTCGCGCAGGTCGCCGCGGAACAGGGGTATATTCGCCCGGCGGACGTGCAGCGGCTGATTCGTTTCCGCAACAATCCGTCGGACGAAAGCTGGATCGGAGGTGCCAAATGCGAAGCCTGATTGATATCCGGGAACTGTCCGTCGCCGAAATCGATGCACTGATTGCAACCGCGACCGACATGATCGCGCATCCGGCGCGCTACGCGCACTGCTGCGACGGCAAAAAGCTGGCGACGCTCTTTTTTGAGCCGTCCACGCGCACGCGCCTCAGCTTCGAGGCCGCAATGATCGAGCTGGGCGGCCATGTGCTGACGATGGCGGACGCGGCGTCCAGCTCGGCGTCCAAAGGCGAAAGCGTTGCCGACACCGTACGCGTCGTCTCCTGCTACGCCGATATCATCGCGATGCGCCACCCGAAGGAAGGCGCGCCGCTGGTGGCCGCGCGCAGCGCCACCGTCCCCGTCATCAATGCGGGCGACGGCGGCCACAATCACCCCACGCAAACGCTGGCCGACCTGCTGACCATTCACCGGCAAAAAGGGCGGTTCGACCACCTGACGGTCGGGTTCTGCGGCGATTTGAAATTCGGGCGCACCGTGCATTCGCTGATCGCTGCGCTCACGCGGTACACGGGCGTGCGGTTCGTGCTGATCTCGCCGGAGGAATTGAAGCTGCCCAGCTACGTCAAGGACGAGATCAAATCCGCCGGGCTGGAATACATCCAAACCACCGATCCGCTCGCCGTGATGCCGGAGCTGGACGTGCTGTACATGACGCGCGTGCAGAAAGAGCGTTTTTTCAACGAAGAGGATTATCTGCGGCTCAAAGACAGCTATATCCTCACGCCGGACACGCTGCGCACCGCCAAACCGGATCTGTGCATCATGCACCCGCTGCCGCGCGTCAACGAAATCGCCGTGGCGGTGGACCGCGACCCGCGCGCGTGCTATTTCCAGCAGGTGATGAACGGAAAATATATGCGCATGGCGCTGATCCGCAAGCTGCTGTGCCGGCCGGACGAACAGGAGGAACAGGCATGAACATCGACCCGATTCAAAACGGCATCGTCATCGACCACATCCGCGCCGGAAAAGGCATGGCGCTGTACCGGCTGCTGCAGCTGGACACACTGGACTGTCAGGTGGCGGTGGTGTGCAACGCCGTCAGCCAAAAGCTGGGGAAGAAGGACATCATCAAAATCGCCGCCGACTTTGCGCCGAACCTTGCAATCATCGGCTATGTGGATCCCGGTGTGACGGTCAACCGCATCCGCGACGGGCAGCTGATCGAAAAAACGCGCATCGACCTGCCGGAGGAGCTGACCGACGTGCTGCGCTGCAAAAATCCGCGCTGCATCACGTCCACTGAGCAGGAGCTGCCGCACATCTTCCGCCTGACCAACCGGGCACGGCGCGAATACCGATGCCTGTACTGCGAAACGAAAGCCCAATAACAAAGCGCCGGAATCCCAATCATCGGGATTCCGGCGCTTTGTGGTGAAGAAAAAAGGAGGAGGAAAAAAAAGTTCACGGCACGCTGTCCGGGCGCACGACGCGTTCGACGGTGAATTGTCCCTGAGCGGCGGTGAGTTCCGGCACCGGAGCGGGCGATACCGACGGCGCATCGTCGGATTCGCGGTACATTTTGCGGATTTCGGACGCGCTGAACCCGAAATAGGCTTTGAATTTCTTGCTGTAATTCGTTTTGTTGGCGTAGCCGCAGCTTTCAAAAATCTCGGAGATGGCGCGGTTGGTCATAATCAGCTGCCGCCGAATCTCCGCCATGCGCAGCTCGGTGATGTGATCGGAATAATTTTCGCCGGTGCGCGTGCGGAACACCTTGCTCAGGTACGACTCGTTCATGTTGAACCGCTTGGCGATGCTGCCCAGCGTCAATTCATATTCGCCGTAGTGGCGGTTCACATAGTCGATGATTTCGCTGAACGGGATCGCCAGCGCATCGTCGTCGTTGAAATACCGGCGCACCATCTGCGCCAGCGCATTGTAGAACGTGTGCGGCGCGCGGATCAGCGACGGGATCGACTCGTCGAATATGGTGCGGCGCTGTTCGTCGTCGTCCGCAGCCGCCAGCAGCGCTTGCAGCACGCATACGCGCCGATACACGCGCGCCGGTTCCGAATCGACCGATTCATTGTCGGACTCGATCGCCGTCAGCTGATCCAGCGCAGCTGCGCAGCTGCCGTCGCGGAGGGCGGTATCCAGCTGCGCCATGGCCTCGCTGTCGGGCGCAATCGGCGGGCGCGTGAGCGGGACATCCGTCTCCCAAAACCAGCACAGAAACGCCTCGTGGTACTCCGGATGGCGCACCATTTCTTCCACCGCCTCGCGGTACGCGAACTGTGTGTTGTACAGTTTTTCGTACGGGCGGCTGATGAAGAACTGCACGCGGCTCGCGCCCAGCAGCTCCATCACGGTTTTGAGGCTGTCCAGCCCGGCGCTGCGCAGCTTGCGGGAGGTATCCATATCCGGCAGGCTGGCGACGAACGCGATTACATTCCGTTCGCCGAAGCGGTACGGGTACACCGCATCGCCGGAAAACGCGTCCAGAATGTCGGTATACGCCGTCTCGGCGCAGTCGAACGCCACGCAGGCGGTATAAAAGTACGGGTCGGCGAATTCGATCCCGGTCTGCGCCAGCTTGGCGCAGATTTCGGCATCGTCATCCGCCAGTATGCCGAACATCAGCATCTTGGTGGACTGCTGCTTGCTCAGGAACCGGTATTGGATGCTGCTCAGCCGGTAATCGTTGCGCTGGCGGGTCAGTTTGCGCACCATGCCGCGCAGGCGATGCAGTTCGTCGCCGCTGCGGTCGGGGATATCGATATCGATCGTCCCGTCGATGATGCCCTCGATCTCGTCCACGGATTGTTTTTTCCGTTTGCTGAACCACACCGACATCAGCGTGGAAATCGCCAGCCCAATCCCGATCATCGCGATGCTGATCACCTGCGACTGCTGCGCGGACGCGTGCAGCTCGGTTTTCAGCGCCAACACGCTGACCCGCAGCCCCAAAATCGACAGCGTCCGGGTTTCGGTGTGATACAGATCATCGTCCTTTGCGTTGGGCTGCACCAGTTCCATCTTGCCGCCGGCCTTGCTGGCAAAGCAGATACTTTCCGTATCGCCGTCCGTGCTCAAAAACATCCGCACTTTCACCGTTTGGCCGCCGAACATTTTGTTGAGCGTTTGCTGCAAATCGCTGAGTTTAATCACATAGTTGACCGACACGCTGTACCGGTTGGACGTTCCGAACGATATTGGATAGTGCTGCACCAGATACTTTGGCAAACCGCCGTTGGTCAGCACGCACGCGCTGTTCGACGTGCGCGCGATCAGCTCCGCGCCGGTGACATCGTTGCCGGCCGACGTTTTCAGCAGGTTCACGAAATACACCGGCACCGCTGTGACGCCGGTTGCGCCGTAGATATCGCCTTTTCCGTAGTAGATGAACACGTCCTCCAGCTGTTCGGTGGCGTTCACGATCGACGTTTTCAGGGTTTTCACGCCATTGTACGCGATCACCGGCTTTTCGATCATGTTATACGCTTGCAGCTCGTCCAAATTGGCCAGCCACATCGCCGTTTGGCTGTACAGCTCGTACTGCTGCTCCATCCCTTCCACCAGCTGATTCACCTTTGCTTGCAGCAGCTGAATCTCTTTTTTCTCCATCCCGCGCGTGTCGTTGTTCACCAGCCAAATCGACGCTGCGCAAAACGGGATCAAAATCAAGAGGTATGTAATCAAAAACCGCCACAGGCTTGTCTTTTTTTCCTCCTCCATAATGGCCTCCTTTTAATTGAAAATACGGATGGATTCCGTCCCCTGCGCGCGGCGCGTGCGTGCGCACGGGACGGGAACCATGGGGGATAGGCTGTTTGGGGTATCACTGTTTTGGATAGTTTCTTCGTCCTGCTGCGCTGCGACGGAGGGCAACTCCCTCAGGCGCTGCGGCGCCAGCTCCCTCGCGAGGGAGCCT
>CAJKBQ010000055.1 GCA_905198155.1 uncultured Eubacteriales bacterium
CGTGAACCTCGGAACCGACCCGGTTTTCTGCCCGTCCGGCGCAATCCTGCTGCAGGCGGAATGCGACGGTGACACGCTGCACCCGTTCGGCTGGCGGATCACGGCGGAGTAATCCATCGCGTTTCCCAATCGCAACCATCGCCCGGATCATGCACGATCCGGGCGATGGTGTTTGAATATTCCCCCTAAAAACGGCAATCCGGCCGCAGCGCCATGCCGCATGGCATCACTCGTAAAAGTTTCTGGTAATGACCTCCTGCTGCCATTCCGGCGAAAGCGACGTGAACTTCGCGGAAAACCCGCATACCCGTACGATCAAATCCGGGTATTTCTCCGGGTGTTTCTGCGCGTCCAGCAGCGTTTGCTTCGACACGCAGTTCAGCTGGAGCGATTCCACCGCCGTTTTTGCGGCGGCGCGCAAAAACGTTTCGCACACGTCAAGCGATGCCGAGCCGGGCAGGATGATGTTGATCACGTTGTCTCCGGCCAGCTCCGTCCGGTCAAGCGCGGCCATCGAATTTACAACGCTTGTAACATACGGGATTTTTTTGAGCCTTGACGGCGTAAGCCCCTGGGCAAAATAGTCGCCGTTGTGCCGTCCGTCCGGCGTCGCAAGCGTTTTTTCGCCCCAAAACCGGATCTCGGTGTAGGTCAAATGACCCAAATTCACCTTCCCGCCGCGCGAGCCGGTCAGCTCCGACAGCATCCGGTACAGATCCGTGTTCAGCCGCTTGGCCAGCGCGCACGATTCCGCGCTGCCGTCGCCCCATCCGCAGCAGTGGATGGCGTCGCGGCGCATTTCATCGAACCCGTCCCAATTGTTTCGGACGGCGTTCAGCAGTTCGTGCAGCGGATACTTCTTTTGGTCAAAGCACAGCGTTTTGATCGCCAGCAGTGAATCGACAATATTCGGGAACCCCACGCACATATAGCATTCATCCCCGTATCGGGTACCGCCGTTTGTGAAATCGCGCCGTTTTTTGATGCAGTCGCCATACAGCGACGAGAAAATCGGCAGCGGATCCACCTGATCCCAAACGTGTCCGCCGATTGCGGCGATTCGGTTCCGCTCCCGGAACAGCGTACGGATGTTGCCGCAGGTGATTTGATACACTTCCTCAAAATCCTTCGCATCGTCAATCCCGTTGAACTGCATCCCCACTTCCGTCATTTTGTCCGTGCGGTTGTGGATTTGGTACTCAAACGCTTTCAGCAGGTTCACATAGTTCCCGCCGTCTTTGAACCCGCAGCAGTTTTCCTGGATCCCCCAGCACCCCGCGACGATATAATCCCGCGCGTCCGCCTCCGATATTCCGCTCCGGATCAGCGCCGGGATCGCCGCGTCGTCGTTATGGTAAAGAATCGTGCTGGTTCCGCGGATCACTGGCGTGTTAATCATATCCAAGTATTCCTTCGGCGAATCTGCCGAAAACCGGCACTTGATTTTCGGGAAGATAATTTTCTCTTCGGCGCTGGCTTCCAAAAACATTCTGGTCAGATCATTAAATACCGGGTTCCCGTTTTTGTCACAGCCGCCGAGCACATAGGTGTTTTCCAGCTCATGATCCCCGTACCCGATCATTTTCATGTCGTGATCCTGATGACAGTCGAACATGATCAAAAACTGCGCAATCAGCGCAAATGCCTCGTCCTTTGTCATTGCGCCGGATCGGATATCTGACTCGTAAAAAGGCAGCAAATCCACGTCCACCCGGCCGAACGAGTTCGGCCCGACCCCTTCCAGCGAGCCGATGACCTTTCGCATCAGCGCATAGGTGTTCAGCGCTTCATAAAACGACGCGGGTTTTTCCCACGGGCAGCGCTTGGCCGAAACCGATATCCGTTTCAGGTTCGCGTTGTCCGGCTGGGTTTTAAGTAATTCGTCCGCCTTGTCCGCAAATTTTTCGCTGATTTTCTTGACGCACAAAAGCCCCGTGCATACCGCAGACAAAAACTGCCGTTCCTCGGCGTTGTCCGTATGGGCGAATGCATTTTCGGCGTCCTGATATACGCCTTTTAATCCCTTTTCAAAAATCGGTCTGCAATTGACCAAAAAGTGCTGGGAATCATCGTTATATGCGCCGCAGATCAGGTAAAACAGTTCACGGCGCTGGCGCCGCACCAGCGCCCACAGCGCCGGGTCTTGCTCGGCGAATTTATGCTCGTTTTTCCAGTAGGTCCATCCGCCAATGTGACGGGTGTACTGCCGCCCGTCCGTTTTGTCGTTCCCATATGTTCTTGCGCCGTCCGAATAGCCGGGAATCGTCCCGGTTTCGTAATAAAACGGTGCATTTTCAAACAATACCGGGTCGAGGACGTCGGCAATCACGCTGTATTGCATCGCCTTCATCTCATACGGTGACATTCCTTCCCGGTAAAGTGCATCCAGCTGCCGCATCCCCGCATCCATACACTTTTCTGCGTGTGCATACGAAGCAGTTCTGTAATATTTTTTCGTTTCATCGCGCAGTTCCTGATAGTTCACAACTCATCACTCCTTTTTGTTTTCTGATTACAGTGTACAACGTTTTGGGCGGAATGAAAATGAAAAATCAAGAAATTGTTTGAAATAAGGAAATAAAAATTTGCAAAATCCAAATTTTATGATATAATAATTCCGATAGAATCGGAAGGAGTGAAAAATTTGGCGTTCTGCAATCTGAAAATAAAGGCAATTGATTGTGTGGTAAAGTTCACCGCGAAAGAAATGAATTTCGAGGTTCGCAATCGGCACAATCATATCATCGGGATTCATCTTTCCGGCAGCGCTGTGCACCATTTCAAAAACCAGACGTTCACCATCCGCGAAAGCTGCATCTATTTTCTGAATCAAAAAGATGATTATACGGTAAAAGTGTTGGAAAAAGGCGTCGCGTTCTCGGTTCATTTCACCACATACGAACCGGTCGATACCGACAGCTTCTGCATCAAAACGCCCAAACCCAGCGAAATCGTCCGGCTGCTCAGCCTGATCGAAAGCGAATACTACGCCAAAAAAGACGAGCTGGGGCTGATGTCGGATCTGTACGCCCTTTGCGCCGAAATGAATAAAATTCATCAAAAAGCATACTTTCCCATCGACAAAAGAATGGCGGCCGCCGAAACGTATCTCAATACGCATTTCACGGAGCGCAATTGCCTTGCGGAGGCGGCCGCGCAAAGCCGGCTTTCCCGCAGACGGTTCAACGATCTGTTCAAAAGCTGTTTCGGGCTGACACCGAACCGGTACCTGGTCAACCTGAAAATCAATTACGCCAAAAACCTGATCAGCACCCATTATTTCAGCATATCGCAAATCGCCGAAATGTGCGGGTTTTCCGACCGGTATTACTTCTGCAAAGTGTTCAAAGCCGAAACCGGTGCGACCCCCACCGAATACAAAAAACAGAACGGATGATGGGGCAGGCAATTTTTCAGCCGCCCTGCATTTCCGCATTCCAAAAAGATCGGAGAAAACACATAAAATGGAAATCGAAACCAAGCGCCTGATCCTGCGGGAACTGACGGAGTCGGACGATGACGCGCTGTACCGTGTCCTGGACGATTCGGACATCCGCGGCACCCGCCCGATACGTTCGACAAAGCGCGCGTCCGCGGCTGGATTCGCTGCAACATCGCGCGCTATCAAATATTCGGCTTCGGGCTGTGGGCGGTCTGCCGCAAAGACACCGGCACGCTGATCGGCGACTGCGGCCTGACCATGCAGCGCATCCACGGCGCCATCCGCCCGGAAATCGGGTACCACATCCGCCGTGACCAGCGCCGTGCCGGGTACGCCGCCGAAGGAGCTGCCGCCGTCCGCGACTGGACGTTCCAGAACACGCCGTTCCGAATCCTGTATTCGTACATGGATCGCGAAAATATCCCCTCCGCCCGCACCGCAATGGCCTACGGCTGCCAATGCACGGAGATATTCGAGGAGGACGGCCGCACGGTATGCGTGTATGCGGTAACGCGTACGGAATGGGCGAAAAAAAGCCAGGGGGAATCGTGATTAAATCACGATTCCCCCATACAACGATACGGACGCAATCCGCCCCGAAGGAGCTGCCGCCCGCCGCAGTAATTTTCACATATCCTGCGGTTTTGTGCCCAAAGAAGTTTTTCCCGTCATTGCTGCACCCAAGGTGCTGCAATCCTGCCCCATCACGCGCCGCGCGGCAGGGTCACTCCGCCCCGGATTCCGACCGCCGAATAAAATCGTCCTGTTCCGCGCGCGCCAAATCCACAAAATACGCGTTCCATCCGCACACGCGCACCTGCAGCGTACGGTATGCATCGGGATTGCGCTGCGCGTCCCGCAGCACGGCGGGGTCAAAGATATTCAGCTGAATGGCGTATCCGCCGGACGCAATGAACGTCCGCACCAGCCCGATCATTGCGGCCAATCCGTCCGCCCCGGCGACAGCCGACGGATGCAATACGGCGTCCAGCACCGTGCCGTTTGCCAGCCGCCGTCCGTCGATGGCGCACGCGCTTTCGATCAGCGCGGTGATCCCTTCGCGATCCGCGCCGGTGACGGCACCGATGTTTTTCGACAGCGGCGCCCCGCACCGCCGTCCGTCGGCGGACGCCGCCGTCAGCCTGCCGAACGTCGTGCACCAATCGACCGAAAATGCCCCCGACCGGAACATTCCGCCCCGCCCGTTGGGCTGACGGTTGATGCGATCGACAACGGCACACAGCAGTTCGTTGGCGACCGTGTCTACCGCCGGATCGCCGCACCCGAATTTGGGCATTTTGCGGACGCAGCGCAGCCGCAGCGGTTCCTGCCCGGCCCAATCCGCGCGCAAAACCTCGCGCAGCTGCACCAGCGTCAGCGCGTGTTCCGCAAACACCAGCTGCCGAATCGCCGCCAGGGCATCGGCGGCGGTTCCCGTCCCGAACACATTGATCGACGTGTCATTGTACTGCGCGCCGCCGGCGTAAATATCGATTCCCTTTGCGCGGCACACCGCCATCCCGCCGGAATACAGCGGCGACGGGTTAATTTCCGGGTAGCACGCCTCAATCGCGCGCATCCGCCGCATCGACTGGTCGGCGAAATACTGCCCCTGCCGGACGACTTCGGCGAAAAACGCATCGAAATCCGCAAATTCGTCGGCGCACGGCAGCCCGACAAGCGTATCGGTGCGCAAATCGCGCCCGCCGTTCAGCGCGGTTTCGACCGCTTTGGGCAGCGACACCCGCCCGGCGCATGTACACGGTGTCTGAACCCCCATTGCACCCGGCTCATAACACCCGATCAGCACATAATTTTCCGCGTCCGCACGCGCCACCCCGCTGCGCACCAGTGCTTCGACGATGACGCGGTCGCTGCACAGCACGAAGCTGCTGCTTCCGGCGCGGATCAGCCGGCACACCGCCGTCAAAATCGATTTCGGCGTCCGGTCGGACACCCGCACTTGGATTTTGGGGCTGTAATTCCCCAGTTCCCCATAAATCCGCAGCATCCGCAGCACCAGCGCCTCCGCCGCCGGGTCGCCGTCTGCGCCGATGCCGCAAATCGTAAACGGCAGGTTGGGGTCAATTTGGAAATCGTTCAGCCGCGTGAAAAAATACCGCAGCAGCTCGTCGGTGGTGTCGTCGGTCGGGTACCGCAGCAGCAGCACGTCCAGCCGCCCGAACGTCCGTACGTTTTCGCATTCCACATGGGTTTGCATCCGGTACACCAGCAGCACCAGCTGCATCGCCTCATACATCGTCTGCGGCGCGCGCGCCGCAATTGCCCGGAAGTTTTCCGCCATGCACGCCGACGCCGGGTGCGATGCAGCGTATGCGTCGGCGGCATTGGCAAACCGCAGCGCCAGCCGGATCATCGCGCGCCACACCGTCAGTGCCCGGTCAAAAAACGGCCGGTGCGCATCGTCGGCAGCCCGCCAGCCATCTTCCAGCGCCTGCACGGTGCCCGGCAGCCCCAGTGTCAGCAGCGACGCCCAATCGGGGCAGGTGTGGCTGAAATCTTCGTCGCCGCTGTATGCGCCGCACACTGCGCCCACATCGGTTTCCGACCAGTTTTCCGGCGAAGCGGCGCGCGCCGCTTCGCTCCATTGACTGCGGTACCGTTGGATTCGCCCGCCGTGGTCGATCCGGTCGGCGAACAAATCGCACGGCGACAGTTCCAACGGCGCGTGGTCGAGCAGATAGGCGATCATTTCGGCCTTGATGTCGCCGTGCGGCCGCCCGGACGATGCAATTTCTGCCAGCGCCGCGTCCAGCTGCGCCGCAGACTGCCCCGTGGCGGGGTCAAATACCGGATGGTCTTTTCGATTTTCGATTTCCGCGCGGTCACGCGCGAAGCGAAACGGGATACGCATTGTAATTCCTCCTTATATACATTAAAATGGGATATATCGGTTAATCTGTCAGTGCAGGCGAAAAAGCATTCAGCCCGCAGCCGCGCAGCGTGTCCACCGCGCGTACCATCATGTCCCGCGTTGGCACGATGTAATCTTTTCCCGGATAAGTCATTCCCAGCGCGTCATATTTGCTGTGCGCATACGCGTGATACGGCAGCACGCGCACGCTGTCGAAGACCGGATTTTTCGCCAGCAGCGCCCCAATGGCCGGAATTTCGCCGTCGTTCGCGCCGGGAATCAGCGGAATCCGAATCTCGATCGGGATTTGCCATGTGCCGCAATATGTCAAATTATCCAAGATAACGGCATTTGACCGCCCGGTCAGCGCGCGGTGGACGCCGTCGTCCGCAGCCTTCACATCGTACAAAATCCGGTCGGTGTGCGGCAGCACCGCGTCCAGCGCGTCGCGCCCCGCATACCCGCATGTGTCCAGCGCAGTGCGCACACCGTGCGCGTGCAGCAGCCGGAATACCTCCGCCGTGAACGTCGCCTGCATCAATGGTTCCCCGCCGGACAGCGTGACGCCGCCACCAGAATTGGCATAGAATTCCCTGTCCTGCATCAGCAATTCCACCGCGTCCGCCGCCGCAATGCGCCGCCCGTACAGCGTCAGCGCCTCGCCCAAACATTCGTCGGCACACTTGCCGCACGACCGGCAGGCCGCCCGATCCAGCACGTGGCCGCCGTCCGTCATCCGGTGCGCTCCGGTGGGGCAAACCGCCGCGCACGCGCCGCACCCGATGCATTTCTGCGCCCGATACGCCAGCTGCGGCGCCGCATCCAGCCCTTCCGGATTGTGGCACCATTGGCAGCGCAGCGGGCATCCTTTCAGAAACATCGTCGTCCGAATGCCTGGTCCGTCGTGCACGGCGAACCGTTTCAGCTGCAAATAAGTTCCATATACTGTCATACAAACTGCTCCTTCCGGTTCGTTTCTGCCCCCAGTATACACCGATTTGCGCGGAAAGTAAATGGGATATTCGTCAGATTTTCGATTTTCGGACAGAAACCGATTGACTTTTGCCCGAAAATATGCTAAGCTGAACGCAGAGGAGTGATGCAAATGTTTATGCGCTATATTCCGGCGGATATCGTGGTGCGCCGGGTCAATTTTGTCGGCGGCGGCCCCATGGCGGACGGGCACTACGCCGTGGCCTGCCGCGCGGACACGGGCCTGATCTACGTCCGGCACGGCCGCGCACGCTACTGCACCGATGGCGGCACGTTTGAAGTCGGTGCAGACGACGTATTTTGCCTGTCGCGTCACGCACAATACGAATTTGATGTCCGCAACGGGTACGACGTGCTGTACGTCAATTTCGATCTGGTCGAGCCGGATGGCCTGTTCGGCTGCGGCGCAGCAATGCGTGGCGCACGCAGTAAATGTTTTGACGAATTTCGTCGCCTGCGCGTTGCATATGCGCGGCACGACGCTACAACGCCGTTGGCGTGCCGCGTCCTGCTGGACCGGATTTTGCAGGCACTGGTCCGCGAGCAGCAGACGCAGTATGCGCCGAGCAGCCGGTTCCGCCCGGTGCAGCAGGCGATGACGTTTATGGAGCAGCACTGCGCCGATTCGGCGCTTGGCATGGAGACGGTTGCGTCCGCGGTCGGCGTCAGCGACGGCCAGCTGCGGCGGCTGTTCCGGGAGTTGTATCGGCTGTCGCCGGGACAATATTTGCATAATTTACGCATTAGCCGCGCGCAGGAATTGTTGACTGAGACGGACATGACGGTTGGTGAGGTGGCGGCTGCGTGCGGATTTTCCACTTTGTACTATTTTAGCGACGCGTTTCATCGTGCGACCGGGGCGTCGCCGAGCGATTATCGCCGGGCAAATCGCGCGATTATGACGCAGAAATGATACGTTTTGTTGCGAAATGGGCGAATTTCGCACGAATTTGCGGCATAAGTATTTCTGCGAGCGGTACGGCGGTGAGGTGCAGGCGGATAGACTGGGAAAAAACCAAAATTCGTAATAGGACGCCACGCCGGGGAATTGGCCGGCATGATTCCATCGAAATCCGTCGATTTTGCCACATTCGTGAGAAATGGCGCAAAATGCAGCAAAACCGTGTTTTTTACAGCGTTTTTTGCCCGGATTCGCGGCATAAGTATTTCTGCGAATGACATGGCGGTGATGTGCAGGTGGAGAAATTAGGAATATACGCCCAAATTCGTTAGAATATAGGATACAACACTGAACCCAGTCGGGACATTCCAGCCGGAATCCGCCGATTTTGCCACGTTTTCGCGAAAAAATATGCAAAACCCGGCAAAATCGTGTTTTTGCGGCGTCTTTGCCCGGATTTGTGGCAAAAGCGCTTCTGCGAGCGACATGGCGGTGATGCCGTAGATAAATAGATTGGACGGATACGCCGAAATTTACCGGCATATGGGACATCACACCGAGGTCGGCCGGGACGCTCCCATCGAAATCCGCCGATTTTGCCACGTTTTCGCGAAAAGCGTGCAAAACCCGGCAAAATTGTATTTTTGCGGGTTTTGCGTGGATTTGCTGCATAAGCGTTTCTGCGAGCGGCACGACAGTGATGCGCAGACGGAGGTGGATGAACAGGTACACTAAAATCTGTCAATATACGGAACTCCATACCGAGATCGCGCGGGACGCTCCCATTGAAATCCACCGATTTTGCCGCATTTCTTGAAAAAATGCACAAAACGCAGCAAAATCGTGTTTTTTTGCGCAAAAAGAAAACCGAGCGAATTTTGCACGAATTTGCTCGGTTTTTCAGCATTTTGTTCAGTTTTGCGGCAAAAATACGCGCGCGACGGCATCCAGATACCCGTACCCAAACCGGTCGTCCGGCAGCAGGTAGCTGCCCTCCGTCCATTCGTTCCAACTATTTACAGTTACGAGCGGCGCACCGTGCGCTTCGGCAAAGGCTTTGGCGTCGCGCAGGGCGGATTCGATCTGATCTGGTGTATTTTCACGCAAAATTCCCGGTTTCAATCCTAAAAATCTGGGATTATTGTCCCATCCGAGCGAAACGTGCGGCCAATACGCCATCGGCAGCCGGTCGGCCATTTGCGTCCATTCAGCCCGGACATCCGGCATCACGTCCTGATAATCGCGGTCGATATCAGTAAAATGTACATATTGATAGTGCGTTGCAGAGTCAAATGGCAGCAATATTCCCGAAGATTCGTCGGCAGCGCCGTCCACGCCGGAGAGATTCAGCGCGCGGCTGCTGCGGGCGATCAATTGGAAATATATACCTCTAGTCCCAGCAGCAATTGCCAATTCCTGTGCTCGCTCCATGGCCGCACGGGTGGCTGCAATGGAACCGAAGCTATCAACGAAATTGTGCAGATCGTATATTGCAAGCACGGGCTTGCCGTCAATTTTATAATAATTTGAGCGGCAGAAATAGAAGTCGATCCAGCGGCGGACGATGGTTTCCCACTCGTCGGGGTGAATTCGCCCGCGCCAGATGACCGTGGAGCCGATGGTTTTGTCGTCCGACAGGCGGCGATCCCACAAATGGTTGGCGTCGTGATTGGCCCACATTAGATAAAACCGGATAGATTCACAGTTTTTCGCTTGCAATAATCCATTATTCAGACATTGTTCCAGAAATGGCCGTCCGTCAAACCAATACCAGTCGTAGATCAGGACGTTGACGCCGTGCGAACGAGCCAGGTCGATCTGCTGCGCCATCACTTCGGGGTCAGCTTCGTCTTGATAGCCCAATAATGGGCGGCGCGGCCAGGAATGACCCGGAAATTTTGGTTCTGCAAGCCGCACGGTTTGCCATTCACCTTCGCCGTTTGGCCAGAACATCCGGCTGCGCGGCTCCTGCCCGGTGTACGACGGCCAGATGTACGCGCCGACATCAATCCGTGTTTTTTCTTGATTTTTCATGCATTTTCCGTCCTTTCGGTGCAAAAAGCGTTGTTTTTATTATACCACATTGCGCGGGAAAAAACGACGCGATTTTGATCAAAAAATGTGCGAAAACGATCAATTTTGCGGGTTTTTGCGAGATGGGAGGAGTTGGGCGATAATGGCAGAAATTGCGGCCACGGGGGATGTGCTACGTGGGGAATCGCTGCGGCGGAAGGCAACTCCCACAGCCTTAGCCGCGACTGCACGCGGTCGACGCAGTCACCGCTACCGCGGGCAGCACGCGGCCGGCACGGCCGCCGCGAGGGAGCCGTGTATGGAGGAGATCCATATAGTAGGGGAATCCTGTCGGCTGCGGGGAAGCCCCTCTCCGCTCGCTGCGCTCGTAAGTTTGGCCGCAAGGGGTGCGATTATAGGTAAAATTGGGTGCGGCCAAGGGGTGTGCAAATTGTAATGTTTTTATCGGGGCAAGTTTTGACGGTGGGGAGAGGGTGGATGTGGTGGGTGGGGCGTATAGTGTTACGGGTTTGTTCGTGTCCCATAGACCGCGGCTTCGCCGCTCTGCTCCCGCTGCGGCGACTGTGTCGGCCACGCCCTCTCAGGCGACGCGGCTTTTTGCCGCGCGCCAGCACGTCGCCGCGGTGTCTGCGACGACCGCGCGCAGTCGCGACCCGGAGGGGGAGCTACAAGTGCATAGTGGATGGGATTGTGGATGGCCTGCGGCCGATAGGAGCGACTTTTGGGTGTGTGGCAATGTTACGGGTGCGCTGCGGGTTGAGGGCAACTCCGTATCGTATGGGTTTGCGCTTGGGGTAGGGCAGCGCGCTTTGCGCGGCTGCGTTCGGCCGAAGGGAAGCCCCTCGTCGCAGCGGTCGACGCAGTCACCGCGCGCTCCGG
>CAJKBQ010000056.1 GCA_905198155.1 uncultured Eubacteriales bacterium
GCGAATCCTTCCGTTTTTAGCGTCGCGAGTTGCGCAGCCCATAGACCGCTGCTGCGCCGCTCTGCTCCCGCGGCGGCGACTGCGTCGGCGGCTCCCTCTCAGGCGACGCGGCTTTGCCGCGCGCCAGCACGTCGCTGCGGTGTCTGCGACGACCGCGCGCAGTCGCGACCCGGAGGGGGAACTACAAGTGCATAGTGGAGGATTGGGCGAATGGCCTGCGGCCGATGGGCGGTCGTGCTTCGTGCGCTGCGGCGTCCTTTACGGGGCAATGCGCCATGTCGTGCGGCGGGGGGAATCGCGGCCCGCTCAATCTGGCACGGTACGGGGAATCAGGTCGATTCTGGCGACCTCCGGCGGGTTGCCGATGCGCGGGCATTGCCGAATGCACAGACCGCGCGATACGATCAATTGACGGCCGTCCAACGCATACGCGCCGGCGCTGTACTTTGGGAAAAAGCGCCGCGCCGGGGACACCAGGCCGCCCACCAGCGGCAGCCGGATGCCGCCGCCGTGGATGTGGCCGCTGAGCGTCAGCGGTGCGCCCCATGCGGCATAGGCGGCGAACGGGGCGGGGTCGTGCGCCAGGAGGATCACCGGCTCGTCCGCCGGGCATTCGCCCAATGCGGCGGCGACGTCGGCCGCCGTCACGTCCTGCCGCAGGCGGGCGCGCGTTTTGCCGCGGCGGGTAAAGGTATAAAACGGCTGCAAATAACCGTAAAAATGAATGTCAACCCCGCCGACGCGGCACCATGCGTCGCGGTTTTTCAGCTGAATGATACCGCGGGCGCGGCATTCTGCATCAAACTCGGTCAGCCCGCGCGACAGCGCAATGCGCTGCTCATGATTGCCGGGGCTGATAATTACCGGGGTGTCCGGCAGACGATCCAGCAGGCGGAAGAAAAAACGGCCGGTGTGATCCCGGCGGCAGTCGAGCATATCGCCGGTGCAGACCAGCGCGTCCGGCTGCTGCGCGCGGATCAGCGCGGCGGCTTCGTCGGAACAGTCGCCGTAATGGTCGGTGTGCAGGTCGCTGATGTGAACCAGCGATGCGGTTCGGCCGGCGGGCAGCGGCAGCGGGATGGTATAGGTACTCAACGTGGGATGCGTGATATTCACCGGGCAAACGCTCCTTTTGGGGGTGATTTGGAATTTTTCTGTTTTCTATTATAATCGATTTGGAGCCGGAACACCAGTCCCGAATTCTTAATTTTTTCGGAATTTCGGATGAATTTCAATTTAAGGCTTGATTTATGAGAAAAAGTGTGCTATACTATATTTCACAAATGAAATATGCGCCCGTGGTCCATCGGATAAGATTCCAGATTCCGATTCTGGCGAGGTAGGTTCGACTCCTATCGGGCGTACCAAAAGGCACTTGCAGCAGCAAGTGCCTTTTTCGATGGAATGCGCTTTGCGCGCGCTTTTCTTCCCAACGATTTTCTTTCCCAAATTGCAAAAACCCCTTTGATTTCCCGAAAAAGTATGCTATAATGAAGAGGCAGTCCGCCGGTGCAGCCGGTGAACCGCCTCTTTTCGATTATTGGTTCTGTTTCAGAAAGGAATGGGTAGCACTATGAAAGCTTCATCCAAAAAATGGATTGCCGCACAGGCTGGTGCGGTTTTGCTGGCGCTGCTGACGGCGTGCCAGAGCGGCGGCGCATCGTCGGCGGCATCGTCGCGTGCGGCGGATACTTCATCGGCGGTGTCGTCGGAAGCACCGGTTTCGTCGGAAGCTCCGGTTTCGTCTCAAACACCGGTTTCTTCTCAAGCGCCGGCATCGTCCAAAGCGCCGGCATCGTCCAAACCGCCGGCAGCACCATCGAAAGCGCCCGCCGCACCGTCTGCTGCACCGACGCCGTCCAAAGCACCGGCCGCACCGTCTGCCGCTCCGGCGGCGCCGACCGCCGGCACGATCACGCTGGCGGAGGAAACGCGCCCGTCCGGCCATTACAACAACACGGTGACGCCGTTCAACTCGGCATATGTCACGGTGTGCGGCGATTATGCGCTGGAAATCGTCGGCGGATCCGCCAGCAAAAGCTACGCGGCGGCGGTGACGGCGTTCGCTGCCAAATACCCGAACCTGAAAGTGGCGGCGGCGATCATCCCCAAAAGCGCGGCGTTTAACCATCCGGACAAGTACGCCAATCAGTTCAATGTCCAAAAAAACATCATCGCCAACACCTATGCGCTGATGAGCGGCGCGGTGACGGTGGATGTGTTCGGCGAACTGGCCAAGCACCAGGGCGAGTATACATATTACCGCACCGACCACCATTGGAATTCGCTGGGCGCGTATTACGCGTCCGTGGCGTACTGCCATGCGATGGGGATTGCGCCGCGCGCGCTGGACAGCTACCAGACGGTGTGCACGTCGGGGTATATCGGGTCGCTGTATACGTTCTGCGCCAAGCCGAAGCCGGAGTGTCTGCGCGCCAATCCAGACTTTACCGTGGGGCGGCTGCCGGCTGCGTCGTACACGATGACGTACACCTCCGGCGGCAAAACGTACAACGGCACGGCCATCAACGCCAAGAGCAGCGGATATATGATGTTTATGTGCGGGGATCAGGCGTTCACGCACATCAAAACCGGCAACAGTACCGGACGCAAGCTGCTGATGTTTAAGGAATCGTATGGGAATGCGTTCGCGCCGTATATGATCGACTATTACGACGAGATTGTGGTGATCGATATTCGGCAGGAGACCAAGGCGGCTTCGGCGATTATTGCGGAATATGGGATTACCGATGTGCTGGTGATTAACAACATTCAGGCGGCGTGCAATGCGGCGCAGATTAAGCAATTGACGGCGAAGCTGACGGCGTGACGGGCTGGGGGTGCACGCTGCATGATTGCGGCGAGGGCAGTATTTTCCGCGGGATGTGCTTACATGATTGCGGCGAGGGTCATCATTTCCCGCAGACGGTCGTAAATGGGCTTTAAGTCGCGCAGCGGCAGCGGGTTTTCGCCGCGGCCGATTTCGATGGTGAAGCCGGGACGGTCGAACGCGCTGATGAACCAGTCTTTGAACCCGCCGTGCGACGCAAGACCCTCGTTTTCCACCGGGCGGTAGCCGCTGGTGAGCGCCAGGACGCGCAGCATCAGCGCTGCGCCGCGCGGGGCGGTGCGGCCGTATTGACCGTAGATTTCTTCGCCCTGGCTGTGAAACGCGAGGACGTGGCGGAACGGAACGGTACGGCAGAGCGCGGTCAGCAGCTGCGTTTCCGGTTCGCTTTCCGGCGCATAGCCGCCGAAGCGCGTGGGGCCGGGACCGGTGATGCCGGCGTCGATTTCCAGCTGGCGGAGGATGTGCCACCCGGCGTCGAAATTGTGATTGAGATCGACGCCGCGTCCGTTGGCCTGCCAGTGAACCGTATCGCCGCCGGAAAGCCGCGCGACGGTATCGCGCAATGCGCCCGCGCCGTCCGCGCCGTGGAGGCTGATTTCGACGCCGTCCGGGTTGACGCACGGGACGATCACCAGTCCGCGCCCCAGCAATGCGCGGCGCACGTCGATGTCCGCGAGGTAGAGGCCGCTGTCCAGCGCGAAGCACAGCTCTTCCGCAAAAGCCAGCAGCAGCGACGCCGTCAGCCACTCCATGCCGTGGAATGCACCGGCGAACAGGACGCGCTCCCGGCTTTCGCCCAGTTGGAGCGCCCACACCGGACGCCCCAGCACGCTTTGCCCCAGGCTGCGCACCGTCAGGAACGGGTACTGCCGGTGCAGGCGGCGGAGAAAATCCGCCACCATCCGTTCGTCCGGGTGAATCCGATAGGGAAGTTCGTCAAGCATATGACCCCGCCTTTCCGCACAGTTGGGCAAATGCCCATTCTTCCGATATATATGAACCGCCGACGGTAAAAAGACGGCGAAACCGCATCATTTGACTTTGTAAGGAGCGTGTTCTGCGATGAGTACACACACGGAAACCACGCTGCACAGCGAAACGCTGTACAGCGGCAGGATTATCCGGCTGCGCCGCGATCAGGTGCGGCTGGAAAACGGGCGCACCACCACCCGCGAAGTGGTGGAACACAATGGCGGGATTGCCGTGGCGGCGCTGACCGACCGGGACGAGCTGCTGATGGTGCGGCAGCTGCGGTATCCGTACGGCAAAGAGCTGCTGGAAATTCCGGCCGGGAAACGCGAGGGAAACGAGGACACCCTGCTGGGCGGTCAGCGCGAATTGCGCGAGGAAACCGGTGCTGTTGGCCGCGATTACCGGTTTCTGGGCGAAATTTATCCGACGCCGGGTTACTGCGCCGAGATCATCTGGCTGTACGCGTGCCGGGTGGACACCATCGGCGAAAATGCGCCGGATCCGGACGAGTTTTTGGATGTGGCGCGGATTCCGCTGGACGAGGCCGAGCAGATGGTGCTGCGCGGCGAGATTCCGGACGCCAAAACGCAGATTGCCGTGCTGAAAGTGGCGGCGCTGCACCGGAATGGGCAATTGTAAGGGCTTTTGATATTCCGGAAGGAGGAATTTTGATGCAATACCGTACCATGGGCCGCACCGGCGTTTCCGTTTCTGCGCTGGGGTTCGGCTGTATGCGCTTCCCCAAAACCGAATCGGGCGCCATTGACCGGCCGCGCGCCGTCGCGATGATTCGCAGCGCCATCGACGCCGGGGTCAATTACCTGGACACGGCGTATGTGTATCACGACGGCACGAGCGAGGGGCTGCTGGCCGAAGCGCTGGCCGACGGGTACCGCGACCGGGTGTTCCTGGCCGACAAGCTCCCGACGTGGATGGTGCACGCGCCGGAGGATTTTGACCGGCTGCTGGACGAACAGCTGAATCGTCTGCACACCGATCACATCGATTTTTACCTGCTGCACGCGCTCAGCCGCGCGCGGTGGCGGGACATCGTCCTGCGGCACGGGCTGCCGGACAAGCTGCGGGCGGCGCGCGCCGCCGGGAAGATCCGGCACATCGGGTTTTCGTTTCACGACACGAACGATGCGTTCCACGAAATCCTCGACGGGTTCGACGAATGGGATTTCTGCCAGATTCAGTACAACTACATCAACACCGACGCGCAGGCCGGGCAGGAGGGGCTGGCGGCCGCCGCAAAGCGCGGACTGGGCGTGGTCATCATGGAGCCGCTGCTCGGCGGACGGCTGGCGAATCCGCCGGCACGCGTGGCATCGTGTTTGCCGGAGGGCGTGCCGCCGGTGCAGGCGGCGCTGGACTTTTTGTGGACGCAGAAAGAGGTGGCGGTGGTGCTGTCCGGGATGAGCGACGAAACCCAGGTGGCGCAGAACCTCGCGTTCGCCGATGCGTCGCGCGTCGGGAAGGTACCGGCGGCGGATTTTTCCGCGTACGGCCGCGCGAAGGCGGTGTTCGACCACATGGCGCTGGTGGGCTGCACCGGGTGCGCGTACTGTATGCCATGTCCGTTCGGGGTGCAGATTCCGGCGGTGTTCGCGGCGTACAACCGCACGGTCGCCGACGGGATGAAAGCCGCGCGGGCGGCGTACGATGCGCTGGACGGCGCGGCTGACCGGTGCCGGGCGTGCCGCCGGTGCGAACAGGTATGTCCGCAGCACCTGTCCATTGCGTCGCTGATGACGCAGGTGCGGGAGAAGTTTGCGCCGCAGGATGCGTCTGCGACGTGATGAATCGTCGAATTTCCCGGAATATATGACAATTTCCAAAAACCGCTTGCGATTCGGCAGGCGGTTTTTGCTTGCATTTTGCGTCGATTTATGATACAATATAGATAATATTCTGAATGACCGTCCCGGTTATGGAAGGGAGTTTTTGTATATGATTCAAATTGCACCGTCGATTTTGTCCGCCGACTTTGCGCGGCTGGGCGAGGAGGTGGCGCGGATGGACCGCGCCGGTGCGGACTGGATTCACATCGACGTGATGGACGGCGTGTTCGTGCCGAACCTGACGATTGGGCTGCCGGTGGTGCGCGCCATCCGGCCGGTGACGAAGCGGCCGTTCGATGTACACCTGATGATTGTGGCGCCGTGGAAGTATGCCGTGCCGTTTGTGGAAGCGGGGGCGGATTCCGTCACGTTCCACATTGAGGCCGTGCCGGATGCGGCGCGGGTGCGGGAGACGCTGCGCGCGATTCATGCGGCCGGGGCCAAGGCCGGGCTGTCCGTGAAGCCCGGGACGCCGGCGGAGGCGCTGTTCCCGTTCCTGGACGAAGTGGATTTGGCGCTGGTGATGACGGTGGAGCCGGGGTTCGGCAACCAAAAGATGATCCCGGAATGCCTGGCAAAGGTGTCGGTGCTGCACGATGAAGCCGCGCGGCGCGGCAGGGCGCTGACGGTATCGATTGACGGCGGGATGAACGCCGGAACCGCCGAAGCGGCGCGTGCGTCCGGCGTGGATGTGGCCGTGGCGGGGAGCGCGGTATTCGGCGCGGCGGACCCGGCGGCGATGATTGCGCTGCTGCGCGGGGAGGATGCGCGATGAAGCCGGTAATCGGGCCGGGGGTTCGGCTGGACGGCGAGCGCCATCGGGCATTCCACGCGCCGCTGACTGATCTGCCCACCGGGGCGCGGCTGATTCTGCCGGTGTGCCCGGCCGGGGAGTCGGACGAATGGACGATCCTGCCGGAGGGGCGGGAGATTCAGCGGTTCACAGCGGTGGCGGTGTCTACGGCGCGGCCGCGCGCGGTGGAAGCGCCGTCGGCCGGGACGGTCGGCAAGACGGAGGTGCTACCGCTGCCGGGCCGGGGCGAGTGGCTGTGCGTGTGGATGGACGCGAAGGAACCGGCGAAGGAGCCGAGCCGGTCGCTGAACCGCACGGCGAAGAAAAAACTGCTGCCGGCGCAGATTCTGCGCACGGCGGATGCGGCCGGGCTGATTGACGAAACGGACGGGCTGCTCGTGGCGGACAAGCTGCGGCGGTTCTGCGAACGCGGGATCACGATGCTGGTGTGCGACGCGGTGTGTGACGATCCGTACAATGCGGACAATCTGTGCGCGCTGCTGGAAGAGACTGAGGACATTGCCGACGGGCTGGCGCTGGCGGCGGCGGTATGCAGCGTGACGGACACGCGGATTGTGACGTCGCGCGCGGCGGACGCCGGGTGGCAGACGGTGCGGCGGCTGCGGAAGCGGCTGGACGTGCCGCTGATAAACGCGGTCGGGAAATACCCGCTGTGGCCGAATCTGCTGCGGCAGCGGCCGTTTGCCGGGCAGAAAGTCGGGCGGATCGGCGCGCAGGCGTGCGCGCGGCTGACGCGGGCGGTGCGGCTGAGCCAGCCGCCGCGGCGCGTGATTGTGACGGTGTCCGGGACGGCGGTGCGGGAACCGCAGCTGTTCCGCGTGACGGTCGGGACGCCGCTGCAGGACGTGCTGAACCAGGTGGCCGTCGGGTCCGACGGGTACCGGCAGGTTGCGGTGGGATCCGCCATCACGGGGCACTCCGTCGGGGACACGGCGATGGTGCCGGTGATGCAGGACACGCGGTGCATTTTGGCGTTCCGGGCGTTCCCGGATCGGCCGCGGGTATGCATTGGGTGCGGCCGGTGCGCGGCGGCGTGCCCGGCGGACGTATTCCCCACGGCGGCGATTCGTGCGATGCAGCGCGGGGAGTCGGAACGGGCGCGGATGTACGGCGCGGGGAACTGCATTGACTGCGGCGCGTGCGAAGTGGTGTGCCCGGCGCGGCTGCACATCCGCGATTTGCTGCACGGCGGCACGGCGCTGCAAACCACGGAGTCGTGGCGGAATCGGTCGGAGTAAGGAGGAAGGCCGCATATGAGATGTATCCAGGGGCGCGCGCCGTTTTGGAAAAGCGATGAGCGCGCGCATTCGATCAAAGTGGATTTGCTGGTGTGCTGCGCCGTGCTGCTGATCCCGCAGGTGGTTCGGTTTGGGGCGCGGCCGCTGCTGCTGGTGCTGGCGACGGGCGCGATTGGGGCGCTGACGGAGATTGGGTGCTGCCTGATCCTGCACCGGGAGATCCGGCTGGGGGATTGGGATTCGGTGACGATCGGCGTACTGATTGCGATGCTGATGCCGGCCAATATTGCGCTGGCAGTGCCGGCGGTCGCGACGGTGTTCGCGATTGCGATTGCCAAGATGCCGTTCGGCGGCACCGGCAATACGCCGATGCATCCGGTGGCGGCGGGGGTCGCGTTTGTGACGCTGTGCTTCCCGGACGCGGTGTTTGCGTACGCGGACGTGCTGTCCGGCAAGATGGATTTGAATATTTTCCGCACGGCGGCGGTCATTGGCGCGCAGTCGCCGACGGCGCTGCTGAAAACCGGCGCGCGGCCGGAGCTGCTGAAACCGGAGCTGATGGTGGGGTCGATCGTCGGCGCGATTGGCACGACGGTGACGTTTTTGACCGCGGCGGCGGCGTTTTACCTGTTTTGCCGCAAAAGCGCGAGCGCGCGCATTTCGGTGTGCTGGATGCTGGCGGCGGCGGTGATGGCCGGGCTGTTCCCGCGGGTGTCTACGGGGCGGCTGGATTCGGTGATGATTGAGCTTTCGACCGGGTCGCTGGTGTTTTTTGCGGCGATGATTGCGCCGGATCCGACGACGGCGCCCAAGCTGCCGCTGGCGCAGTGTCTGTACGGATTTTTGGGCGGCATCCTCACGATGCTGTTCCGGTTCGACGGGGCGTTCGAGCAGAACGCGTGCTTCGCGGTGCTGCTGATTAACGCGGTGTCGCCGACGGTGGATCGCTGCGTGTGGCGCGGGCTGCAATGGGGAAGGAGGCACGGGTATGGACTGGAAACGCATCGCGCAGAATAATATTTTGTACAACAACCCGGTGCTGACGCACGCGTTCGGCATTTGCACGATTGTGGCAGCGGCGACGACGCTGCAGAACGGGTTCATCCTGGCGGTGCTGTTCGCCGTGATGTGCATCCCGACGTGCGCGGTGTCGTCTCTGTTTTACCGGCGGCTGGCGCGGCCGTACCGCGCGGCGGCGGCGGTCGCGACGGCGGCGGTGTTTTACACCATCGGCGTGATGGCGCTGCGGGCGGTATACGGATCGTTTTCGACGCTGTTCCGGTATTATCTGCCGCTGATGGTGGTCAATTCGCTGATGTTCAACCGGGCGGTGCGGTATGCGCCGCGCGAAACTGTGGGCGAAACGATTTTCGATTCCGCGACGGCCGCCGTCGGATTCGGCGCGGCGGCGTGCGCCACCGGGCTGGTTCGCGAATTCCTGCTGACGGGGAATCTGCTGGGGTGGCAGGTATGGCGCGCCGGGGACGCGATGCACATGGTGCAGGTGCCGTTTTTTGGGTTTATCGTGCTGGGATTCGTGGCGGCCGGCGCACGGGCGCTGCGGCTGCGACGTGAACGCCGGGCGCACCGCGAAGGGAGGCCGAAACCGTGAACGCTTTCATGCAGATTTGCACCTACGCGCTGGCGGGCGTGTTCGCGCAGAACCTGGTATTCACGTCCGGCGTGGCGGCGGAGCGCGCGCTGCGCATTCCGTACCGGCGCGGACGGATTTTGATCGCGACGGGGGCGGTGACGTTTTTCTCGCTGATTTCGGCGGCGGCAATGTATGGAATTCGTCAGCTGGCCGGGAAAGCGCCGGTATTGGAGCGGATTCGCGTGCTGCTGCTGGTGATTTTGCTGGCGGCGGTGTATCTGGCGGTGCTGGCGCTGTGCCGGCGCATTCCGTCCAAGGCGCGGGTGTTCAAAAGCATTGCGGAGGCGCTGCCGTCCGGCGTGTTCAACACGGCGGTGATTATGGTCGGCGTCACGTCGCAGATGCTGAGTTTATCGCTGGCGCAGTCGCTTGGGTTTGCGCTGGGATCCGGGCTGGGATTCTTGCTGGCCACACTGCTGGTGCAGGAAGCGATTGACCGCGTGGAAAATCCGGCGATGCCGGCGCCATTCGTGGGGCTGCCGTCGCTGCTGATTTACATCGGGATTCTGGCGATGGCGTTCATCGGGTTTACCGGGGGACCGAGTATTTTCCTGTAAGTATTATATCTTGATAATATTCCGGATTGGAGATGATTTTTTTGCAGATTCGACCGTTTGAACCGGGCGACCGGGCAGTGTTTTTCACGATGGCGCGCGAATTTTACCATTCCCCTGCCGTACTGCATCCGGCGCCGACGGAATATTTTGCGCGGACGTTCGACGCGCTGATGGCCGGGACGCCGTATGCGGACGGGTTTTTGATTGAATCGGACGGCGATGCGGCCGGGTATTTGCTGACGGCACGCACCTGGTCCAACGAAGTCGGCGGCGAAGTCGTGTGGGCGGAGGAGCTGTATATCCGCCCGGCGTTCCAGCGGCGCGGGCTGGGGCGCGCGGCGCTGGCTTTTCTGCACGATTATTACCCGCAGGTGTGCCGGTTCCGGCTGGAGGTTTCGCCGGAAAACCGCGATGCGGCGCGGCTGTATGAACGGCTGGGGTACCGGGAGATGGGGTATCGGCAGATGGTACGGGAGTAACCATAGACCGGCCTGCGGCCGATAGGAAGCGCTTTGAGTTTACTTCGGCGTGGAAAATTGCTGCGGCCTATGGCAACTCCTTCAGCCTTAGCGGTGTCCGTGACGACCGCGGGCAGCACGCGGCCGACACGGCCGCCGCGAGGGAGCCATGTATGGAATAGATTTAGGTAGTCGGGAAGATTATGTTGGCCGCAGGGGAATGTACGTTCGCTTCGGGGTGGCGCGGCCGCGGGCAACTCCTTCAGCCTTAGCGGTGTCTGCGACGACCGCGGGCAGCTCGCGGCCGACACGGCCGCCGCGAGGGAGCCATGTATGGAATAGATTTAGGTAGTCGGGAAGATTATGTTGGCCGCAGGGGAATGTAC
>CAJKBQ010000057.1 GCA_905198155.1 uncultured Eubacteriales bacterium
GTGTGCCGATGCTTTGGTGCCGTCGGCAGCCGAAATGCAGGATCTGGCAGCACGGTACGGCTGCCGCTGCGAATGCTGACGGTTCGTCAACGCACCCGCAAAGCAGAACGTCCCGTGCAGTCCCCGATTGCGGAAACGGGCACCGGTGCAGGCGCTGTTTCCCCGATATTCGCCCCTCCAATACAGGCAAAGCATGATTTCAGCCAAAAAAATGCAGACCGTCTTGCGATGGTCTGCATTTTTTGAATTTTGCGGAAAAAACGCGCACCGGATGCCGGCCGATTACGAAATTTTTTCAAACGCCTCCGCGCCGTGTTTGCACAGTGGGCAGACAAAGTCTTCCGGCAGCGTGTCGCCTTCGTAAATATAGCCGCACACTTTGCACACAAATCCTTTTTTGCCGTCGGACTCCGGCTTCGGTTTGACATGCGCGTGATAATAGGCATACGTCATGGATTCGGCATCGGAGATCACACGCGCCTCCGTAACGGCGCAGATAAACATCCCGTGCGTGCCCAAATCCACCTCGGATTCCACCCGCAGCGACAGCATCGCGTTGATATACTGCGGCAGAAACGCCAGCCCGTTGTCGGCGCGCAGCGGCGTAATGTCGGCAAATTTGTCCGTCGTGCGGCCGCTGCGGAAGCCGAACGTCTCAAACACCCGGAACGGTGCATCTGTTGACAGGCAGTTGACGTTCATCTTGCCGGTTTGGCGGATTACATGGTAGGAATAGTTGTCTTTGTTGATCGTGACGGCGATGCGGTTGGGATTGTTTGTGACCTGCGACACGGTGTTGACGATCAGCCCGTTGTCCTTTTTGCCGTCGTGCGACGTAACAACATACAGGCCGTACCCAATCTGGTTGAGCGCACTCATATTGGACTTGTCCGCCGTGTCGCTGCGCTGCGCCAGATATTCGCGGCACAGCGTGCCCGCCAGCGCGGCCAGCGCGCGGGTGGATTCCGCGTTCAGCGCCGAGCGGATCGTCACCACCGGCTCGACCATTGTCAGGTTTTTGGCCGGTTCCAGCAGCTGCTTCATTACTTTGGCGGCCAGCGGCGCCCATGTCCCGTTTTCGATGCGCGCGACGGTGCGGCCTTGGAAATTGCGGGCGGTCAGGTGCTCCAAAAAGGCGCGCATCGGCGGGAACACATCGGCGTTGTAGGTGGTGGTGGCGAGGACGAGTTTGCTGTACCGGAACGCGTCGGCCACGGCGGCGGCCATGTCGCACCGTGCAAGGTCATAGACCGCGACGTGCGGGCAGCCGTTGGCGCGCAGCTGGTCGGCCAGCGATTCCACCGCTTTGCGCGTGTGACCGTAGATCGACGTGTACGCGATCACGATGCCGTCCGACTCGATCGCGTACGACGACCAGGTTTGGTACAGGCCGATATAGTGCGCCAGATCGTCGCGCAGCACCGGGCCGTGCAGCGGGCAGATGACCTCGATTTCGAGCGCGGCCGCTTTGCGAAGCAGCGCCTGCACCTGCGCGCCGTATTTGCCGACGATGCCGATGTAGTACCGGCGGGCCTCGTCGTCCCACGGTTCGGGCACGTCCAGCGCGCCGAATTTGCCGAATCCGTCGGCGGAAAAGAGGACTTTGTCCACGTTGTCGTAGGTGACGAGCACTTCCGGCCAATGCACCATCGGTGCGGCAACGAAGGTCAGCGTGCGGCGGCCGAGCGAAAGCGTGCTGCCGTCGCCCACGACGATGCGGCGGTCGGCGAAGTCCGTGCCGAAAAATTGCTGCATCATCGCGAACGCTTTGGCGGACGCGACGATCTGGGCGCGGGGGTAAACTTTGGAAAATTGCAGGATGTTCGCCGAGTGATCCGGCTCCATGTGCTGCACGATCAGGTAGTCCGGCGTGCGGCCGGCCAGCGCGTCGGCCAGGCGGTCGAGCCATTCGTGCGTGAAATGCACATCGACGGTGTCCATCACGGCGGTTTTCGCGTCGCAGATCAGGTACGAATTGTACGACATCCCGTGCGGGACGGTGTACTGGCCTTCGAACAGATCGACGGCGTGGTCATTGACGCCAATATAGTGAATATCCGGTGAAATATACATGGAAAATACTCCTTTCGGGTCGATTGGATTCGGTTGTACCTTTAGTATACCCGGAAATCGGGCGAATGTCAATCGTCAATCGGAAATTCCGCACAAATCGCGGATAACCGCGCCGGCCAGAATCAGTCCGGCGACCGACGGTACAAACGACACGCTCCCCGGCACCGCACGGCGCGCGCCGGCTTCCTGGCGGACGTCGTCGTTTTGGTGCGGCGTGCGCGCCGGTTCGCGCGAGTAGACCACTTTGAGGTGCGGGACACCGCGCCGACGCAGCTCGGTGCGCATCACCCGCGCGAGGGGGCAGACGGACGTTTTGGAAATATCCGTCACTTCAAACCGCGTGGGATCCAGCTTGTTCCCGGCGCCCATCGCGCTGATGATCGGGGTGCCGGTGCGGTACGCGCGTTCGGCAAGATCCAGCTTGGCGGTGACGGTGTCGATCGCGTCGATCACATAGTCGTACTGCGAAAAATCGAACTGACCGGCCGTTTCCGGCAGGTAGAACGTGCGGTAGGTGCGCACGATGGCGCGGGGGTTGATGTCCGCAATCCGCGCAGCGGCGACGTCCACCTTGTACCGGCCGATGGTGGAATGCAGCGCGACCAGCTGCCGGTTGAGGTTGGTGAGCGACACGGTGTCGTTATCGATCAGATCCAGCGCGCCGACGCCGCAGCGCGCCAATGCGTCCACGGCGTGGCCGCCGACGCCGCCGATGCCGAACACGGCCACGCGCGATGACGCCAATCGCGCCAATGCGTCGTCGCCAAGGAGGAGGGCGGTGCGGGAAAATTCGTTTAGCATGGGAGAATCGGTCCTTTTTAGGAATTAGATAATAGATAATAGATATTTTTTGGTATGGGGGGGATGTGTGAATTTTAGGGACGGGGTTGTAGGGGCGATCATTGATTGGACGGCCATTGAATGAACTGAATTGCGGGGGCGGCGCAACGTGGCCAATCACTTTCGGCCGGGGGCAACTCCCTCAGTCTCGCGCCTGCGGCGCGAGCCAGCACGCCGCCGACGCAGTCGCGGCCGCGAGGGAGCCTTTTGTCGTATTGTCAGAGTAGCGCCTTAGGATAAAACCCATCGGCCGAGAGTTTTTTCCCGACTACATGGGTCTTTCAATACATGGCTCCCTCGCGGCGGCCGTGTCGGCCGCGTGCTGCCCGCCGCCGACGCAGTCGCGGCTAAGGCTGAGGGAGTTGCTTTCAATAACGCCAAGATTCTCCCTGTTGCAGGAATCTTCCCGTACTTATGGTGCCGCCGGGGGTGGCGCAACAACCCCCATCACTCCCGGCTCACCCGATTATTTGCCTCATCCACCGAGGCGTCGCCGGCGTGAACGACCAGGTTCACCGCCTGGCGCACCATCTGCTGCACCAGCGTCGTGCAGCGCGGGATGCGGAACAGGGCGGCCACTTCGCGGATGAGGTCGTCGAACGTGAGGCTGAACTGCGTTTGCAGGATGTACCGCACCGCGGCGGCCAGCTCTTCGGGCGCGATGTCCTCGATCTGGCGCTGCGTCTGCGGCGCGTCGGTCGGCAGGCGGAACGTGTCGTAGCCTTCGGGGTTCTGGTCGTCCGCCCAGTAGAATTTGCGGTAGTTGACGCCGGTGGAGCGCAGGCGCAGGAAGCGCAGCGCCTCTTCGATCGTGTGATCGACGCGGATGCTGATCCGCGGGATCGACCACACCTCCATCATCCGGCGGCGGATCAGGTTGCGGCTGATCGGCGCTTCTTTTTGCAGCACCTGCAGCAGCTGCGCGCGAATCTGCGAGGTGTTCGCCGGGTCGGCGAATTCGTCGGCGGTGCACGGCGTGTCGCGCTCGACGCGCTCATTGTAAAATTCATACACCGGCAGCGACGCGGACGGCGCTTCGGTGGGAACGCGTTCCAGCTGATCCAGATCGACCACGTCGCGCGGGCGGGCGGCCGGGGCTTGGCGCGGCGCGTTTTTCGCTTCGTCCACCGCGGTCAGGATGCGGCGCAGTTCTTTGTCGGGATCCTCCCACCAGTCGAGCGCCCAGACGTGGTGGATTCGCCAGCCGAGCGCACACAGCGTGGATTCCTGCAAAATATTGCGGTCGCGGGCGGTGGTGCTGCGGCGGTACGTTTCGCCGTCGCACAGGATGCCCAGCATATAGCGGTCGGGGTCGTCCGGATCCTGCACGCCGATGTCCACTTTGAACTCGGAGCAGCCGATATTTGTCTGCACTTGCAGCCCTTCGGCGCGCAGGCGGTCGGCGATGGCTTCTTCCAAGCCGGGCTGCGTCACGGTTTCGTTCGGGCGGGCGGCCAGCGCGGCGGTGCCGCGTTCGGCGAATTCCAGGAACGCTTTCAGCCCGGCCAGCCCGGTGGCGCGCGTTTTGGTCAGGTCGATCTGATCCGGCCGCAGCACGGAGAACACCAGCATCTGCTGGCGCGCGCGGGAGACGGCGACGTTCAGCCGGCGCCAGCCGCCTTCGCGGTTCAGCGGGCCGAAGTTCAGCGCCACGCGGCCGTGCGCGTCCGGCCCGTAGCCGATGGAGAACATGATGACGTCGCGCTCGTCGCCCTGCACGTTTTCCAGATTTTTGACGAAAAGCGGCTCGGCGGCGGCATTGTTCATCGTTTCCAGCTCCGGATCCTGCGCGAAGCCTTCTTCCAGCAGGTCCTGAATCAGGTTTTGCTGCACCACGCTGAACGTGACCACGCCGATGCTCAGCTTGTGCAGCTCGGGGTCGCGCAGGCGGCGGAAAATCTCTTTGACCACGGCTTCGGCCTCGGCGCGGTTCTGCTTGGTGCGGCCGCGGTCGTACGAGCCGTTGACGGCGATGTGCTGCACTTCGCTGATGCGGTCGTTCGGCGAGGGGAAGGTGTACAGCTTGTTGTCGTAGTATTCGCGGTTGCTGAACGCGATCAGGCTTTCGTGCCGCGAGCGGTAGTGCCACAGCAGATGCTCCTGCGGCATGGCCAGCGCGAGGCAGTCGTCCAGCACGGATTCCAGGTCCTCTTTTTCAAAATTATCCTCGTCCACGTGATTCGCGGTGAAGAAGCTGGTCGGCGGCAGCTGCTTGGGGTCGCCGACGACGACGAGGTCTTTGCCGCGCGCGATGGCGCCCACGGCTTCGCACGTCGGCAGCTGGGACGCTTCGTCGAAGATCACAAGGTCAAATTTGGGATATTTGGGGTCAATGTACTGCGCGACGGAAATCGGGCTCATCAGCATACACGGGCAGAGGCTGCGCAGCAGGTTGGGGATGCTGTCGAACAGCTTGCGGATGGACAGGCCGCGCCCGCCGCTGCGGATGGCGCGCTGGAGGATGCTGGTTTCGGACGAGGTGGTGGTGCCGGCGGCCAGCTGCGGCACGTTCGCGCTCAGCCGCGCCACCAGCTCCTGGCGGGTCAGCTGCTCGTATTCGGCGTCGGTTTTTTTGAATTTTTCGATTTCTTCTTCAAACAGCACGCCGTTGAACGACGACAGCCGCTTTTCCTGCGCGACCGTGACCATCGCGCACGACTGCGCGACGTTGCGGTAGAAGATCGGCAGCAGCTGATCGGCCGGAATCCTGCCGGATTCCAGCAGCTCCGGCACGCGGTGCAGCCCGGCATCGTTCAGCCTGGTGCGGACGGACAGGTAGCCGCACCAGTCGCGCAGCGCGCCGAGGTTCGATTGCAGCCGGGTGAGCAGCGCGATCAGCGCGTCCAGCCAGCCGTCGCCGTGCAGCGACGCGAAGCCGAACCCGGTCTGCGCGCCGAGGGATTCCTCCTGCGCGGCCAGCGTTGCCCAGTCGGCGGGCATTTGCGTGAGGTACACGTCGTTGCGGGACTTGAAGTCGGCGACGCTGTTGGCCAGCCGGTCGCCGAGCGTCCGGGCGACGGTCTGCGCCGTTTCCGGCGAATCCGCCAGCTCCAGAATGCGCGCCCGCACCGCAACGGCCTGGTCGTACACCGTTTGCAGCTGATCCCAGTCGCAGCGGCCGCCGTTCCACAGCAGGCCGAACACGTCCGAAAACAGCGCCGTGTGCGACTCCACCACGCGGCGGTTCGTGCGGAATTCGATGATTTGGGCGAGGATGTCCGGCATCCGCTCTTTGGTGCAGGTTTTCGGCTGGCGTGCGTAAATTTTTACCAGTTTGCGGATGCGCGCCTGCGCCCGCAGCTTCGGCAGGAACCACTGCTGCTCCGCCTGCTGCCATTGCAGCAGCGCGGATTCGGCGTCCACTTCCAGCACCGGGGCGGCGAACTCCGCCAGCAGCGCAGATTCGGCGGCGTCGCGCCGTTTGCCGGCGGCGCACAGCTCGGCCAGCGCGTCCGCCATCTGCGGCAGCTCGGTGCGTTCCAGCATCCGCGGCGGCAGCACGGTCAGCGGGTCGATCGTGCCGCACAGCGCGATCATCGCGGCGAGCGGCCGGTGCGCGGTGATGACCCCGGCGTGCAGCGATTCGGCGAATTCCTGCGTCCGGGCGCGCAGCCGCTCCGCCACCGGCAGACAGTCGGAAATGGCCGCGTCCAGCTCGGCGCGCAGCAGCTGCGAGTACGATTCATTGGAAATTTCGCGCAGCGGGTGATCCTGCACCGAGCCGCAGCTGCGGACGGCGGCTTCGGCCGCGTGGCAGAGATCCGTCCATTCGCGGATGGCGTCGGCGGAGATTTTTTTGACCTCCGCCACGGTGAACGGCATCACGTCGGGGTAGGATTTGTAGTGCTCCGCCTGAACGAGCATATCGTACAGCGACGTGCCCCACTGCCGCGTCCTGTGCAGCGCGTGCATTACGTCGTTCAGCTCGTCGCGCAGCGCGCGCAGGCGGCGGGCGTCGGCGGCGTAATCGTCCGGCGCTTTGATGCGGCCGATGTTCAGCGTGTGTTCCAGCTGTTCCAGCACGTCTTTTTTCTTTGCCTTGTTGGAATGCACTTCCAGGCAGAACGGCGCGAGGCCGATGTTTTGGAGCCGCCGCTGCACTACGGACAGCGCGGCCATTTTCTCGGCGATGAACAGCACGGATTTGCCCTGGTACAGGGCGTTGGCAATCATATTGGTGATGGTTTGGGATTTGCCGGTGCCGGGCGGGCCGTGCAGCACGAACGAATTGCCCGCGCCCGCCGCGCAGATGGCCGCCAGCTGCGACGAATCGGCGCTCAGCGGCACGGCGACGTCGCCGGGAGCCGCTTCGTCGTCCAGCGTGTGAATGTCCGGGAACTGCGCGCTGGGCGTCCATTCCAGCCGGCCGTTGAGCAGGCTGGCGACGATTTTGTTTTCGCGCAGGTCGTCGGCGCGGTTGCGGATGTCGTTCCACATGATAAACTGGCTGAACGAAAACAGCCCGATGAACGCCAGCTCCTCCACGTCCCAGCGCGGGTGGCTCATCACGGCCTGGCGCACCACGTTGAACACCAGCTTCACGTTGACGCCGTTGGCGTCGGCGGGGAGCGGATCCAGCCCGCCGATGGTCAGGCCGAATTCGGCGTGCAGCCATTCGAGGAGCGTGATGTTGAACTGGATTTCTTCGTCCCGCAGGCGGATGATGTAGCCGCGGGTGGCGGAACGGCGCACGATCTCCACCGGCAGCAGAATCAGCGGCGCGTACCGCGGCTTTTCGCTCAGCTCGGTTTCGTACCAGCGCAGGAAGCCGAGCGCGAGGTACAGCGTGTTGGCGCCGTTTTCTTCCAGCGAATTGCGCGCGGCGCGGTACAGCCCTTTGGCGGCGGCGCGCAGGTCGTTTTCGTTGAGGAAAGTGCGCAGCCGGTGCTGGGCGAATTCCGCTTCGATCAGCGCGTCGGCGATGGACTGGTCGTTTTCCAGCTTGAAGATGCGGTCGTCGCGGATGCCGCTGCGCAGGTCGGCGGGGAAGTGCATGATCTGGAATTCTTCGCCGCCGGACAGCCGGTCCTCCAGCGCGGCGGGCGCGCTGAGCAGCAGCTGAATCACGTTTTTCGTCACGCGGAAGTTCAGCAGCGTGTTGCGCAGGCTCAGGTCGAGCAGCTTACGCTCCCACATCTGCTGGCGGGTCATGTCGATGTGATCGACGTAGTTCACTTTGTCGGCTTCCGGCAGGTCGGCCGGGGCGGCCGGTTCGGCGGGCGTCGGCTCGGCGGGGGATTCTGCTTCCGGCGCGGCGGCGAGCGTGTCGGCGGTGATCTGCTGCGGCAGCGGGCGAATCTGGCTGCTGCGGCAGCGGTGGATATCGACGAAGTAGTGGAACGCGGCGTCGGTGCATTCGCCGTCGGCGATGTGAACGGCCTGGTCAAAATCGCGGTTTTTCTCGGCGGTCAGGCAGGTGCATTCCACCAGGCAGATTTCGTTGATGCCGTCGGCGGTGCGTTTGGTGAGCATGGACAGGTCGTCCTGCACGCACTCCGGGAAGCAGGATTCTTCCAGCCAGCAGCCCGCGAAGGCGTGGCCTTTGAGGAACACGACGAGCGGGTGCAGCCCCACCGCCTCCAAGCACGCAGCGTACAGCAGCGTCAGGTCCAGGCAGGTGCCGAGGTGCTGGGATTCGATCGCGTCGCACATCCGGATGCGCTGGCCGACGTCCTCAAAGCTGGCGGGCGGGCTGCAGTAGGCGATGGATTCCTGCGCGACGGCGCTGTACAGCGCGGCCATTTGCCGCCGGACGGCGTTCGGGCTTTGGCGCTGGTACCCGGTGAACGACGGGTCGCCGTCCCACTGGCCCAGAATGCCGGAGGCGCGCTGCACCAGCCGCGCGATGTACGGGTGATTCGGCGTGACGAACGCCGCCACCATCTCCGGAATCAGCGCCGCGCCGCTCCATTCGTCGTGCGCGAGGACGGTGACATCCTGCGTGGTTTGGGCGAGGACGGTTTCGTCCTGCCGGACGGCGACGCGCAGCGTGCCGCACACGCGCTCCGTGAGCGAAAACAGGTAGCTGGCCGACAGCTTCAAGTCCACCGGCAGCTCCATCGTCTGCCCGGGGGCCAGCACGGCGACGTGCGTGGTCCATTCCACCGCGAACATCGGGTCGCTGGTGACGGACACGGTGAGGTCGGCGAGGGTGGTGTCGCCGGTATTGTGCAGCAGCAGCTGCCGGATGACCGGCACATGGTTCTGCTGCATGGCCAGGTTGATGACCTGGCTGCATATAATCGTGATTTCGATGATGCTCATATTCTGTAAAGTCTCCTTACGACGGGATCGGCATAATGGGGCGAAAATAAGCCCAATTCCACAACTATAAGCATATCACGTTTGGCGCGTAAAATCAATTGACGAATCGCCAGAATCGCACGGAGAACTTTTGTCGAATTTTGACCCCGGACGCGGAATTCACAAGATTGCGGGAAAGAATCGCGCTTCTATTATCTAAAAAACCACCAGCGTTCCCCCGCTCCGCGCCCGGTACGCGCTCGGCGTGCACCCGTACCGTTCGCGGAACAGGCGGGCGAAATAGTGCGCGTCGTAGAACCCGCATTGCGCCGCGACGGCGGAGATGTCGGTCGGCGATGCGCGCAGCAGTTCTTCGGCCTTTTCCAGCCGCAGGCGCAGCAGATACTGCTGGGGCGTGGTGCGGTATGCCGCGCGGAACAGGCGGCGGAGGTAGTCGGCGCAGTACGGCGCGGCGTCCAGCTCGGCGGCGAGGGAGAATTCCGGGTCGTCGAACCGCTGGATAATCCGCCGCCGGATGCGCGCCGCGAACGGATTTTCCGCCGACTGCGGGATGCGCTCCTTCAAAATCTGCACCATCGCCGACGCCAGCTGGCACGTCCCGGCGGACGGGCGCTTTTCGTCGCGGAACCACGCGTAGTGAATCAGCTCCATCAGCTTCCGGACGGTGCCGAATTCGTCGTCCTGTGCGGACTGCGTTCCGCCGTCAAAAATCGGTTCGCCGTCCGCAAAGCAGATGTGGATATCCTCAAACATTCCGTCCCCCGACCGGTCGTGCATCACGTTTGGCGGGATGCACACGATTGCGCCCGGCGCGAACGGTTGGTGCAGCGCGCCGATCGTCTCGGTGCCGGAGCCGGAGAGGGTGAGGACGACTTCCCACCCGGCGTGCGCGTGCATTTTGCACCCGGCAATCGGCTGGATGCATTTGCCTGCCGTAAATCCCGTCATTTGTTTCCACCCCCCAATCCTGATTCTGCATTCAGTATACCATGCGGCGCCGCCGTATGCAAGCACAATTCCGACTTTTTTCGGTGCGGCGGGGGCGGGAAGATTGGGGGGGAATCGGGGCGGGAGGGGGAGAAAAACGATTTTTTAGATAATAGATAATAGATAAGAGATAATAGATTTTTTTGGTATGAGAGGGATGGATTGGCTTGTTCGGGTATGGTGCGTATCGAAGGCAACTCCCTCAGTCTCGCGCCTGCGGTCGTCGCAGACACCGCTAAGGCTGAAGGAGTTGCCTTCCATACGCACCGGG
>CAJKBQ010000058.1 GCA_905198155.1 uncultured Eubacteriales bacterium
GCTGCGGCCGAAAGCAACTCCCTCAGCCTCTCGGCAGCTCCCTCGCGAGGGAGCCGGGTATTGAAAGATCTATGTAGTAGGAGAATTTTTTCGGCCGCTGGGAAGCCCCTCTCCGCTCGGCTGTTGAGAATGCGCAACGTGTGGAATCGCTGCGGCCGAAAGCAACTCCCTCAGCCTCTCGGCAGCTCCCTCGCGAGGGAGCCGGGTATTGAAAGATCTATGTAGGCGGGAAATCCGTTTTGGGCCGAATGGAAGACCTTTTTCCGCGAAATAAACCAAAACATCCCCGGAACGGCGCTTGTGGGAAAGCCGCTCCGGGGATGTGTTTTTGGGGAATTACTCCACAGCCGTCACATGCGGGCAGCTGGGGGCCTGGCGCTTCACCGGCGCGACGTAGCGCACGGCATTGCGGATGATGCGCTGCACCGTCGGGTTGTAGTACGTCGGGAAGCTTTCGTGGCCGGGCTGGAAGTAGAAGATTTTGCCCAAGCCGCGGCGGTAGACCACGCCGCTGCGGAACACGTCGCCGCCTTTGAACCAGCCGAGCAGCACCGTCTCGTCCGGCTCCGGAATGTCAAACGGCTCGCCGTAGGTTTCTTCTGCGTCCAGCACGAACGACCGGTCATCGATGCCCTGGACGATCGGGTGCGCCGGATTCACGATCCAGACCCGCTCGCGCTCGTTGTCCTCGTGCCAGCACAGGTTGCACGTGGTGCCCAGCAGGCGGCGCATCGGCTTCGAGTGATGCCCCGAGTGCAGGAAGATGATCCCCATCCCGGACATGACCGCGTAGTGAACGCGATCCACCACTTCGTCCGGCACCTGCCCGTGCGCCATGTGCCCCCACCACAGCAGCACGTCGGTGTGATCCAGCACATCCTGCGTGAGGCCGCAGTCCGGCATATCCAGCGTTGCGGTGCGCACGTCGATATCGTCGCATTTCAGAAAATCGGCAATCGCCTGATGAATCCCGTTGGGATAAATCTTCGCGACCACTTCGCTTTCTTTTTCGTGTTTGAATTCGTTCCATACCGTTACATGGAGCATAATTTGAACCCGCCTTTCTCATTCTCTTTGCCAATTTATATATGACACAGTGCCATATGTTGCGATTTTGCGCCGGGCGCGCCGACGCATCGTCTATCACTATTTTACCGATCCATTCGCGAATTGTCAACCCCAAAAAGCGAAAAACAGTGCCGAATTTTCGACACTGTTTTTGGTAAATTGTACTGAAATTCATGTTTTTCCGACGAGCGCATAAATCGTTTCCGTCTGCCCCATCACCATCAAATGCTCGTCTTTGCGGAACACATAATCCGGGCCGGGCATCACAATTTTGCCGTCTTTTTTGATCCCCAGGATGCTCAATTGGTAGCGCGCACGCACGTTGACCGCCGCGATGCTGCGCCCCAGCCACGGGTCCGGCGGCGTCATTTCAAAGATGGCATATTCATCCGACAGCTGGATGAAGTCGAACACGCTGTCGTGACTGATGGCCATGGCGCTGCGCTCGGCGATGTCCCGCTCGGGGTAGATCACTTCGTCCGCGCCGTTGCGGCGGAGGAATTTCGCCTGGATATCGGTGGACGCCAGGCTGATGACCCGGCGGGCGCCCATTTCGTGCAGCTGGTTCGTGATTTCCAAGCTGCTTTGGAAGTCGCCCGGAATGCACACGATGCACGCGTCGAAGTCCGCCGGGCCGAACGATTCCAGCACTTCGCGGCGCGCGCAGTTTCCGATTTTGACCGACGTGGCACAGTCCAGCAGGCCGGTCAGCTTGTCCTCGTCTTCGTCCACGATCATCACTTCGTTGCCCAGCCGCATCAGGTCGCGGCAGAGCAGCGCACCGAATTTGCCTGCGCCGATCATCAAAATGGATTTCATATCTGTGATCCTTTCCCAAAAATCATCCGATTACAATCGATTCCACCGGATCGCGGACGTCCGGCGGGGGCTTGCGCTCCGTCAGCGCGATGGCGAACGACAGGCTGCCCACCCGGCCGCAATACATCAGCAGCATCACCACAGCGCGCGACGGGGCGCTCAGGGCGCGCGTGATGCCGGTGCTCATCCCGACGGTACCGACGGCCGAGAAGGTTTCCAGCAGGACGTCGGTCAGCGGCAGGCCGTCCGCCGCGGTAATCCACAGCGCGCCCAACAGCGCCAGCGACAGATTGGTGAACGCCACCACGCACGCTTTCGGCACGGTATCCGGCGCAATCCGGCGGCCGAATGCGCCGAACGTCCGGCGGCGGCGCACATACGACGCGGCGCAGCACAGCAGCACGGCGATGGTGGTCGTTTTGACGCCGCCGGCGGTGGAGCCGGGGCTGCCACCGATGAACATCAGCACGAGGGTCAGCAGCTTGCCGCCGTCGGACAGCTGCGCCAGGTCTACCGTATTGAACCCGGCGGTGCGCGGCGTGACGGCGCTGAACAGGGCGGTCAGCAGCCGCCCGCCCCAATGCATCCCCGCGCCGGTGGCGCTGCGTTCCAGCAGCAGGAACAGCGCGGTGCCGCCGAGCGTGAGGGCAGCCGTCATGGTCAGCGCCAGCTTGCTGTGCAGGCGGTAGCGGCGGAAATGCAGCCGAAAACGCGCCATGTCGCTCCAGACCAGGAATCCGACGCCGCCGGTCAGAATCAGTGCCGACACCGTCAGGACGACCAGCGGATCCTGCGCATACGGGGTCAGCGAGCCATACGGCGCAAAGCAGCCCATCAGGTCAAACCCGGCGTTGCAGAATGCCGACACGGCGTGAAACACGCCATAGGCGATGCCGCGCGCAAAACCGAACTGCGGGCAGAACCGGATCGACAGCAGCACAGCGCCAATCCCCTCCACGCACGCCGTCCCGCTGATGATTTGGCGGGTGAGTTGGAGGATGCCGCCGATTTGCGTGGTGTTGATGCTTTCGGACAGCGTTTCCCGCGTGCGCAGCCCGATTCGGCGGCGCATCAGCAGGAAAAACCAGGTGGCGATCGTCATAAAGCCCAGCCCGCCGACCTGAATCAGCACCAGCAGCACGCCGCGCCCGAACCACGACCAGTGGGTGAACGTATCGACCACGACCAGCCCGGTGACGCACGCGGCGGACACCGCCGTGAACAGCGCGTCCGGCAAGGAAGTCCAGCGGCCGCTGCGCGACGATATGGGCAGCACAAGCAGCGCCGTGCCTGCTGCAATCAGCAGCAGAAATCCCATGGCAATGATTTGCGTGTACGATGCACGCTTTCGCCGGATGTTCATGGACGCTCCTTTCGGCATTTGTGGTGAATATTGGGGATTTTGAGGGGCGACGATACGGACGTATCGTTCGGCGTTACAGCGGACTTTGCAGCTGGCGCAGCCGCCGCACGGCTTCCCACGCGCCGCACACCAGCACGGCGATAATCGTTGCGAGCAGCCCGGTTTGCATCACGTCGTACGATTGTTCCAGCTGCCGCACCGTCGGTATTTCCGCACCGGTCGCCAGGCGCGACACGATGACACGGAAGTTATCGGTTTCGCGAATCACCAGCGCGGTGCTATTGTTATTCATGATGGCATTCAGCTTTTCCGTCTGCTCAATCTGCGCGTTCAGCAGCGCCATCATCCCGTAAAAATAGGCCGACGCCAGCGCAGCGGTCGCCGTTGCGGCCGGAAACCGCGGGTGTTTCCACAGCGAAAATGCGACGGCTGCCGCAAATATCACCGTCGGGATGATCCAGAACCAGGGATTCATACGTTTCTCTCCTTTCGGAATAGAATCTTACTATTACATGATAACGGTTTTTGCACGAATTGTCAAGGTTTATTCCGAAATTTCCGGTTCATTTTGCTTGACGGGGCGGCCGCAATATGCTATAATATTCATGAATTTGATTTCGTATGGAGGGCTTTGCATGGCATCCACTGTTTCGGCGGCGCTGTTCGCGCTGCAAGACCCGGCGTACCGGGCATTTCACTGCAAGCTGATCCCGACGATCGACCCCGGCCGGGTGATCGGCGTGCGCACCCCGGTGCTGCGGCAATTCGCCCGCAGGTTTGCGCAAACCGACGGGGCCGCGCCGTTTTTGCAGCAGCTGCCGCACCATTATTATGAGGAAAATAACCTGCATGCATTCCTGCTGGAACAGATTCGGGATTTTGACGCGTGCGCGGCGGCGGTCGATGCGTTTTTGCCGTTTGTGGACAACTGGGCGACGTGCGACGCGCTCAAACCGCCGGCGCTGGGCAAGAATTTACCGGCGCTGGATGCGCGGATGGACGGCTGGCTCCGCGCGGCGCATCCGTTCACGGTGCGGTTCGGGATCAATATGCGGATGACGCACTTTTTGGGCGATGCGTTCCGCCCGGCGCAGGCCGCGGCGATTGCGGCGCTGCGGTCAGACGATTACTATGTCAGCATGGGCGCGGCGTGGTACTTCGCGACGGCGCTGGCGTTCCAGCGGGACGCGATCTGGCCGGTTTTCACCGCGCAGCAGCTGCCGGTCTGGACACACAACAAGGCCATCCGGAAATGCATCGAAAGCCGCCGGATTTCGGCGGCGGACAAGGCGGCGCTGCGGAAGATGCGGCGGCGGTGAGTGGGGATATTCATCGCGAAAAACGGCCGCCTGTTCGGTGAATTACGGATCAGCCGCCGTCCGCCTCCACGCGCTGCACGAATTCCAGCTGACTTTGCGGCGAGAGGGCGCTGAAATAAATGCTGAATCCGCCGACGCGCACCACCAGCCCGGCGTGGCGCTCCGGGTGCGCCATGGCGTCGCGCAGCAGTGCCGGGGACAGCGCATTGACCTGGAATTGCAGGCCGCCGCGCTGCAGATAGACCGAAATCAGCGTTCGGATTGCCGGTTTGCAGCGGCGGACGTTGTCCGGGGTGAAGTTGATGTCAAGCGGCTGACCGCCGTAGAATTGATATTGCGGCAGTTTGGCAGCCGACAGCACCAGCGACGTCGCACCGGCCGGACGCGCTTCATTGACCGGCCCGGCGTTTTTGGCGAACGGCTGCCCGCCGCGCCGTCCATCAAACGTGGCGTGCCACGATGCGCCGTACCGGACGTTGGCATCCAGCGTGTGCAGCGACGGCAGATAATACACATTTCCGTGGTCCAACCGGCGGATTGACCGCTGCATGATATCCGCGACCCGAACGGCCACCGCGTCGGCGGCGCCGTTTTGGCCGTATTTGCTGCCCGATGCTAGGTCGCGGCGGAGGGTGTCGAACCCGTCGAAATTCGCCGCCACGGCCCGCAGCACTTCCGGGAGCGTATATTTTTTCCGGCGGAACACCCATTCGTTAATCGCATAAATGCCATCGGCGCAGTTGACCATGCCCATACATTCGACCGTCACGTTGTGATACTGCGCGCCGGAGATGCGGTCGCAGCCTCTTTCGATGCAGTCTGCCGTCAGGATGGAGGTGAACACGTCGGGGTCGCAGGCTTCGCTGTGCGCAGCCAGCGCTTCGTAGTGCGCGGCGCAGCGGTTGAGCAGCGCGCGGACGCACGTCTCAAAATTCGTCAGCAGCGAATCCAAATCGTGCGGCGGCGGGCATTCGGCCAGGCGTTCGCCGCTTTGCAGCAACTGGCCGCCGTTCAGCGCGCATTCCAGCGCGGCAGGCGTCATGAACACGCAGCCCCACATACTGTTGAACTCCTGCCCGGCGATGCCGATGCCCATACAGCTGTTGACCGAGAAACGGCGGGCCGCGGCGGACGGCAGCCCTTTTTCTTCCAGTGCGCGCACGCAGGACGCTTCACCGTAGAACGTCGGCTGCCCCATGGCGAACAGCCGTTCGTCGATCAGCGCGTCCCACACGTCATCCGGCGTGCGGTCGGTGATGCGCGCCGCCAAAATCGGCGCGGGGAGAGCAAATTCGCTTTGACATTCGATCAGAAGCCGGGACAAGGCGTTGTACGATTCGCCGCCGACGTTCAGCGCGCACGCGCCGTCGGCATAGTCATTCAGCAGGCGGTAAAAGCTGCGGAACAGGCGTTTGGCTTCGTCCGGCGTACCGCCGTCCCGCAGGAAAGATTCGTAATACGGCAGCAGATATGCATCGAGCCGTCCCAGTGAGATGCTGTACCACGCGTTTTCCGCCAGCGGAATCAGAAAGTGTATGATCCAGATTGATTGCAGCGCTTCGCGCAGCGTGCGCGCCGGTTCGTATGGCACTGCGGCGACCGCCCGTCGAATCTGGCGCCAGGTTTTACGCCGGTCAGCTGGGACGGATGCTTCTTTTTCGGCGGCAACGGCTTCCAGCCGTGCTGAAAAAGCCCGGACAACGGCAATCGTTGACTTCATCGCCCGCAGCGTGACAGATTCCGGGTGCGTGGCGCGCGCCGCGTCGATGCGGCGGTCGTACCCGGCCAGACCGCTTCGCAGGATCGTTCCGTAGTCGGCGCAGAGGTGCGCTTTGTCCACGGTCATGGTGCAGCCGAATGCGGCCGAAACCTGCGTACGCAGCACGTTGGCGTCCGCCGCGTCGGTATACGGGCGATCCGTCGGCGGCAGCGGCTTGCGGAACAGAAAACTGCCGAGCAGTTCGTCTGAATCGTCCGGCGCGATTTCCAGCTGCGCCAGCGCCAGCCGGAACGATTCGACGAAGCGTTCCGTTGGCGGCAGCACATTCAGGCGGTCGTAGCAAGTATTGCGCACATAGCGCGCCAAATCGCTGTTACACTTTTCCATAATCGATCTCCCCCGTCCGGTCGCCAAGCGACGCGGAAATTTGGGCTGCTGCGCGGCGCAGCAGCGGGTACGGGTGCTGCATCAGCGAATCCGCCGTGTCGTACAGTGTGACGCCGGACACGCCGATGGCGGCCGCAACACGGTGCTGCGCGTCATACACCGGGACCGCGACGCACACAATCCCCCGGCAGAACTCCTCGCGGTCCTGCGCGTAGCCCTGGGCGCGGATACGGACGGCCTCCGGCAGGAATGCGTCTGCACCGGATGCAGACTGCCGCTGAAAATAAGCGCGGATTTCCGCGTCGGAATCGTGCGCCAGCAGCACCTTGCCGGGCGCGCTGGTATGCAGCGCGTACCGACCGCCCATGCGGCCGCCGACGCGCACTTCGCGGCAGGAATCGTAGTGCAGCAGGTACAGCACGCGGTCGTCGCTGCGCACGCCGAGGTACATGGCGTCCTGCACTTGCGGGCGCAGCTGTTCCAGCACCGGTGCAGCGATTTTCAGCAGGGCGCGGTCGTCCACCGCATTGGCCATCAGGGCAAACGGTTTGAGCGTCAGGCGGTATTTTTTGGGGTCATCAGCGGCTGCATAGATCCAGTGCTGCGCACACAATGCGTCCAGCACGCGCGACACAGCGTTTTTGTTGATGCCGAGCGCATTGCTGATATCCGAAATGCCGACAGCCGCGCCGCATTCCGAAAGGTATTCGACGATGGCCAGCGCATAATCCACGGCGGGTGCTTTGGACATGGCGATGCCTCCTTGTGATATATTTGTGATGACGTTTTATATTTATTATACTTGAATTTGAAAAAAAGTCAACCCCCAAAAGCACGAAACTTTCGGGGGTTGACTTTTTTACAACCGAATAACCCGCAGCGCGTGCGCAAACGCATCCAGCCGGGCGGTGTTCGGCGTGCCGTCGGCGCGGCGGGTGGGACACAGCCATCCGCCCTCCTCGAATTCGTTCCACGCGAAGGTCAGGATATGTCCCGTCGGGAACGCGTCGCGGTGCGCGGCGGTGAATTCCGCAAACTGCACCAGTGCGGCCGCCAATTCGCCGGGCGCAGCTTCCGCGTAGACGCCCGGTTTGTACGATGTCCACGGGACAGGCGACAGGATTCGCGGGGACGGATCCCATCCGGTGGAAAATGTCGGGATCACCGGCAATCCGGTGCGGGCTGCGTCCAGGTTCGCGTCCATCACGCGCTGCGCCAGATCGCCATACCGGGCGCAGTCCGTCGGGCAGATTGCGTAGTGGCTGACGGCATCCGCTTCGGCGAGTCCGGCGGTGTGCAAGTTGCACCCCAGCACCACAAAATACGGCTCCGGCGCGCCGCGGCGGCGCATCGCGTCCCGCAGCCGCAGCCGGCCGGGCAGCAGATCGCCCGGTTCGCCGCCGAAAATATACACCAGCGGGCGGCCGTCGAGCTTGACGTAGCAATCGGCCGCCAGTTCGTCCGGCAGCAGTTCAAAATCCGCGTCGTTCATTTTGCTGGGGCGGAGGATCAGGCAATAGCCAATCCGCGACCGGAGCGCGCTGCGGCGGTGCATATGGCTGGCGAAGTTCAGCTCGTGCCACCCGGCGGTGCGCTCCACCTCGTTTTTCGGCGATTCCAGCGGTGCGTCGGCGTAGCGGCAATAGGCGAAATAATCGATTCCGGCGTCGGCGGCGTACGCCAATTCGCGGTCAAAATCCGCCTGCGACCGCGGCGGGAACTGCACTGCGCCGTCCGCGATGCGTGCGAAATACGGCACACGGTGACGGAATTGCGGTGCGGACAGCGATTGCGCGGCCCAGCGGCCAAAGTAGGTGTCGCGCGGCAGCGCCGCGTCCCAGTTGATTGCGCCGATTTTGAAGTCCATTGGAAATTCCTCCGATATCATTATTTTTTCTGCGGTTGGACGCTCCCCCGCGTTACAAGCCGGTACGGGACGGCGACGTCGTGCGGATCGGGCCGGGTGAGCGCGTCGAGCGCGCTCTGGGCGGCGGCCGCGCCGTCGGCGGCGATGGTATCCAGCGGAATCCGCAGGCGGTCGAGCAGCGCCAGGCCGTCAAATCCGGTCAGGCCGAACCCGCGCTGCTGCGACGAACGCCACAGCGGGAGTGCAAAATGATCTGCCGCGCAGATGACCGCCGTGCGCACGTCCGGCCGCAGCGCCGCTTCCGCGTCGTCCGGCGAGAAAACGACCGTATATGGGACGTCCGCCGCAGCGCAGAACGCATGGTACCGCGCTGTTGGGGCGCTGGCATTGACCGACGGGTCGGCCGGGAGCTGCGGCGACACATACACCAGCCGCTCGTATCCGCACGCGCACACATGGCGCGTCATGGCGGTCATGGCGGCGAAGTCGTCGATTCCGACGTGCGGGATGCCGTCCAGCCGGTTGCCGACCGTGACCACCGGGATGCGGAACGACCGCAGGTACGCCGCATACGCCGCGCCTGCCCGGATGGGACACAGGACGATCCCGTCCACGCCGGTGCGGTACAGCCGTTCCAGGCATTCCTGCTCACGGACGGGATCTTTGTGCGACAGCATCACGATCACCGAATCGCCGCGCGCCTGGGCGCAGCGTTCCAGCTCGGTAATCAGTCCGGCAAAATATTCATTCATCAGGTCGAACACCAGCACCCCGATCAGCCGGGACGGCGGCAGTTCCGGGCGGTAACCGTACTCTGCGGCGGTTTGCAGGATCCGCGCCCGTGTTTCGGGGCGGATTTCGGCGCGTCCGTTCAGCGCGCGGTCCACCGTGCCCTGCGACACGCCGCAGATTTGCGCCAGCTGGGCGGTGGTGAGGTGGAAGTTGTGGTTTTTCATGGCGGAAGCCTCT
>CAJKBQ010000059.1 GCA_905198155.1 uncultured Eubacteriales bacterium
TACAACGCCGCCGGTTTGCCCGGTTCGTTTGCCGGTTCGGACAACTTTTTTTGCGCCAAAACGGATTTTTTTGAAATTTTTTTGTTCGTTTTTGTGTTTTGACCGAATTTTTCGGGCCGAAAAACGTCCTGATTTGTGTTTTGCCCGCCGCCCGAACCGTCCATTTTGCGGACCAAACGGCCGATTTCGGCACGATTTTCGCCCGAAATTGGAATATAATAGTATTGCTGCCGGAAAATATGCAAAAAAAGACTGCACAAATCGGGGCATTGCCAAACGGGGCGGGATGTGCTACAATAATGACATCCGATAACGACTCTGACGTAGGGAGGATTTGATTACTATGGTGACCGCAAACGCAAAAGCGGTGAGCAAGCCGCGCAGCGGCTGGAGCGCCCGGCTCCGGAAAGGGCTGAAAGTCCGGGGACGCGCGTGGCAGCTGTATCTGATGCTGATCCCGGCGGTCGTGTACATATTGGTGTGCGCGTACAAACCGATGGGCGGCATCGTCATCGCGTTCAAAGACTATAATATGCGCCTGGGGATCTGGGCGAGCGAATGGACGGGGCTGGATAACTTCCTGCGGCTGTTCCGGTCGTACTGGTTCCCGGTGATTCTGAAAAACACGTTAAGTATCAGCCTGCTGAGTTTGGTGCTGGGCTTCCCGTTCCCGATTCTGCTGGCGCTGATGTTCAACGAAGTGGAGCACAAAGGCTTGCAGCAAACGCTGCAAACGGTCGGCTACGCGCCGCACTTCATCTCGACGGCGGTCATCTGCGGAATGCTCACGCTGTTCCTCAGCCCGACCAACGGCATCGTGAACATCATCATCCAAAAGCTCGGCGGCGAAAGCGTGTTTTTCCTGCAGGACCCGGCCGCGTTCAAGTGGATTTATGTGGTTTCCGGAATCTGGCAGAGCGTCGGCTGGAGCTCCATCATCTACTTCGCAGCGCTCAGCGGCGTGGACAAATCGCTGCACGAAGCCGCCGAGATCGACGGCGCCAACCGCATCCAAAAGATCATCCACATCAACCTGCCGGTGCTCGTTCCGACCATCGTGGTGCTGCTGATCCTCCAATGCGGCCAGCTGCTCAGCCTGGGCTACGAAAAAGTGTATCTGCTGCAAACGAAACCGAACCTGTCCGGCTCGGAAGTCATCTCCACCTATGTGTACAAAGTCGGCCTGGAGCAAATGGACTTCGCGTTCTCAACGGCGACCGGCATCTTCAACTCGGTGGTCAACTCGGCGATCCTGATTATCGCGAATACTGTTTCGTCGAAAGTCAGCAAGAGCGCACTGTGGTAAGCGGGGAGGCGGATCTGCAATGGAAAAATTAGAAAAACGGCACATCAAGCTTTCCAAAGGCGACCGTGTGTTTGTCACCATCAACGGAATTTTGCTCGCACTGTTCTTCATCGTGGAACTTTACCCGATGATCTATGTGCTGAGCGCATCGTTCAGCGACCCGCAGGCCGTGGGCGGCGGCGAAATGCTGCTGTGGCCGGTGCGCCCGTCGCTGGAAGGCTACCAGTATATCCTGCAGTACAAAACCATCTGGACCGGGTACCTGAACACCATCTTCTACACCGTGCTGGGCACCGTGGTCAACCTGATCGTGACCATCCCGTGCGCATACGCACTTTCCCGCCGCGATTTCCCGGATAAAGGCATTTTCATGCTGCTGTTCATGTTCACCATGTATTTCAGCGGCGGCACCATCCCGGCCTACCTCAACTACAAGTCCCTGGGCCTGCTGAACACCCGCTGGGTGATGCTGATCTGCGGCGCGCTGAGCGTGTACAACATGATCGTGGCCCGCACCTTCTTCGCGAACTCCATCCCGTGGGAACTGCACGAAGCCGCCCGCATCGACGGCGCGTCCGACGTGCGCACCTTTTTCAGCATCGTGCTCCCGCTGTCCAAAGCGATCATGGCGGTGATGGTGCTGTACTACGGCGTCGCCCACTGGAACGAATACTTCATCGCGCTGCTGTACCTGCCGCAGGCGAAAGCGCTGTGGCCGCTGCAAATGGTGCTGCGCGAAATCCTGATCCGCAGTCAGTTTGCCGCCGAAGCCATCTCCGACGGCGTGATGGACGCCGAGCAGATGCTCGAACTGCTGCGCCAGCAGGACACCGCCAACATGATGAAATACTGTGTGATCGTGGCGGCTACCGTCCCGATGCTAATCATCTACCCGTTCCTGCAAAAGTATTTCGCCAAAGGCGTGATGATTGGTTCCGTGAAGGGATAAAAATCCCGGCATTTGAACTCTGGTCAACACCGCCGGACTGTGATATAATATAATGGCAGCAGACCGGCGGTTGCGATAAATATTTTTTAGGAGGAATATCCCAATGAGCATGACCCTGAAAAAACTGTTGGCCGCTGTTTTGGCAGTGCTGATGGTGGTTTCGCTGGCCGCGTGCGCCAAAACGCCCGCGTCCTCAACGACCCCGGCATCCAGCACTACCGAGTCCAAAGCAGACGCCAGCAAAGACGACGAAAACCTGTACTACAACAAAACCGGCTTCCCGATCGCGAAACAGCTGATCACGATCACGGCATCCGGTCCGGACTCCAACAATGGCCGTGCGTGGAAAGAAACCCTGATGTGCAAAGACTGGGTGACGAAGTTCAACATCCAGATCGACGACACGTTCTACCCGGGCGATTCCTGGAAAACGCAGCTGTCCACGATGATCGCGGGCGACACCCTGCCGGATCTGATCCTGAACGCAGGTCTCACCGAAGCCGACGCGCAGAAATACGGCGGCCAGGGCTACTTCGCGAACTTCGCGGCGTACAAAGACCTGATGCCGGAGCTGTACGCGCGCTTTGAAGCCACCCCGGCGTACCAGCTGTACCTCACCGACGAAAAAGGCGCGATCTACGGCCTGTCCGCCTTGCTGGATACCCGCCACGAAGCGCTGAACCGGATCTACATGAGCCAGAAATGGCTGGACAACCTCGGCCTGTCGGTTCCGAAAACCACCGAAGAACTGTACCAGGTGCTGAAAGCCTTCAAAGAGAAGGACGCGAACAAAAACGGCGATGCAAACGACGAAGTCCCGCTGGCGATCGTAGACAAATGGAATGCGTACTATATCTACCGGATGCTGCTGGCTGCGTACGGCATCAACACCAAAGATGCGTCCCTGCCGCTGGTTGTCAACGACGGCAAAGTCGAATTCGCCGGGCTGACCGACAACTACAAAGCCTACCTCAAATACCTCCGCAAGCTGTATCAGGAAGGCCTGATCTATCAAGGTATGTTTACCGATGACCAGGCGACGCTGAAAGATGTTGCACTGCGCGAGAAAGACGCTGTCGGGATGGTCGGCGAAGCGCCGTTCCTGGTGCGCGGCGGCGAAATCGGCGGCGATGCGGACATGGTTTGGGTCGGCGGTCTGACCTCCGAACTGAACGACAAACAGTACGTCGGCATCTCCACCGGCGTGCAGGAATCCATCAAAACGCTGATTGCGGAAAAATCCCAGTACAAAGAAGCACTGATCCGCCTGGTTGACTACTACTTCTCCGAAGAAGGCTATGTGGACGGCATCTCCGGCCCGCTGGGCGTGTCTTGGGAATATGTTGAAGATGCGACCACCGGCGCCAAGATCCGGAAGCTGCTCCGCCCGGCCGAAGGCTTCAAATCCGACGAAGACTTCCGCAACAACTACGCCATCATCGGCGGTGCGTTCATGATGTACCAGACCTACGAGTTCCTCGGCCGCGGCAATATGTACCGCCTCACCGACGAGCAGCTCAAGTCCGACGACGTGCTGAAGGTTTACGGCTGGGCAGCGCTCACCGAATCCGGTATGCGCCGCGACGGCAACATCATGGTCTACGACTTCTACCCGGTCATGTCCTACACCACCGAAGAAGCGAACGCCCGCACCACGCTGGTCACGGATATCAAAGAATACATGGGCAGCGCGCTCGCGTCGTTCGTTACCGACAAGTCCCGCGATGTGGATGCGCAGTGGGCGGACTACGTCACCTCCCTGAAAAACTTCGGCGTTGACAACCTCGTCAAGCTGGAGCAGGGCGCGTACGACCGGTACAGCAAAAACGCGAAGTAATCCGCGCGTGCGAATACTTGCATAATTCTGCCATTAAATGGAACAGGCAGCCGGAAAATCCGGCCGCCTGTTTCGGCGTATCTGTTTTGCGCGGGAATTTTGGGATATTCCTCCGCCGCAAAACGTCCGAAATTGCCGCTTGAAAGAGGATGGAGAAAAAGAATGAACGAAAAAAAGCAAGGCGGGATGCATTTCCTCATAACCTATCTGTGCGTGCTGATCCCAATCCTGACCGTGTGCTTCGGGATTGCGGACAAAACGATGCAGTCCATGCGGCAAAAGGAAGTCAATGCGATTCAGTCCAAGCTGAACCACTCCGTCACCGTGCTCGACGAACAGTACGGCCGCTACCTGGACATCAGCGCCATCATGGGCAACACCAGCGAACTCCTCCCGGCCCGAATGACCAACGAGGACGACTACAACTCCGTCTATATCGGGCTGGAAGTGCTGAAAGACATCAAAGCGTTCAACCCCATGCTGGAAAACGTTTTTGCCTACTACGGCGGCGACTTTGTCTACGCCGCCCGCGGCCGCTCCCAAATCGAGGTCTACCTCCGCGAATCGCTTCACTGCACGGCCAGTGAAGTGGATTCTTACGCAGGGAAACTGAATCAGGCGGAATTCAGCGCCTTTTTCGCGCAGGGCAACAGCACCTCCGGCCACGTCGTGCTGCACTACCCGGTGCGCTTCGTCACCAGCGAAGGCATCACCACGATGAATTTTGACATCTCCGCGCAAAAATGGGGCGAACTGCTCACCGGCATGGGCGAAACCGAGGACACCTACCTGCGCATGACGTTCGCAAACGGCGGCGTCGCCTACTACGCCGGCGACGGCCGCCTCAGCTTGCAGCCGATTCCGGAAGCGCAGTACCCCGCCGAAAAAGCGCGCAATGCGTACACCGCCCTCACCGCGCACTCCAACGTCCTCGCCATCGACCTGGAACTGCTGTACCCGTCGAAGCTCCTGCTGCAAGACGTCCGCAAAAGCCAGTGGACCAACGTGGGGCTGATCTGCGGCGGGATGTTGCTGTCGCTGCTGCTCGCGTTCTTCATCAGCCGCTACTGGAACAAAAAAATCCGCAACATCGAAGATGCGTTCGAAGGCGAGGACCGCGACGGCGTGTCGGCCAGCGGCAACCTGGAAAGCATCTACGCCATGATCGTCAACATGAAGAAAAAGCAGCAGGCGTGGCGCGATCACGACAAGCACTCCCGCGAAACCATCCAGCGCCAGCTGGCGTCCATGATCTTCCAGGGCATCCTGACCGACCCGGCCGTCGCCCGCGAGCTGCTGGACTACTGCGGCCTCACGATGTACGACAAAGGCTATATCATCGGCGGCCTCCAAATGACGTGCGACGCGAAAGGCTACGCCGACTTCCTGCGCCTGATGCGCGGCGACCTCTGCTGCGAGCTGGACGTCGCGGGCAGGAACACCGTCGTGTTCCTGCTGGACACGCCCACCGCCGACCTGTCGCAGGAATACCGCGTCAGCACGGCGCAGCGGCTGGCGCAGGTGCTGGAACTGTTCGGCGCCGCGCACATCCGGATCGCGATGAGCCGCGTGTGCGTGCGGCTGGGGCAGGCCAACGCGGCCTTCTTGGAAGTGTGCGACCTGCTGGGCGAAATGGACGCCGCCCAGCCGGATCTGCAAATCCGCTGCCACGACTTTGCCCCGCAGAATCCCAACGTCAGCCCCATCACCGCCGCCGATTTTGACGACTACGTCTCCGCCATGCAGGAGCGCAATATGCAGGAGTCGGTGCGCCGCTTCCGCAGCATCCAGAACCGGATGACAGAATCGGGCTGCGACCCGGACCTGCTGCGCTTCCTGCGCTACGAGCTGGTGCAGCGCACCATGCAGCTGGTGGAAGCGTCCGACGATACCAACCGCGCCCATCTGCGCGACGTCCTGCTGCGCATTGACCCGGCCGACGCCGACCAGCTCACCGGCGTCGAAACGGTCATCCGCCGCTACTGCGCCGAAGATTCGGACGACAAATTCGACCGCGTGGTGGCGTACATGAAGCAAAACTTCCAGCGCGTGGATCTCACGCAGGAGGAAGTCGCCGACAAAGTCGGCCTGTCGCGCTCGTTCGTGAGCCGCGTGTTCCAAACCCGCGGCGGCACCGGATACATGGACTACCTGACCGATATGCGGCTGAAAAAGGCCCGCGAACTGCTGCTGACCACGGACTTGTCGGTGTCGGACGTGTTCCGCCAGGTGGGCTACGTTTCCCGCAACAATTACAGCCAGAAATTCAAAGATTTCTTCGGCGTCAGCGCGTCCGATATGCGCCGCAACAAGGACATGGAAATCGGCCCCGACGGCCGCCCGAAAGACGATATCACCCCCTCGGACCGCGCCGCCGCGCTGGTGCAGGAGAAAAAAGGCAAAAAGCCCGGCAAAGAATAACATTCCGGGCCGCATTCCTGCTTTCCCGTTGAAAGCTTCCCCCCAAAAACCATCCAACATTTCAGTGCCGCCGAAAATTTGCGCCCCATTCCAAACAAAATGCAAAATATCTGCAGAAATTTGCAGAAACCGGTTGCAATTTGCCGCGAAATATGGAATAATAGTATGCATGTGCGCTCACACTGAAATGCGCAAAATATTTTGGAGGGATTTTATGAGCAACAACAGAAGCAGCTTTACCGGCAAAGTCGGATTCGTGCTGGCCGCAGCCGGATCCGCGGTCGGTCTGGGCAACATCTGGCGGTTCCCGTACCTGGCCGCCAAGTACGGCGGCGGCATTTTCCTGCTGGTCTATCTGGTGCTGGCCGTGACGTTCGGCTTTGCGCTGATGGCGGCGGAAATCGCCCTCGGCCGCAAAACCGGCCTCAGCGCCATCGGCGCGTTCCGTGCGCTGGACAAGCGGTTCACCTTCGTCGGCTACCTGGCGTCGGTCGTCCCGATGATTATCCTGCCGTACTACTCGGTCATCGGCGGCTGGGTCACGAAATACCTGGCCGAATTCGCCATCGGCGGGATGGACGCGACGGCCGGTGCGTCGTATTTCGCGGACTTCATCTCCAAGCCGGCGGAGCCGCTGGTGTGGTTCCTGGTGTTCATCGGGCTGACGGCGCTGGTGGTGCTGTTCGGCGTCGAAAAGGGCATCGAAAAGGTCAGCAAGATCATGATGCCGCTGCTGGTGGTGCTGTCGGTCGGCATCGCGGTCTACACGCTGTTCATGCCCGGTGCAATGGCGGGCGTGAAGTATTACCTGACGCCGAATTTCAAGCATTTTTCGGCGACGACGGTGCTGGCCGCGATGGGGCAGCTGTTCTACTCCATGTCGCTGGCCATGGGCATCATGATTACCTACGGGTCGTACATGAAAAAGGACGTCAACCTGGAAACCTCCGTGCGTCAAATCGAATTTTTTGACACTGGCATCGCGTTCATCGCCGGCCTGATGATTATCCCGGCTGTGTTCTCGTTCTCCGGCGGCGACGAATCCGCGCTCGGCAAAGGCCCCGGCCTGATGTTCATCACGCTGCCGCGCGTGTTCGACAGTATGGCCGGCGGCGCGATCATCGGCACGGCGTTCTTCCTGCTGGTGCTGTTCGCCGCACTGACGTCGTCGATCTCGCTGATGGAAACGGTGGTATCGATTTTGCAGGACAAGCTGAAATGGAGCCGCAAGCTGACGTGCCTGGTGGTGCTGGCGGGCTGCATCCTGCTCGGCCTGCCGTCGTCGCTGGGCAACGGCGTGTGGAGCAGCGTGACCATCTTCGGCATGGCGTTCCTCGATTTCTTCGACTTCATCAGCAACAGCGTGCTGATGCCGATCGTCGCACTGCTGACGTGCATCTTCGTCGGCTACGTCATCAAGCCGAAAGCGCTGATCGAAGAAGTGGAGCTTTCCGCGCCGTTCCGCTGGAAAAAGCTGTTCACCGTGATTATCAAGTACGTTGCGCCGGTGTGCATCGTGCTGATCCTGATCTCGTCGATTCTGGACGTGCTGGGCATCGTGAAAATTTAAGGGAATCGGTAGAAGCAAAAAGGTGCGGGCAGCCCCGCACCTTTTTTATGCCCATTTTCGCCGCTCAATCCGCCGTCAGCAGCCGAAATACTGCTTCCGGCGAATCGGCCAGCGCAGCCGCGCCCGCGCCGCGCAGCTCGTCCGCCGAGCCGTACCCAAACGTGACGCCGATGCATGGAATCCCGAACGCCCGCGCGCCGGTGACATCGTAGCACCGGTCGCCGACCATCACCGCCTGTTCGGGCGCAATCCGGTGCGTTTGCAGCAAATACGCGATCACGTCCGCCTTTGCCGTCCGGCTTTCGTCCATCAAGCTGCCGCAAATGGCGTCGAAATACGGCGTCAGCCCAAAGTGATCGGCGATCTGCCGGGCATACGGCTCCGGCTTGGACGTCGCCATCCCCACCCATTTTCCGGCCGATTTCAGCTGCCGCAGCATTTCCGGCACGCCGGGGTAGACGGCGTTCTCAAAAATCCCGCGGACGGCGTAATATTCGCGGTAATCCGTCACCGCCCGGACGGCTTCGTCGCGCGAAAACCCATAAAACTGCATGAACGAATCGATCAGCGGCGGCCCGATGAACGGGTGCAGCGCGCGCAGATCCGGCACCGCAATCCCGCGCTTGGCCAGCGCGTGCGCCACGGAGCGGGTGATCCCGTCCGCGGGGTCGGTGAGCGTGCCGTCGAGGTCGAAGAGAATGTGGGCGAAATGCATGGGAGAAAACCTTCTTTCAGAATTTTTGGGAAAAATTTTTAGATAATAGATAAGAGATCATACATAATAGATAATAGATATTTTTGGTACGGCAGGGATATTTCACACAAATTGGGCTTGCGTTGTACGGGCAATCATTGATCGCCCGATGGATATTGTGCCGTGGAGGGTTGCCCTTCAACTGAACAATGCGCACCCCTCACGGCCAAACTTACGAGCGAAGCGAGTAGCGCCCCCTCTGGGGGCGCCGGAGCGAGCACCGCGAACGGAGAGGGGCTTCCCTGCGGCCGAAAAGATTTCCCTACTACATGAGTCTGTCGGTACCCGGCTCCCTCGCGAGGGAGCTGCCGAGAGGCTGAGGGAGTTGCC
>CAJKBQ010000060.1 GCA_905198155.1 uncultured Eubacteriales bacterium
CGGGACGAAATCCCGCGAGAAACAGCCGCCGTCAAATCCAACCAAGACGGCGATTGACCCAAAAACCATCCGAACCGGAGAATCCCCCCGATCCGGATGGCTTATTTTGATTACCGCCCGGCAAATTCCGCCGGCAGTTCAAACCGCAGCGTGCCGTCCGGCTGCGGGAAGGCTTCGTAAAAATGCATGGTGCCGCCGTAGCCGCCGCAAGCGGTGAATCCGACGAAAAACAGCCGCCCGTGCCATACGGCAGATTTGGGCACCCTCAGCGGCGACAGTCCGTCCGCCCGGATGACCCCGCCGTCCGGGAACGTCCACGGGCCGGATTCCGTCGAGCCGAACCCGTAGCGCGCCGTGCCGGCGATGCTGTAAATCAGGTAATACCGCCCGCCGAATGCAACCAAATCGCTGCATTCCGGCTGATCCTCGGCGGTCAGCATGGGCGTCGGGTCGCACACCCAGCCGTTGTCGGTGCGGCGCAGCATCGCCAGGCAGCCGACACTGCCGGAGGGGGTGAAGTTCGATGTGGTAACGAGCATCCGCATGGTGCCGTCTGCCCCGCGGTAGACAAACGGGTCGCGTGCCGAAGGTCCGTCAAACGAGTCGGGCAGGGTGATCCGCTCGTTTGTTTTGCGGAAATGCACGCCGTCGTCGGACACGGAGCAGGTGATGCGGGCAGGCGAAAACTGGAGCGCCATGCGCACGGCGTACCACGCGGAATACTGCCCGCCGTCGCGGATCACCGACCCGGTGCAGATGGAGCCTTCCCACGCGCGGTCGATTTCGACCGCCATCGGCAGCTGCGTCCAGTGTACCAGATCGCGGGACACGATGTGCGCCCATTGATGCGCGCCCAGCCGCCATTTGCTGCGGTGATGGTGCCGGTCTTTCAGGTAAAACACATGGAAATCGTCGCCGTCCACGAACGGCATGCAATCGCCGACAAAAATGTCCGGCGCCGGGTGCCACCCCTCCGCGCAAAACGGCGTGCGGTCGGGGTCGGGCTGCGGGGCGTCCGCCAGCGGGACGGCGCCGTCGGGCACGTCGATCCTGCCGACCGGCCATTCTTCGTCCGTCAGCACATCGCCGCGGTACAGCTCTGCCCGGTACGGATACATATGCAGCGCAATGCGGTCGCCCGCCGCCGCCGCGCACTGCAGGATCAGCGGATCGGGGTAAATGTCCGAATACAGCGCGACACGCACGGTTTTGCCGTCAAATGTCGCGGATACGCCGGGGGTGTTCAACACGTCCGGCAGGGTAAATGCGATTTTCCAGGATGTGCAGTTCATTTCAAATCCTCCTTACGATATGTCAGAAGCGCGGCGGATCAGACCGGCGGCAAACCGTGCCGCGCCGACGGCCGCCTCCTCCGGGAACGGCGAGATCTGCAGCGCCATGCCGAACCGGTCGGCGATGCATTGCTGCAATACAGGGTTTTTGCGAATGGCGTTGCCGCTGCCGACCAGCCGGTCTGCGGCCGGATTGGCGCGCCGGAGCGCATCGGCGTGGGCATACAGCTCCGCCGCGATCCCGTCAAGCACGCCGCGCGTCAGCTCCTGCGGGGTGAAATTGTCCATCCCGATGCCGGATATGGTGCCGCGCAGTGCAGGGTCAGCGCGTGTGCCGCAAAACGCGGTGCAAACCGGCAGCGTGCCGTGCGCCTGCGCCGCCATTTGCGCCATTTCGTCGTACATCGGGCGGTCTGCGCCGCCGCACTGCACGCAGACCGCGCGGAAAAACCGTTCCAGCAGCGCATATGCCGCGCCGCCGCACAGCGCGGAGTACGAATGCAGGTACACGCCGTCCGCCAGCGGACGCACTTCGCACGGCGGCGCGGCGTCTGCCGAAGTGCTCTGAACGGTCAGCTGACTGCCGGTGCCGACGTTGACCAGCATCGACCGCGCCGGGTCGCGCACCGCGCCCAAAAAGCTGCTTTGGTGGTCGCCGATGGCCGCGCAGACCGGAACCCCGCGGAACGTCCCGACCACCGCGCCGCCCGCCGCGCAGACCTGCGGCAGGAACGATGCCGGCACGCCGATGCGCGCGGCCGCGTCCGCCCGGAACGCGTTCCGCACCGGGTCGAACAGCCCCAGCGACGCCGCGTTCGACGGATGCATCACCGGTGCGGCGGCGCCGGTCAGGCGCATCGCCAGGTAATCCATAATCGTGCAGAACCGCACCGCGCCGGCCGGAACGGTGCCCGCGTCCGCCAGCACGCTGTGCGTCACCAGCCCGTACCCGGTGGACAGCGGCGTCCCCGTGACGCGCGATGCCCATTCGGCGTACGCTTCGCTGCCGCGGTGCTGCATCCCCAGCGGGTTCTGCCATGTGTACAGGTCGGACACCGCGTTCCCCGCCGCGTCCACATACACGATCCCGTGCATCTGCCCGCACAGCCCGATCCCCTGCGCTGCGGGGTACGACTGCACCAGCAGCTCCGCGACCGCTTCCGCGCGCTGGCAGATTTCCGCCGTGCGCTGGATCCCCGGTGCGTCCGGAATGGCGGCGTGCGTTTCGACGGTATAGCTTTCCAGCACGGCGCCGTGCGCGTCCAGCACCACCGCGCTGAGCGTGGTGGTGCCTAGGTCGATCCCGATGACGACGGGCTGCGTGCGATCCACGGCCGGTTCGGTTTCGTCGATTTCCGGCAGCGCATCGGGAAACCGCAGCGCGCCGTCCGGCTGCGCGGCAAGTGCCTGGCAAATCGACAGCTGCTGCGCGTTTTGCACGCGCGTGCTTTCCAGTTCGCGGATCCGTTTGCGCATCAGCTCCGCCGTCCCGATGATCCCGTGCTGCCACAGCCGAATGTCCGACAGACACACCCCCGCCGACCGCAGCAGCCGGATCTGCTGCAGATCGCGCACGTCCTGCGCCGTGTAGTCGCGGTAATCATTGTCGGTGCGCTGCACCCGGAGCAGCCCCTTGCTTTCGTAAAAGCGGATATTCTTTTTTGACAGCCCGGACTGCCGCGATGCTTCGCCGATTTTCATCCGATCGCCTCCCTGCGGAATATGGATTTCCGTTACCGTTACGATTGTCCCGGTATTATCATTATAATCGTTCCGGCAGGGGGAATGTCAAGCGAAAAATCAAAATTGTGCAAAAATTTTTCCGATGCAAAGGAACCGCAATTTTCCGCAAAGGAACCGCATTGCCAAAATCCACGTTTTGTGCGATAATAAAGCCGTCCCCGGCGCATCGACCGCTGCGGGCGGAAAGGAAAGATGAGAAATGATCGAATTCGATTATAAACTCCCCGCGATGCAAATCGGCGGGCGGCGCAACGGATCGTACAACAACGAAGAGATGGTGCTTCCGTGCTGCCTGACGACGACGGACACCCGGCTGGGCGAGTTTATGCATCAGCTGCACAATGCGATTTATGACGACCGCAAGCTGTGCTTCATCGACGGCCGCGTGCTGATGGTCAGCAAAAACTGGATCCGCGACCATGTCCACGAAATGAAGGGGTTCAAGCATTGGGAATACGATATGGTGTCGTTCCTGCAGTTTATCCTCGACACGCAGCGCGCGGACGGGCAGTTTTACGAGCTGATCAAGCAGATGGACGACCACCACTGGAAAATGGTAGATCCGGACTGCTACGAGCTGTACGCGGACGACAATCTGTCGCTGGTGCGGCTGGAGCTGGAAGCGGACATCGAGTACCTGGTGGTGGAAGGCGCAATGCAGTGCTACCGCGTGACGGGCGACTGGAATTGGCTGATCGCGCAGCTGCCGCACATGGAAAAAGGGATCGACTACATCACGTCCGACCCCAAGCGCTGGGACGCGGCGCACGGTCTGGTCAAGCGTCCGTTCACGATCGACACCTGGGACTTCACGGCGAATTCCGCATCGCACGGCGACCGGCGGATCCACCCGAACGAGCCGATGTCGATTATGCACGGCGACAATTCCGGCGTGTACCAGGCGATGATGCAGCTGGCGTGGATCCGCGAACGCAACGGCGAGCCGGACAAAGCCGCCGCATGGCGCGCCCGGGCGGCGCAGCTGCGCGAAAATATGTTCCGCTACCTGTGGAACGGCCGGTTTTTCATCCATCAGCTGCACCTGAATCACCGCGGGGTCGATGATCTGGAACCGGAGCGGCTGTCGCTGTCCAACACATACGACATGAACCGCGGCGTGACCGATCTGGCGCAGTCGCGCGCGATCATCGAAGAATACCGCCGCCGCCGCGAAACGACGGACGCGTTCAGCGAATTTTTCTCCATCGACCCGCCGTACCCGGAATTCTGCGACTACAAGCCCGGCGAATACGTCAACGGCGGCATCTCGCCGTTCACCGCCGGCGAGCTGGCGCTGGCCGCGTTCCGCAATGGGTACGAATCCTACGGATGGGACATTTTGCAGCGGTTCATGGGCTATATGGCGCGCGACCACGCGATTTACTTCCTGTACACGCCGCGCGATTCACTGCCGCTGGGCGGCGGCCCGTCCGCATGGGGCGCTGCGGCGCTGCTGAACGCCGTGGACGAAGGCTTGGCCGGGGTGGTAGACCTCGACTGCCAGTACCGCGAGATTCGGTTCGAGCCGCGCTTCGTCGTGACGGACTACACCGAGCTGCGGTACATCACCGGCTACGAAAAATCGGCGGTGTTTGTGGACGTCCGCTTCACCCGCAAACCCGAGGGCCTGCGGTACGATCTGTACGGCCCGGCGCGGTGCGTGCAGGCGCATATCCTGCTCCCGGCGGGCGAAGAACCGGCGCGCGTGCTGGTGGGCGGGGAAGAAGTGCCGTTTACCCGCGTTGCGGTGGCGGATTCGGTTTATGCGGATTTTGGGTTTGAGGGGGTGCGGCATAATATTATCGAGGTTTACTATAAAATCAGATAATAAATAATAGATAATAGATATTTTCGTATGGCAGGGTTGGTTGGGAGGTGCTTTCTTTTATTGTACCGCTGGACTGGCGCAAAAAAAACCGGGGTGTGGCTTAGCACCCCGGTTCTTTTTCATTTTCTTATGCCTGGGCAGGAACGGATTCCTTGCACATCGCAACGAGCACAAAGATCCAGCCGACAACCGGAATCAGGCTCATCAGCAGGTACCACCCGGACTTCCCGACGTCGTGCAGACGGCGGACGCCGATTGCGATACCCGGCACCAGCATCGCCAGGCTGTACAGCGCGGCGATTACGCCGAACAGCTTCCCGATCACCGGGATCGCGGTCAGGATGCCCAGCGCCAGTGAGATGATGATGTTGTCCAGCACCACATACCAGAACCCCGGCCGGTTGGTTTTGCCGGAGAAATCCGCGTAGTGGTTCAACATATCTTTGTACGCGGCGATCATAGGCTGCATAACAAATTCCCTCCTCAATAAATGTCAAACGGTGGATATTCGGACGGCGGCGTGCCCTTTGGTTGGGAAAGACACGCCAAAAGATTACAATTACCCTATATCTATTATTATACATAAAATCGGGAAAAAATCAATTGGTAATTCGCCGAAATTCTGCCCCTTTTTTTGTGCGCTTCCACGGGAAAATTTTTCTGAACCGAAAAATCGAAGAAAAAAGATTGACGCGCGCGCAAAAAGTGCGTATAATAAAGGCGTAACTGAACCAAATGGGGGACTGAACGCAATGAATCCATGGATTATGGTGGCCATCTGTTTTGCCAGCGCGCTGCTGCTGCTGGTATTCCTGCGCCGCGAGGACCGCATCTACCGGGTGATCGGCGTGTGCCTGATCCTGCTCGGCATCTACAAAGCGGCCGACGCCGTGACCGACGAAGCGCTGTCGTACAGCTGGCTGATCTGGGTCAAGCGCGCCGCGCTGCTCGCAATCGCCGTGTACGTCGGCGTGTACGGGGTGAAGAAAATGCGGGAGACCAAAGCAGATTGAAAATACCCCTGGATAACCCGCTTCCCGTCTGCTATGCTGATATCCAATACTTACTGCCGCCGGGCAGGCAATGCAGACAGTGCATTCGTTGACGCATCGTCAGGTCTTTGAAGATGCGTCCGCGGATGCTTTTTTGCTCATTTGCTCGTCCAATTGGGTTGCCGAATTATTTTGAAAAAACTCGCCAAATCGCTTGACGAATACGCATAAAAGGCGTATAATATGAGTGTGAGGAAAGGGGCTGATGGCAACGAAACGCGCGCACCTCATAAAATTACTCGAAAAGAACGGCTGGTACTTAAAACGGAATGGCAGCGGGCATGATATATACACCAACGGAAAAGAGAGCGAAACTATTCCAAGGCACAACGAACTGAAAGAAAATCTCGCCAAAGCGATCATCAAAAGGCGCGGACTGAAATAAGCCCGCGCTGCAATAAAATCATTTGATTGGAGGCTGTCACGATGAAAAATGCTTACCCGATTTTACTCACGCCCGAATCGGACGGATTTACGGTTTATATTCCTGATTTCACCATCAACACCCAGGGTAACGACCTGCCCGATGCCATTGAAATGGCGCGGGACGCCATCGGCCTGATGGGGATTGACATGGAGGACGACGGCAAAGCATTGCCGCAGCCGTCCGCCCTGTCAAGCGTCCGGCAGTCCGCACAGGCGGCCGATATTGTCACGCTGGTGGACGTGGATTTTGCTGAATACCGCAAACAAAACGATATGCGGTGCGTGAAGAAAAACTGCACCGTCCCGGCGTGGCTTTGCGACCGGGCCGAAAAAGCCGGAATCAATTTTTCGGCGGTGCTGCAAAACGGGTTGAAAGCCGAACTGGGGATTGCCGGGGTGTAAAAACGGCGTTCCCGGAAAACAAAAACAGCCCGGAAACCGCATGGTTCCGGGCTTTTTGCTTGGAGCTGGTGGACGGGCTCGAACCCCCGACCTGCTGATTACAAATCAGCTGCTCTGCCAACTGAGCTACACCAGCATATCTGCTTGTTTTCATAGTATACCACACCCGCCGCGCACTTGTCAAGACTTTTTGCGGCACAACTTTGCCCGCTGCCGAATCCGCCGCTTTTTGTCGAAAAAATTCATCGTTGGTTCATTGTGTTCCCGCCCCAAATGTGCTATACTATGTTCATCCATGCATCGAAAACGCACGAAAGGTTGGATTCATCTATGAAACGATATCGGCGCTGGGCGGCAATTGCCCTGGCGTGCTTGTGCTTGCTGGTTCCGGCGTGTCAAAAATCGCCGAAACAGCCGGAAAATCCGCTCAGCGGCGCGCGGTGGTACACCGACACCGCATTCTGGACGTTCTTTGCAGACGGTACGTTTGAAACCCGCAGCCAAACCGAAGGCACCGTCGAAACCGAAGGCGCCTACGCGTTTGCGTTCGACGGCTCCGGCACGCTGCAATGCGGCGGCGACGAAGCCGCCATCGTGTTCAGCGGCGACCGCACCGAGATTCAGCTGGCGTTCCGCTCCGGCCGCACGGTGGTGCTGCAAAAATCCAACCCCGTTCAGCACGAGATGTCGCCGTCCGACGCGATGGATCAGCTGTGGGTCGGCGACTACGAAAACCCCGACGCGATGATTACCGTCAGCTACTGCGTGCAGGATCTGTCCGTGACCTACGCGATCATGGCCGAAGCCGAGCTGCTCACCGGCGTCTGGTCCACCACGGACCTTGCGGCCCGCACCGTCTCCGACGACCGCTACACCGTCACGCTGCTGGACGGCCCGTCGATCGAGATCACCGTCAACCCCGGGTACGAGGACAGCGACGCCGCCCGCTTCGCCGGAACGTACCGGCGGTACCGGTAAAATCCCAAAAAAGTTTATATGCAACGGGAGGCTGTGTTCTCAACCCAGCCTCCCGTTTTTTCACATCGCCGGATTTACGCTTCGTCGGTCGAAACGGCGCTCCACCGGCGCGCAGTCTCCACTGCCCGGCGCCACCCGCGCAGGCAGCCGTCCCGTTCGGCGGCCGTCATCGACGGGACGAACGCCCGATCCATCTCCCAGTGCGCGCGCAGCTCGTCCAAATCGCGCCAGAATCCGACGGCCAGCCCCGCCAGATACGCCGCGCCCAGCGCCGTCGTTTCGCGGACGCGCGGGCGGCGGACGATGGTGTTCGTGACGTCGGACTGGAACTGCATCAGCAGGTTGTTGGCGCTTGCGCCGCCGTCCACTTTCAGCCCGGACAGCGCAATCCCCGTGTCGCGCGTCATCGCGTCCAGCACGTCGCGCGTCTGGTACGCGATCGATTCCAGCGCCGCGCGGATCAAATGGCACCGCGTGGTGCCGCGCGTCATCCCGACCATCGTGCCGCGCGCGTACATATCCCAATACGGCGCGCCCAGCCCCGTGAACGCCGGAACCAGGTACACGCCGCCGGTGTCCGGCACTTTGGCGGCAAAATATTCGCTGTCGGCGCTGGAATCGATCAGCCGCAGCTCGTCCCGCAGCCACTGGATCACCGACCCGCCGCAGAACACACTGCCTTCCAGCGCATAGCGCGGCGTGTCGTCCGCCGACGCTGCCAGCGTGGTAATCAGCCCGTTCCGGCTTTCAAACGGTTCGCGGCCGGTGTTCATCAGCAAAAAGCAGCCGGTGCCGTATGTATTCTTCGCGTCGCCGCGGTCAAAGCACGCCTGCCCGAACAGCGCGGCCTGCTGGTCGCCCGCGACGCCGGCAATCGGAATCTGCGCGCCGCCGATTTCCGCCGTCCCCAAAATCCCGCTGCTTGGCCGCACTTCCGGCAGCATCGCCATCGGAATGCGCAGCAGGTCGTAGTGCCGAGATTATATATCATAAAGTCGTCAAAATGTGGATTTGTAGTACTTT
>CAJKBQ010000061.1 GCA_905198155.1 uncultured Eubacteriales bacterium
TCGTTGTGATCCTCCGGCACCACCGACGCCGCCACGCGCGGCCCGCGCAGATATCCGCGCCCCGTCAGCTGCCCTGTCGCGATCGAGATTTCGCCCTGCGACTGCTGGTACCCGTAGCCCAGCGGATCCAGTGAATGGTCGAGCAGAATCTGGAACCGCTTTTTCTGGTCGGTGTTCAGCACATATTTCCATGCAATCGGGACAGCCGCCGCCGCGCACACGCCCACCAGCGCAAAATACCGCAGCTGAATCCCCGCACCGAAGCACATCGCGAGGAAAATGAAGAAAAATACCAGCACCGCGCCGTCGTCGCCTTGGAGGTGGATGACGCCCATCGGCACCGCGGCGTGCGCCAGCAGCAGGCAAACCTGCCAAAACGAGTGCAGCTTCTGCTTTTCGCGCAGCACATCCAAGTGTTTGGCGAGGGTAATGAGAAATCCAATTTTTACCAATTCGCTCGGCTGGAACGACATATTGCCAATCACAATCCACGCCTTGTCGTCGGTTCCGGCGACGGTCGTCCCGAAAATGGACGTGAGGCCCATCAGTCCGATGCACCCCACCGCGATCAGCGGCCACAGCTTCGCCAGCTTGGCGTAGTCGATCAGCGACAGGATCACCGCGCCCACGTAGCCGATCGCAATTGCGATCACCTGCACCATGAATTTGCGCGTGCCGCCCATGCGGGTCGCGCTGTATACCAGCATCGCACTGAGCACCGACGCGCACAGGCACGCCAGCCACAGCAGCTTATTCGTTTCCCGGAAATACGCCCGGACAGCGTCGATCACACGGCTCAATACTTCGTTCCTCCATCCTGATGTGGGTTGTTCAAATGGTTATTCTCCAATATTATACCCGTTTTGCGCGGAAACTGCAACCCCTTTCGGCAAATTTTTCGGCCGCACGGGGACGTGAATTTCCGTCACGAACTGCGCGGGGTCGGCGGTGAAGCCGGAGTCAATCAGCGTGATTTCGCGCGAAAATCCGGCAAATTCCAGCTCATTTTGCTGCAAAAAGGCCGCCAGCCGCGCGTATTGTGCCGGAGCTTCGCGGTGACTTCCGCAAAACCGCACCGCCGCGCACTGTGCCGCTGGGAGCACCTCGGTCGCCCCCGCAAAATCCTCGTCATCGTCCAGTACCAAAAATACCCGATCGTACTGTTCATACGCCCCGGCCTGCAAGTGCGCCGCCGAAATCCCGACACCCACTTTTCCCAGAAATACCACCGCCTCGCGTTCTCCCGCGCCCAGCCGCCGGATGGGGGTCTCCATGTCCAGCGGGCCGCGGATGCGCAGCGATTCCGCAATCCATGCGATGCGGCAGGGCGGGGTGTCTTCCAGGCCGATTACGCCGCGCGGCGCGGTCTGCGCGTCGTGCAGCTGCGCCAGCCGCCGGTCAATTTTGCGCTCGATTTTGGCAAGCTCCTGCTGCTTGCGCGCCACGGCGTCTTTTTGCGCGCGCAGCTTTTCCGCGATCACGGGGACATCACGATTGCGCAGAAAATCAGCAATTTGTAGCAGCGGCATATCGAGGGCGCGCAGGTAACGAATGGTATTTAATACCTCAAATTGGCGGACGCCATAGTACCGGTAGCCACTGTCCGGCGCGATATATTCCGGGGTTAGCAGTCCCATTTTTTCATATTTTCGGAGCGTACTGACGCTGAGGTGGAACATTTGAGCCACCGCGCCGATCGGGAATCGCTCGGGCTGCGCCACGGGCATCGCCTCCTCCAAACCGCACAAATCGGGGAATTTTCGTATATTATAGCACAAAATCGTGCAAAAAGCAAGCAAAAGCGATCCCGGAATTTCGGAACCGCTTTTTGCACGATTTTGCACGGTTTTACTGGATTTTTGCAAGTTTTTGCGAGATCCGGAGCATCACTTCGGCGTAGTACAATGCCTCGGCGTCGGTCAGGTCGTCGTCCTCCAAGTCGCTGAGCTTTTTCATGGTGTCCGCGTAGCGCGCCATGTATTTTGCATAATCTCCCAACATTGCCGCTGCATTGTTTGTTTTCTGATATTTTTCTATAAATGCAATATATTCGTCAAAGAAGGTTTCGTAACTGTCCATCGCCGCTTTGAATTCCGGGCGAATCCCGTCGGCCGCAGACACCGATTCGGGCGCAGGTTCGGGTGCGGCAGAGGACTGCGCCGCCGGTTCCGACGCGGCGGGCGCTTCCGAGACAGCCGGTTTTTCCGCCGCATACAGGCTGACCGAGACGGTATTGAACCCTTCGTACGACACATTCAGCTTGTCGCCGTTGGCATTTTGGGCTTTGTATGACGTGTCGCCTTTGCTGTGATCTTGGTCGAATCCAGCTGCAATGCACAAATTGACGTATTCATTGTACGCATCCATCGGCATATCGCCGAAATATGCCGCAAAGTGGTCGGCGGAATCGACCGTAATTTTCCCTTGGGCAGATTGCGGAACCGGCAGCAGCAGCGCCAGCCCCATCGTCGGTCAGCTGACCGGCTCCATCTTGCGCGGCGCGTCCAGGTAAATCGTGTACGATTTGCTGCTGCCGGAAAAACTGAGGCGCAGGTGGTACCCGTCGGCGTTGTACGCCTCGTATCCGGCGTACAGCTGCTTGGCGTCCACGGTAAACCCGGCATCCGCACAGCGCGCCGCGTACGCCTGGTAATCCGTCTCCGTCGCCTGCCGGATTTCGACATCGAAATCCCCGGCGCTGTTTGACTGAATTTCTCCTTTGGCATTTTCCGGCTGCGGGAGCACGGTGGCCAGCCCGGCAGTCGGCCAATCCAGTTTTTTCGCCGACGGCGTGCACCCGGCCAGCAGCGCAGCCGCCAGAATCGCCGCGACACACGCACGGCACCATTTTTGCAACAATTTCATTGAGAACCCCTCCGTGTTGAAAGATTTGGAATAGGAACTATTCTTCCTGTAATTATACTATTATAGTACCTGTTTGTCAAGCGGTTTCGGCGCTATAATTTTAGTAATTCACAATTGGGGAGGATTCAAATGCTGCTGTACGATTATCAAAAAATTGGAAACCGTTTATTGAACATCCGGAAACACGCCGGGCTGACGCAGGTGGAAGTGGCGGAAGCGGCCGATCTGTCCAACCGAACGTACGCGGATATTGAGCGCGGGTCGGTCAATATGCGGGTGGAAACCATCCTGCGTATTTGCAATGCGCTGCACATCACGCCGGACGAAATTCTGACGGAAGATGCGCCCCAGCTGACCATGCGCGAAGAGGAACTGCTGGCGCGGCTGAACCAATGCCCGCCGGCGCAGAAAGAAACTGCGCTGGCGCTGTTGGAGGTGTATTTGCGGTCGGTGACGGAGGAGGGGTGAAAAAAGGGGGACTTTGATTTGGCGCGGGTGGCGAAGGCTTCGTGTCTGTGGTTTGGGTTGCGCGTGCCTTAGACCGCGGCGTTGCCGCTCTGCTCCCGCGGGGTCCTCTCAGGCGACGCGGCTTTGCCGCGCGCCAGCACGTCGCCGACGCAGTCGCGACCCGGAGGGGGAGCTTTGGGTGCATAGTGGCCGGTTATGTGGATGGCCTGCGGCCGATGGGAGACTTTTGGGTTTTGTTGCATCGTTGTGGTTGCGCTGCGTATTGAAGGCAACTCCTTCAGCCTTCGGCAGCTCCCTCGCGAGGGAGCCATGTATGGAGAAGACTCATGGAACCGGGAAATTTCCCTGGCCGAAAGTTTATAGTCCGTACGTGCTGCGCACCATCTCACCGCACGAAATACAGAATCCCTCTCCCCCTAAAAATCGCCCCCGGCCGCAGCAAACTTCCACTGCGCCCGGGGGCGAAAATTTTATTTCCGAATCTCCCGCAGCACCCGGCAGGGCGATGCGCCGAATTCAATAATTTGGTCGCCGAGCGCTTCGGCTTCGGCGGGGTCGTGCGTCACCAGCACCACCGTTTTGCCGCGCCACTGCATCCGCAGCAGCGCATACAGCTGCGCGCGGGTGGCGGGATCCTGCTCTTTGAACGGCTCGTCCAGCAGCCACAAATCGCCACCGAACGCCAACAGCCGCGCGATGGCGGCGCGTTGGCGCATCCCACCGCTGGCCTGCGGCGGACGCAGCGCGGCGGAATCGGACAGGCCGACGCAGTCCAGCGCGCGTGCGGCATCCATCCCGTTCCGCTGCGCCAGCTGCACGTTTTGCAGCAGCGTTGCCGACGGAATCAGCCGCGGTTCTTGGAACAGCACCCCCACCGGGCCGGGCGCGGAGACCGACCCGCCGTCCGGGGCGGTCAATCCCGCGATGATGCGCAGCAGCGTGGTTTTGCCGCAGCCGGACGGCCCGCACCAGCACGACACCTGCCCCGCCGGGACGGTCAGCGACAAGCCGGCCAGCACTGGGCGGCCGCCGTAGGATTTGGAAATCCCGCGCAATTCAAGATTCTGCATGGTCGTCCTCCCCGGGCGTCAGCCGCCGCAGCGCGCATTTCATCAGCCGGTCGATCAGCAGGCTGATGACCAGTACAATCGCCGTCCAGGCGAACAAATCCGCCGTTTCCAGGTATATTTTGGAATTGTAAATCTGCCCGCCGATGGAGGCGCGCGTCACGGCGATCACTTCCGCCGCAATGCCGGATTTCCACGCGAAGCCCATACCGGTGGAGCACGCCGCCGCGAAATACGGCAGGACGGCCGGTACATACACCCACCGCAGCCGTTTGCCCGCGGAAAAGCGGTAAACCTGCGCCATTTCCAGCAGATTGCGGTCGGTTTCGGCGATGCCGCGGGTGAGGTTTTCCCACACGATCGGCGTCACCGTCAGCGCGACGATCAGCGTGGGGACGTGCGGCGTCGGCACCCACACCAACACCAGGATGATGAACGATGCCACCGGCACGGCGCGCACCACCCGAATCAGCGGAGCCAGCAGCACGCGGGCGGCAGCCGATATGGCGGTGGCGGCGGCCAGCAGTGTACCGGCAGCCAGCGCGGCGGCAAAGCCGATCAGGATACGTCCGATGGTGGTGCCGATCATGGACCAATAGGCAGGCTGTGTCACCCATCGCACGATGCGCGCCGCCACCTGCATCGGCGACGCGATCAGCACATCGCGGCCGACCGCCCGATACAGCAGCTGCCACACCGCCAGCCAAAACAGTGCCGCGCACAACGCGCGGAACGGCTTACTTCGAATAATAGAACGCATCGTCCGGAAGCGCGCCGCCGACCGACGCCGGATTGGCCGCGTACAGCACGTCAAACAGCCCCGTCAGCTTCTCTTTCAGCTCTGCCCCCGCGATATAGGTGGTGTGGCACGCGGGAATCGCCTTTTCTGCCATGGCGGCGTTGGCCAGCAGACCATATTTTTCGATCAGCTGCGCCGCTTCGGCGGGCTGGTCGTTGGTGTACGCGATTGACGCCTCGTACTCTTTGCAGAACGCGTCCACGGCGTCCGGATGCGCTTCGGCAAACGTTTTATTGACCACGATGCAGCCCATGGACAGCACGCTGCTGCCGCCGGTCACGCGGTTCCACTCCTCCGTCAGATCGACGGCCACCTGGATGGACGCGTCTTTCATCGTCACCTGCGTCACGAACGGCTGCGGCAGCACCGCGATCATCGGCTCCTCGCTCGCCAGCAGCTTCGTCGCCAGTTCGCTGTGTTCGCTCAGGTATTCCACCGTCACGTCGCCGCTTTGCAGGCCGTTCTGCGCCAGCAGGTAGTCCAGCACATACTCCGGCATGGCGCCTTTGCCGGTGGAATAAATCGTTTTGCCTTTGAGGTCGGCCAGCGACTGGACATCCGCATTTTTCGTCACGACATACAGGATGCCCAGCGTGTTCAACGCCAGAATCTGCACATTGCCGTTCGTTTTGTTGTACAGCACAGCCGCCGCATTCGTCGGCAGGGCGGCGATGTCCAGCTCGCCTTTGATGACCTTGGCGGTCACTTCGTCCGGCGCACCGGCGATGGTGAAGTTATAGTCATTGGCGGCGGTACCGGCTTCGGCGTCGGCCATTAGTTTCACCATGCCGAACCCGGTGGGGCCTTTCAGCCCGGCGATTTCGATCTTGGTTTTCTCCGCGGCCGACGAGGCCGCTTCGGACGAGGCTTCGGCAGCGGACGACGATTCGGACGATGCGGCTTCGGATGCGGCCGACGAGGCCGCTTCTGTGCTGCATCCCGCAAACACGCCGAGCGCCAGCAGGGCAATCAGCAGGATGGATACGAATTTTTTCATGATTTGGAACGCTTCCTTTCAATGTCCGTCGGGATCCGCGCAGCGCTGCAAGGCGTCCGCGTCCCGGATGATGAATGTACGGCCGGTGCGGGTGATGGCGCCGGCGGCGGTCAGCTGGTCGAAAGCGCGGTACAGCGACGCGCGCCCCAGGTTCAGCACTGCGCCCAGCTCGCTGACGCTGCACGGCAGGGCCAGCGGCGACCCGTGCAGCCGCGCTTGCTGCGCAAGGTAGGCCGCGACGCGGTGAACCGATTCTCCGGCGGTGAACCCGGCGATTTTGCGGTTCAGGAACGCCGCCCGGTCGCTGAGGTAGACGATATACGCCTCCGCGACCAACGCGTCGCGCTGGAACAGCGCGCGCAGCAGCTCCTGCGGCAGAAACAGCGCACGCGTGCGCCGATCGGCCACAATCTGCGACAGCGGCGCGGGTTCGGACGCGAACGCCCCGGCCATGCCGAACAGGTCGCCCGGCGCAAACCGGTTGAGCAGCACCGGCTGGGCGCCGCCGCTCAGCCCGTAGCACGACGCCGCGCCCGTCACAAGCAGCCCGACGGACTGCGTACGCGCGCACTGCACCGGCTCGCCGGGGTCGAACGACGCATACACGGCCGCCGGGTGCTGCGCCGCCCAATGGGCGCTGCCCGGATGCGCCGCGCGGAACAGCGGCGATGCGGCCAGCAGCGGCTCGGCGGCCGCTTTGCTCTGAATTTCGCGCACGAATGTACCCTCCCGCAAAAACATGGATTTTCTGTCTCATTTGATACAGCAGATATAGTATAACGGATTGTGAAAGGTTTGTCAAGGGGTTGGACACAAAAAAATAAAAACCGATGCGCGGGAGGCGTCCGGGCGCATCGGTTGGGTATTTATGGGTAGTGAAGCGATTACCGCACCAGCTCGCTTTGCGGGCCGGTGGACTGGTGGTCGCGGATCACGCGCTGCACTTCGGCAAAGTCCGAGCTGGGGAGGTCGCCGGGGATGGTGTCTTTGAGGCTGCTGGCGGCGTCGCCGAATTCCAGCGCCTGCTGCAAATCGCCGTACCGCAGCAGGCCGAACAGCACGCCGGAGACGTATGCGTCGCCGCTGCCGATGCGATCCACCACTTCGATGCCGCGGTAGGGCGGCTCGGTGAAAAACCGGTCGGACTCGGCGTCGTAGATGGTGGAACCGAAGTCGTGCTTGTGCGGGTTGATGACGACGCGGTCGGTCGCGGCGACGACGGAGACGCCGTATTCGGTGCAGTAGCTGCGCATGATCGCGTCGCGCGTGCCGGTTTTGCGGAACATCCGGCGCGAGGTTTCTTCCGACACGAACAGCACATCCACCATCGGCAGCACCGTTTGCAGCGCGGCGTACGCGTCCGATTCGCTCCACAGGTTCGCGCGGTAGTTGACGTCGAGCGAAATCTGTGCGCCGGCCTGCTTGAACCGGCGGATCATCTCGATGGCGGCGCGGCGGTTGGATTCGCTGAGCGCCAGCGTGATGCCGCTGGTGTGGAACATTCGGGTGCTGGCGTAGACGGTGTCGGGGATTTCGTCCGGCGAAAAGCGCGTCATGGACGAATTTTTGCGGTCGTACACCACGCGCGGTTTGCGCGGGTGCGCGCCGTTTTCGTAGTAGTAGATGCCCAGCCGCGCGTCGGGGTCGCGGTCGAACACGATGTAGTCGTCGCTGACGTCGCAGTACCGCACCCAATTGCGGATGAACATCCCGACCGGATTGTCCGGCAGTTTGGTGATGATCCCGCTGCGCAGCCCCAGCAGCGACACGCCGGACGCGACGTTCAGCTCTGAGCCGCCTGCGCGCTTTTCCAGCACGTCGCCGCGCGTGATGCGCTCGTTGTTCGGCGGCGAAAGGCGCAGCATGATCTCCCCCATGGTCAGCAGGTCAAAGGCCCGCGGTTCCGTCATCATTTTCATCGGGATTCATCCTTTCTTTGCATGTATTTATTTTTTATTATAGCAAAGATTCATGGATTTGTCAACGGCGAAACGATTCAGTTGGCGACATACATCTGCTTGTAGGGGTTGCGGCTGTCCGGCGTGACGACGGTATACGGGCTGCGCAGCAGCTGCGCGGCGTCGAACCCGAAGAGCGTGCAGAACTGCACCAGATACGGCCGCATTTCCGCCAGATCGTCGGCTGTGGCGGGGTGCGTCGTCACCTGCGACGGGAAGCGGATGGCGGATACGTCGCCGCGCAGGATCATTTTGCCGCCGTGCATCCCGGTACACGGGAAGTCGCCGACCAGCGGGCGCGGTTCGTCGTTCAGCCCCA
>CAJKBQ010000062.1 GCA_905198155.1 uncultured Eubacteriales bacterium
GCCACTGTGGAAAATTGCTACAACGTCGGGACGGTGTCCGGTTCGGCGACGGTCGGCGGCGTGACCGCAGGGTTCAAACGCGCCACGATTACCATGACCAACTGCTACAACGCCGGAACGGTGACGGATACGACCGGTTCTGCCAACAACATCGGTGCGGTGCTCGGTGCAGCAGGTACTCCGACTATCACCAACTGCTACTACCTGACCGGCACCGGTACGGATCCCAAATCCGGCGTCACCGAAGTGAGCGCAATTGACCCGGCGGCGCTGGGCGACGCGTTTGCGGCGGACGATCCGCACCCGGTGCTGACGTGGGAATCGAAGCTTTCGGCCGACGCGCCCGTGCGCCCGAAGTTCATCGAAAAAACGGAACTGTCCGCGCAGCTGGCGGCGTACATCAAATCGGCCGTCAACAGCACGAAACAGCACGGCAATATCTCCGGCACGCTGCTCGGCAGCGACGCATTCACTTCCGGCGCCAGCTCGACGGCCACCGACTGGATGGCGCTGGCGATGGGACGGTTCGGTTACTTTGACGGCGAAGGATATCACTTCCTCATCGACGACGGAACCGGCTATGCCGATTATCTGGCCGCGATGAAAGCCTATATGGAAGCAACGTATGCGGCCAACAACGGGATTCTGCACAGTGCCAAAGCAACGGAATGGCACCGCGCGGTCGTCGCGATTGCCGCGCTCGGCGGAGACCCGACGGCGTTCGGTATGTATCAGGGTGCGCCGATTGACCTGATTGCGGACGGCAGCTACGCCTGCAAAGTGAACGGCGGACCGGGCGCGCAGGGCATCAACGGCTGGATCTGGGGTCTGCTTGCGATGGATACAGGAATGTATTCTGTACCGGACGACGCCCAATATACCCGCGAAACGTTTATCAAAGAAATTCTGCGGATGCAGCTGAACGACGGCGGCTGGGTGCTCGGCGGCTTCGGTTCCAGCTCCGACGTCGATATCACGGCGATGACGATCCAGGCGCTGGCGCCGTATTACAACGACGACACCGTCTATACCTATACCAATGCCAGCTCCAAAACGGAAGTGTCCAAAACCGTGCGCGAATGCGTCAACGAAGCGCTTGACCGCCTCGGCGCGATGCAGAATGCGAACGGCGGCTACTCCTCGTGGGGCACCGACAACGTCGAAAGCGTGGCGCAGGTCGTGGTTGCGCTGTGCGCATTGGGCATCGACCCGGCGACGGACGAGCGGTTTGTGACCGACAGCGGCAAAACGCTGCTCGACGGCATTCTCCGGTTCCGCCTGTCGGACGGCGGCTTCTGCCATGTGCTGAACGGCGGCTGGAACTCCATGGCCAACGACCAGGCAACCTATGCGCTGGTTGCGTACTGGCGGCAGCAAAACGGAATGCGCGCGCTGTACGATATGCGCGGCAGCTGGACGGCTGCGGAAAAATCGGCCATTCAGGCGGCTATCGCAGCGATTGACAGCGTTGGCGACCCGACAGCGGCCGATTACAAGGCACAGCTGAAATCCGCATTGGCGAAGTTCCGCGCAGTGCCGGAAGACGAACGGCGCTATGTTTCCAACTACAATCAACTGGCGACGACGATTCACGACCTGATCGGCAGCGAAGCAGCGCTCGACACCGATGCGCCGTACATCGTTTCCATCTCCGTGACCCAAGCGCCGGACAAAACCGAATATTACGAAGACGAATGGTTTGATGCCACAGGGATGATTGTGACGGCGCAGTACAGCGACAGCAGCACGGCCGCGCTGACCGATTACAAGCTGTCTGCCGGGAAACTGTCGCTCACCACTGATACCGTCTATGTGACCTGCGGACCGCTGAAAGCGTCCGTGGCGGTTACGGTGCGCGAAAAATTGCCGTGGGACGGCGCAGGCACGGCCGAATCGCCGTACCTGATCCGGACAGCTGAAGAGCTGAAAGCGCTGGCCGAACGCGTCAATTCCGGCAAATCCACCACCGGCCAGTATTTTGCACTGGCTGCGAACATCGACCTGAGCGATTACGACCCGTGGACGTCCATCGGTACCGCCCGCAGCCCGTTTGACGGTCACTTTGACGGTCAGGGCTATGCGATCGACAATCTGTACGGCCGCAACGGACTGTTTGCCTATGCCGGAGCGAACGCCGTGATTCAAAACGTCGGCGTCGCCAGCGGCGAAATCGGCGTCGAAAGCCTGTCTTTCATCGGCGCGATCGTCGGGTGGAGCAACGGCGCAGACATCATCAACTGCTGGAACGGCGCAGACATCACATGCAGCGGATGGAGCGGCGGCATCGTCGGCACCGTACGGGACGGCGGCGAAAGCGAGATCCGCGGGTGCTACAACGTCGGTACCGTGACCGGCATACGCGACGGGGCAGTCGGCGGCATCGTCGGCCACCTGTCCGCCGGCGGACACGGCACCAATGTTTCCGTAACCGTTTCCGACTGCTACAACACCGGAGCCGTTACCGCCAAAGACAGTGTCGGCGGCATCGTCGGCCGGATACAGGACGGGCACCGGGTGCGGAACTGCTACAACATCGGCTTGGTGCGCGCGAACGGGGAGAATATCCTCGACGGCGCGGGCGCCATTGCCGGTCTGGTGACCCGCAGCAACGAAATTACCAACTGCTACTACGATTCGTCCGTGACCCCTGTCGGGATTTCCAGCGGATCGGGCGAAGCGACTGAAAAAACGGCAGAGGAGCTGAAATCGGCCGGAATGCCGGCGCTGCTCGGCAGCGGCTTCAAAGCCGACCGCTACGCGAAAGTCAACAACGGCTATCCGCTGCTTTCCTGGCAGCCGACGGCCGCCGCCGATGGGGTGGACAACGTGATCGCGCTGATCGATGCGATCGGCGAAGTGACGCCGGATCGTGCGGATGCAATTCACGCGGCGCGCGCGGCGTACGATGCACTGCCGGAATCGGATCAGGCGCTCGTCACGAATTACGACGTCCTGCAAGCGGCGGAAGCGGCGCTCGCAGCGTTGCAGCCGAGCCAGCCGGGCGACGGCGACCAGCCGGGTGGCGGCGAGGATCAACCGGGTGGCGGCGACCAGCCCGGCGGCGAAAACCAGCCCAGTCAGCCCGACACGCCGAAAGATCCGTCGGAGGAACCTGCGACCGGCGCATATACCGGTGTGACGCTGTATGCCGTGTGGGCGGCATTTGCCCTGTCCTCGGCGGTCATATTCAGCCGGAAAAAGAAAAAAGCATAACAATATGCATCATGCGGAACGGGAATACGGCGGCCGCCGTATTCCTGATTCCCGTTTTCAGGAGAACGATCAAAAATGAATATCGCGAAAAAATGGACGGCGCTGCTGTGCGTCTGCCTGATGCTGCTGGCAGCGTTCGGAACAGCGCCCACGGCGGAAGCCGCGTCCGGCCCGTCGCTGCGCACCACGCTGACGGACAACGCCACGCAGCGCGGCAGCAAAAAAACATTTGACGTGTGGGCGCGCAATGCCGCCGGCAGCAAAATCAAAGCAACGGTCAAGTTCAACGGCGAAAAACTGAACCCCACATGGGATGACAACGAAAAATCCAGCTACACACTCGTTTTCACGCAGGAAGGCGAAAACGTGGTGACGGTTTCGGCCTCGTCGGACGGCGGCCAAAAGCAGGAACTGACGTATCACATCACATACCGCAAAGCCGCTGCCGGGGAGGCCATCGGATCGGCGGTTTGGAGCGTGGAAGCATTCACGCTCGGCAGCGGCTACGTGATCCCGCCGGTGCGGGTGCCGATTTACGAAGGCGAAACGTCAGCCGACCAGCTGATTCGCCTGCTGCACAGCAACGGCCTGATCGGCTACTACGGCGGGACGACCAAAGCGTCGTTCTATCTGGCGTATATTGCAGACGGTACAGTTTCCGCTGCAAAATACAATGGGTATCAGAAAAGCGGTACGGCGAAGTCGCCCCGCGCGCTCGATTTGCACGTCGCGATTCCGCAGCTGCTGACGCCGCATCTGCAGCGCACCATGACGTTTTTTGACCCGGACGACTACGAAAAAAACTGGCGCGGATACCTGGGCGAATTCGTCATCTCCAACGGCTCCGGCTGGATGTACTGCGTCAACAACGTGTTCCCGAATGTCGGGTTTGCGGATACATACCTGTCGGACGGCGACGTGGTGCGCGTGCAGTTCACGCTTGGCTACGGCGCGGACATCGGCGGTTTCGGTGCGATGGGGACAAGCATCCCCAATGTCGATTCGCAGCCGACCGGCGCCTACTACGCCGTCGCCAACAAAGACGGCCTGACCCGCGCACTTTGCGACGCGCGCGCGTCGGGACTGCTGACGCGTGCCAACGTCGCAGCCGCATACGACAGCGCTGTGCAGACCATGGCGACGCTCAATGCGTCCGCCGCGGCCGTGCAGTCGGCCACGCAGGCACTCCGGAACGCAGTGGCGCATCCGTCGGCCGTTTCATCGGCCGTTCCGCCGTCCAGCGCCGCACCGTCTGCGCCCGCTTCGTCCGCACACCCGGCGTCATCCGCAGGGACATCGTCCGCCGCGCCGAGCGCACACCCGGCTTCATCCAGCGCGCATTCATCTCACCCGGCCGCGTCGGAACCGGCCTCGTCCGGTTCGGATTCATCCGGCGCAGATTCGTCCACACCAGATACGTCTGTCCTAGATACGTCTGTCACAGATTCGTCCGTTCCGGCCGCATCCGCCCCGGAACCCGCCGGTTCGGGTTCGTCCGGTGTGCGCAGTTCCGATCTGCCCGCAAGTTCGTCGGCCGAATCCCCATCCGGCGGCGCGCCCGTCGTGCTGATTTCGGCGGCAGGCGTGCTGTTGCTGGCCGGAATTGCCGCCGGCACGGTGATTTTCATCCGAAGGAGAAAAGAGTCCGATGAATCGTAAAAGGACGCCGCACCGGTTTGCGGCCTGTATCGCGCTGTGTATCCTGCTGTGCGGCTGGTGCTGCGCGCGTGTGTCGGCAGCTTCGCCGTCCGACGAAGCACAATCCATCGCGCAGGGCATCATCGCGTGGAAAAAAGCCGACAACGGCGCCGCGCCGGACGGCGACCTCATCAACGATACGTACCTTGCACAGGCAGGCACCACGCCCGGCGACTGGTACCCCATCGGGCTGGGGCGGTGGGGGATTGCCGACAACAACGCCGGCTACCTCGCCGTGCTCAAAGACCAGGTCATGCAGCGCTATGCCCAGCCCGGCAAGCTGAGCGCGGCCAAAGCCACCGAGTGGCACCGCATCGCGCTGGCCGTGCGGGCGATGGGCGGCGACCCGACGAATTTCGGGACGGACGCGGACGGCCAGCCGATCAATCTGATCGCCGACGGGACGTACAACCGCGGCCGTACTACGCCGCTCGGCCGCCAGGGCATCAACGGCTGGATCTGGGGGCTGATTGCGCTCGACAGTATGCGCTATGATGTCCCAGCCGACGCATACAATACCCGCGACGACATAATCATCGAGATTCTGCGCCAGCAGCTGCCGGACGGCGGGTTTGCGCTCAGCGGCGCGTCCGCCGATCCCGACATCACGGCGATGGCGCTGCAGGCGCTGGCACCGTATTACAACAGCGAGCAGGTTTATACTTATACGAAAAAATCCACCGGCCAATCCGTTGCGCAAACGGTTGCCGCCGTGACGGACGAAGCGCTGGACTGCCTGTCGGCAATGCAGCTGGACACCGGCGATTTCAAAAGCTGGGGCACCGAAAACGTCGAAAGCACTGACCAGGTGCTGGTGGCGCTCTGCTGCCTGGGGATCGACCCGCTGACGGATGCGCGCTTTGTCAAAAACGGCGTCACGCTGCTGGACGGGATCCTGCGCTACCGGATGGCGGACGGCGGGTTCGTGCATTCGTTTACCTACGATGCGGACAATCCCACCTCGCTGCCCGACCGATCCAACACCATGGCGGGCGAGCAGACGCTGTACGCCATGGCCGCACTGTGGCGGCAGCAAAACGGGCTGCGCACGCTGTACGATATGCGCCCGGAGCAAAGCAGCGCCCTGCGGGCGCGCATCGCCGACCTGAGCGCCCGGCTGGCGGACGTGACGCCGCAGACGGATCGCGCGACGCTGGAAGCGCTGCTGACGGCATTTTACGCGCTGCCCGAATCGGAACGCAGCTACGTCCGCCACTACTGGACACTGTCGGACGCGGCGAAATCGGCCGGAATCGACGTCGCGCGCATCGCGGCGACCACGCCGATTGTCGAAAGCCCGGCGGACGACGCAGATACGCAGCCGCTGCTGTATTTTTCCGCGTCCGACCGCGCGGCGGCAGACGCCCTGCCCACACCGCTGACCACGGAGCAATATGTGACGGTGACCACGCTGCTGGATAAACTGGAAGCGTCCGAAGATTTTGACGGCAAAGCCGGCTACCAGGCCAAATTACAGGCGGCGCGCACGGAAATCGCAGCGATTCAGGCCGAAATCGACCAAATCAATGCCGACATCAAATCCCGGCTTTATCCGCTGGACGCCATGACCGTCCGCAACAAGCCCGCCATCGACGATATCGTGTCGCGGTGCGAAGCACTCAGCCCGTACGACCGCGCCCAAATCACCGGGTGGGACGACGTCGTCAAAACCAAAACCAAAGTAGACAATCAGCTGCGCGGCATATTTATCGGTGCCGGCGTTGCCGCGGTGTGCGCCGGGACGGCATTTTTCCTGATTCGCCGCATCCGTGCGCGCCGCCGCAAAAAACAGGCGGAAATGGACGAATTGGCGCAGCAATACGCAGACGAGGACGAAGAACCGTAAGACCGGGAGGTGGAGCAGATGAAAAAAGACCTCATCGCGCTGTTCGCGATTATTTTAATGATTGCGGTGCTGATTAACGGCACCAACATCCAGTCGGTCGATGAATACTACCTGACGCATATCGACGACATCACGCCGGACAGCGAGACGGTAACGATCTCCATCCGGTGCGACACCATCCTCCGCCATTACGACGACCTGGATCCGGCGCTGCGTTCGCCGGAATATGTCCCGCCGGACGGCGTGATCCTGCCGGTCACGGAATACGTCCTGCGGCCGGGCGACACCGTGTTCGACATTCTGAACCGCGCCGTGCGGTACAACAAAATCCAGATGGAGTACCAGGGTGCCGACCAAAACAGCTACGGCAGCGTGTATGTGCAGGGCATTCACTATCTGTACGAATTTTCCTGCGGCCCGCTGTCCGGGTGGATGTACCGCGTAGACGGCG
>CAJKBQ010000063.1 GCA_905198155.1 uncultured Eubacteriales bacterium
GCTTATCCGCTGTTGGATTTTCCAATACCGGACAATCCAATGCCGGGGGCTGTGGTTGTTCGTAAATGGTGTACTCGATAGCGGTCATTTTGCCTTTCTCGTCGCGTCCCTGCCGCCTTGTGATATATCCGGCTTTTTCAAGCTCCCATACAGCGGTGCGGATAGCGTCGATACTTTCCCGGTTGATAAGGGACAGCCCTGCAAGGGTGTAGTCCCAATCTTCGGGAAGTGAGAGCATTTGCGACAACAAGCCCTTTGCCTTTAGGGAAAGTTCCTTGTTGCGTAAATGGTGGTTGCTCATAACCGTATAACCTTTGTTCTTTTCCACGCGGAAAACTGCCATAGCTTCGTCACTCCTTTTCGTTGGATTTGTTACGCAGTAGAAACGCGGTTTTGAGGGAAAAGGTATCAACCCTTGTCTTTCTCATTTCCGCGCTCTAAGAGCCGCATAAATCAAGGCTTTGTTTGCCCTTACTGCGTAACATGAGGGCATAAAAAAAGCAGCGTTCCTGTTCTCCTGTGTAGGAGTGAGAAACGCCGCCTTATAGGTGGTGCTTATTTTATTTTTTCTTTTCGACGTGCCGCGTAAGGTGGTGCAGCGGTCTATCCGGCAGTCCGCAGGTGCTTTTTGCATATCAAGGCTCAATTCGTTAAAAGTAGTAAATGAGTAGTAAAATCAATCTGCAAACCTGCGAATATGCCTGTAAATCAAGCGTTTTTCAAGACAATCAACTAATTTTGATGTAAATCTTGATGTTTTCTATGATGACGATAGATATGACCCCGAAGAAATCAAACATATCATGATGGATGCTTTTAATTTAGTGGTTCGTCGGTATGGATACGGATACTGTGAAGATTCAACCCGTGTATTTACAATCAAAAAAATTGATTATTGGCGCTCAAGGATAATACAAAGTTGTGACTTCGCAATTGTAAATAACTATACCGACAAATCCGGTACAGTGCTCCAACAGTACATACGATTTAACAAAGAACAGCGCTCATATATTTGGGCTGATCAGACCAAGGGATACTATACTAAACCCAAAGAAGATTGGCTGAAAAAGCACGGGTATTGGGATGAAGTCCTTGATCGTTACCTATACAAAAAGAACAATAACGAGGGTTTGGTAAAAAAATCGCGCGCCTTGTACGCCGAAGCGATAAATGAGATTTATATGAAGCACAGAGCGTAATCGCAAGAAGCAGGTAGAATCAATTGATATTTGAATTACCTGATATCTTTTTCGGTTCGCAATTTGCAAAATAGATAATATCTAAAATCGCAAGTGTTATGTTGTTAATTTATAAAAAAACCTCACCACAAGCGGATTTTTCAAAAAATCCAGTGATATCTTTTTCGGAGCTACGAGCCAATATCAGGATGTAACGGAAAACCGTTACATCCTTTTTATTATCCCATTTATTATTCCCAATGAAAGAAACTTTCTCCTATAACTACCCCTCAAAAACAATTTTTGAACGACTTCCGCACGAACTTCCCGCCCCCGCTTGCAAAAAGCGCCGCAGCATGATATAATTCTTGATAAAGAGATAATAGATAAAAGATAATAGATAATAGATACGCCAGTACACCTTCCCTGCCATACCTCGGGATTCTCCGTACGAAAAACCATCAAAAAAACACCAAGAAAACTTATCATACAAAAATATCTATTATCTATTATGTATTATCTATTATCTAAAACCCCCAAAGGAGGTCCCCCCATGCTCCCAAACATTCTCCTTGTCGCCAGCCAAGTCCTGATGCTGTTCCTGATGATCGCCGTCGGGTGGTTCTGCGCGGCGCGCAAAATCCTGACAAAAGACGGCGCAGACCAGCTGTCGCGCATTTCGCTGAACATCATCACCCCGTGCGTCATCATCGACGCCCTCCAGCGCGACCGCGACCCGCAGGTGCTGGCGGAAATGGGTATCAGCATCGCCGTCGGCGCAGGCACCATCCTGCTGGGCACGGCGCTGACCGCACTGCTGTTCCGCCGCAAGCCCGCCGAAGAGCGCCGCGTGCTGCGGTTCGCCATGAGCTACCCCAACAGCGGCTACATGGGCATCCCGCTGGTGCAGGCGGTGCTGGGCGACGGCGCGGTGCTGTACGCGGCCAGCTTTGTCATCGCGTTCAACGTGGTGCTGTGGACGTTCGGCGTCCGGTTGATGGGCGGCCGCAAGGAAGTGTCGCTCCGCTCGGCGCTGGTCAATCCCGGCACGGTCAGCTTCGCGATCGGGCTGGTGCTGTTCGCGCTGAACTGGACGCTGCCCGGGCCGCTCGGCGGCGCGGTGACGCTGTTCGCCGGGATGAACACCCCCATCGCGATGCTGGCCATCGGCGTATTCATCGCGTTTACCGACCTGCGCCAATGCTTCCGCCGCGCCGAGCTGTACGGCGCGTGCGCGGTGCGGATGATCGTGATCCCCGCGGCGGTGCTGCTGGCGCTACGCACGATGGGGCTGAGCGCACCGATGCGCACCGCGCTGGTGATCTGCGCGTCCGCACCGACCGCCGCTGCGACCAGTATGTTTGCGTCGCGCTACCGGCTGGACACCGGCCTCGCGTCGCAGCTGGTGACGCTGTGCACGCTGCTGTCGATTGCCACCATGCCGATATTTGCCGCGCTGGCGCAGGCTGCGTAAAACAAATGGATAAAAATCCAAAAGTGAGGGAAAGCAGATGTCTATTTTGAACGGAACCATCGGCGCGAACATGATTTACCCGGAAACGCCGCCGTTCGGCGCGCCGATTGCGGCGGTTGAATCGCTGCCGACCTGCGGCTGGACGGACTGCGCCGCGCTCGACACCGACCCGGACGTGCTGGTCTGCGCGGCACGGGGGATGCTGGAGCTTTGGCGGATTGCGCCGCAGCCGGAGCAGATTGCCGTGCTGCATGGGCTGGGCGAATCGCGGCAGGTCTGCGTGTCCGGCGGCTGGGCATACGTTGCATCGCGCCCGGACGGCGTGTATGTCTGCGACGTCCGCGACCCGGCGCATCCGGCAATTGCTGCGCATATCGATTCGATGGAGCTGGCGACCGGCATTTGCGCGGCCGATGGGCTGCTGGCGGTCACCAACCGGCACATGGGCTGCGAGCTGCACGACGTGCGCGACCCGGCACATCCGGTGTTTCTGGAATCGTTCCGGTGCGGCGAAGCGCAGGCGGTGTGGCTGCACGGACGGCTGATTCTGATCGGGGATTGGATGAACCGGCAGGTGCGTATATTTGACCGGACGACCCATCCGGCCACGGAACTTTCCCGCATCGCGGTGGACGGCTTTGCCGACGGGGTCTGCGCGTTTGACCGCGGCGGCCGCACCATCTGCCTGGCGGCCACCGGCCATCACGCGACCCGGCTGCGCAATCGCCGAAAATATCAGAATTACCCCTATGTTACGGCGGAGATGCTTGCCAACGGATACGGCGGCGGCCACGGGATTACCGTGATCGACCTGACGGAGCCGACGCAGCCGGAGCTGCTTGCCGAGGTCAAAACCCCGCCGCTGTTCGGCGGGCCGGACACCTGGCGCGTTTTTACGGACGGACAGACCGCGTATTATGCCGATTCGCGCGGCGGACTGTTTGTGCTGGAACTGACCGATTTGACCGCGCCCAAGATTACCGGGCATTACCGGCTGCCGCAGCGCATCAATCCGCACCCCGCGCCGCCCACCGTGCAGCCGTATGCGGGCGCGGTGTTGGGCGCGGCCGTAGCAGGCGGTCGGCTGTGCGTCGGAACGATGGAGGACGGCGTTTCGCTGCTGAACCTTGCGGCGCAGCCGTTGTGCCGCCCGTACCTTACGCAGACGGGGTCGGACTTTGACCCGGTTCCGCCGCGCCGCACGGTGCCGGGGCTGCGCCCGGTGGGCAATGTTGCGGGGCAGGCGCATTCGTTCGCGCAGCTGGGCGAAACCTGGTGGTGCGCGATGGGCGACGGCGGGCTGCAATCGCTGTCCGGCGGGCACATGCCGGTGCCGATGGCGTACGATGTGTGCGCGTTCGGCGGGTACCTGCTGGTCGCGGAAGGGCGCGACGGCGTCGCCTGCTACGAACCGGACGGCGACGGCCTGCGGCTGCGGTCGCGGGTGCAGCCGGATGCATCGCGCGCATCGCGGGAGCTGGCGGTGTGCGGCGACCGGGTCGCCGTGCTGCTCGGCGACAGCGCCATCGGGGAACTGACCGTGACGGACGGCGTGCTGCGCTGCGTCGGTACGCCGCGCGCCGTCGGGCTGGCGTATCACCGCCACATTGCGCGCACGGCTGCGGCGGATCAGGTGTGCGTGTCGGCCATCGCGCGCCCGTCGCTGTGGCGGCTGACGGATGCAGGACCGGTGGGGACGGCACATTTGGCGCGGGACACCTGCCCGTTTTCCGACGGATTCTGCGGCGCGGGGGACGATTTAATCGCGATTTATGCGCACCGGTACTATGCGCTGCGCCCGCCGGCACAGCTGGCGCAGCTGCCGGACTGCACGCCGATCCCGGTGCCGGGCGCGGCGCTGGACGGCGAAGCGTTTGCGCTGGGGCACGAACTGCTGCTGCTCAACCGCTGCACCGGCCGCGTGGAACTGCTGGACATTGCCGACCCCGCCGCGCCGCGTATGCAGGGGCGCTGGGAAACGGGGCTGCATCCGGAATTCGCCGCGCGGGTGGGGCAGGAAATTTGGATTGCGTGCGGCCACGACGGCCTGTTCGCGATTCCGGCGCTTTTCTGAAAAAATTTCCGCCCCCAAACGGACAATTTACAGAATTCCGCTTGAAAAAATGCGCATGATCTATTATAATAGTAATCAAGCTCTTGATATTATTTTCACAATTCAAAAAATGAGGTGTGTCATCATGAATTATCTCAACAAAAAGAGTGTCGAGGACATCGACGTCAACGGCAAACGCGTACTCGTGCGCTGCGACTTCAACGTCCCGATGAAAGACGGCCAGATCACCAGCGACAAGCGCATCACCAGCGCGCTGCCGACGATCAAGTACCTGCTGGCGCATGGCGCGAAAGTGATCCTGTGCTCGCACATGGGCAAGCCGCACGCGGTGCTGACCGCGGGCTTTGGGCTGGACAAGAAGGAAAAAGCCAAGGTCGCGGCGCTGCCGGAAGCGGAGCAGGCGGCGGCCAAGCAGCAGCTGCTGGACAAAGCCAAAGCCGAGGATCCGAAGAAATTCACGCTGAAACCCGTTGCCGACCGGCTGAACGAATACCTGGACGGCGTCGTCACGTTTGCGACGGACATCATCGGGCCGGACGCGAAAGCCAAAGTGGCGGCGCTGGCGCCGGGCAAAGCGGTATTGCTGGAAAACGTGCGGTTTGACGCGCGCGAAACCAAAAACGACCCGACCATGGCCAAAGAGCTGGCGTCGCTGGCGGACGTGTATGTGAACGACGCGTTCGGTTCGGCGCACCGTGCGCACGCCTCCACGGCGGGCGTCGCGGACTACCTGCCGGCGGTGTGCGGCTACCTGATCCAAAAGGAAATCACCGTGATGGGCAACGCGCTGGCGAACCCGAAGCGTCCGTTCGTGGCGATTTTGGGCGGCGCCAAAGTGTCCGACAAAATCGGCGTGATCGAAAACCTGATCGACAAAGTGGACACGCTGATTATCGGCGGCGGCATGGCGTACACGTTCATGAAAGCGCTGGGCAATTCGATCGGCACCTCCATTTGCGAGGACGACAAAGTGGAGCTGGCCAAAGAGATGATGAACAAAGCGCGCGCCAAAGGCGTCAGCTTCCTGCTGCCGGTGGACAACATCGTCGGCCGCAAATATGACCCGGAAACGCCGTATATGCGCATCTACTCCGATGCCATCCCGGACGGCTGGATGGGGCTGGACATCGGGCCGATCACGCAGGAGCTGTTTGCCAAAACGCTGATCGGCGCGGGCACCGTCGTGTGGAACGGACCGATGGGCGTGTCCGAATGGGATCACTTTGCGTCGGGCACCGTTGCGGTAGCGCAGGCGGTTGCGGACAGCGGCGCGATTTCGATCATCGGCGGCGGCGACTCGGCGGCTGCGGTTGAAAAACTCGGCTTTGCCGACAAGATGACACACATCTCCACCGGCGGCGGCGCGTCCCTCGAATTCCTGGAAGGCAAAGAGCTGCCGGGGATTGCGTGCCTGAACGAGAAAGACTAAGTAAATTTTTGTGCGATAGAGAGTAGATGGTGCAAAGCGATCTATTCTCTATTGCTGTTTCCGCTGTCGCGGAAAATATGGAAAGGAAGCCAAAACCATGAACAAATCCCTCCGCCCGGCCATCATCGCCGGCAACTGGAAAATGAACAAAACCCCCGCCGAGGCGACCGAACTGATCGAGGCGATCAAGCCGCTGGTCAAAGACGCGCAGTGCGGCGTGGTCGTCTGCGTGCCGTATGTTGATCTGCAGGCGGCGCTGGACGCCACCAAAGGCACGAACATCGGCGTCGGCGCCGAAAACGTCCACTGGGCAAAATCCGGTGCGTTCACCGGCGAAATCTCCGCCGAAATGCTCACGTCCATGGGCGTGCAGTACGTCATCATCGGCCACAGCGAGCGCCGCACCTACTTCGGCGAGACCGACGAGACCGTCAATCAGCGCGTGCGCGCCGCGCTCGACGCCGGGCTGAAAGTGATCCTGTGCGTCGGCGAAGTCAAATCGCAGCGCCTGGCGGGCATCACCGATGAAGTCGTCGGGATGCAGACGAAGCTGGACCTCGCGGGCGTGACGGCCGACGAGCTGAAAAACGTGATCATCGCGTACGAGCCGGTGTGGGCAATCGGCACGGGACTCACGGCGACCCCAGCGCAGGCCGAGGAAACCTGCGGCGCGATCCGTGCGGTGCTGGCGAAGCTGTACGGCGAAGCGGCGGCGGACGGTGTCACCATCCAGTACGGCGGCTCGATGAACGCCGGCAATGCGGCCGAGCTGCTCAGCCAGCCGAACGTGGACGGCGGCTTGATCGGCGGCGCGTCGCTGAAACCGAACGATTTCGCGACGATCGTTGCGGCGGCGAATGCCTGATTTTTGCAGCGACTGCAAAATACAGGGAAAGGAATGATTCTGGATTATGAAAAAACCGATTGTATTGTGCATCATGGACGGCTTCGGGATTAACCCGGAGGTGCGCGGCAACGCGATCAAAGCAGCAAAAACGCCCAACCTGACCCGCTTGTTTGCG
>CAJKBQ010000064.1 GCA_905198155.1 uncultured Eubacteriales bacterium
GCGGTGCGGTTCCTGCGGGCGCAGATGGAGGCGCGGGGATGAAGCTTTCGGTGAGCAGTTACAGCTTCGCGCGGATGCACATTTCGCAGCTGGAATGCGTGGCGCGGGCACACGAGTTGGGTTTTGCGGCGATCGAATTCACCGACCTCACGCCGCCGGACGGCGGAACGGCGCTGGAATATGCGACGCAGCTGCGCGCGGAAGCGGAAAAATACGGGATGACGATCAACGCATACACCGTCGGCGCGGACTTTTTGACCGGGCACGACGGCGACCTGGATCGCGAAGTGGCGGCGACGTGCGAAAAAGTGGACATCGCCGCGGCGCTGGGCGCGCCGGTGATGCGGCACGACGCGACGCAGGGGAAAGGCGCGCGCGGATTCAACCGGGCGTTGCCGCGGCTGGCGGACGGATGCCGCCGCGTGACGAAATATGCGGCGGCGCGCGGGATTCGGACGTGCGTGGAAAATCACGGGACTTTCTGCCAGGACTCCGACCGGGTGGAGCGGCTGATGCTTGCGGTGGATCACCCGAACTTCGGGTGGCTGGTGGACGTCGGGAACTTTTTGTGCGCCGACGAAAACCCCGTGCGCGCCGTGGGACGCGCGGCGCCGTATGCCGTTCACGCGCATGTGAAGGATTTTTATATCCGCAGCGGCGACGGGCGCGACCCGGGCGAGGGATTTTTCCGGACGCGCGGGATGAACTACCTGCGCGGAGCCATCGTTGGGCAGGGGGATGCGCCGGTGGCGCAGTGCCTGGCGATCCTGCGGCACGCGGGGTACAACGGGTGGCTGTCGATCGAGTTTGAAGGTCGGGAGGATCCGATGTACGGCATTCGGGTGGGACGCGACAATGTCCGCCGGATGTGGCCGGAAACTGACTAAAAATGGAAAACATTGGGCCTCGGAGCGCTGCTCCGGGGTCTTTTTGGATGGGCGGAGACGCGGATTCTTTGCGGAAATATCTGTACAGAATTGACTGAAATTGTAGTTTTTCGGTTGAAAATTGGAAGGATATGGGCGGCTGGCGGGGGCTGAAAAAATTTTTGAAGAAATTTTGGTACGCTTTTTTTGTTTTTGCGGGGTTTCGGGGGCCGAATGCGGTGTACTTTTCTGTGTTTTGGGGGTCAAAACGGCTGAAAATCCTGGTTTTTACCGGTTTCGCCCAAAAAAGTGGAAAAATTCGATGACTTTACAGAAAAACGGGTTTGTGCTACAATAGAGGCACAACCTGAACGGGCGGCGGCCGGGAACACCCGATTCGCGACCCGAAACTGTATGGAGGAGGGGTTTTTCACAATGGCGCAGTCGATCGCTGCGGCGCAGGCGCGGGTCAAGCGTGCCGGCCGGGCAAAGCGTGCGAAGAAAGTGATTAAGGAAATTTTCACGCACAAAGCACTGTACATCATGATGCTGCCGGCGGTGGTGTATTCGATTTTGTTCCAGTACAAGCCGATGTACGGAATCATCATCGCGTTTAAGGATTTCAGTTACCGCAAGGGGATCATGGGCAGCCCGTGGGTGGGCCTGCACAACTTTGAGCAGCTGGTGAAATCTTACTGGTTCCCGCTGATTATCCGGAACACGCTGACGATCAGCGTGCTGTCGCTGGTGATTGGGTTCCCGATTACGATTATATTCGCGCTGATGGTCAACGAGATTGGCCACGAGGGCGTGAAACGGACGTTCCAAACCATCACATACGCCCCGCACTTCATCTCGACGGTGGTTATGTGCGGCATGGTGGTGATGTTCGTGAAGGGCGACACCGGCATTATCAACATCTTCATCCGCCTGCTGGGCGGCAAGGGCGTCGATTTCATGATGCTGCCGGGGATGTTTAAGTGGGTGTACGTGATCAGCGGCGTGTGGCAAGGGACCGGATGGGGCGCGATTATCTATTTCGCGGCACTGAGCGGCGTCGATCAGTCGCTGCTGGAAGCGGCCGAGATTGACGGCGCGTCGCGGCTCCAAAAGATGATTCACATCAGCTTCCCGGTGCTGGTGCCGACGATTATGATTATGCTGGTGCTGTCGTGCGGGTCGCTGCTGAGCGTTGGGTACGAAAAAACGCTGCTGCTGCAAACCCCGGCGAACCTGACGTCGTCCGAAGTGATTTCGACGTACGTGTACAAGATCGGATTGCTGGAAAACATGGACTTTTCGTTTTCGACGGCCACCAGTTTGCTGAACTCTGTGGTGAACGCGATTATCCTGATCGCGGCGAACCAGATCAGCCGCGCGACGACGAAGTCGAGCTTGTGGTAAGGAGGGCGGCGCAAGAATGAAAGCAGAAGCTGTGAAAAACAAGAGCCATATCCGCCTTAGCCCCGGCGACCGCGTGTTTTTGGCGATTGTTTACACGATATTGGCGTTGATCCTGATTATTACGCTGTATCCGCTGATCTTCGTGATCAGCGCGTCGGTGAGCGACCCGACGGCGGTTGGCACCGGCAAGATGCTGCTGTTCCCGGTGGGGTTCACATGGCAGGGGTACGAATATATCCTGCGGTACAAAGAGATTTGGGTGGGGTACGGCAACACGCTGTTCTACACCGTGGTGGGTACCGTGGTGAACCTGGCCGTCACGATCCCGGCGGGGTACGCGCTGAGCCGACGCGATATGCACGGACGGAGCATTTTTATGACGATGTTCCTGATTACGATGTATTTCAGCGGCGGGTTGATTCCCGGGTACATGAACATCCGCAGTTTGGGGCTGCTGAACAACCGGATGGTGATGATCGTGAGCGGAGCGCTGAGCACGTATAACCTGATTGTGACGCGGACGTTTTTCGCGAACACGATTCCGTGGGATTTGCACGAAGCGGCGTTTTTGGACGGCGCAAAGGACGGGCAGCTGTTCTGGAAGATTATCCTGCCGCTGTCGAAACCGATTATGGTCGTGATGATGCTGTACTACGGCGTGGGGCATTGGAACGCGTATTTCGGCGCGATGATGTACCTGACCGACCGCGCGAAATTCCCGCTGCAGCTGTTCCTGAAAGAGATTTTGGTGCAGGGCAGCTTCGCGTCCACCGCGCTGGTGGGCGGCGGCGCAGACTTCACGCAGGAGGAATTGGAAATCCTGCTGAAACAGGCCGACACGGCCAATATGCTGAAATATGTGGTTATTATCGCGTCCACGGCGCCGATGCTGATGATCTACCCGTGGCTGCAAAAATTCTTCACCAAAGGCGTGATGATCGGCTCGGTGAAGGGATAAATTGTCCGGCGAGGACAAAGAATTACGGTCAACCCCGGTGGGCGCAAACGGCTGCGCACCCTCCCAAATGCGCGGGCGGCTGCGCCAAACCGGCAGAGATACATATTCATATTTATTAGGAGGAAATTCGATGCACAACAAAAATTTCAAACAAGTGCTGGCGATGATGCTGGCGGTGCTGATGGTGTTGGCACTGGCCGCGTGCGCCAAAACGCCCGCTTCGTCTACGGCACCGGCGTCGTCTGCTGCGGGTACGGAATCCAAAGATGATGGTGCGTACTACAACAAAGAAGGGCTGCCGATCACCAAAGAAGAGATTACGCTGACTGGCGTGACCATCAACGACTATACCAAAAACTTCAACGGAACTTGGTTTGTCAAGTGGGTCAAGGAAAACATGAACATCAACTTGAACTTTACCCAGTATCCGCAGGAAAGCATTAAACAGCAGTACGCGATGATGCTGACGAACGATGAATTGCCGGACTTTACTTGGTTTGCACCGCTCGGTTCGTCGGAAATCGAGGAAGGCTATGTGCTGAGCTTTGACAAATACATGGAAGAGGGCCTGATGCCGAACCTGACGGCGTTCTTTAAAGAGCACGAAGATGCGAAAGCGATGGCCACCTACGACGGGAAAATTTACAAACTTGGCAACGTTCGGACGGACGATATCTCCTGCCTGGTGCGGTTCCAGTCGATCAACACCCGCTGGCTGAAAAATGTTAACAAAGAGATGCCAGAAACGCTGGATGATCTGGTGGACGTGCTGAAAGCGTTCCGCGATCAGGATGCGAACGGCAACGGCGACCCGAACGACGAAATCCCGATGAGCTACACGCTGGGCGCAGCGCGTACTGGTGAGCGTTTTGACTGGACGATGCTCGGTTCCTTCGGCATTGATACCACGTCTCAGGAGTACATCCTGCAAGCGAAAGACGACAAAGTGTATCTGGCGGAAACCACCGAGAATTACAAAGCATACCTCAAATACCTGGCGAACCTCATCAAAGAGGGCCTGCTGGACAGCACGCTGTACACGCAGACCGATGACCAGTACAAAGAGAAAGTGAAAAATGACCGCGTCGGCGTGACCGGCAACTGGTTGGCAGTTTCTGGATACTGCGTAGACCCGACCGATGAAGCTGTTGTAGAGAAAGCCAAGGAACTGGTGTTCTTCCCGGTGATGAAGGGCGAATACAACAACGACACCAACGTGGTGCTGTGGAATGCGGCGAACGCGGGTGAATGCGTTGCCAGTGCGAAGACGAAATATCCGGAAGCGATTGCACGGTTTGTGGATTACTGGTACACCGAAGAGGGCGCCATCCTGTACAACTACGGTGTGGCGGGCGAAACCTTTGACTGGGTGGAAGGCGAGTCCGGCCTGAAAACGCCGAAGTTCGACGCGTATTACGCGAAGTACGGCTACGGCGACAACAAAAGCGACTATACGACGCAGTGGCTTCGCCCGTCCAACTTTGTGACGTGGTATCAGTACAGTGCGGTGAATGCGCAGATATCGCAAGTGAAAGACGAAGCGAAGCTGGCCGAGTACAAGACCTATGCGGAATCCGCGAATGCGGCAATCATGCAGGAAGGCTTGGCCAAGTACGGCACTGTGAAAGCGTACCCGAACGTCAGCTATACCACGGAGCAGGGCGAATCGATCAAAGAAAAGAAAACTGCGATCCAGTCCCTGATTAAGACCTATAAGTGCCAATTCATCACCGGCGTCAAAGACATCGATAAAGAATGGGACAGCTTCCAGAACGAGCTGAAAAAAGCTGGTCTGGACGATGTGATGAAAGTGGAACAAGAAGCATATAACACTTACATTGGGAAGTAAGTGACGGAGATTCCTCCGCGAAACAGGTAATAACTGGCAGGCGGCCGCTGAAAATGCGGTCCGCCTGTTCGTGGTATGATGGTGGGGGGCGGTAGGACGTACGGGGAAGCACTTTGGTACGGCGTACAGGGAAGCTTTCCGCAACAGAGAATATCCCGGTGCGTGTTGAAGGCAACTCCTTCAGCCTCTCGGCAGCTCCCTCGCGAGGGAGCCGTGTACCATAAGACTCATGTAGTAGGAAAAAATCTTCGGCCGATGGTTTCTTGTCTGTGCGCGCTATCCTGGCAATACGACTAAAAGGCTCCCTCGCGAGGGAGCTGGCTCGCGCCGCAGGCGCGAGACTGAGGGAGTTGCCCTCGGCCGCAGCGCGGCAGGACGAAGAAACAAACCTCTCAGCACAACGTACTGGAAGTTTCCCGCAACAG
>CAJKBQ010000065.1 GCA_905198155.1 uncultured Eubacteriales bacterium
GTTTTTTGCGGGTTTTTGAATCTTTTTCCGGGATACTAGATGTTGTATGCCTGGAATATTTTAGATCATAAATATAGCCCCACCACCCCGCAAAATTCCCAATTATTATCTATTATCTCTTATCTATTATCTATTATCTATTATCTAATTTATATATCCACCACCACCTCCGCCGCGCGGCAGACCGTATACAGGTACCGGCCGCCGCGCTTGGTGGGATCCATCAAAAAGATGTTCTGTGCGCTGCCGTGCATGGCCGCCTGACGGACGGCGGTTTGCGGGCCGTCGCTGTCGGTGAGCAGTTCGCCGTCAAACCCCTGCACCGAGAAAAATGCGGTGTCCACGTTCAGTCCCCGCAGGAACGCCTCCGCCGCGCTCCCGACGGTACACATATCCGGCTCGTAGTACGTTCCGCCCACCACGATGCACGGGATGTGGTCGTCGGCGGCCAGCGCCAGGCTGTGCATGGAGTTCGTGACCATTTGGATCCCGCGGTACGCCGCCAGCAGCGGCACGATGCGCGCGCACGTGGATGAGCTGTCGATGAATACCGTCATCCCGTCGTGCAGATAGCGGCGGGCACGGCGGCTGAGCCGTTCTTTGTCGGCGGCATTCAGCAGTTCCCGCTCCGTAATCGGCCGCAGCGCCGCCCGCGGCGGACACATGGCGCCGCCATTGTAGCGCTGCGCGTAGCCGCTGCGCGCCAGCTCGTTCAAGTCCCGCCGGACGGTCATCTCGCTGACGAAAAATGCGGCCGCCAGTTCCTGCACCGTCCCGCGTCCGTGCGCGTTCAGCCATTCCGCCATGCGCGCCTGCCGATCGGTCAAACCCATTTTGTCCCGCTCCTTTGCCTGTTTTGTGCGCCAAAATGTTCGATTTCAAACAGATCGAACATTGCTTGACATTTTCCTGCGATTAGGATATCATAAAATCACAGAAAATGCAAGAGAGGATCGTCCGAAAATGAATCCAACCGTCATGCAAATCATCGCGCAGGGCGCCGGAATGCTCGGCGTGGCCGCCGCCGTACTGGCGTTCCAGTGCAAGCGGCACAAACCGCTGATGGTGCTGCGCACCGCCAACGAGCTGCTGTTCGCGCTGCAATACGGCCTGCTGGGCGCCGCCACCGGGATGGCGATGAACCTGCTGGGCTGCGTGCGCAATGTGATTTTCGTGCGTCTGGTGGCGCGTGAAAAGCGCACAACCGCCGCGCGCGCCGTGTTCAGCGGGCTGTTTCTGCTGTTCACCGCGCTGACGTGGGCCGGGCCGAAAAGCATCCTGAGCGGCGCGGCCAAAGTGCTGTCCACCGTCGCGTACGGCAGCGCCAACCTGCGGCTGCTGCGCGGGCTAATTCTCGTCACCAGCAGCAGCTGGCTCGTGTACAACGCGCTGGTCGGGTCGTGGGCGGGATGCGTGTGCGAAGCGCTGACGATCGGGTCGATTTTGGTCGCATTTTTCCGCGATTTTCTGCAAAATAAGCAGCATTGCAACGAGGAGGCTCAACCATGAAATTTTCCATCGCATCGCCCACCGGCATCGTCGTCGCCGGGCACCGCGGCAATCCGGCGCAGTCTCCGGAAAACACCATGCAGTCGTTCCGCTCCGCCGTGTCGCTCGGCGTGGACATGATCGAAACGGACATCCACCTGGCGCGCGACGGCGTGCCCGTGCTGATGCACGACGCCGACACCGCCCGCACAGCCGGCGTACCGGGCATGATTTTTGACCGCACGCTGGCCGAGCTGCGCGCGCTGAACGTCGGAACGGTGGCGCAGCCGCAGCAAATCCCGACATTGGCCGAATTTTTGGCGGAATTCGCGCCGGTGAACGGATTATTGTTCGACCTGGAACTGAAAATTGACCATGCAGACACCATGTCGGCACAGATTGCGCGCACCGTCGCGCTGGTGGAGCAATATGATCTGCACGACCGCGTGCTGTTCAACAGCTTTGACGCGGCTGCGCTGGAATATATCTATCAGAGCTACGGCAAGCGCTACCGGCTGCACGGGTATTATCCGTACAGCATCATGGCGCACGTCTCGGCCGACCCGGCGGAATATCTGGACTATGCGTGCTACTGGGCCAGCGGCGCAGAAGCGGCTGAGCGGTGCGCATTTCTGATCGACCGCGGCATCGCGCCGTGTACCGGGAGCAATACTTCGGCCGAGGGCTATGCCGAAGCCGCTGCGCTTGGCTGCGCAATGTTCACGGAAAATGATCCTGCGGCGGCGCTGGCGTGGCGGGCGCAGTGGGCGAAGTAAAATGGGAAGAATGCGGTGCGAACGCCCGCATCCCTTTTGGTGATCTGCGGTCGATGCTGCCGCAGCGGCCCAAATTCGTCCGCGCGCCGTCGGTGCGATTCCGCGGCAAAGGATCGTGCGGATCGGTCTGGGCATTTGCGGCATTCGGCCGAAATGGAATTGGATATTGTGCTGTATGAAAAAAGCGCGAGGCACGGGGCGCGTTCCCCAGGCTTCGCGCTTTTTGGATTGTTTTGTTCGTTGCGGGAATGGGCGCCGCCGTCCGCAGGCGGGGATGGATAGAAGTCAACGACCAAGATCGAACCGCCGCAGCCAAATCCGTGCGAATTTCGCCGCGCTTTTCCCCATTCAATTCCCCGCGCAGATATTTTCCGCCGTCCGCAGCGGATAGCACGTCACCGAATCGCCGTCTAATGGGGCGCGGTAGAGGTCGATTGCCGTGATTTGGCGGTTGGTATAAGTCGTGTAGTAATACACGCCGCGAGATGCGTTGCAGCAGGCAGAATACAACGTGTATTCCTGCGCGCCGTCGGCCAGTTCGCAAGTACCGCGCGCTTGCGCGACGCCGTCCAGCATATGAAAGAATTGCCCGACGGATTCGGCCTCGCCGCTGCCGGAGACGGCGTTTGCGCGCAGAAATGCCGCCCGCACGAACCGCGACTGCGACGAGCCGTCACCGGGCAGCCCCAGCGCGCCCATCCCGCGGCTGTATGCCGTCAGCGCCAGTCCCCCGCCGAACCGGTTTTCCGGCGACCGGGGCGACAGGTGCATATAATTGTTCAGCGTGAACTGCTGGATGGGGAACGGCGGGTTGTTGGTCAGCACCCCGGCAGGATTGTCGTACACATGAATCCCGTCGGCGGTCGATTCCAGCACGATGCAGTCGCTGCGGTCGGCGATCAGCCAATGCAGCTGCGCCACCGGCAGCCCGGGGGCAAACGGCTCGTCCGTGAGGCACAGCCGATTCAGCAGCGGACGGGCGGACTGCACCGAATCGCACGTCCCCAGCAGCGCGGGGATCAGCTCGAACTGTGTCCAATTGACCGCGCCCGGCCGCGGCGCGGCGTAGACGGCGTTGCCGACGAAGTTCAGCCCGGCGATGCATAGGCCTGCCTCGTTGACCGCGTCGTAGTACAGCGGGAACCCGTCCCGCACGCTGGCCATCCCGATTATGGCGCAGCGGGTGACGCATTCGCCGCCGGCACGCAGCGGGAAGCGGAATTTGCGCGGCGTAACCGCGACGCATTCGCCGAACGAGCGCTCGTAGTCCAGGTTGCGGCCGAAGTAAAAGTCTTGGGGTTGATAGGTGAGGGCGGTGCACATTTTGGGGGAGCCTCCTTTTTGGGGAACAGATTTGTCTTTTTTAGATAATAGATATTTTTGTATAGCGGGTTTTCTTGGGCGTTTTGGATGGTTTTTTGTACGGAGAATACCGCGGTATGGCAGGATCGTTGCCGTACCAACGTATCTATTATCTATTATCTTTTATCTATTATGTATTATCTAAAAATAACAGACAACCGCCTTTCGGTGATTGTCTGTTATTTCCAAAATTACTTCAACGTCCCGGGGACGATCAGGCTTTCGCCATCCATCTCGGCGGGCTTCTGCAAGCCCATCAGCTCGATCATCGTCGGCGCAAGGTCTGCCAGACGGCCGCCGTTGCGGAGCTTACACTGCCGCCCGACAATGCACAGCGGCACCGGGTTGGTGGTGTGCGCCGTGAACGGCTCGCCGTTGTCGTCGATCATGCGGTCTGCGTTGCCGTGATCCGCCGTAATCAGCAGCACGCCGTGCATATCGGCAACCGCGCCTGCCACGCGGCCGACGCACGCGTCTACCGCTTCCACCGCTTTGACGGCCGCGTCGAACACGCCGGTGTGGCCGACCATGTCGCAGTTGGCAAAGTTGAGGATCACCATGTCGTACTTGCCGGCGCGGATCTGCTTGGTGACGGCGTCGCACACTTCGTACGCGCTCATCTCCGGCTTCAGGTCAAACGTCGGAACGTCCGGCGACTGGATCAGGATGCGATCCTCGCCGGGGAAGGTTTTCTCTTCGCCGCCGTTGAAGAAAAACGTGACGTGCGCGTATTTTTGCGTTTCGGCGATGCGCAGCTGCGTCATTCCGTGCTTGCTGACAAATTCGCCCATCGTCATGTCCAGCTCTTTGGGGTGAAACGCGACGGACACGTTCGGCATCGTCTCGTCATACGGCGTCATGCACACGAAATGCACCGGGAAAAATCCCTTTTTGCGCGGGAATCCGGTGAAATCCGGGTCTACAAACGCGCGCGTAATCTGGCGGGCGCGATCCGGGCGGAAGTTGAAAAACACGATGCTGTCGTTCGGCTGCACCGTCGCACCGCCGTCGATCACGGTCGGGACGACGAATTCGTCGGTGACGCCCGCAGCGTACGAAGCTTTCATCGCGCAGTTGGGGCACGCAGCGGTGTGACCGGTGCCGTAAACCATGGCGGCATACGCTTTTTCGACACGATCCCAAGCGAAATCGCGATCCATCGCGTAATAGCGGCCGGAAATCGTCGCGATTTTGCCGACGCCGATTTCTTTCAGCTTGTCGCAGCACTCCTGCACATAGTGCGCGCCGGACTCCGGCGGCACGTCGCGGCCGTCGGTGAAGGCGTGAATATACACTTTTTCCAGCCCGCAGCGCTTCGCCAGCTCCACCAGCCCGAACAGGTGGTCGATGTGGCTGTGGACGCCGCCGTCGGACAGCAGCCCCATCAGGTGCAGCGCCGAATCGTGCGCTTTGCAGTTTTCCATCGCGGCGCGCAGCGCTTCGTTTTCAAAAAAGTCGCCGTCGCGGATCGATTTGGTGATGCGCACCAGCATCTGGTACACCACGCGGCCGGCGCCGATGTTGGTGTGGCCGACTTCGCTGTTGCCCATCTGGCCGTCCGGCAGACCGACGTCCAGCCCCGACGCGCCGATGGTGGTGTACGGATTTTCCGCAAACAAGCGGGTCAGGTTGGGCGTTTTTGCTGCTTTGATCGCGTTGCCGCGC
>CAJKBQ010000066.1 GCA_905198155.1 uncultured Eubacteriales bacterium
AACGGCGCGACCGCCACGTTCATCACCACCACCGGCGAATGCCCCGGCACCAACCGGCTGGAAATCAGCGGCGACCGCGGCAAGATCGTGATCGAAAACAACAAGCTGCACTTCTGGAAGCTGGCGGAGCCGGAGCGGAAATTCTGCTTTGAAACGTCCGAAGGCTTCCCGCACATCGCCATGGAAGACTATGACGTCGAATGCCCGGGCGAAAACAGCCAGCACCGCGGCATCCTGCAAAATTACACCGACGCCCTGCTGGACGGCACCCCGCTGCTGGCGCACGGCGAAGAAGGCATCAACGGCCTCACGCTGAGCAACGCGGCGTTCCTGTCGTCGTGGACGGGTCACGGCTGGGTCGATCTGCCGCTGGACGAAGACAAGTTCTATGCCATGCTGCAGGAGAAAATCGCCACGTCCAACTATCACAAAACCGTGAAAGAGACCGTGTTCTCCACCGAAGGGACGTACGGCAGCAAATAATCGCAAAAAACGCCCCGCGCGGGGCGTCGCGCCCCCGCGGCCAAACTCACAAAACGCAGGCGGAGCGGGGGTTCCCATCGGCCACGGATAACCCCCCGGCCAGCTGATTACAAATCAGCTGGGTATTGGGCTTCCCCCTCGGCCGCGGATAAAACTGCAACGCGGGAAATCGCTGCGGCCGAAGGCAACTCCTTTGGTTTTGCTGCAACGTTTCGGTTGCACTGCGGCCGAAAGCAACTCCCTCAGGCGCTGCGGCGCCAGCTCCCTCACGAGGGAGCCTGGGGTCGTACCGCCGGGGTAGCGCGTAAAAATAAAGCCTTTCGGCCGAAGGATTTTCCCAATTACATGGATATACTCCATACATGGCTCCCTCGCGAGGGAGCTGCCGAGAGGCTGAGGGAGTTGCCCATAAACACGCAGCAATTCCCCACGTTGCGCACCCCCCAAAAAAATATCTCTTATCTATTATCTGCCTGAAAATGCCAAAATTCATTCTGTATTTTGGCATTTTCACCTCAAATTCTCCGCCGTCTCCCCGCCGATCGACCCCTTCGGCCGATCCGCATTCGGCGCAACCCCGAACCGCCCCTTGTATCGGCGGTAAAACGAGGAGTAGTCGTTGAACCCGCTCGCGCGGAACGCTTCGGTCGCAGGCACCCCGCTCCGAATGGCGGAGCGTGCCTGCATCAGCCGTTTGAGCAGCACATAGTCCCAAATCGTCGTCCCCGTCGCCTGACGGAACTGCTGATTCAGGTACGACTTGCTGAGGAAAAACCGCTTCGCGAGCAAATCCAGACTCAATTCTTCGGTCAAATGCCGGTTGATGTAATCCACCACCCCGGCAATCAGTCCCTGCGGCGCCTGCGCGGCGAATGCATTGCCCATCCGGTACGCCCGCTCAATTTCGCACAGGATCACCGCCAGCCCCGCCTGCATCGTGGTGCGCTGCACATACGGATCCGCATCGGCCGTCGCGTAAATCATGTCGAAACAGCTGCGGATGCGGCGGGTGTCCAGCTGCGCCGCCGTGTACAGATTCTTCTGCCCCAGCGGCCGGTCGCGGAACGGCGCAGTCCACCGTCCCTCCGGGTCCATCCCCGCCAGCTGCGCGGGCGAAAAGTTAATCACATACCGCTCGTACGGCGTCCCCGGCACAATGTGCATCATATGGGTCTCCCCGGCGCGCATCAGCATCACGCTGCCCGGCGCCAGCCGGTATTCGCTGCCCTCGACCACATAGGTGCCCACCCCGCCGACGAAGTACAGCAGCTCGCACGTTTCGTGCGCGTGCATCGAAAATACGCTTTGCACCGGGTGCTCCATGCGCGAGTAATTGAACCACATCCCCACGCCGTCAATGGACATCCCCATCGCATCTTCCCCCTTTTCCGCAAAATTCTGCTCGGTTTGAGTATAGCAGATTTTTGGCCGATTTGCAATCTTTTTTGCAATATTTTTGATTTTGATTGTCAATCCGAAAGGAGCATCTTCCAATGAAACTCACATTCCGATGGTACGGGCCGAGCGATCCGGTCACGCTGGAGCAGATTTCGCAAATCCCGACCATGAGCGGCATCGTCTCCGCCGTGTACGACGTCGCCCCCGGCGGCGTGTGGCGCGACGAAAGCATTGCCGCCATCAAATCCGCCGCCGCCGCGCATCACCTCGCGTTCGAGGTGGTGGAAAGCGTCCCCGTCGCCGAGGACATCAAGCTCGGCACCGCCAAAGCCCCCGCGATGATCGACGCCTACTGCGAAAACGTCCGCCGCCTGGGCCGCGCCGGCGTCAAATGCATTTGCTACAACTTCATGCCCGTGTTCGACTGGCTGCGCAGCGAGCTGGAGCACCAACACGCCGACGGCTCCAATTCGCTGGCGTACGACGACGCCGCCGTCCGCGCGATGAACCCGCTGACCAGCGAGCTGTCGCTCCCCGGCTGGGACGAAAGCTACACCAAAGCCCAGCTGCGCGACCTGCTGCACCAGTACGAGGTCATGCCGGAGGAGCAGCTGTGGCGCAATCTGCAAACGTTCCTGGAAGCCGTGATCCCGGTGGCGGAGGAATCCGGCATCCGGATGGCGATCCACCCGGACGATCCGCCGTGGAGCCTGTTCGGCCTGCCGCGCATCATCACCTGCGAAGCGAACTATGACCGGTTCCTGAAGCTGGTCGATTCGCCCGCCAACGGCCTCACCTTCTGCACCGGCTCGCTCGGCGCCAGCCCGGACAACGACCTGGTTCACATGGCCGGCAAATACGCCGACCGCATCCCGTTCCTGCACCTGCGGAACATCCTCCGCACCGGCGACCGCTGCTTCCACGAAGTCGGCCACCCCACCGAATGCGGCTCGATCGATATGTACGGCATCGCCAAAACGCTGGTGGAACACGGGTTCGACGGCTATGTCCGGCCCGACCACGGCCGCATGATCTGGGGCGAAACCGGCCGCTACGGCTACGGTCTGTACGACCGCGCCCTCGGCGCAACGTATATCGCCGGGCTGTTTGAAGCGATCGAAAAAGACCGTGGGTAATATCCGGATTGGATTGTACAATTTGTAATCGAAAGGACGATTCTTTATGAAAACCGTAGTCATCACCGGCGCGGGCGGCGTGCTGTGCTCCGCGTTCGCCAAAGAGCTGGCCAAAGACCATGCCGTCGCGCTGCTGGATCTCAACGAAAAGGCCGCAGCCGCCGTCGCCGCCGAAATCACGCAGGCGGGCGGCACCGCCAAAGCGTACGGCGTCAACGTGCTGGAACGCGACTCGCTCCGCGCCGCGCACGACCGGATCCGCGCCGACCTCGGCCCGTGCGACATCCTGGTCAACGGTGCAGGCGGCAACAGCCCCAAATGCACCGCCGCCCACGAATTTTACGAGCCGGGCGACGAAACCCGCACCGACATTGCGACGTTTTTTAACCTGGACAAATCCGGGTTCGACTTTGTGTTCAACCTGAACCTGATGGGGACGCTCCTCCCGACGCAGGAGTTCGCGCCGGATATGCTCGGCCGCACCGGCTGCTGCATCCTGAACATCTCGTCGATGAACGCGTTCCGCCCGCTGACGAAGATCCCGGCGTACAGCGCCGCCAAGTCCGCCGTGTCCAACTTTACGCAGTGGCTGGCCGTGCATTTCGCGCCGCAGGGCATCCGCGTCAACGCAATGGCGCCCGGATTTTTCGTCACCAATCAAAACCGCGCGTTGCTGTTCAATGCAGACGGCTCCCCCACCGCCCGCACGGAGAAAATCCTGCGCGCCACCCCGATGGGTCGCTTCGGCAAACCGGAAGAGCTGCTCGGCACGCTGCGCTGGCTGACCGATTCGGATGCGTCCGGCTTTGTCACCGGCATCGTTGTCCCGGTGGACGGCGGCTTCTCGGCGTATTCCGGCGTTTAATTGCAGAAAGGAATTCTTGATTATGACAGATTATAAGTATCAGATTTGTGCATTTGCCGACGAAGCCGGCGCCACCCCTGCCGAGCAAATCGACGCGATGCGCGCCAACGGCGTCACGCTGCTGGAGATGCGCTCCGTCAACGGCAAAAACGTCACCACCCTCACCGACGACGAAGTGCGCGATTTCCGCACCCAGCTGGACGGTGCCGGCATCGGCGTGTGGGCCATCGGCTCGCCGTGCGGCAAGCACCCGCTGTCCGAGCCGTTCGGTCCGCAGCTGGACACGCTCCGCCGCACCATTGACATTGCCCGCCTGGCCGGTGCGTCCCGCATCCGGATGTTCAGCTTCTACGGGTACGACGGCTCCGCCGCCGCGCGCGACGAAGTGATGGATCGCCTGAACCGCTATGTGGAAGCCGCCGCCGGCAGCGGCGTGCTGCTGTGCCACGAAAACGAAAAGGGAATTTACGGCGACACCGCCGACCGCTGCAACGACATTCTGCGCAGCATCCCGGCGCTGGGCGGCGTGTTCGACCCAGCGAACTTCCTGCAATGCGACCAGGACACCCTCGCCGCGTGGGAACTGCTGCACGACCGCATTGACTATTTCCACATCAAAGACGTCCGTCCGGACGGTACGCTTGTCCCCGCCGGGATGGGCGCCGGTCACCTGCCGGAGCTGCTGACGAAGTACCTGGCGCAGGGCGGCCGCGTGATGACGCTGGAGCCGCACCTGAAAGTGTTTGCGGCGCTGTCGTCGCTGGAGCAGAAAGGCGAAAAGAGCGCCGTCAACGACGCCGCTTACCGCTCCAACACCGAAGCATTCCGCGCCGCCGCCGACGGGCTGAAACGGGTACTGGCGTCGATCTGACGCTGCTCCGCCCCCGCCGGGAATCGGTACCGCAACGTACGCGCGTTTGCTTCGGTTGCGCTGCGACCGCGGGCAACTCCCTCAGGCGCTGCACGCGGTGACTGCGTCGACCGCTGCCAGCACGC
>CAJKBQ010000067.1 GCA_905198155.1 uncultured Eubacteriales bacterium
CCTTCGGCAGCTCCCTCGCGAGGGAGCCGGGTACCACGAGATTTATGTAGTTGGGGCATTTTCTGCGGCCGCGGGCAACTCCTTCAGCCTTAGCGGTGTCTGCGGGCGGTCGACGCAGTCACCGCTACCGCGGGCAGCACGCCGCCGACGCAGTCGCGGCCGCGAGGGAGCCGGGTACCACGAGATTTATGTAGTTGGAGAAATCTTGTTGGCCGAGGGGAAGCCCCTCTATCCTGCGTTGCGGGTTACGCGACTCGTAGACCGCGGCGGTAGGTGAAACACTTTCTGGGGATCCCAAATTATCACGAAAGGAAGTCAAAACAATGGATGCAATGGAAAATTTGTTGACGCGGCGGAGCGTTCGGCAGTACAAACCGGACGCGGTGCCGCAGGAGGTGCTGCGGCGGGTGCTGGAAGCCGGGACGTATGCGGCGACCGGGATGGGGCGGCAGTCGCCGATTCTGGTGGCGGTGACGGATCGCGCGACGCGCGATGCGCTGGCGGCCGAAAATGCGAAGATTATGGGTCGGCCCGGCACGGATCCGTTTTACGGCGCGCCGGTGGTGGTTGTGGTGCTGGCGGATCGGTCGATGCCGACGTATGTGTACGACGGGAGCCTGGTGATGGGGAATCTGATGCTGGCGGCGCACGCCGAGGGGCTGGGCAGCTGCTGGATTCACCGCGCAAAAGAGGAGTTCGATTCCGAATTCGGCCGGGCGCTGCTGCGCAAATGGGAAATTGACGGCGACTACGAAGGAATCGGGCACTGCATTCTGGGGTACGCCGACGGCGATGCGCCGCAGGCCAAGGAGCGGAAAGCGGATTATATTCATATCGTTGAATAATCCCAAAAGTGAGATTCACAATTCGTCCGGCAGGATTCGATTCTGCCGGACTTTTTGCGCGTTCCAGATTGCAAAAATTTCGGATTTGGGGTATAATGAATTGAATCCGAGTGAAAAAGGGGCATGAAATCATGATTACAGAGCAGCAGGCGATTCAATTGGTGCGGGCGGTGTGCGAGTGCTTGGCCGTCCCGGCGGGGCTGATTCTGGCGGCGGCGGGGCTGCATTGGCTGCGCCATCCGCTGGGTGGGCGCGTGTGTCTGGACGCGCCGATTCTGTATTTCCGGAAAGGGCGGATCGGCGGACGCACGGTGCGGTTCCCGACCGTCGATCTGCGCGCGGCCGGCGACCCGGATCCGTACCCGGTGACGGTGCGGACGGCGCGGGCGCGGTGGACGGAACGACCCGGCGATGTGCTGACGGTGACGATGATGCCGGGGCGGCCGGACGATGTGCGCGCATATGCGCCGGGGCGGCCGGTCGGCTGGGCGGTTGCGGTGATGGCGCTGGGCGTGGGACTGGCGGCAGCGTTTGCGCTGCGGGCGATTCCGGACGTGCGTGCGGTGCTGGATATGCTCCGAAGTGGAATATAAGACGGGAAATATACGAATTGGAATCGAAACGAGCAAAATATTGGGAAAATGAGGGCGATTATGACGAATCAATGGGACGTGGCCGTGATCGGCGGCGGGGCTTCCGGGTTGGCGGCGGCGTGTACCGCGGCGGCGGCCGGGTGCCGCGTGGGCATATTGGAGCGCGGCGCGCGCGTGGGACGCAAGCTGCTGGCGACGGGCAGCGGCAAGTGCAACCTGACGTACGGCGGGGCGGGGACGGATTGCTATTTCAGCGAGACGCCGGACCGCGCGGCGGCGATTCGGGCGGCGTGTTCCCCGGCGGATGTGCTGGGGTTTTTCCGCAGCATCGGGCTGCTGACGCGGACGGACGACGCGGGGCGGGTATACCCGTACAGCGAGCAGGCGTCGGCAGTGCTGGACGTGCTGCGGACGGCGTGCCGGACGCGCGGCGCGGCGGAGCGGTGCGAATTTGACGCGGCGGAGATTGCGCCGGTGCGCGGCGGGTTCCGGATTCGGGCGGCAGACGGCGCGGCGGTGACGGCGCGGACGGTGATTGTGGCGTGCGGCGGTCCGGCGGCGCCGGCCAACGGCGGGTGCGACGGCGGGCTGCGGCTGATGCGGGCGCTGGGGCACACGATTGTCCCGGTGCGCCCGGCGCTGACGCCGATTCGCACGGATGAGGCGATGGTGCGGCCGCTGAAAGGGCTGCGCGTGAAATGCGCCGTGTCGCTGATGCGCGGCAAGGACGTGCTGCGGCGCGAAGTGGGCGAGCTGCAATTCGGCGACGGGCAGCTGTCCGGCGTATGCATTTTTCAGCTGTCGCGGCTGGCGTCGGATGCGCCCGGCGGCGCGGTGGCAGTCGATTTGCTGCCGGATTGGGACGGCGATTTGTACGCATTTTTGACGGCGCGGGCGCGGATGCTGCACGATAGCCCGGCGGAGTCGGCGTTTTTGGGGCTGTTCCACAAGAAGATCGGGTACGAGCTGCTGCGCGGCGTGGTGCCGGACATTGCGCACCGGACGGTGGGCGGGATTTCGGATGCGGAGTGGCGCGCGCTGGCGCTGCGGTGCCGGGCTTGGATGTTCCCGGTGCGCGGCACCGGCGGATTTGCGGCGGCGCAGGTGACGGCGGGCGGCGTACGGCTGACGGAATTGACGGCGCAGCTGGAATCGGTTCGGGTACCGGGGGTGTTTGCGTGCGGCGAAGTGCTGGACGCGGACGGAATCTGCGGCGGATACAATTTGCAGTGGGCGTGGAGTACCGGTTTGCAGGCCGGGCGCGCTGCGGCGGCACGATGCGGCAAGGCGGTGCGGACGGTGGATTTTTCGGTTTGAATGGCGGATTCGCGCGGAATGGACGGAGGAAACGGTATGAATTTTCGATATAAAATTTCCGATCTGGCGATCCCGCTGGATCATGACACGCCGGAGCGGCTGCGCAAGGCGGTGTGCGCGGCGATGCGCGTGAAACCGACGGACGTGGCGGCAGTGCGGCTGCTGCGGCGGTCGGTGGACGCGCGCAAAAAGGCCGACGTCCACCTGACGGTGACGGCCGAGGCGGAGACGGTGCGCGCGCTGCGGATGCCGCTGCCGCCGCGCGTGGCCCCATACACGCCGTATCGTTACACGGTACCGGCGGTACCGCGGCTTGCGCGGCGGCCGCTGGTGGTCGGGTGCGGCCCGGCGGGACTGTTTGCGGCGCTGATTCTGGCGCAGGCGGGGCAAGCGCCGCTGCTGATCGACCGGGGCCGGGACGTGGCGGCGCGCGAGGCGGATGTACGCGCGTTTTGGGCGACGGGCGTGCTGGATCCGGAGTCCAACGTGCAGTTCGGCGCGGGCGGCGCGGGGGCATTCTCCGACGGCAAGCTGAACACCGGCACCAAAGATCCGCGCATTCGGTTCGTGCTGGAAGCGTTCGTACGCTGCGGCGCACCGGCACAGATTTTGACGGACGCCAAGCCGCATGTGGGAACCGACCGGCTGCACATTGCGATTGCGGCGCTGCTCGACCGGATTCGGGCGCTGGGCGGCGAAGTGCGGTTCGAGACGTGCCTGCGCGACCTGACGATTGCGGACGGGCGCGTGCAGGCGGCGGAGCTGGCCGGGCCGGGCGGCGACGCGTACCGGGAGACGGCGGACGCGGTGATTCTGGCGATCGGGCACAGTGCGCGCGACACGTTTGTATGGCTGCACGGGCGCGGCGTTCGGATGGCGCCGAAGGCGTTTTCGGTCGGCGTACGGATTGAGCACCGGCAGGACTGGCTGAATCGCGCGCAGTATGGCCGATTCGCCGGGCATCCGGCGCTGGGGGCGGCGGATTACAAATTGGCGATGCACACGGCCGACGGGCGCGGGGTATATACGTTTTGTATGTGCCCGGGCGGCGAGGTGGTTGCGGCGGCGTCGGAGATCGGCGGGGTGGTGACCAACGGGATGAGCGCATTCGCGCGCGACCGCGAAAACGCCAATGCTGCCGTGCTGGTCGGTGTGACGCCGTCGGATTTTGGGTCGGACGATCCGCTGGCGGGCGTGGCGTTCCAGCGGCGGCTGGAACGCGCGGCATTTGCGGCGGGCGGCGGCGCTTACCGCGCCCCGGCACAGCTGGTCGGCGATTTTTTGGCCGGAGTGCCTTCGACCGGATTCGGGGCGATTGTGCCCAGTTACAGCCGCGGGGCGGTGCCGTCGGATTTGGCGCGGTGCTTGCCGGGCACGGTGACTGCGGCGCTGCGCGACGGGCTGCGGCATATGGATCAGGCGCTGCGTGGGTTTGCGAATCCCGAAGCGGTGATGACCGGCGTGGAGACGCGCAGTTCGTCGCCGGTGCGGATGCTTCGCGGCGAGACGTGCGAAGCGGTCGGAATCGCGGGGTTATATCCATGCGGCGAAGGCGCCGGATACGCCGGGGGGATTACCTCGGCGGCGGTGGACGGGATTCGGTGTGCGGAACGGGTGCTGGGAGGTCGGCAAGGAGAGGGGCAACACTGAGGTGCGGCCGAGGGGAAAAACTCCATCAGATTTGCTGCAACGTGGAAAATAGGGCGCGTGTTGAAGGCAACTCCCTCAGCCTTAGCGGTGTCTGCGGGCGGTCGACGCAGTCACCGCTACCGCGGGCAGCACGCGGCCGACACGGCCGCCGCGAGGGAGCCGTGTACCGGGAGACTTATGTAGTCGGAACGTTTTCTGCGGCGGAAGGCAACTCCCTCAGCCTTAGCGGTGTCTGCGGGCGGTCGACGCAGTCACCGCTACCGCGGGCAGCACGCGGCCGACACGGCCGCCGCGAGGGAGCCGTGTACCGGGAG
>CAJKBQ010000068.1 GCA_905198155.1 uncultured Eubacteriales bacterium
GCGCGAGCCAGCTCCCTCGCGAGGGAGCCTTGGGGTCGTATTGCCGGGGTAGCGCGTGAGGACTATAATCTTTCGGCCGAAAAAATTTACCTACTACATGAGTCTTTCAATACATGGCTCCCTCGCGAGGGAGCTGCCGAGAGGCTGAGGGAGTTGCCTTCAACCCGCACCGAGATTCTCTCTGTTGCGACTAAAAGGCCCTCGACCCTCACACCCCCACCATCTCCCCCATCATCCGCATAATCTCCGCCTTGCTCCGCATCCCGTCCACCGCATTTTCGGCGAACAGACTGCACGCCGCCGCGCCGGCGGCGAATTCCAGCATCTCGCGGTCGGGCATTTCGGTATACAGCCCGTACAGGCACCCCGCGCAGAACGCGTCGCCCGCACCGCAGCTGCCGCGAATTTCCGACTTGGGAATCGGCAGCGCCGGAACTTCTGTGAATTCCCCCGTTGCCACGTCCAGGCAGCAGCCCATTTCCTTGCTGTGCACAATCACCTTGCGCCCCACGCCGCACGCCGCCATCCGGCGCATCGCGTCGTGTACCGCGTCCATCGCCAGCGTGCCGTCGCTGTTCCGCGGATTCAGCCCGAAAATCGCGCAGCTTTCGATCTCGTTCACAATCACATAGTCGCTGTACTTCATCGCGGGCACCATTTTCTCAGCAAATCGCCCGCCGGAATCGCTGACCGCATCGATCGACGTCCGAATCCCCCGCTCCTGCACCGCGTGCAGGAACCGCGCCATCGCCGTCCCGTATTCCGGGTCTGCCCGGTCAAACTGCGCCAGCAGTAAAATATACCCAATGTGCAGCAGATTGCAGCTGAGCGCCGAAATGTCCACATCCTCCGGCGAAAAATCATCGTTCGCGCCGGTCATATGGAAAAACGTCCGTTCGCCCGTCGGCAGGCTGAATACATCGCTGAAACTCGTCGGCCGGTCGGCAGACTGCACGATCTGCCCCGTGTTGATCCCGTACCGCTGCAGCTGCGACACCACATACCGCCCGTCGTCATCCTGCCCGATGCGCCCGATCACATGAATCGGAATGCTGCGGTCAATCTTCGCCAGGTCAATGGCCGTATTCGGCGCGCAGCCGCCGACCGAGCGCGTAACCTGCCGGATATGCGCCAGCATCCCTTTTTCGGGGTACACATCGATCGTTTTTACCCGGTCGGTCAGCATATTGCCCGCAATCGTCACCCCGCGCCGCTCGCCGGTCATCAAATAGTCGATCGTCACGCCGAACAGCGTCGCCAGCACCGGGAACTGCGTGATTTCCGGGTACCCGTAGCCGGATTCCCACTTGCTTACGGTTTTGTCGCTGATATGCAGCCGTTCCGCCAGTGCGGACTGCGTCATCCCGCTTTTGCGCCGCAGCGCCGCAATGGTCTGGCCAATGGTTTTGGCATCCATATTTATCCCTCCGCCCGAATCAGTAACGTGTACGCGCTGTCGCGTTCCGCGTGCCCCGTCCGCAGCCGCAGCGTCCACAGCCCCGACCGCTTCGGCAGCACCATCGTCACCCGCGGCCCGCGCGTGTTGGTGCGCGGCGCGGTTTCGCCCGTCGCCCAGGTGCCCAGCGCATAAACCTGCCCGCCGATCTCCGCCGTCACAGTAACCGTATCGCTCACCGGATCGCCGGAATCGTTCAGCAGCCACAGCTCTGCCGAAAATTCCGCCCCCGGCGCCCAGTCGAACTGCGGGATCCGCGCGCTCGCCAGCACCGGCCGCATCGCGTCCTGCGCGCCGAAATACCCCGGCTTGCGGATGCACGGGTACGCCAGCAGCGCATTGTTCGCCGCCGTGATCCACGGCTCGTCAAAGCACCAGTTGATCGCCGCCGCGCAGTGCGGCCACTGGCGGCGCGCTTCCTCGAACACCGCCTGATACCCCGCGCGCTGCAAAATTCCCGAGCGCTCCACCGTCTGCGCTAGGCTGTCGCTTTCGCCGAAGTAATATGCCAGCGTGTCCAAGCACAGCCACCGCCCCGGATTGCTGCTCCACGCGTGATACCCGTGGTGAATCGTCCACGCTTCCGTCTCGCGGATCGGGAAGCGTTCGTCCGCCGGAATGATTTGTTCCAGCGACGCTGCCGGCGAAATCCCCGGAATCCCGAACTCTGTGTACGCCGTGCTGTCCGCCTCCTGATACAGCCGGAACGAATCGCGCCCGTCGTCGTGGCGGAACAGATACCCGCCGTGCGACATCCCCGTCAGCGGCGACGTCGCTAAGAACGGCCGGTCGTAATCTTCTTCGTAGCAGACTTTGTTCAGCAGGCGCAGTGCGCGGCTTTGGTCGTCCATCCCGGACCACGAATCGAACAGCTCGTTCCCGCCGCACCACAGCACCAGCGCCGGGTGCACCCGCAGCTGCCGCACGATCGACCGCGCCTCGCGTTCCAGCACCGCCAAATAATGGTCGTTGTCGCGGTAATTGTTGCACGACAGCATAAACTCCTGCCACACCATGATCCCCGCGCGGTCGCACAATTCGTAAAACACCGGGTGCTGAATCCCCGATCCGCCCCACATCCGGAAGATGTTCATATGCGCATCCGCCGCCGCTTCGATCAGTTCTGCGTACCGTTCCGCTGTAATCCGCCCGAAAAACAGCTCCGGGTTGACGAAATTGCTGCCCTTGGCGAAGATGCGCCGCCCGTTCAGCTCCACAGTGATCGGCGCGGCATAGCGGGATTTGGGGAACCCATCGTTTTCGTTGGCGTCGGCATTGCGCACCAGCCGCACCGTGCGGAAGCCCACCAGCCCTTCGCGCACGCAGTCGGCCGACTCCGCGCGCCAGCGGTAGCAGTCCGCCGCGCCCTGCCCCCGGCACCACCACAGCCGCACCGGATGCACCGTGCAGTGCGGTTCCGTCCCGCGATAAATTTCCACGCCGTCCGGGTCGGTCAGCGTGTATGTCACCGGCGTGCTGCATTCCGTGTCGAACCGCAGTTCGGCGGTGTCGCGCGCATCGTTCAGCACATAGCGCGGTTCGCACCGGCGGATATACCCCGCCCCGCGCGTTTCTACATACGCCGGCCGCCACAGCCCGGAAATCAGCAGCCGCGGGTTCCAGTCCCACCCGTATGTCACCGGCGGCTTGCAGCACTGGTCGGCCGCCTGGCGGTAGTCCGAATATTCGCCGCCGCGGTTCGGGTGCGGGAAAATGTGAACGCTCAGCCGCGACCCCGGCTGCGCCCGCCCCGTCAGGTCAATCTCCACCGGCGTGAACATTCCTTCGCCCGCCGCAACCGCCGCGCCGTCCAGCAGAATCTCGTATTGGTAATCGATTCCTTCCGCAGCAAACCACACCGATTCGCCCGGCCCCGCCGCGAAGTCCAGCACCGTGTCGTACATCCAGTGCCATGTCTCCGTCGCTTCCAGCTGCCGCACGTTGGTGCCGTACTGCAGATCCGTCAGCCCGTTGGCCTGTGCCCAGTCGTACTGCAAATTGCCGGGCACCGCTGCCGGGAACGCGGGAAACAATGCGCCGTCCGGCTCGTACCGGCGCGCCGTCCATTGCTGTGTGAATTTCATGATATGCTTCCTCCTTGTCTGCGCACATATGTGCATTGTCTTCATACTTATTATAAATGATTTTGCCGTTGGCTGCAACCTACGAATTCCGACCGTCTGCCGCGCAAAAAACGGGCAATCCGGCAATCCGGCTCTACGTTCCGCAGAGATGAGCGATCCGTTCGGCGAAGTGCGCAAAATCCGGCAATTTTTTTGGCAACTGTGACCAGCCCGATTGAAAGCGCTGCCAATTGTGTGCGATTAGCAATCTTTGTTTTGCTTTTTAACAATTGAATTGTCAAAAAAATAGTAGTAAACTATAAGTACCAACGGGTGTAACTGCCCATTTGACAAGTTTGACAAGGAGGATTCTTCACTATGAAAACAGTTCGATTTGGCATCGTCGGCGTCGGCAACATGGGGTCCAGTCATGTAAAGTCCCTGGGCGAAGGGCATATCAAGCGCGCGGAGCTGGCCGCCGTATGCGACATCAAGCCCGAGCGGCTGGAAAAAGTGCGCGCCGAATACGGCGACAAGCTGGCCTATTTTTCGGATTATCACGAAATGCTCACCAGCGGCAAGATCGACGTCGTCATCATCGCGACGCCGCACTACCTGCACCCGGTGATTGCGCAGGATGCGTTCAAGGCGAAGGTGAACGTCATCTCCGAAAAACCGGCCGGCGTGTACACCAAAGCCGTCCGCGAGATGAACGAAGCCGCCGCCAAAAGCGGGGTGCAGTTCGGCATCATGTTCAACCAGCGCACCAACCCGGTGTACAAAAAAGCCCGCGAGATGGTGCAGGGCGGCGAACTGGGCGAGCTGAAACGCTTGGTCTGGATCATCACCGACTGGTACCGCAGCCAGGCGTACTACGATTCCGGCGAATGGCGCGCCACCTGGGCGGGCGAAGGCGGCGGCGTGCTGCTGAACCAGTGCCCGCACAACCTGGACCTGTGGCAGTGGATTTTCGGTATGCCGAAACGCGTGCGCGCGGACTGCTACGTCGGGAAATATCACCATATTGAAGTCGAAGACGACGTGACCATCAACGCCGAATACGAAAACGGCGCGACCGCCACGTTCATCACCACCACCGGCGAATGCCCCGGCACCAACC
>CAJKBQ010000069.1 GCA_905198155.1 uncultured Eubacteriales bacterium
CGCAAAAAAAGTTGTCCGAACCGGCAAACGAACCGGGCAAACCGGCGGCGTTGTACCTGAAATGTGCAGCTGCCCGCGGGGGTTGGTGCGGGGGTATTGGGGGGTAAATGAAACGGCGCAGCGTTGAAATGGCTCCCGTCGCTGCGCCGTACCCAATTTTCGTGAATGAATGCCCGCTTCGTTTGGAGGAATATCCCAAATCCCACGTCCGAAAGCGGCGTACAGCTGAATACACCCGCGTTTCGGGCAAGCGCTCACGGTCTTGCAGTCAATGAATTATTTCGCGTTTTTGATGTAGCGGTCGTACGCGCCCTGCTCCAGCTTGACGAGGTTGTCAACGCCGAAGTTTTTCAGGGAGGTGACATAATCGTTCCACTGCGCATCCACATCGCGGGACTTGTCGGTGACGAACGACGCCAGCGCGCTGCCCATGTATTCTTTGATATCCGTGACCAGCGTGGTGCGGGCGGTCGCTTCTTCGGTGGTGTAGGACATGACCGGGTAGAAGTCTTTGACCTGGATGTTGCCTTCGCGGCGGAGACCGGTTTCGGAGATGGCCGCCCAGCCGTACTTCGCGATCACTTCGTCGGACTTCAGTTTTTCGTCGGTCAGCTTATACATATTGCCGCGGCCGATGAACTCGATCGTCTGGTACATGGTGAAACCGCCGTTGATGATCGCGTAGTTGGCGCGGAAGTCTTCGTCGGACTTAAAGCCTTCGGCCGGACGGAGCAGTTTCCGAACCTTCATGCCGATGGCCGGTTCTTCCTCGTACTCCCAGGACACGCCCAGCGGACCGGAGATGGCATCCGGATAGCCTTCGTCGGAGTAGTAGTAGTCGATCAGGCGCACAACCGCCTCTTTGTATTCGGATTTTTGCGGAACCAGAATCTTAATATTCGATTCCACGCCCTGGCGGATGGCGACGTACTGTTTGTCATTGACTTCGGAGGTGAGGCCGCCGATCCAGGTCATGTCGGCGTCGGTCGCAATTTCGCTGCCGCGCACCAAGAACGGGGCTTCGCCCATCATGCCGATCGCGTCGTTGGCGTACACGCCGACGGATTTCAGCTGGTTGGCGTCATCGGTAAACATCCCCTGATAGATCAGACCCTCTTGGTACAGTTTGCGGAGATATTTGAGGTAGGCTTTGTAGTTGTCGGACAGACCGGCGAATTCCACTTTGCCGTCGGTAACGACCAGCGGGAGCGCGTGATCTCTCGTGTTGATGCCGTACGCTTCCATCAGCATCCGGTAGATGTACGCGGCGTTCCATTTGTCCACGATGCCGAGCGGAATTTCGTCGTCGGTTTTGCCGTTTTTGTTGGCATCCTTCTCTTTGAAGGCTTTCAGCACTTGGTAGAGGTCTTCGGTGGTTTTCGGCACTTCGAGGCCGAGGTTATCCAGCCATTTCTGACTCATGTACACGCGGTTCAGCAGCTCGTTGGTGAATTCCATCAGTTCCGACAGACCGTAGATCGCGCCTTTTTCGTCGGACAGGTACAGCCGGTACGCCGGGGTCGCGTCAAAGCGCTTGTACATTTCCGGCATCAGGTCTTTGTACTCCGCAAGGTTTGCAAAGTAGCCCTGGCTGCCGTATTTCTGCGCGTCGGCTTCGGTGAGACCCGCGTTCAGGATCAGATCCGGCAGGGTGTCACCCGCGATCATCGTGGACAGCTGCGTTTTCCAGGAATCGCCCGGGTAGGACGTGTCGTCGATCTGGATGTTGAACTTCGTCACCCAGTCTTTGCACATCAGCGTGTCTTTCCACGCGCGGCCGTTGTTTGCATCGGGACCGGCTGCTTTGATCGTGATCAGCTGTTTCGCGATCGGGTATCCGGTTTTGTTGTAGTAGAGGTCGTCGTCTTTGCTGGTGTCCGCTTTGGACTCGGTGGTGCTGGAAGTCGGTGCCGTCGAGGACGCGGGCGTTTTGGTGCACGCGGCCAGCGAAACGATCATCAGCACCGCCAGCACGGCGGCCAACAGTTTGGTCAGGGTTTTGCTCATTTTGGTATTCCTCCTAAAAAAATTTGTTCGCAATCGCAGCTGCCGAATCCCGCGGCGGGGTTTGGGATGTTTCCGCCGCGGAAACGAAGTCCTTTTGCGACAACACCATTCTACCACAAGGGCGTTCGTTTGGCAATGCCCTGATTTGTGCACCAATTTTTCCACGGTTTTGCACAGTTTTGCCGCAATATGAGATTTTCGAGACGATTTCGGGCAGTTTTCGGCTGCCAACGCCCCGGATTCGCCCGCCCGGAACACAAAATTGTGCAGCAAAAGCCCCAAAAAAATTCCTCCGAACACAAAAACGACCAAAACTTTTTTTCAAAACCCGGAATTTGTGCAAAAAAACCGTGCCCGGGCGGGTCTGCCGGGCACGTTGTACCTGAAACGTGCAGCAAAAAATCGGCGGCGCACCGTTCCGGTTTGCCGCCGATGGGAACCTCCCCCACGCTCACACGGAGCGCTTGGGATCGTTTTTCACATAGAATTGCGCGAGGCCGTTGCGGCTGGTCTCGCGGTAGCCACACGCGAGGTCGCGGCCGGTCTGGTACATGGTCTCGATGATTGTGTCCAGCGAGACTTTGCGCGTGTAGGTCAGAAAATTGGAAAGGGAGAGCGCGTTGATCGCGCGCATTGCGGCCACGGCATTGCGCTCAATGCAGGGAATCTGCACCAATCCGTTCACCGGGTCGCACGTGAGGCCCAGGTGATGCTCGATGGAGATTTCGGCGGCGTACTCGATCTGCTCGATATTCAGCTCGAACAGCTCCGCCAAAGCGGCGGCGGCCATGGCGCACGCCGACCCGATCTCCGCCTGGCAGCCGCACTCGGCGCCGCTGATGCTGGCGTTGTGCTTGATGAGGTTGCCGACAATGCCGCCGGTCGCCAGCGCGTTGCAGATTTGCGCGTCGGAAAAGCCGTGCTTGTCCTGCATATAGCGCAGCACGGCCGGCAGCACGCCGCACGAACCGCACGTTGGCGCTGTGACGACGGTACCGCCCGCGGCGTTTTGCTCGCTGCACGCGTAGGCGTATGCCGCGATCAGGCGGTTGGCCTGAATGTCAGCCGTTTCGCCGATGTAGTGGCTGCGGTGCAGGAATTTGGCTTTGCGCTCGACGCCCAGTCCGCCGGGCAGGACGCCCTCTGCGTTCAGGCCGTCGCGGATGGTTTGCTGCATTTGCGCCCAGACGGTGCGCAGATAGTCGAAAATCGCGTCGCCCTCGCACGCGCGCACGTAGTCGTACAGCCGAATTCCTTGCGCCCGCACGGATTGGGCGATTTCGTAGAACGAGCGGTGCGGGTAGACGTCCGGCTCGTCCGCCGCCTCGCCGTCGAATGCGATCGCGCCGCCGCCCAGACTGTATGCGCGCGCGGTAACGGTGCGGTCGGGGTAAACGGCCGTCAAATCCATGGTGTTCGGGAACGGGAGATTGGCGTCCGGATTCAGCTGCAAGTCGAGCGGCCGGTCGGCAAATACGGCGCGAATCACGCGGTCGGTGCCGTGGCCGCGGCCGGTCGAGGCGAGCGAGCCGTACAGGATGACGGAAAATCGTGCGGCGTCCGGATGGCGGCCGCGGAAAATCCGGCAGATGCGGTCCGGCCCCATGGTATGCGAACTGGACGGGCCGACGCCGATGCGGTACAGGCTGCGCAGCGATTGCATTCCGCCGTGGCCGTCGCGCAGGGACGGATGGTTTTCGGCCGCAGGCTCCGGGTCGCGCAGCAATTCATCGACTGTGGTGTGCAATAGGCGCGCCAATTTGGGGCAAATCGTGATGTCCGGGTAGCACTTCCCGACCTCCCATTTGCTGACTGCCTTGCCGCTGACACCAAGCTGTTCGCCGAGCTGCGCCTGCGTCAGTCCCTGCGCCGCGCGCAGCGCCGCAATCCGCTGGCCGACTGTTTGTTCATTCATGTTCGCCGCCTCCTCGCAAAATCGGGTCACAGAAATCCGTACATATGCATAGTATACCATGTTCTGCGGAAAATAACAAGCCCCTGCTGCGCGAACCGGTGGTTGGCGGAATCGACCGGTGGTTGAATTGTTGAGCGAATGCCCCCGACACGCGCGAAGCGCATACCACCCGGCAAAGCGGATATTATTGCGAAGCGAATATCACTGAAAAAGAACTTTGCGACTACGGCAAACGTAGAATGGTGATATTTTCCGCTGCGCGGAAAGTGATATGCTGTGCGATGCGCAGCGTGATATTGCGGCTGCGCCGCAGTGATATGATATTCGCCCCGACACGCGCGAAGCGCATATCACCCGGCGAAGCCGGATATCACTGCGAAGCGATAACACTCGCCGCAGGCGAATATCACTGAAAAAAGCACTTGCGAACGCAAGTGCTTTTTTCCTGGCGCCACCTGTAGGACTCGATTCTCCTTTCCACGGAACGTGGAAATGGCGCTGCGGCGCTTGGTCGGGCGCGGCTCTGGACGTCCACTGGACGTCCATTCACTCCCGCGCCTATTCGAGTCCCCCAAATCTATCCGTAAACACAAAAGCAAGCCTCGATGTCAAGGCTTGCTTTTTTCATGGCGCCACCTGTAGGACTCGATTCGCGCGCTGCGGCGCTTGGTCGGGCGCGGCTCTGGACGTCCACTGGACGTCCATTCAC
>CAJKBQ010000070.1 GCA_905198155.1 uncultured Eubacteriales bacterium
AAGGCTGAGGGAGTTGCCCGCGGCCGCAGCGCAACCAGACAACGTGACTTGCCTCGCGGCCAAATTCGCGATGCGCAGCGATCGGAGAGGGGCTTCCCCGCGGCCGTCGCAGACACCGCTAAGGCTGAGGGAGTTGCCCACGGCCGCAGCGCAACCAGACGGCGAAAACACCCCCACAGTACGATATCTGGATTCCCTGTACGAATTTTCGGAACGGGCGATCAATGATCGCCCCTACAACGCAAGCCCAATTCCAACGAAATATCCCTATCATACCAAAAATATCTATTATCTATTATGTATTATCTCTGATCTATTATCTAAAAAACATTGACATCCCCTCCCCATTCCGCTATAATAAATTCAATTTTCACACAAAAGGAGATTTTCACAATGAATTGCAATCACTGGGCCGGTAAAACGGCCGCATTTTTGGGCGACTCCATCACCGACGGCGTCGGCACCGCGCCGGGTACGCGGTATCTGGACGTGCTGGGGCGCATGGTCGGGCTGAATGCGCACGGCTATGGCGTCAACGGCGCGCGGTTCGCCGGGTTGTATGACCAGGCGCAGCGGATGGCCGCCGAATTGGGACCGGACGTGGACGCGGTTTTCCTGCTCGCCGGAACGAACGATTACGAAGGCAGTGTCCCGCTGGGCGATTGGTTCAGCGAATCGGACGCGCCGGTGGTTCGCCGCACGGACAGCGACGGCGCGCCGCTGGCGCAGACGATGCGCCGGCACCGCACGGCGCTGATGGACCCCAGCACGTTCCGCGGGTCGATCAATATGGTGCTGGACTTCCTGAAACACCGCTATGCGCAGAAGCAAATCATCCTGATGACGCCGATTCACCGCGCGTACGCCTGCTTCGGCGAAACCAACATCCAGCCCGACGAGCGCTGCGCCAACGCGCTGGGGCTGTATATCGACGACTACACTGCCGTGGTGCGCGAAGCGTCGCGGCTGTGGGCGACGGAGCTGATCGACCTGGAATCCGCGAGCGGCCTGTTCCCGCTGTACGACGAAAGCGCCGTGTATTTTGCCAACCCCGACCTGAATCAGCTGCATCCCGACCGGCTGCATCCAGGTGCTGCTGGCCATATGCGCATGGCACAGGTGATTGCGGCGAAGTTGGGCGGGATTGCGGTGTTTTGAGGGGATGCTGCGATCGAACAGCGAAAATCAGATCGCATTCCTTGGCGCACGTTTTGTCCAAAGTCACACACAAGATATCTCATAATATCCAATAATTTCTCTTACTCCGAAGAAATGCATCTTTCTGCATTTTTTCGGAGCAGCTGTCCGCCCCGAAAAACTTTTTCCCCCGCAGGACTATGCATTTGCCCCAAAATGTGATACAATATAAAAGAACCTGATGAAAACAGGCCGAAAGGAGTGCGATCCCATGGATGTTCGCGTGGGCGACGTGTTGGAAATGAAAAAGCCGCACCCGTGCGGCAGTAAATCGTTTTTGGTGCTGCGGTCGGGCATGGACTTCCGGCTGCGGTGTACCGGCTGCGGGCACGAGATGATGGTGCCGCGCGTAAAAATTGAGAAAAATATCCGCAAAATCCGCCGGGAGGAGGCCGCACCGGATGTATGAGCAGCTGAACGGCGTGCTGGCGCAGTACGAGGAGTTGGAGCAGCGGCTGTGCGACCCGGCGGTGCTGGCCGACCCGGATGCCTACACGGCGGCGATGAAGTCGTACAAAGCGGTGGAGCCGCTGGCGCAGGCGTACCGCGCATACCGTCAGGCCGTGGCCGACGAAGCGGACGCGCGCGCGCTGCTGACCGACCCGGACGCGGAGCTGCAGCGGCTGGGCGCGGAAGAATTGCACCGCGCGTCCGCCCGGCAGGCGGAGCTGCGCGGGACGCTGCAAGCGCTGATGCGGACGCAGGACCCAAACGACGGCAAAAATGTGATTCTGGAACTGCGCGCCGGGGCGGGCGGCGAGGAAGCGGCGCTGTTTGCCGCGGTGCTGGCGCGGATGTACACGATGTATGCCGCGTCGCACGGCTGGACGGTGGAGCGGCTGGGCGCCAATGAGACGGAGCTGGGCGGCTTCCGCGAGATCAGCCTGATGATTCGCGGCGCGGACGCCTACGCGTGTCTGCGGTACGAAAGCGGCGTCCATCGGGTGCAGCGCGTGCCGGAAACAGAGACGCAGGGGCGCGTCCACACGTCCACCGTGACGGCGGCGGTGCTGCCGGAGGCAGAAGAAGTGGAGCTGGAAATTGACCCGGCGGACCTGCAAATTGATACGTATCGCGCCAGCGGCGCAGGCGGCCAGCACATCAACAAAACCGAGTCCGCCATCCGCATCACGCACCGCCCCACCGGGCTGGTGGTTGAGTGCCAGGACGAGCGCAGCCAGTACAAAAACAAAGACAAGGCGCTGCGCGTGCTGCGGTCGCGGCTGCTGGAAATGCAGCGCCGCGCGCAGGAAGCGGAGATTGCGGGCGCACGCCGCGCCCAGGTGGGCACCGGCGACCGGTCGGAGCGCATCCGGACGTACAATTACCCCCAAAGCCGCGTCACCGACCACCGGATCGGGCTGACGATACACCGGCTGGAATCCGTACTGAACGGCGATCTGGACGAAATTGTGGACGCCCTGCGCGCGGCCGCCCGCGCCGCGCAATAATGTCCGCTCCCGGAAATATTTTTCGTCCGGGCTTGACACGGGTCGAATTATGGATTATAATATAATTGAGCGTGCATCTACACAATTATGGCGGCTGCCCCCGCGCAAAATTCAAGGGGGTTAGTATCCCCCTGCAAAGGGGGTGATGTAACATGGTAACACATACGGAGCTCTACGCTTTTTGTATGGTTCTGCTCGGCGTGATTACGCTGACGGTTAATATCATGCGTGCAAATAAAAAAAACTAAACCGCCACGCCATGCCAAAGCAAACGGTTTAGTTTTTCCTAAATCATAAAGCGGAGGCACCGTCGTGTAGGTGCACGCTCACTTTCTACTACTATTATACCCCCTTCCCGCGATTTTGTCAAGCGGGGCGCGAAAAATTTTTCCCCCGCATTTTGCGGCAATCGCACCGAACCATCAGAACGCCCATCAATTGTCGTTCTTTTACAACAAAAATCCCAAAATATCACACCCCCGAAAGGAGTCCTCCCATCATGCCTTCCCCAATCATCGGTCTGACCGGCCCCACCGGCGCGGGCAAAAGCGAAGCTGCACACATCATGCGCACCATGGGCGGCGCAATCATCGACGCCGACGAAGCCGCGCGGCGCGTCGTGGAAAGCCCGGACTGCCTGGCCGCCCTGAAAGACGCGTTCGGCGCGGATATCTGCGCCGAAGGTTTTCTGGATCGCCACGAACTGGCGCGGCGTGCATTCGTCGATACGGCGCATACGCAGCTGCTCAACGACATCACCCACCCCCGCATCCTGACGCAAATACGCGCCCAAATCCGACTCTCGCAGGCGAAGGGCGCACCGTTTGTCGTGCTGGACGCGCCGCTGCTGTATGAAAGCGGGCTGGACGAAGAGTGCAACGCGGTGTTCGTCGTGCTGGCCGACCCGGAGCTGCGGCTGCGGCGCATCTGCGCGCGGGACGGTATCTCCGAAGCGGACGCGCGCCAGCGGATGGCCGCGCAGCAGTCGGACGAATACTACGCCGACGGCGCCACCGCCATTTTCCACAACAACGGCGACATGGCCGCGCTGGAAAAAGCCCTCCATTCCGCCATCAGCGGGCTGCGGCTGGAATGGCGCCGATATGCCCGTTGATTTTTTCGGCAGAATGATATATAATAGAAAAGAACCCGACGAACCGCATCCCGTAACGTCCGAAAGGAGCGTGAGCGCATGACGCAATCCACCCGAACCGCCCGCCGCGCAGCGTTTGGCGAAACCGTGCTGGCGCTGGTGCTGCTGGCGGCGCTGGCGTTGGGCTGCCGAGCGGCCGCACGGCACTATTACCGCACGGTCTACCCGGTAAAATATGGCGATCTGATCCAGACGGCCGCCGACGATAACGGCCTCGACCCGCGGCTGCTGTGCGCCATCATCAAAGCCGAAAGTGATTTCGTCCCGACGGCCGTCTCCGCCAACGATGCCTGCGGCCTGATGCAACTGCTGCCCAGCACGCTCGACTGGCTGCAAACGCTGACGCCCGACGACGACCACTACACCCGCGCCGACCTGTTCGACCCCGCCGTCAACGTGCGCTACGGCGCGTATTTCGTGGCGCGGCTGCAAGCGCAGTTCGGCGACGTCGCGACCATCGCAGCCGCGTATCACGCCGGGCACAACGGCGTGCAGCGGTGGCTGCAAAACCCGGCCTATTCGGCCGACGGCGTCCACCTGGACGTCATCCCATACGCCGACACCGCGCAGTACGTCCGCTGGATTGTCCGGAATTACGAAATTTATTGCCAATTGTATCCCAATGGGATATGACACATATCACGAAAGGAATGGAAGAATATGGACGAGAAAAACGAATTGGAGCAGGCCAAATCGCGTCTGTTCCGCAATACCAAATCCGGCGCCGTGCGCGTGGGCGCCGAAGTGCTGGCGCG
>CAJKBQ010000071.1 GCA_905198155.1 uncultured Eubacteriales bacterium
TGTTCCGCAATACCAAATCCGGCGCCGTGCGCGTGGGCGCCGAAGTGCTGGCGCGCGCAGACGCGTACTGCGAAGCGTACAAAGCGTTCCTGGACGAAGCCAAAACCGAGCGCGAAGCCGTCTCCTACACCATCCGCGCCGCGGAGCAGCACGGCTACCGGCCGTTTGACCCGGCCGCGCACTACGCGCCCGGCGACCGCGTGTACGTCAACAACCGCAACAAATCGATCATTCTGGCCACATTTGGCAAACGTCCGGTGGCCGAAGGGATTCACCTGGCCGCCGCGCACATCGATTCGCCGCGCCTGGACCTCAAACCCAACCCGCTGTACGAAAAGAATGATTTGGCATTTTTGGACACGCACTACTACGGCGGCGTCAAAAAATACCAGTGGACGACGATCCCGCTGGCGCTGCACGGCCGCATCGTGAAAACCGACGGCACCGCCATCGACGTCCGCATCGGTGAGCAGCCGGGCGACCCGCAGTTCTGCGTCACCGACCTGCTGATTCACCTGTCCGCCGAGCAGCAAAGCAAAACGCTGGGCACGGCGATCGAGGGCGAAGCGCTGGACGTGCTGGCCGGGAGCCGCGCCTACCGCGGGCTGGAAGGCGCCGACGCCGTCAAGGCGAACGTGATGGCGCTGCTGCACGAGCAGTACGGCATCACCGAGGACGACTTCATCTCTGCCGACCTCACGATGGTGCCCGCGGCACACGCCGTGGACATCGGGCTGGACCGCAGCATGATCGGCGCATACGGCCACGACGACCGCGTCTGCGCCTACACCGCGCTGACCGCCGAATTCGCCGTCACCGAGCCGGATTTCACGCACATCACTGTGCTGACCGACCGCGAAGAAATTGGCAGCGAAGGGAATACCGGCCTGCAAGCCGACTACCTGCGCCATTTCGTCGAAGACCTCGCCGACCAGGCGCACGTCCCGGCGCGCACGCTGTTCCGCCACATGGACTGCCTGTCGGCGGACGTGAACGCCGCGTTCGACCCGCTGTATCCCGCGCCGTACGAGCTGCGCAACACCGCGTTGATTAACGGCGGCGTCGCCGTGACCAAATACACCGGCGCGCGCGGCAAATCCGGTACATCCGACGCCCCGGCGGAGTTCGTCGGCCACGTCCGCGCCGTGCTGGACGGCGAATCCGTGCTGTGGCAAACGGGCGAGCTGGGCCGCGTGGACGGAGGCGGCGGCGGAACGGTCGCCAAATTCATCGCGAACATGGACGTAGACGTGGTGGACGTTGGTGTGCCGGTGCTGTCGATGCACGCGCCGATGGAAGTTGTTTCCAAACTGGACGTGTTCATGACCACCCGCGCGTTTGAAGCGTTCTACCGCAGCGCGATGATGGAATAATCCGGAAAACTGCAATCGCGAAAAGTCCCCGGAATGGCGGGCTTTTCGCGATTTTTTCGGATAAAAACGCACCGGGTGCTTGACAAAGTCCCCGCGGTGCGGTATAATATAGACAGATGACGAGCGTGCATCCGTTACACGACGGTGCCCCCTCGGCGGAGATTTAGAATGAACTAAACCGTCACAGCTTTGGTCGGCGTGGGCGGTTTAGTTTTTTTTGCTCATGATTTTGTAAGCCAGAGAGATGATCTCGAGGATTACCAGACAAGAAGTCAGAAACTCCATGTAACTCATCATTTGCTCACCCCCTTGTTACCAAGGGGGAACGCCCCTTGGTTGGATTTCTCCAGCTTGGGGGGGGGGAACCGCCGTAATTGTGTAGATGCACGCTCAATTATATTATAATCCATAATTTGACCCGTGTCAAGTCCGGACGAAAAATATTTCCGGTAAAGGCGACATTTTTCCGTATATCTTGCGCCTTACGCCATCCACAACGCCCGCGCGCCGGTGGATACGGCGGCAGCGCCCGCGCGCAAAGCGGCGATCACCTCGGATTTGTCGTCGATCAGGCCGCCGGCAATCACCGGAACGGCGCATTCTGCGCCAAAATGTTGCACAACTTTGGGGATGATACCCGGCATTAATTCTACCAAATCGGGCTGCGCGGCGCGGATGGAGTCGGCGGCGGTGGCAACGGAGTGCGAATCTACCATAAAAAAGCGCTGTACCGCGCACAATCCGTACGATTTGGCGAAACGGATGACGCTGCTGCGCGTCGAGATCACGCCGTCGGCGCCCAATTGGCTCAAATAGGCCGCACCGGCGCCGTCTTTTCCCAATCCTTCCGCCAAATCCATGTGAACCAGCACCGATTTTCCGCAACGGTGCACAGATTCAATCTGCCCGCGCAGCGTCAAAATGTTGGCATTTAACAAAAACAGCACCGATGGCGGTGCGGTCAGCGCGGCCGCCAGATCGCCGTTGCTGCGCACGGCTGCAATAATCGGATTTTCTGCCAGTAATTCCAGAATTTTCATCGTCCATCCTCCATTCGTTCCTGCGTCTATCATAACATTTGCCCGCGCGATTGTCAAGCAATGCGCGCAAATTGTAAATTTTTTTGCAAAATCCGCTTTTTTCGCGTCAAAATCCTTTTCTTTTGGTCGATTTTGCGGTATGATTAAAAAGACGCAAAAAATCACCGTTTTGCAAAGAAAGGACGACTTTTGATGGAAATTTCGATCCAGGCCGCCGCCGACCGGCTGCTGGAAAATATGCGCACCGTGATCGTCGGCAAAGACGAGGTGCTGCGCAAGGTCATCCGCTGCGTGCTGTGCGACGGACACTTGCTTTTGGAAGATTTGCCCGGAACCGGAAAGACGACACTTGCCAAAGCTTTGGCGCGCTCGCTCGACTGCTCGTTTCGCCGCGTGCAGTTCACGCCCGACTTGCTGCCGTCCGACCTGACGGGCATCCATTTTTACGACCGCAAAGCCAACGAATTCATCTTCCGGCCCGGCCCGGTATTTACAAATATTCTCCTGGGCGACGAGATCAACCGTGCCACGCCGCGCACGCAGTCCAGCCTGCTCGAATGCATGGAGGAGCGGCAGGTGACGGTGGACGGCGAAACACGGCCGTTAGATGCGCCATTTTTGGTCATCGCGACCCAAAATCCCGTCGAAATCCAGGGCACATTTCCCTTGCCGGAGGCGCAGCTCGACCGATTCCTGATGCGGCTGTCGATGGGCTACCCGGACAAGGCGTTCGAGGCGGCGATGCTGGACGACAAGCGCGCCGACGATCCGCTCGACCGGCTGACCCCGGTGCTCACGCGCGACGCGCTGCGGGCCGCACAGGCGGCCGTCCGGGCCGTCCGTGTCAGCGAACCGTTGCGCGGCTATCTGGTGGACATCGCGCACGCCACGCGGGTGGACCCGCGGATTCGGATGGGCGTCAGCCCGCGCGGGACGCTGGCGCTGATGCGCGCGGCACAGGGTGCGGCCGCGATGGATGGCCGCGACTACGTTTTGCCGGACGATGTGAAGGCGGTATGTGTCGATGTTTTGGCGCACCGGATCATTTGCCGCGGCCGCAGTTTGACGCAAAGCGCCGAAACGGCGGCAGGGATTTTGGGGCATATTTTGGAGGAAGTGCGGGTGCTGTGATAGACGCAAGTGGTTGCGCGGTTGAGGCGATTGAGACATGGAGCGGGGATGGTCGTGTTTCGTAGATTGCGGCCTGCCTGCGGCGGAGGGGAAGCCCCTCTCCGCGCGCTGCGCGTCGCGAATTTGGCCGCGAGGGGTGCGCGTTAGCTTGGGGGCTGTGCGGCCTATGGCAACTCCCTCAGCCTTAGCGGTGTCTGCGACGACCGCGGGCAGCACGCGGCCGACACGGCCGCCGCGAGGGAGCCGGGTACTGAAAGACTCATGTAGTAGGGGAATCTTCTGCGGCCGCGGGGAAGCCCTTCTCCGCGCGCTGCGCGTCGCGAATTTGGCTGCGAGGGGTGCGCGTTAGCTTGGGGGCTGTGCGGCCTATGGCAACTCCCTCAGCCTCTCGGCAGCTCCCTCGCGAGGGAGCCGGGTATTGCGAAATCCATGTAGTCGGGTAATTTTCTGCGGTCGAAAGTTTCTTATTTCCACGCGCTATTCCGGCAACACGACCCCTAGGATCCCTCGTGAGGGAGCTGTCTCGCGCCGCAGGCGTGAGACTGAGGGAGTTGCCCTCGGCCGCAGTGTAACTGCTGTGTTGCGGCTAAACCTGCGGGAAACCGCGTACAAGAAGGTTTCCTGCAACAGAAAGTATCCCGGCAACGCCGAAGGCAACTCCCTCAGCCTTAGCGGTGTCTGCGACGACCGCGGGCAGCACGCCGCCG
>CAJKBQ010000072.1 GCA_905198155.1 uncultured Eubacteriales bacterium
GGCTCCCTCGCGAGGGAGCTGCCGAGAGGCTGAGGGAGTTGCCTTCGGCCGCACCGCACCGAGAGGCTGAGGGAGTTGCCCAAAGGCATTGCCGAGATTGAAGTGTTGCAGCTAACCCCAAAAGAGTTCCCCCAACTATCATACCACACCTCGCCCCAAACCGCAAGCTTTTCCGCACAAAAAATGCATAGAGAAAACCAACAAACCGGCCGCTCATTTCGGAATACTTTCGGCAAATCGTACAAAGTTAAAAAACTTTCAAAAAAGGATTGCAAAATTTCATTCAACGTGGTAGACTTTGTGTGGAAAGCCTTTGGAGGTGCTTCCGGAGCGAAGGGGTGCGGCCAATCCGCAATTGAACGAACGAAAAAAGCAAAAGTCCCAATCAGGCCCGGCAAATCCGCCGGTAAAAAGAGGCGAGGAGACGTATGCAACACTTAAAATGGATATGGCAGCACGCCAAAGGCGAGCGCGCCAAGATGATCGCCAGCTACGCGGTCTACGCAGTGATGCCGCTGGCGTTCTGGATCAACCCGCGAATATCGGCCGAACTGATCGACCGCGGAATCAAAGGCGGCGAAACGGAACTGATCGTCCCGTTGGCGCTGACGATGGTCGGCGTGACGCTGGCGCGCGCGCTGCTGAAGTATTTCTGCAACGTGATGGCCAACTGGGGCGGCCAGGGTATTATCTATCAGCTGCGCACCGATCTGTACCGCGAGATGCAGCGCAAAGATATGCGCTTCTACGACCAAAACCGTACCGGAGACCTCATGACCGCCATGAGCAGCGACATGGAAGTCGTCCGGCATAATATTTCCTACATCTGGCGGCGGCTGGTGTTTTGCCCCATGCTGCTGTGCATGGCGATCGCGTATTACTTCACGGTCGATTGGATCTACGCCGTGGCCATGCTGGTGGTCGCGCCGCTGATTTTCATCGTGCTGCGGCTGTACACCAAGCGCGTGCGCCCGCTGTACCGCGAGCTGCGCGAACGGCTGAGCCGGCTGAGCACCGTCGCGCAGGAAAACATCGACGGCAACCGCGTGGTCAAAGCGTTTGCCAACGAACAGCACGAAATGGATAAATTTTCCGAGCGCAACCACTACTATTTGGAGCAAAACCTGAAAGTCGTCGTCGCATGGCTCAAAGTCTACCCCGTGGTCGAAATCCTGGGCCAGGCGCTCACGATTATCAGTCTGCTGGTCGGCGGCCTGCTGATGATCGGCGGCCGGATGACCATCGGCGAATACTGGGCGTGCAACGCGCTGGTGTGGGCGGTATCCAACCCGCTGCGCGAGCTGGGTTCGCTGCTGAACAGCGTGCAGCAGTTCTTCGCTTCGTCCGACCGGCTGATCGCGATTCAGAATTTCCCGATCCGCATCCACGATCAGGAAGAGCCGTACAAGCCGGAGGAACCGAGCAAAGGCGCCATTGAGCTGATTAACGTCACGCTGAAATACGACAAAAACGTCGTGCTGGACGACGTCTCCCTGTCGATCAAGCCGGGGCAGACCGTCGCCATCATGGGCGAAACCGGCGCCGGCAAAACGACGATCACCAACCTGATCGCCCGCTTCATCGACCCCGGCAAAGGCTGCGTGATGGTGGACGGCGTCAATGTCAAAGACTGGTCGCTGCACGCGCTCCGCCACCAAATCGGCATGGCGACGCAGGATGTGTTCCTGTTTTCGGATACCATCGACGGCAACATCGCCTACGGCGACCCCGACCTGCCGGAAGATCAGGTGGTCGAATTCGCCCGCAAAGCGGCGGCCGACGACTTCATCCGTAAAATGCCCGACGGCTACGACACCATCATCGGCGAGCGCGGCGTCGGCCTGTCCGGCGGCCAAAAACAGCGCATCGCGCTGGCCCGCGCGCTGGCGCTGCGCCCGTCCATCCTGATTCTGGACGACACCACCTCCGCCGTCGATATGGAAACAGAAAAATACATTCAGTCCCAGCTGCGGCAGCTGGACTTCCCCTGCACCAAGATCATCATCGCGCAGCGCATCTCGTCGGTGCGCCACGCCGACCAGATCGTCATCCTCAAAGGCGGACGCATCGTGGAGCAGGGCACACACGCCGAACTGCTGGCGCAGCACGGCTTCTACGCGGAGATCAACGCGATCCAACGCGGCAATGTGAAAGGGGTGACGTGCTGATGGCGCGGAACAAATACGACGTAGACGAAACGCTGGAAACCCCATTCAGCCTGCATCACTTCAAGCGCAGCCTGGTGTATGTGGCAGAGCACAAAAAGAAGATGATCGCGGCGCTGTCCATCAGCGCGGCGGGCACGCTGTTCGGCCTGCTGACGCCGCTGCTGACCAAATACGCGCTGGACGTCAGCATCCCCAACGGCAACATCCCGCAGCTGCTGCTGGTGTGCGCGGCGGTGCTGCTGTGCATCGTGACCGACGTTCTGATGGCGCGCAAACGGGCGTACATGATGGCCGAAATCACGCAGGCGATCATCTACGAGATTCGGATGGATCTGTTCGCCCACCTGCAAAAATTGCCATTTTCGTATTACGACAACCGCCCCCACGGGAAAATCCTGGTGCGCGTGGTGTCGTATGTCAACAACATTTCCGATATGCTGTCCAACGGCTTGGTCACGTTCGTGATGGACGTGGTGAACATTGTGTTCATCGCGCTGTTCATGATGCTGAACGACTGGCGGCTGGGGCTGGTAATTCTGGCGGGCGTGCCGCTGCTGGTACTGGCGTTCTGCATCCTGAAACCGCGCCAGCGCCACGCATGGCAGCGATATTCCAACAAAAACTCCAACCTGAACGCCTATTTGCAGGAATCCATCAACGGCATGCGCCTCACGCAGGTGTTCACCCGCGAGGACGTCAACGCCGGGATTTTTGACAACCTGTCCGAAAAATCGCGCCACGCGTTCGTCGTCGCCGCCATGCTGTCCGACGTGATGGGCGTCTGCACCGAAACCATCGCGCAGGGTGTGAACAGCGCGCTGTACATCGTCGGCGCTGTGCTGATGCTCCCGCATGTGTCGCTCGGCACGCTGTATTCCATGGCGAACTATTCGTCACGATTCTGGAATCCGCTGACGAATCTGGCAAACCTGTACAATACATTCATCAACACCATCGCGTACATGGAGCGCGTGTTTGAAACCATGGACGAACCGGTGGACATCGACGACAAGCCCGATGCGGTGCAAATGCCGGAAATGACCGGCCGCGTGGAGTTCCGCAACGTGACGTTCGGTTACGAGCCGGAAAAAACCGTCCTCAAAGATGTCAGCTTCACCGTCGAGCCGGGGCAGAGCGTCGCGCTGGTCGGCCCCACGGGCGCCGGCAAAAGCACCATCGTCAACCTGATTTCCCGCTTCTACGACGTGCAGGGCGGCGCCGTGCTGGTCGATGGCTACAACGTCGCCGACGTCACGCTGCACTCGCTGCGCAGCCAAATGGGCATCATGCTCCAGGACAGCTTCATTTTCTCCGGCACCATCGAAGAAAACGTGAAGTACGGCCGCCTGAACGCGACGATGGATCAGGTGCGCGAAGCGTGCCATGTGGTGCACGCCGACGAATTCATCGAAGAAATGCACCGCGGCTACCGCGCCGAAGTGCAGGAGCGCGGCGGCCGCCTGTCCCAAGGCCAAAAGCAGCTGCTGGCGTTCGCGCGGACGATCATCTCCGACCCCAAAATCCTGATTTTGGACGAAGCGACCTCCGCCATCGACACCAAAACCGAGCAGTATGTGCAGGAAGGCATCGCGCATCTGCTGAAAGGCCGGACGTCGTTCATCATCGCGCACCGGCTGTCCACCATCCAAAACTGCGACAAAATCATGTACATCTCCGACCAGAATATTCAGGAATACGGCACGCACGACGAGCTGATGGCCAAGCGCGGGCTGTACTACCAGCTGTACACCGCGCAGCTGGCGGACGACGAGTGAGGAAGGTTGGGAAAAAGGGCCGCCATCCATTGGATGGCGACCCTTTTTAGATAATAGATAAGAGATATTTTGGTTAGGATGGATGGTTCTGGAATAGTGGGGCGGGGTTACTGCAACCGCCAGCTGCCCATACACACCCATTTATGGTACACGCAACCGCGCGCTTGCGCGCACGCCCCCTCTGGAGCGTCAGAGCGAGCACCGCGAGCGGAGGGGGGCTTCCCCGCGGCCGACAAGATTCCCCTACTAC
>CAJKBQ010000073.1 GCA_905198155.1 uncultured Eubacteriales bacterium
GGTAGATCGTCGCGCACGCGCCGCAGAATCCGTTGCGGCAGCCGCAGCCGCGCACCAGCTGGTACCCGGCGTATTCCATCGCGCGCATAATCGTCAGGTTGTCCGGCACCGTGTATTGCTTGCCGAACAGATAAACATTGACCATATTTTCCATACAAATGCTCCTTTTCAAACCGTGACCGTCATCCCGTCGTACGAAACAAGGAATCCCTCGCGCGCGGCAATGGGCACGAATTCATCGTAAAAAGCGTGACCCCCGTTGTGGGAGAAGTGATTCGAAACGAACTGTGTATTGGCGTCTGCGCACCCGATTTGCACCAGCCGGTCGCGCACGCGGAGATTTTCCGCAAAGCCCATATGCCCCACGTAATTCATTGGTTTATCGGCGTTGGTGCAGTCCAGCGACGCGAGGTCGATGTGCGGCTTTTCACGTTCCAGATACGCCCACACGTCATTGGAGAAGTAGTGCGTGTCGTGCGCGTACAGGATCGTTTTTTCGCCGTCCGAAATCAGGTAGAACAACGGGCCGGACTTCGGATCGTGGATTGCGGGGAGCGGTGTCACCGTGTATTTGCCCGCGGCAAACGGGACAAACGGCTGTACCTCCGCGAATACGCACCGGCCGGACTGCCCCAGCGCGCCGTCCAGCAGCGTGCGCATCAACGCGCCGACCGGCGCTGCGCCGTGAACCGTGAGGCAATATCCGGCGTCCGGATACCCGAACCCCGGCGCGAGCGTGCCGAAATCTTCGACGTACCAATGATCTTCGTGCGTGTGGGTAATCAGGCAGTCCGTGACGTGCAGCAGGTCGATGCCGAAGCGCAGCGTGTGCGCGTAGGTGTCCGGCGGGAAGTCGATCAGCAGCGAGTCGTCGATGATTGCCTGGGTGCGGGTGCGCAGTGCGCGGCCGCCCGCAGCGCGGGACTTGCGGCAGACGTCGCAATGGCAGAACAGCGCCGGGATGCCTTCCCAGGCGGCGGTTCCGAGGTATTGAAACTTCATTTCGCGCGTTCCTCCCGCATCAATACTCGTTCGGCAGCTCGTCGAGCTGGTCGCAGCGGAAAACCGGACCGTCTTTGCAGACGTATTTGGCGCCGACGTTGCACCGGCCGCACTTGCCGATGCCGCATTTCATCCGCAGTTCGAGTGTGGTGTAGATTTGCGTTTTGTCAAATCCCAGCTCCTGCAGGCCGGCCAGCGTGAATTTGATCATGATCGGCGGGCCGCACAGGATGGCGATTTTGTCGGTGGAAAAGCCCAGCTCTTTCACATAGTTCGGCACGAATCCGACGTGGCCGTTCCACTCCGGCTGTTCGCGGTCGATGGTCAGGTGGACGTTGACGCCGGCGTCCTGCGCCCATTCGTCGATGATTTCTTTGTAGTCCACCAGGTCCTGCATACTGCGGGAGCCGTACACAATGTCCAGCTTGCCGTAGCGGTCGCGGTAGTGGCGGCAGTAGTTGATGACCGAGCGCAGCGGCGCCAGGCCGATGCCGCCCGCGATGAACAGCATATCGTGCCCGGCGAATTCGGTGTCCACCGGGAACGGGTGGCCGTACGGCCCGCGGATGGTGATCTGCTGGCCGACTTCCATCGCGTGCAGCCAGTCGGTGACGCAGCCGCATTTTTTGATGGAAAATTCCATGAATTCGGTGTTGGTCGGCGACGAGGTGATGGAGAACATCGCTTCGCCCACGCCCGGGATCGACAGCATCGCGCATTGGCCGGGCTTGTGTTCAAACGCCTTTTTGCCGTCCGGCGTGACGACGCGGAAGGTTTTCACGTCCGGCGTGTCGATTCGGATATCCGTCACCACGCCGACGACGGGGATCAGCGGATCTTTTACGTCAATCATGCGCATTTCCTCCTAACGTTTTCATCACCTTGACGATGTTCATCTGGATCGGGCATTTGGCGACGCACCGGCCGCACCCTACGCAGGAGAACATCCCGTCGTTGTTCGTCGGGAAGTACACCAGCTTGTGCATAAAGCGCTGGCGGAACCGCTCCAGCTGCGTGAGGCGCGGCTGCCCGGCGGACATTTTGGTGAATTCGGAATACATACACGAATCCCAGCAGCGGAACCGCTGCACGCCGTGGCCGGTGTTGAAGTCCTTGATGTCGTAGCACTGGCAGGTGGGGCAGACGAAGGTGCAGGTGCCGCACCCCAGGCAGGATTCGGACAGTACCGCCCACGCGGGGTCGTTGAAAAACGCTTCCGTTTTGCCCGCGCCGAACGCGTCCGCACGCAGGTTTGCCAGCGGCAGCCGCTGCATCCGCGCGCGAATCTCCGTTTGCTGCGCCGTCACGGCGGCGTCGTCCGCCGGTTCGGTCAGCGCCGCGACGGAATCCAGCAGCGCCGCGCCTTTGTCGGTTTTCGCGTCCAGGTACAGCGCGTCGGCGGTTTTCCAGCACGCGACGTCGCCGGCCGGCGCGGCCGGGTCGATCCCGAACGTGCCGCAGAAGCAGGTTTCGTGCGGCCGGGTGCACGCCATGGTCACGATCACGCCGTGCGTGCGGCGGTTTTGGTAATACGTATCGACCGGGTCGGCCAGGAACACGCGATCCAGCACGTCAAATGCCTGCGCGTCGCACGCCCGCACGCCGAACACCACGAACGGTTCGGACTCGGTGCGCGTGTCGATGATTTCGATCGATTTGCCTTCCATCCGGAACTTCATCAGCGTTTCGGTCTGCGGGAAGAAAAAGTCCTTCGGGCTGCGCACGGTGTTCAGCGCGTCGGACACTTTGCAGCCGTCCGACCACGGGGCGAACTGCGCGCCCGCCGCCGTATTGATCGGCACATACAGCTTCTGCTGCGCGGCAATCGCGGCCAGCAGCGCATCCAGTTGGTTGAGTGCAATCTTACGCATCTGCGCGCCCTCCTTCCACCGCTTCGCCCGGCTCCAGGTCGGACGTGGTGTAGTTGACGATCGGCGCGCGGGAACCGACTTCCGCGCCGGCTTGGTAATCGCCGTAGAACGCGTCGATGTCTTTGATGAATTTGCGGTTCAGCAGGTGCAGCGGGATGTGCTGCGGGCATACGCGGCTGCATTCGCCGCAGTCCGTGCAGCGCCCGGCGACGTGGAACGCGCGGATGATGTGGAACATTTTTTCTTCAAACGAGTTCGCGGCCGCTTTGTTTTCGACGCCGGAATTCGGATTGTCGAACACGCATTTTTCGCAGGTGCACGCCGGACATACGTCGCGGCACGCGTTGCAGCGGATGCAGCGGGACAGCTCGCCCTGCCAGAACGCGAACCGCTCGTCGGGCGTCATCTGTTCCAGCTGCGCTACTTCGTCGAACCGGTCGCTGTCCAGCACTTCGCCGTCCGCGCCGAGCAGCTCGTCGTACGCGACGTGTTTTTTCGACTTGCAGTGGACGCACCGCTCCGGCAGCAGCGCTGCGCGGTCGAGCGTCACGGCGCCGTCATACAGCGTATCAATGACCACTTGGTCGCCGTCTGCGTGCACGGCGGCAATGCCGTCCGCAGCCGCTTTGAGTTTTCCGGCGTCCAGCATTCCGCTGCACGGAATGCCCACAGCGTATACCTGCTCGCGGTCAAACCGATGCTCGGTCAGCAGCTGGTTGAAGCTGTACGTGTCGCACGGTTTCAGGAACACCAGCACTTTGCCGGCGCCATTGCATTCTTTTACCAGATATTTGGAAAAGTTCGCGCCGCAGAAATCGCCGAACACGAAATCCTGCGCCAGCGACTCGGCCGTGGTAAACCGCGCCGGGGTGATATCGTAGTCAAATTCGCCGCGTTTCCAGCCGAGCACGCGATCCACCGTGCCGTTTGCGAGCAATTCGGTCGCTTTGGAAACGAGCGCATCACGGGTTATTTCCTGCATCGCAAATCCTCCAATCGTTTATTCGGGCCGAGCGCAGCCACCTGCGCGGCGAAATCGTTCATTGTGGCGGCGAATTTGGCGCCTTCGGCCGCGGACACCCACTCCACGCGGGTGCGCGCTTTTTCGATGCCCAGGTAGTCCAGCATGGAAAACAGCAGCGCCATGCGGCGGCGGGTGTAGTAGTTGCCGGACGTGTAGTGGCAGTCGCCGGGGTGG
>CAJKBQ010000074.1 GCA_905198155.1 uncultured Eubacteriales bacterium
TACCCGGCTCCCTCGCGAGGGAGCTGCCGAGAGGCTGAGGGAGTTGCCCATGTAGCGCATTCCGCACGGCCAACCCTACGCAAATCTTTATTTGTCCCCCACAACCCACAACCGCCCGGTACCCGCAGGAAAAATCCCCACGCATACCGGGCGGTAATCATTTCGGACTCAATCAGTCGCTGCAAAACGGGAGCAGCGCCAGATGACGGGCGCGCTTAATGGCGATCGTCAGGTCACGCTGATGACGGGCGCAAGTGCCGGTCACGCGGCGCGGCAGGATCTTCGCACGCTCCGAGATATATCTGCGCAGTTTGGCGCAATCTTTGTAATCGATCACGTCCACTTTGTCAACGCAGAAGCTGCAAACCTTTTTGCGGCCTTTGCGCATCCCACCGGGACGGCGCTCCGCTCTTTCGGTTCTTTCTCTTTCAGGCATCGGATAAACCTCCTAACAATTCAAATGAAAAGACGCATCGGGGGAAACAGGCTCAGAACGGCAAATCGTCGTCGCCGGAAATCTCCGCAAAATCGCCTTTGTCTCCGCTCGAATAACTGGCCGCAGGCGCGCCTGCGCTCGGAGCGGAGGGAACAGCAGCCGGTGCATCGCCGCGCCGTTCACCGGTGAAATGCACGTTTTCCGCAACCAGCTCATACGCTTTGCGGTTCACGTTGTTCCGATCGGTGTAGGTGCGGGTGGTCATATACCCCTGCACGCAGATCATACTGCCCTTGTGGAAAAACTTCGTTACGAACTCCGCCTGCGAACGCCACGCGACTACGTCAAAGAAGTCCGCAATGCGTTCGGACCGGTCGCCGTTGGCGCTGCCGCGCTGGAACGGACGGTCTACCGCGATGGTGAACGTCGTGACCGACACCCCGTTGGGGGTAGTGCGAAGTTCGGGGTCAGCCGTCAGCCGACCCATGAAAACAACGGAATTCAGCATAATATTCTGCCTCCCTTAGTTTTCTTTCGCGACGATGATGGAACGCAGCACGCCGTCGGTGATCTTGTACACGCGATCCAGCTCCGCCGGGAAATCAGCTTTGCAGGAGAACGTGAACAGCACGTAGTAGCCTTCCGCTTCTTTGTCGATCATGTACGCAAGTCTGCGCTTGCCCCACACATCAACATTTTCCAGTTCCGCATTCGCCTCGATCAGCGCCTTGAACTTGTCCACCAGCGCCGTGATGCCTTCGTCGCCGCCCTTCGTGGACACGACCAGCATACTTTCGTACGATTTTTTCAACTCTGCCATTTGAATGTGCACCTCCTTCTGGACATAAGGCCCCGAAATGCATCGGAGCAAGGATATTTCGCCGCAGCACGCAAAATGCCGCCACAGCAACAGTAGTATTATACCAGCTTCCCGCCGGAAAGTCAAGCGCAAAATGCGGATTTTTCAAAAAAATACGCTCATCCGCGCGTCCCGTCCGACTGCCACGCCCGCGGCGTCGCGCCGGTCACGCGGTGAAATACCGTGCTGAAATACTTCGGGTCGCGGAACCCGCACCGACCGGCCGCGTCCGCCACACTGCACCCGGCCGCCAGCGCATTTTTGGCCTGCGCCACCCGGAACCGCGTCAGGTATTGCACAGGCGTCATCAGGTACGCCCGGCGGAACAGCCGCCGGAAATGCGGCGCGCTCAGCCCGCACTGCGCTGCCAGCGCCGGAATGTCCAGATCCGGGTCGCGGTACCGCGCGCGGATGGCATCCAGCGCCGGATCCAGCGCGTGCGCCCCGCCGTCCGCCGCCCCGCCCGCATCCGGCCGCGCCGTGCACACGCGCGCCAGACAGTCGTACAGCACCCCGCAGCACCGGTAATACTGTCCGTTCTGCCACGCCCGGTGCATCGCCTCAAATGCCGCCGCGGCTCCGTCCGGCGCAGCGCACGTCTCGATCGTCCGTTCCCGCAGCGCCGGAATTTCCAAATGCACGGCGATTATTTCTTCGCCGTCGGTCTCCTGCTGATAGGCAATTTTCGGTGGCAGAAACAGCAGCCGATCCCGCCCCGCGTCCCACACTGCGCCGTCGCGGAAAAACCGTGCCGTCCCGCGCAGACGGTAGCTCAGCACACACACGTCGCGCGGCGAAGTGGCATACCGCTGGCGGAGCCGAACAAACCGGTACACTCCGGTAATTTTGAAAATATACCCATTTTCCGCAAAAAACATTCGGCATCTCCTCCTGCCGATGATTATAACACCGAATGATCGAAATTTCAACCCCAATCATCTTTTTTTCGGTTTTCTTCCGTATTTCTGCGCGGTATAATAAAGTCAGAATCCAAACATTCAAGGAGGATGCAAAAACATGGAAATCTCATTGCCGTCCGGCAATATGGATCGCGAGATCCTGTATCAAATCTACCTGCGCACTTTTTCCCCCGAAGGCACGCTTGCGCACGCCGCGCAGCTGCTTGACCACGTTGCGTCCGCCGGCGTCACCACGGTCTACCTTGCTGCCCTCAACGAAATGGATACCGACTGTGACCCGGCTCATTGGAGCAGCCGCCAGTGCCGGTACGGCGCCGGCAACCCCAAAAACACCTACCGGATGCGCGACTATTTTCACGTCGATCCCGAATTCGGTACCGATGCCGACCTCAAATCCTTTATCGACCGGGCGCACGCGCTGGGCCTGAAAGTGATGATGGATCTGGTCTATTTTCACTGCGGCCCCACCGCGCCGATGCTGTGCGACCATCCGGAATTCTGCGAATGGGGCGCAGACGGCCGCCCCAAAAACGGCGAGTGGCACTTCCCCAAGCTGAATTTCCAGTCCCCGGCGCTGCGGGAATACTTGTGGCAAAACATGGAATATTACGTCCGCGACTACGGCGTAGACGGCTACCGCTGCGACGTCGGAGACTACATTCCGCTTGATTTCTGGTCGGAAGGCGTGCGCCGCGTGCGCGCGATCAATCCGAATGTCATGATGCTGAACGAAGGCGCAAAACCGGAGTACCTGTCCGTGTTCGACCTCAATTACGGCTGGGGCTGGCGGAATGTTGCCGCGGAGCTGGTCGCGCAGCAGTCCGGCGCCGATGCTTTGCGTGGCCGGATTCAAAAAGAAGCGGCGAGCGGCCAGCTCAACCGCTTCATCCGCTGGACGGACAACCACGACACCGCCAGCGATGACGGCGCCTATCGCTTGGAACGCAAATCCGTGTCCCCGGCCGCAACCGACGCGATGATGATGCTGAATTTCCTGCTCCCCGGCACGCCGTTCCTGTACAACGGCCAGGAATTTGCCGATGCACACAACTGCAATATGTTTACCAACCGGTTTGTCAGCCCTGGCAATACGGTGGACTGGTCGATGCTGGCGACGCCGCGCGGGCAGCAGCGGATGCGTCTGGTGCAGGCGCTGGCGCAGCTCCGGCACGACCATCCGGCACTGTGCGGCGGCACGTTTGCCCTGGCGGAATCGGATTCCGACGTCGTGATCTTCACCCGCACCGACGGCGCCGACCGCGTGACCGTCCGCGTGAACCTCGGAACCGACCCGGTTTTCTGCCCGTCCGGCGCAATCCTGCTGCAG
>CAJKBQ010000075.1 GCA_905198155.1 uncultured Eubacteriales bacterium
CGTGTCGAGGAAGTAGCAGGAATTCACATACGGCGCGGGAATCTGCACCGGGTGCAGCGACGCCCATTCGCCCAAACACCAGCCGCCCGCTTCTTCGGACTGCACCAGCCCGTGTTCGCTGTGGGATTTCAGGTAGCCGACCCACCGCTGCATATACGGGTAGCATTCCGCCAGCAGCACGCGGTCGTCGTACCGGCGGTCATATTCGTCCGGGACGATCACCATTGCACAACCCCATCCGCCGGGTCCGCCGCCGCCGCCCATCAGCGGTGCCGTGTGCTGCACATGGCCGGTCAGTTTGTCCTGGCAGTCGAGGATATCGCGGATCCATTTGCGGTACATTCCCTGTGCATCCAGCAGCGTCATCACGGTCGGGGCGGTGATCTGGCCGTCGCCGGTGTAGCCCAGCCGCTCGCGGTGCGGGCAGTCGGACGGGACACAGCCGTGGATGTTGCTCAGCTCGGTGCGGATATCGGCGTCGAACAGCCAATTCAGCACCGGATTGCCGCACTCAAATGCCGACGTGACGGCCAGATCGGTGTGCACTTCTTCCACAGTCAGTTCCGCGGCAGGGCCGGTGACATCAAAGTACCGGAACCCGTGCCACACGAATTGCGGGCGGAACGTCTCCGGCTGCCCGGAGCAGATGAACCGGTCCTCCTGCAGCTGCATCCGGGTGGTGCCTTTGTAGTCTGCCCCGGTGGACAGCGGATCCAGGTCGTCGTCTTTAAGTGCTTCGGCGAACGTCAGGCGGATTTCGTCGCCCGGCTTGCCGTCGGCGCGTACGGCGACCCAGCCGGACAGGTTTTCGCCGGCGTCGTAAATCCGGCGGCTGCCGTCGGTATACAGCAGTTTGGGGCTAATCTGCCGCACAACGCGATCCGGCGGGCAGGTTTGCTCGGTCAGCTCGGCCTCCGGCGCATCGACCGCGATCACCGGCTCCGGCTCGTGCGGCACGGTGCGCAGCCGCGCGTCGTGGACTTCGCCGATGAACAGGTTGCTGTATGTGATGTCCGACGGAACCCATTTTTCGGTACCATCGGAGCAGATGCGCGCGACCGAACCGTCGGCCGATTCAACCGACAGCTCAAACGCCGCTTTCAGCCGCGCGCCAAACGACATATGCCCTTCGGCAACCCGTTCGCGCTGCCGGTACCATCCCGGCCCCAGCTGCAGCTCCAGCGTATTGGCGCCGTTTGCCAAAAACGTTGTCAGATCCAGCCGCAGGTAAAGGATCCGGTGCGTCGGCTGGTCAAACAGCGGGTAGCACCAGCGGCTCATGTCGCGCGGCTCGTAGTCGGTCGGCGCGGGGATATGCACCTGATCCGTGACCGGGCGGCCGTTGAGCTTCAGTGTGAAAAATCCCAGCCCGGTGACGGCGATCTCGCCGCGGATCGGGCGGGTGAGGGTGAATTGCTTGCGGATGATCGGCGATTCGGCCGTTTCGGGGCAGGCAATCCATTGGACGGTTTGGAGTGACATGGGGAGAATTCCTTTCTATAACTGCAAAATATAAATTCGTTTACCGGCAAATCTTACCCTTCCACAATCTCCCCCGCCTTTTTCAGCGAGAGCTTCGTCACAGCCGGGCCGATCAGCTCATAAATCAGCGTGCCGCACAAAATCACCGCGCGAATCTGCGGCGCAAATTCCGGCACTACGCGCCCCGCAGCCAGCGACAGACCGATGGCCACACCGGCCTGCGGCAGCAGCGCCGGTCCCAGGAATTTCTGCACTTTGGCGGGGGCTTTGCTCATCACGCCGCCCAGCCATGCGCCGCACATTTTGCCGGCGACGCGCATCACGATGTAAATCACGCCGACCAGCCCGACGGTCGGCAGCACCGACAGCTTCAGATCCGCACCGGACGCAACGAAAAACAGCATAAAAATCGGCGGGGTGACCGAATCGCACAGATCCATAATCTGGTTCAGGTCGGGCGTAAAGTTGGCGACAATCGCGCCCATCGCCATGCACAGCAGCAGCGACGAAAACCCGGCCAGATCCGCTAATCCGATTCCGGCGAACACAAACCCGACGATCAGCGACAGCCGGTTGCCCGGCTTTTTGAAAAACCGCATCGGGATCAGGAAGATAAAGCCCAGCACCGCTCCGGCCACCAATGCGCCGCCGATCTCCCACAGCGGCGACAGCAGCGCACTGCCGGACGCGCTGCCCGATCCAATGGCCTGTGCCGCGGCAACCGACAGCGAAAACAGGATCAGCGCGGTTGCATCGTCGATCGCAACGACCGACAGCAGCGTTTCTGTGACGGGACCTTTGGCTTTGTACTGTTTGATGACCATAATCGTCGCCGCCGGTGCAGTCGCTGCGGCAACGGCACCCAACACGATCGAAAACGGCACCGAATGCCCCGTCGCGACCAGTGCAATGTCCACAAACACCACCGCCATCAGCGATTCCATGCACGCGATGACGATCGGTGCGGCGCCGACGCGCTTAAAGTACGACAGTTTGAATTCGTTGCCGATCGAAAACGCGATAAACCCGAGCGCAACGTCCGAAATTACCGAAATGGTGTCCAGAAAATCGGACGACAGCAGCCCCAGCACGCTGGGGCCGATCAGCAGCCCCGCCACCAGGTACCCGGTAACGTTCGGCAGCTTGACGTGCTTGGCCATCCGACCCAAAAACATCCCGGCGAAAATCATAATCGCCAAGTCGAGCAATACATTGAGTTTCATACTTCGTGAACAAGTCCTTCCATATACGATACCGGGGTGGTGAAAAGGATGCCGGTGTCCGGTTTGTCCAGCCCGCCCGTCACTTCGTTCAAAATCCGCGATACCAGCGCGACCTGATCGTCCGCGATGACCATCAGGATGGTTTTGTTTTCTTTGTGTTTCGGTTCCATCAGCATCCGCAGGGAGCCGATGAACCGCAGCTCGTCGTGATCCGCCAGCTCCATCGCCATCCCGCGGCTGTCCAGGATCGTCGCGCCGTTGAGGCGTGCTTCGCCGAACCGCTTGAGCAGCTCTTCCAGGCATTCCGTCTTGTTGAGAACAATCGTTGCGACCTGCATACGCAAACCCTCCAATAATTATAATTTTTTTCAGATTCATTGTACCGCGTTTCCCACCAAACGTCAAGGAGAAAACCGAAAAAAGACGGATTTTTTTCGTCCATTGACTTTTGGCTGCAAACTGTGGTACAATAAAATCGGAAAATTCGGCATGACGCCGAAGGGAGGAGCCAGACATGAATTTTGGTGCGATATTGGCGGGCGGAAGCGGAACCCGGATGCACGGGTCGATCCCCAAGCAGTTTCTGATGCTGGGCGGCTGCCCGGTGTTGATCCGTACCCTGCGGGTGTTTTTGCAGTGCAGCGAACTGGCACATATTTACATCGCGGCTCCGGCCGATTGGATCGGGCACACCCGCCAGCTGGTTCAGACCTGGTGTCCCGAAGCATCGGTGACGGTTTTGCCGGGGGGCGGGACGCGTACCGACACGCTGTTCGCGCTGATGGACGCCATCGAGCGTCGGTACGGCAGTCGGCCGGAGGATCGAG
>CAJKBQ010000076.1 GCA_905198155.1 uncultured Eubacteriales bacterium
CGTCCGCCACGGCGTCTTCCAGCGCGCCGTTGACCACCGAAAAATCGTACTGCGCAGCGGCGGCTATCTCCCGTTCCAGCTGGCTCATCCGTTTTTGGACGGTCGCTTCGTCCTCGGTGCCGCGGTCGCGCAGCCGTTTTTCCAGCACCTCGCGGGACGGCGGCAGGATGAAAATCGTGATGCAGTCGGGGCACTTCTGTTTGATCTGCATTGCGCCCTGCACTTCGATTTCCAAAATCACGTCGCGTCCCGCCGCGCGGGCGGCGTCCACCGGGCCGCGCGGCGTGCCGTAGAAATTGTCGCAATACACTGCGTGTTCCAGCATTCCGTCGGTTTCCACCAGCTGCGTGAATTTTGCTTTATCCATAAAATAGTAATGCGTACCGTCCACCTCGCCGGGGCGCGGCGAACGGGTCGTTGCGGACACGGACACGCACAAATTGCGATCCTGCGCCAGCAGCTCATGTACAATCGTGCCTTTTCCTGCGCCCGACGGCCCGGAAATCACGACCAGCAGTCCTTGCTTCGCCATATTTACAGTTCCTCCTCCAGCTCATCGTCCCCGTCCAGCTCGCGTCCGCTCAGACGACTGGCCACCGTTTCGGGCTGCACCGCGGACAGCACGACATGATCGTTATCCATAATCAGCACGGCACGCGTCCGGCGGCCGTACGTCGCATCAATCAACGAGCCGCGGTCCTTGGCATCCTGCACGATGCGCTTGATGGGCGCGGATTCGGGACTGACGATGGCGATCAGCCGGTTGGCGGACACCATGTTCCCGAACCCGATATTGATCAGTTTCATCCGTTTGTGCGCTCCTTATTCAATGTTCTGAACCTGTTCACGGATTTTTTCGATCTCCGCCTTCATGTCGATCACAATATGCGCGATCTGCGCATCCTGCGCTTTGGAGCCAATGGTGTTTGCTTCGCGGTTCAGTTCCTGCACGATGAAATCCAGCTTGCGGCCGATTCCGCCGTCAGATTCGAGCATCTCGGTCATCTCGGCAATGTGGCTGCGGATTCGGACGGTTTCTTCCGCGACGGCGATCCGGTCGGCAAAAATCGCCGCTTCGGTCAAGATCCGCTGCGGATCGATCTGCACATCGCCCACCAGTTCATTGATGCGTTGGAGCAGCCGCTCTTTGTACGCTTCCACCGTCTGCGGCGAACGCTTTTCCACATTCCCGACGTTGGTCAGAATTGCCCGCATCCGGGACTGCACATCCGCCGTCAGCCGCGCGCCTTCCGCCTCACGCATTGCGACAAACCGATCGGCCGCTTCGCGCAGCACCGGCCGCACGCTGGCCCAGATTTTGTCTTCGCTTTCCTCAGCTTTGCGCACGGTGAGGATATCCGGATACCGCGCCAATGCCGACGCCGTCAAATCATCGCGGATTCCGTACCGCTCCGCCAGCTCATGCAGCGCATTGACATATCCCTGCGCCAGCGAGTGATTCACCAGCACCTCTGCGCACACGTCATCCACCTGCTGAATCTCGACCGTAACGTCCACCTTGCCGCGGCAGATTCTCGATTGCAGATACCCTTTGATTTTCTCTTCCAGAAACCCGTATCCGCGGGTGATCCGCGACGAAAATTCGTAGTACCGGTGATTCACCGACCGAATCTCAATCGTTATATCCATCCCGTTGGTGGTGTGCTGGGCTCTGCCATAGCCTGTCATACTTTTAATCATGTTGCAACCCGACTTCCCGTTGTTTTTTCTTTTTTATTGTATCAGCTTTCCGCACCGCGGTCAACTGATTTGTCCGATTTTCATACAAAGCGCGTATTTTAATCGCAGTTCGACTATTTTTTTAGTCAATGTGCGCCGCCGCACCGATGCGTCAGCTGCGCGATATCGACCGTCAGTCCGCCCGTTTCGTCATCCGAAAACCCAAACTGCCGTAAAAAAGCGCGGTACGGCTTCGGTTCGTACCGCAGCACAAACAGCATCCGGTTGATGGCATACGACGATGCCGCACGGGTCATCAGCTCGGCAAAATACCGCTCGTCCGCCGTCTCCGGCTCATCGCCGCAGCCGTTGACTTCCATCTGCGTGATCGTCAGCGTCTCTCCGTCGATGCGGACGGCAAACCAGCCTTTTTCGACGCCGTCCTCCGTCGCCTGATACAGGCAGGAATACCCTGCCTGCACCGGATGGAGCGCATAGAGCGCCGCCTGGGCTTCCGGTGTTTTGGCCGGTAAAATTTTCACCATGTTGCAGTCCTCCCTGTCACTTTGGCTGCGGCGCTTTGGCCAGTGCCGTCAGCGACGCCACCTCGCGGTCCGTCAGCTGCCGCCAATCGCCGGGGTGCAGCATCCCGAGCTTTACATTGCCGATCGCCGTCCGTTTCAGCCGCGCGACCTCCAATCCCAGTGCTTCGCACATTTTGCGGATCTGGCGGTTGCGTCCTTCGTACAGGATCACTTCCATCACCACGCGCTCCGGCTCGCGCGTCACAATCCGCACCTCCGCCGGCGCCGTCCGCCGCCCGTCAATCATCATCCCGGTGGTCAGCTGCGTAATCTGCTCATCCGTTACCGTCGGGCGCACCGTCACGCGGTACGTTTTCCCGATGTGGTGCGACGGATGCATCAGCATCTGCGCGAACGCGCCGTCATTGGTCATCAGCAGCAAGCCTTCGGACTCGCGATCCAACCGCCCGACCGGATACACGCGCGTGCCCACGTCCTGCACCAGCTCCGCCACGCATTTGCGATCCATTTCGTCGCTCATCGTGGTCACAAATCCGCGCGGCTTGTGCAGCATCACATACACATTCTGCCGCTGCCGCACCACGCGCTTGCCGTGCAGCGTGACCTTGTCGCGATCGGGATCAATCCGCGTCCCAAGCGTCACCACCTGCCCGTTTACGCGTACCGCGCCGGACACAATCAGTTCCTCTGCCTTGCGCCGCGACGCCGCACCGCATTCGGACAAAAATTTCTGCAGCCGTATTTCCTCTTTCACCGTTCCACCGGACCTTTCTTGTTTTCCTTGATTGATTCAAATATAATATCAAACCGGACGCATTTCATTCCGCGCTGCGGAATCCGAACAGCCGGGTCCAAAAATCCACCACTTGTTCCCATATCGTGCGCGTCCGGCGCACATACGAAATCTCCGCCGACGTCATCAGCGGCAATTCCCCGACGCATTCGCCGTCCAGCCAGTACGACACCCGCCCCGCCACCCGGCCGGGCGACACCGGCGCATACAGAAACGGCTCGGATTCGATCCGCATTTCAATTGCATCGCTGCGGCCGGACGGGATTGCCGCACGCACCGTTCCGGCCGCCGTCAACGCCGTCGATTCGGCCGCCCCGCCGACCACCGGCACCTGCACGTTCAGTCCGTCGCCCGTCAGCAGCACCGGCTCCACCATCGCAAACGCGCGGCGCATCAGCTGTTTGTGA
>CAJKBQ010000077.1 GCA_905198155.1 uncultured Eubacteriales bacterium
CAAAATCTGTTATCCGCAAGGGTGTGTGGGTTCGAGTCCCACCACCGGCACCAGGAGAAAAGAGGCTTTGCAATCGCAAAGCCTCTTTTTGCGCATCACGACTCCCGGCATGGGGGAAAATCTGAACTTTGAGCGGAGGGATTCCAATGATTTTCTGTTTTTCCGGAACCGGCAACAGCCGGTATATTGCAAATCGCATCGCGGCGGCATTGCAGGACGACCTCGTCGATCTGAACGCAAAAATCAAGTCGAACGACCACATTCCCGTGCAGACAGGCCGCAGCGTGATCGTCGTCGCGCCCACCTACGCGTGGCGCATCCCGCGCGTCGTGTCGGATTGGCTGACCCAAACGGCGCTGATCGGCGCGAAGCGCATCTGGTTTGTGATGGACTGCGGCAGCGAAATCGGGAATGCGGCAAAATACAACCGCCGCCTCGCAGCGCAAAAGCGCCTGCGCGATATGGGCACCGCGCAAATCGTCATGCCGGAAAACTACATCGCCCTGTTCGCCACCCCGCAGCCCGCGGCGGCCGAAAAAATCGTGCGCCGGGCGGAACCGAAAATCGCGGATGTCATCGCGTGCATTCGGGCGGCGCAGCCTTTTCCCGCGCCCCGCAGCAATCTGTACGACCGCTTCATGAGCGGCCCGGTGAATCCGGTTTTCTACCGGTTTTTCGTCAAAGCCGATGCGTTTTGGGCGAACAATTCCTGCATCGGCTGCGGGCAATGCGTCCAAAAATGTCCGCTGAACAACATCCGCCTGGCAGACGGGAAGCCCGTATGGGGCAGCGCCTGCACGCACTGCATGGCCTGTATCTGCGATTGCCCCGCGGAAGCGATTTCGTACGGCAAAAAGAGCGCCGGAAAACCGCACTATCGCTTTGAGCAATTAAACATCGATGCACCCAAAGGAGACGCCCCATGAACATCCGCAAAGCCGCCGTCGGTGACCTGTCCCGCGTCGCAGAAATCTTCGTGTTCAACAACCGGATCAACTACTTCCCGATTTTCAACGACGCGCACTACTCGTTCGGCGAACTGCAAGTCATCCCGCTGGCGGATTCCTACTTCAAAAAGCCGGAAATTCTCTGCAATCTGTACGTCTTTGACGACGGACTGGTCAAAGGCTTCCTGCAAATGCACGGGACGGAAATTTGCAAATTGTACGTCGATCCGTTTTTCCAAAGCCAAAGCGTCGGCGCCGCGCTGATTGAATTCGCAGTCGCTGCATTCGCCGCCGATCACCTGTGGGCATTGGAGAAAAACACCCGCGCCATCGCGTTTTACCGAAAGCACGGCTTCCGCCCGACCGGTCAGCGAAAACCGGAGGACGGCACCGCCGAATATCTGGTGCAGCTGGCACGGTAATGCCGCGCGCCCCGTTTGCCCAAATCCGCCCATTTCAAAACCGGCAATTGCCGATTCGGAAATGCGGTGGATTTTTTTCATCCGTCTGTGCTATAATGATTCCGAACCCGATTGACATTGAAGAAATTGAAGGAAAGGAATCGCCTATGAAACGCATCCCATTCAAAATCCCGTCCATCCTACTGACCGCTGCGCTGCTGCTCACCCTCTGCGCGTGCAGCGCCGGAACGCCCGCATCGAGCCGCGTCGATGACCCGCCGCAGCCCATCAGCAGCGCGCAGCCCGCCGGCGCATCGAGTGCCGACATCCCCTCTTCCGCCCGCCGCAGTGCCGACGATCAGATCAAAATCACTCCGACCGCCGCGCAGTCCGTGCAGCTGGAACGGTACGAGACTGCCGATTTCAGCATTACGATTCCCAAAGGCTGGTCAGTCATCACCGGCGGCATCAATATGTATCACACCATCCGCGTCACCGATCCCAACGAGCCGCTGAATCAGCTGTTCGTCCTGCTCAAAGCGGACGTCCTGCTGCACAGCCAGGCCGGCAAAAACGCGTGGCAGGCACTGTACAACATGGGCAGCGCACAGGCGGAGCTGTTCACCCACGCGGCAGTGCTGGAAAACCCGTCCACCGAAGGCTTCTTTCAGATCTTCCCGCAATATGTGGACTTTGCGATGGCGGTGGAGTCAACCTACGCCGGGTACGCCTTCCCCCAGCTGAACAATTTCACCGTAACGGAACGCTTTGCCTCCGTCAGCAATATGCAATCGGCCGCGCTCGGTGACGAACTGCTCCGTGCGACGTTCACCGACGGCACAGGCGAAGGCGAAGGCTTGTTCACCGCGTCGGTCGTCGATTTCGGCAGCTATGCGATTTCCAACGGTCAGGTCGTCAACTACCAGCTGCAAACCGTGGACGGCGGGTACTACATGGCATATAACGTCATCGCGCTCACCGCCGCCAAAGACACGCTGATCGAGTGGGAGCCGATCCTGACGCAGTGCATGAACAGCCTGCAATATTCCGACAGCTTCGTGACCGCCGCCAATCAGGCCAGCAACGCCCAGGCCGCGCTGTCGCAGCAGATCAGCCGGAACTTCAACCAGACCATGGACGGCATCATGTCCTCGTGGGAAGCCCGCAGCAAAAGCCAGGATATTATGAGCCAAAAGCAAAGCGACGCCACGCTCGGCTACGAACGCGTATACGACACGGAAACCAACGAAATCTACCGCGCAACCAACGGCTTCACCGACGTGTACGACGGGAACCGCTTCCAGCCGGTGACGGACGACCGGATGTACGCGGATGCCATCAGCGGGTATATTGAGAAGCTCGACTGATCCGCGCCCAAACAAACATCGGGATGCACTCGCTGCATCCCGATGCTTTTGCTATTCTTCCGCCGGTTCCACCCAAATCCATTCGCGCAGCCGTTCAAGCGTCGCGTCGCCGATGCCGTCCACGCGGCACAGTTCTTCCGGCGACCGGAACGGCCCGTTCGCATCCCGGTCGGCAATAATCCTGTCCGCCATCGTCTCGCCGACGCCCGGCAGCGTGCAAAGTTCCGCGCGCGTCGCCGTGTTCAGGTCGATGCGCGCCGCGCGATACGCCGATTCGTCGCGCACGGCAGGGATCGCTGCGCGGTTGACCAGGGAAGTCGTCAGCAGCAGCCCCGCCAGCGCAACCAGCGCAATTCCCAGCAAAATCCGATACACGCGCTCCATACAACCCACCTCACTCACCGCACAAACTTCGCTATAACGACCAAAATATCTATT
>CAJKBQ010000078.1 GCA_905198155.1 uncultured Eubacteriales bacterium
CCCTCGTGAGGGAGCTGTCTCGCGCCGCAGGCGTGAGACTGAGGGAGTTGCCCTCCCCATCGCACCCCCATCCTCACCATATATAATGTAGACTTTTCCCGCCACCCCACAAAATATCTCTTATCTATTATTTATTATCTATTATCTAATTCTCAAAAAAGGAAGTCCCGTCCATGTCCGTCCTTATCATTCTCCTCCTCACCGCCGCACTGCTGCTCGCCGAGCGCGGACTATACCGGCGGCAGTGGGATAAAAAATTGCATTACGAATGCACTTTCAGCACCGACGAAGCGTACGAAGGCGACGAGATCGAACTGGTCGAAACCGTCTCGAACGGCAAGGCGCTCCCGCTGGCATGGGCCAAAGCGGAAATCGCCGCGTCGCAGTGGCTCCGGTTCGCCGGGTCGCAGTCGATCGTCGCAGGCGCAACTCGTTACGTCCCGAGCTTTTTCGTCCTGCGCGGACGCCACCGCGTCGTGCGGCGGTGGAAGGTGCGGTGCGACCGCCGCGGCGTGTATGTGATCGACAAAACCGTGCTCGTCACTACCGATTTGCTCGGGCTGGACACGTTTTCGCTGCCGGTGCGGCTGAACGCGCGGCTGACCGTGCTGCCGCGGCCGCAAGCGCCGGAGGACGTCCTGCTGACGCCCAGCGGCTTGACCGGCGACACATTGGTGCGCCGACGGCTGCTGACCGACCCGTTTTCTGTCAGCGGTGTGCGTGCTTACCTGCCGGGCGACCCCGCCAACCGGATTCATTGGCCTGCAACGGCCAAATCGGATCAGATTATGATCCGAAATCAGGACGCGACGTCCGACCAATCTGTCACCATTTTGTTGAATATGCAAACGCGGACGGACGAGGGCGCGGCGCTGACCGACGCCGAGGACATTGAACAGGGCATCCGCGCGGCGGCGACGGCGATTGCTGAGACGGCCGGGTGCGGGATTCCGGCGCGGCTGATTGCCAACGGCGGCGGCGCAGACGGTACACCGACGGCCACCGGGAGCGGCGCAGGCGATGCATTTGCCATCGATTTGTTGCGCGTGCTGGCGCAATTGGCGGTGCGGAAATCGGAAAATTTTGCGTCGTACACCGATCGGCTGCGCAGCGCCGTCGGCTCCACCGACCTGATCGTGATTTCGCCGTATTTGGACGACGCGATTGCGCGGTTCGCGCAGGCGCAGCAGCAATGCGGCGTGCAGGTGCGGCTGCTGCTGACGCGGGCGGCCGACGCCGACACGTTGCGCGATGACATTCCAACCACATTTTTCCTGCCGTGTGCCGAAACGGAGGCGACCGCATGAACCGGCATTTGTTCCGCACCCTGCAATTGCTTAGTGCATTTTTTACATTTTTGATCGTATTTCCCGTGGAAGCGCTGCTGTTGCAGCTGCCGCCGCGCATTTTCCGCGCGGATTGGGGCGTGCTGTCCGCGCGCGACGGGCTGGCCGGATTCGCGGCGCTGTTCGCCGTCAGCCTGGCCGGGCGCGGGTTCGCGTACCTGCTCGACCAAAAGTGCGGGCTGCCGCCGCTGCGCCGGCGGCTGGTCACGGCGTTGCCCGTGCTGGTGCTCGCCGGGGGCGGCGCGTGGGCGCTGGCGCACGTTTTGCCACTGTACGAATCGATGGTGTGGGCTGTGCTGGGCGGCGCGTCATTCGCGATGGGCAGTGCGCTCCGCGCGTATCGGTACGACGATCTGATCGGGTTCCGACTGTACATTGCGATTGCCGGGTCGTACCTCGCGGCGCTGCTGATTTTCGCGCTGGCCAAAACGAACACGCTGACCGCATGGCCGTTCGCCGCGCTGCTGCTGGCGGGGACGGTGATCTTGCTGGTGGGGCTGAACCAGGCGAACCTCGACGCGATGATGCAGCGCCGCCGCCATCGCACCGATCAGCTGCCCCAAAAAATCCGCAGCTACAACCTGCGCCTCGTCGGCGGAATCGCGGCCGCGCTGGCCGCAATCCCCGTGCTGTACCGGCCGGTCGCCGCCGGGATTCGCGCGCTGGGGCGCGGCGCACGGGCGGCGCTGGGGGCGCTGCTTCGGCTGATTCAGCGGCTGCTGGCCGGCGGGTCGGACGAGATTGTACCCGACATTCCGGCGTCCAGCGCGCCGGTGGAGACGCCGATGGAGCCGATGGAACCGGGGGTAGCCAGCCCATTTTGGGATTATTTTGGATACCTGGTATTGGCATTGCTGGTGATTTACATATTGTATAATGGCAAGCGAATTGTCCGATTTGTATCAAAATTATGCAAAAAAATCTGGGCGGCGCTCGTCGAATGGCTGTCGCGGACGCGAACCATCGCCGTGCCGGACGGCGACGAAGCCTATGTGGACACCGATGAGGCGCTGCCGGACGCGCCCGATGCGTCGCCCGAGGCCCCGACTGCGTGGACGCAATGGCGGCGGCGGTACCGCCGGTACCGGACGATGGCGGCGGGGACTGCGCGGCTGCGCGCCGGATATCGGCTGGCGGCGCAGTGGTACGCGATGCAAGGCGTGGCGGTCTCGCCGGCCGACACGCCGCTGGAACAGGCGGCCAAGGCGCGCGACGCGCTGGATTTTGCAGATCCGGCCGATGCGACCGACGAATACGACGGGGCGCACTACGGCGAACGGCCGATTCCGGCCGACGAAACCGCGCTGGATGCGCTGCTGGCCGAGATGGCGCGCACCAAAACGCCGCTGCGGTATTCCAATTTGACGCGGCCTCGAAAGGAGAATTCCCGATGATATCCAATCCCAAATTTTCAATCATTTGCAAAACAATATTGCTGTACAGCGCGGTGCTTGGCGTGCTGATTCGGGGCGGCGTGCTGCAAGGCGGGTTCTCCGTCGCCACGCTCCGGACGTTCACGACGCTCATCAGCATTTTGGCGGCGGTGTATTATCTGGTCGCGCTGCCTGGCGGCGGCAAAACCGGGAAATCCAGTGTGTGGTGCCCGCCGCTGAAATTCGCCGTGCTGATGAGCGAACTGCTGGCCGGGGCGGTCGCGCACTTCCTGCTGCACAGCGCCTTCGGCGGCGCGACCGATGCGGCGCGGCTGGCGCGCATTTTGCTGCTGACCGTGGCGCCGGTCGGGATGCTGCTGGACTGGCTGCTGATCGACCCGCGCGGGGCGATGCGCGTCAC
>CAJKBQ010000079.1 GCA_905198155.1 uncultured Eubacteriales bacterium
CTTTCAATACCCGGCTCCCTCGCGAGGGAGCTGCCGAGAGGCTGAGGGAGTTGCCTATAAGCCGCAGCAATTCCCCACGTTGCGCATTCCCAACGGCCAAATTCGCGAGGCGTAGTCGAGCGGCGCCTCCATTCGGCCGCAGAAGATTTCCCTACTACTTGGATCTCGCGGTACCCGGCTCCCTCGCGGCGGCCGTGTCGGCCGCGTGCTGCCCGCGGTAGCGGTGACTGCGTCGACCGCCCGCAGACACCGCTAAGGCTGAGGGAGTTGACATAGGCCGCAGCGATTTTTCTACGTAGCGCATTCTCCACGGCTAAACACGCCCATCACCTATACCACCCAATTCCAATACATCCAATCATCTCGCCAATCTTCGCCTGCACGCTATTTTTCACCTTTTCCTCCGTCCATCCCCCTTTTTCCCACTATACGCCCCATGCGTCCCTTTCCGCGGCACTTTCAAATTCGCCGACTTCCCCCGCGCCGACTTCTCCCGCGGCGCAGAATGCCCGCGCGACGCCTTCCCGGCCCGCCGCGGCGCGCGCGACGAAATCGCCGCATCGTCCACCAGCTCGCACGTCACCGGTTTGCCGCAAATCCGGCAGCCGCCCATCAGCGCGGCGCAGTCCTCCGCCATCTCCGCCGGAATGCCGACCACCGAGGCATCGTCGTAAATTTCAATTTTGCCGATTTCCGACCCGGCAATCCCGGTGCGTTCGGCAATCGCGCCGACCAAATGATTCGGCGCCACGCGGCTGCTGCGCCCGATGTTCAGCCGAATCCGGCGGAATTCCCCGGATTTCGCAGCACCGGTGGAGAACGCCTCCTCCGGCCGCGCCACCGCATCCCCGTATTGCAAATGCAGCGCCGCCGCCGCGATTTCCGTGGGGGACAGCCCGCGGTCTTGGAGCGTGCGCACCCATTCGTACGCGCATTCCGGCACCGGTTCCGCCAGCGCGCCGGAAATGTCGGCCGAAATCCGATCCAGCAGCGATGCCGCCGCGTCCGATATGGTCGGCAGCACCGTGCGCACCGGCGCCGATTTCGTTTCGCGCGCCAGCTGCATCAGCGCCTGCACCTGCCGCCGCCCGCTGCACAGCGTGATCGCGACGCCGGTGCGTCCGGCGCGCCCGGTTCGGCCAATGCGGTGAATGTAATACTCCGGATCCTGCGGCACATCGTAATTGAACACATAATCCACGCCGCTGACGTCGATGCCGCGCGCCGCCACATCGGTCGCCACCAGCACGTTCAGCCGCCCCAGCTTGAACGCGTCCATCACCTTGGTGCGCTGCGACTGCACCAAATCGCCGTGCAGCCCGTCGGCGGCGAACCCATTGCGCATCAAATGCGCCGCCACCTCGTCCACCATCGACTTTGTGTTGCAAAACACCATCGCCCGCTGCGCGGCTTCGGTGCGCAGCAGCAAACACAGCGCGTCCAGCTTGCGCCCCATCGGCACTTCAACATACCGCTGCGCAATGGCGTCCAGCGGGACTTCGGCGCGCGCTGCCTCAATCCGCTGCGGGTCGCGCAGATACTGCGCCGAAATCGCCTCGATTTCCGGCGGCATCGTGGCGGAAAACAGCACCGTCTGCCGCTCGGCCGGCACTTCGTTCAGAATGGTTTCAATATCCTCGCGGAACCCCATGCTGAGCATTTCGTCGGCCTCGTCCAGCACCACCATCCGCACCTGATCCAACCGGAGCGTGTGGCGGCGCATATGATCCATCACCCGGCCGGGCGTCCCAATCACCAGATTGGCGCGCCGCAGCCGCTGAATCTGCCGCGTCATCGCCGCGCCGCCGTACACGTCCACCGGGTAGATGTGCATCATAAACCGGGACAATTTCTTAATCTCCTCGCACCCCTGCTGCGCCAGTTCGCGCGTGGGGCAGAGGATCAGCACCTGCACGGCCTCCAATTCGGGGTCAATGCGTTCCAGCGCGGGCACCGCGAACGCGACGGTTTTGCCGGTGCCGGTTTGCGACCGTCCGATCAGGTCGCGCCCGGTGCGGATCAGCGGGATCGCCCGCGCCTGGATTTCGGTCGGCTCGGCGTAGCCCATCGCGTCGATGGCGCTGAGTAGCCGCGGGGGAATGTTCATTTCCGAAAACGGGGTTCGTTCGTCAGTCATGGTAAAATCCTTTCAATATATATCGTCTGTTGCCGTAAATACCGGCGGTCAAAACTGCAGAAAAACATTCGCCCCGGCCATGCCGCCGGAGCGAATGATACGCGTCAAAATTTCCGTTCCCACTTAACCGGTAGGGTACACCGCTTTTTCCGATGCAGCATCTGCTGCATCTTTATTATATGCGAAAAAACCGAATTTGTCAAGCAAAATTTCGTCCGCACCGCGTCATCCGCAAATTCCCAATCCGACCGCGCCGCCCCCCAATTCCTGCCACAACGTTTCCAGTTCGCCCCAATTCACCCCATGCGCGCGCCAAATCCACAAAAAAGTTTCGGGTGAAAACGTACTTTTTTCAGAAAAATCGGGTCAGTTTTCACCCCTCCGCGCCGCAAAAATGGCGTCCCGCTGCGGTTTTCCGCAAAAAATCGTGAAAAATTCACCAGTTGACGGCGCGCCCGCCGCCTGCTACAATAGGGGTGCAAGCTTTCCCGCGGCGATTGACCGGGCCGCAGGAGGGCGCGCAAAAATCTGGAAGAATGGAGGGACTGCAAGTTGCAGAATACGGCAACCATCCGTCTCCGCGCCGAGCGGAGACAACATCTGCGGAGCACGCTTCGCCAGGCCGCAAAAAGCTGGCAGATCTATCTGATGATGCTGCCCGCGCTGGTGATTCTGTTTTTGTTCGCGTACAAGCCGATGTACGGCATCATCATCGCGTTCAAAAAATACGACTTCATCAGCGGGATCAATGGCAGCCCGTGGGTGGGCTTTGCGAACTTCAAGTCGCTGTTCACCTCGTACTGGTTCCCGGTAATCATGAAAAATACGCTGACCATCAGCCTGCTGAGCCTGGTGATGGGCTTCCCGTTCCCAATCATCTTTGCGCTGATGCTGAACGAAGTCCGCAATGCGAAGGTCAAGCAGATCGTGCAGACGGTGAGCTATGCGCCGCATTTCATCTCGACGGTGGTCATCTGCGGCATGATTATCATGTTCCTGAAC
>CAJKBQ010000080.1 GCA_905198155.1 uncultured Eubacteriales bacterium
CCCGTCCGCCTTGCGCTTCACCGGGATAAACAGCCCCTCGCCCCCGGCGTCCATCGCGCGGATCACGGCGTCGTCGCGCAGTACCATCCCGTTCATCTTCATCTCTTTCATCAGCGCGCTCATGCGCGCCTCGCCGTCGGTCAAATGGTCGGCGTTAATCCGCGGCGTCCGCGCCGGCAGATACAGCACCCCCGCGGGCTGCACCGTACGGCCGCGCAGCCCGTTTTGTTGCAGCGTCATCAGGTACAGCAGCATCTGCATATTGATGCCGTACAGCACGTCGCTCAGCGCGAATTTTTTCGCGCCGGTTTTGTAGTCGATCACGCGGACGAACGTCTCCCCGCCGTGCGTGTAGCAGTCCACCCGGTCAATCTTCCCGGCGATTTCAATGCTGCCGCCGTCCGGCAGCGGGATGTGCACCGGCGGTACGTCGCCGCCCCGGCCGATCGTCAATTCAAACGCCTCCGGCGCAAATTGGCTCTGCGCCTGCTCGGCCGCGATGTATTGCAGCAGCTGCACCGCCGTGTCCTCAAACCGCCGGTACAGCGCCAAAAACCGCTCCGATTTGCCGTCCGCGCCGCCCAGCCGCGCCGCCAGATATTCGTCCAGCAGCGCATGAACGCGCGGCCGCAGCGCCGCTTCGTCCGCCGTCAGCCCGTCCCGCACCATGTGTTCCAGCAAAAAGTGAATCAGCGTGCCGTATTCCAGCGCATCCATCCGCGCGGGGCGGCGCTCCTGCGCGTCCATCCCGTATCGGCAGAAATACTGGAACGGGCAGTGCGCAAACGTCTCAATCCGCGACGGCGACAGCGTCATCCGTGCCCCGAACAGCGCCGTTGCCGCCGCTGGGTCTGCAAATCGGAACGGTTCCGGTTCCGCCGCCCGCCCCACGGATTCCATCACCGCCCGGCGCGACGCATCCCCGTCAAACAGCGCGTGCAGCGTCGCCTGCGGAACGGAATTTTCGCCGTAGTGCGCGGCAAATTGCGCGAACGCCGCGCCCTCGGTTTCCGGCAGCCCGTCCGGCGCAGCGGACAGCACCGTCATCGCCGGGAAAATCCGGCGGCATTCCGTCGCCAGCTCCGACGGCAGCATCCCTTCCCCGGCAGACGTCGCGCCGTACGACGAAATCACCAGCCGTTCCGATGGGCTGCACGCCGCGCTGTACGCCAAAAATTGTTCCTCCACCGTCTGTTCCTCAGCGCTGCGCGCAATTTCCAGCCCGCGGTCGGCCAGTACGCGCCGTTCGTGATCGGTGAACAGTCCGCCGCCGCCCGCCGCCGCCGGGAATACGCCCTGTACCGCGCCCGCCAGAAACACGACGCGCGGTGCCGACGGCCGCGTCCGATCCGCTCCGCCGACGGTCACTTCGTCCAGCGACTGCGGCAATTCGCCCAGCTTTGCCGACTGAATCGCCAGTTCCAGCAGCCGCCCGTACCGCCGTCCGTCGAGCGGCGCGCGCAGCACCAGCGCCGTCTGATCCAGCAGCGCCATCAGCAGGTCCCACAGCCGCAGCGCATCCGCCGCCGCATCCGGTTCGCCGTCCAGCGCCAGCGCGTCGGCCGCCGCGTGCAGCCGGTCGGCCGCCTGCGTCTCCGTCAAAAATTCATATACCGCCCGCGCCAGTTCCGCGCCGGTGCCGCCCGCATTCATCTTGTTGCGCAGCCGCATCAGCGGTTCCGCCACGGCGCATCGCAAGCCGTTCAGCCGTTCCAGCCGGGCGCGGTCGTCGTCCGTCCATTCGGCGGCGAATCCGCGCGGATGATTTTTCCATTCGCTGTCCCACGCCTCGCGGTCAATGGCCCACAGCAGCGCATAATTTTCCAGTTCCGCCACGTCGTCCGGTTCCATCGGGAACAGCCCGGTTTTCAGGCAGCGGAACAGCGCGTCCGATTCCAGCCGCGCATTGGCCGCGTCCAGCGCCGCCAGCGTGTACGCCATCAGCGGCGCGGACGTGACGTCGGCCGGCGTGTCCAAAAAGCACGGAATGCCCGCCTGCGCCAGCGCCCGATCCAAAATCGCCGCGTAGTCGTCCTCCCGCCGCACAATCACGGTGAAATCGCGCCAGCGGTAGCCTTCTTCGCGCACCAGCCGGTGAATCTCGGCGGCAATCCAGGCGGATTCTTCGTACTTGTTGGCGGCGGATACCAGACGGACGGAGCCGTCGTCCGCGCAGCCCGGCGCGCCGTCCGACCGGAAAAGATGCGCCTCCACCGCTGCCAGCGCCGCCGTGCGGAACCGCGCGCCGGGTTCCAGCACGACGGGCGCCGCCACCGGGACGCCGTGCCGCCGCGCGCAGTCGATCAGCCGCCGGGCGGTTTTGCGCACATTGGCGAACAGCGCGCCCGGCTGCGTGTCGGCCAGCCCGTCCATGCACAGCGAAATCCAGCAGTCGGCGGACTGCGCGATCACCGCGTCCAGCACCTCAAATTCCTGCGCCGTAAATCCCTTGAACGCGTCGAGCAGCACGGTGCGGCCGTCGAAAAACGGATGGCGGTGCAGCTGCTGCGCCAGCCGGGACAGATCGTCGAGCGGATCCAAATAGCTTTCGGCGACCAGCGCGTCGTACGCGTCCAAAATCAGCGCCAATTCTTCGGTCTTGCTGCGCAGCGCGCCGGGCAGCCCGGCCGCAGCGGCTGCCAGCTTGTCGGGTGCAACCGCGCCCATCTTGCACGCGGCGGACATTCCGAGCAGCAGCCTGATAAAATCGCCGTTTTCGACCGATTTGCGGTACAGCACGAGCCGGTCGCGCACCTGTTCCAGCGCCAGACTCATGAACAGCGCGCGGCCGGTGTCGTCCAGCCGCCGCCCGGCAAATCCGCCGTATGCGCGCCCCACCTGGTCGCCCAGCCGGGTGAAGCTGAGCACCTCCGCGCGCCGCACGTCCTGCGGCCCCAGCCGGTGCAGCATGGCGCGTTCGCAGTCGAACGATCCCTGCTCCGGCACCAGCAGCGTGACGGTGCCGCCTGCGCGAATCTGGGTTTCCGCCAGCCGGTACAAATATTCGGTTTTGCCGCTGCCGGCGCGGCCGAGAATCAGGTGAAGCATGTGGGAAACTCCTTTTCTTTTAGATAAT
>CAJKBQ010000081.1 GCA_905198155.1 uncultured Eubacteriales bacterium
CAACTCCCTCAGTCTCGCGCCTGCGGCGCGAGCCAGCTCCCTCAAGAGGGAGCCTTTTTCTCGCATCGCTAGGGTAGCGCGTACGAATAATAATCTTTCGGCCGAGAAAATTTCCCGACTACATGAGTCTCATCCATACACGGCTCCCTCGCGGCGGCCGTGTCGGCCGCGTGCTGCCCGCCGCCGACGCAGTCGCGGCTAAGGCTGAAGGAGTTGCCTTCAATACGCACCGGGTTTCTCCCTGTTGCAGGAATCCTCCCCGTACGTCGGTACCGCAATTCCACCATCTGCGCACCACTCCCCCTCTCACGCATTCTCCGCCACCCGGTGATAAAATTCCAGCGACCGAAAACTGCGTTCCAGCGTCGCCAATAAATAGGACTCCGCCGCCGCTGCCAGCGCGCGAACGCCGTCGGGCGACAGCTCAAACGAAAACAGCTTCGCGAACGGCGCGTAAATCGTGTGCCGCATCGCCGCCAGCACGCCGGGCGTCAGCGCCCGCATATCGCGCTCCGGCGGGCGGCCGCCGCAGCATTGCGCGCACAGCAACGTCCCGCCGCGCACGGACAGAAACATCGGGTCGCTTTCGCCGTGACCGCACACGCGGCACGCCACCAAATCCGGCATATAGCCCGCCAGCGTCAGCATCCGCATCTCCACCGCCGCTTTCAGCAGCAGCGGCGGGCGCTCGCCGTTTTCCAAAAAATGCAGCGCGTTCAGCATCAGCCGCAGATACGGCTCGCCGCTGTCGGCCTCCGGCGCAAGCGTGCGCGCCAGTTCGCAGAAATACTGCGCCAGCGACAGCTTTTCCAGGTCCGACCGCAGCCCGAAAAAAACCTTGCGCGCGTCGGCGGAATCGATGGAATTTGCTTCTCGCCCGCGATATATCGCGAAATCGGAGTACGTCAGCAGCTGCGTAGCGGCCGCGCTTTTGTTTTTGAACTGGTGCGCGCCGCGGGCAAACGCGCGAATCAGCCCGTCCGACCGCGTCAAAACCGTGATCAGCCGGTCGCTTTCGCCAACCGTCTGCTCGCTCAGCACCAAACCATCGGTGTGCAGCAGCATAATTTTCCCTTACCGTCCCATCCGGGGCAACGTCGCGTCAGTCCTCGAACGCATTCTGGTCGTACCCGAACGACCGGAGCAGCCCGTCGCGGTTGCGCCAGTCCTCCTTCACTTTGACCCACAATTGCAGGTTGATTTTGCACTGGAAAAAATCTTCCAGATCCTGCCGCGCGAGCGTGCCGATTTGTTTGAGCATCGCGCCGCGCTTCCCGATCAGAATGCCTTTGTGGCTTTCGCGTTCACAATAAATGGTGGCCGAAATGTCGGTGCAGCTGCCGTCGTCGCGTTCGCGCATCCGCTCCACCGCCACGGCCGTCCCGTGCGGAATCTCGTCGTTGAGCAGGAGCAGCAGCTTTTCGCGCACGATCTCCGCCGCCAGCGTCTGCTCCGGCATATCCGTCAGCTCGTCGTCCGCGAAGAAATGCGTGCCCGGCTGCGCCATGCGCCGCAGCTCGTCTTTCAGCGCGTCCACCCCGTCGCCGGTGACGGCCGACAGCGGCACCACCGCCGCAAAGTCATACGCCGCAGCATACGCGGCAATCTGCGCGGCCATCCGCTCCTTCTGCGCCAGCAGGTCGATTTTGTTCAGCACCAACACGGCGGGCAGCCCCTGCGACCGGAACCGGCGGATCAATTCCTGCTCCTCCGCGCGGATGGGCGCGCCCGCCTCCGTCACCAGAATCGCGGCGTCCACGCCTGCGACCGACGACGCGATCGACTTGCTCATATAATCGTCCAACCGGCTGCGCGCCTTGTGCAGGCCGGGGGTGTCCAAAAATACCAATTGGTCGTCGCCATCCGTCCACACGCCGAGGATGCGCGTGCGGGTGGTCTGCGGCTTCGGCGACACAATCGCCAGCTTCACGCCCAGCAGCGCGTTCAGCAGCGACGATTTGCCCACGTTCGGCCGGCCGACGATGGCGAGGAATGCGGTTTTGGGGGTTGATGATGTGTTCATGGTGGGGTCCTTTCTGAGGGAGATTGTAAAAATGGAATTTGTATAATTTGTTCAGCACCGCACGCCCGGCAGAATGCCCATTTTCCCGTCCATTCGTGCCCGAACGCAATCGTCGATTCGGCTGCATACCCAGTCAAAGCGCCGATCGACTTCTTCATTGTCAAATCGTATCACCAAAATGCCGTGTCGGCCCAAAATTTCGGAACGATCGCGGTCATAGTATTTTCCCGCGTCGGTTTGGTGCTGTCTGCCATCCAATTCCACGGCCAAATACACGGAAGCGCAGTAAAAATCGACAATGAATCCGGACACCGGTTTTTGCCGCTGAAAGCGCGGGGTATATTTCGCCAAAAAATCGTACCACAAATGCTTTTCCTGCGGCGTCATATTTCGGCGGAGCCTTTTGGCTTTGTGCAAAGCGGCAGGTTGGTATGGAATCGGCATCGGCGGCTCCTTTTTGTGTAATGATACGGGACGGTTTCTTGGGTTGTATGGTGGGGGCGCGCTATGTGGGGAAATGCTGCGGCGGAAGGCAACTCCCTCGCGCTGCAAGGTTTGTTTCTTCGTCTTGCTGCGCTGCGTGTTGAAGGCAACTCCCTCAGGCGCTGCGGCGCCAGCTCCCTCGCGAGGGAGCCTGGGGGTCGTATTGCTGGGGTAGCGCGTAAGGACAATGATCTTTCGGCCGAAAAATTTCCCCTACTACATGGATCTTTCAATACACGGCTCCCTCGCGGCGGCCGTGTCGGCCGCGTGCTGCCCGCGGTCGTCGCA
>CAJKBQ010000082.1 GCA_905198155.1 uncultured Eubacteriales bacterium
AAAATATATGTCATAGCTGAGCTGTGGAGCCGCCTGATAGGTGAAGTCATCCTACGAACGCTATCTCATGGGCGAGATCGACCTGAACACCTATTGTAGATTGGGAAGTTAATATTCGCCCTTGCGAGTTGAAGAATTTCAGTAGGATTGTTGATAATTCATCAAGAGATTATGGTTCGGCGGAACAACGCAACATTAGTCTATTCTTAACTAAAACGGGGCTTAGTTTATCAGAAGTCATAATGTTCTCTGATGAGGCATTTGCTAAATTAAGAAATCAGATAGTTCCTGCAACAAAAGCAATCCACTTTTTTGATCGTCTTGAAAAATGCCGCGATATAATTAAGCGAAACTCTCCCGGAAGCAACATATTGAGATATTTGTTGCACCATTTAACAAATCGCGTATTAAGAAAGGCGAGAGTGATCTAATAATGCTCTCGCTTTTTCTTTGTCTACTGCGGTGCAAAATTTTTCTCAAAAATGCTTGACTTTTTCGGTATTCAGAGTTATTATACAGACAACAAACGAACGCTCCCCGAACGATTTTTGTTCGGGGAGCGTTTTTATGACCACATCGTCCCACAGTCTTTTTCGGAGCAGACGAAAACAGTGAAGATAAGAGTGCCGAAGAACAGGCGGTTTCCGGACGAAAGCGCCAGAAAGCGTCGGAAACGGTGCAAAAAACTTTTCAGCCGCTATTTGGAACCATCAGTCCGCAGGTTCGATCCCTGTCACTCGGACCAAAATTTTGACCGAAAGCAGAGTTTATTCTCCACTTTCGGTCATTTTTGATTTTACTCCACCGTCACCGATTTGGCCAGGTTCCGCGGCTTGTCGATGTCGCAGTGGCGGGCTTTGGCGATGTGATAGCTGAGCAGCTGCAACGGCACCACTTCCAGCGACGCCATGAACAGCGCGTTCGTGCGCGGAATCGCGATTACGTTGTCACTTTCGGCGCGGACGCGGGCGGCGTACTCGTCGGTAGTCAGCGCCAGCACTTCGGCTCCGCGGGCGCGGACTTCCTTCATATTGGAAATCATCTTGTCGATCACCGATTCCGTACAGACGATGCTCATCACGAACGTCCCCTCTTCGATCAGCGAGATCGTCCCGTGTTTCAGCTCCCCGGCTGGATAGGCTTCGGAGTGAATATAACTGATTTCTTTCAGCTTCAACGACGCCTCCATCGACACGGCATAGTCGATGTTGCGGCCGATGAAGTACGCGTCTTTCAGATAGGCATACCGCTGCGCCAGCTCCGCCAGCTGCGGTTCCAGTTTCAGCACCTCGCGCAGCTGCTCGGGCAGCTGCATCAGCGCGTGCAGGTAGCCGTCGTACTGGTCGGGCGTCAACGCGCCGCGGAGATCCGCCAGGTACAAACCGAACGCGTACAGCAGCACCAGCTGGGTGGAATACGCTTTCGTCGTCGCGACGGCGATTTCCGGCCCGGCCCACGTGTACAGCACGCTCTGGCTTTCGTTGGCGATGGTGCTGCCGACGACGTTCACGACGGACACCGTATGCGCTCCGGCCTGATTGGCTTCCCGCAGTGCGGCGAGCGTGTCGGCCGTTTCGCCGGACTGGCTGATGATGATGCACAGCGTGCGGTCGTCCAGAATCGGGCTGCGGTAGCGGAATTCACTCGCGACATCGACCTCCACCGGCAGACGCAGCAGCGATTCCAGCACATACTTCCCGACCATTCCGACGTGATACGCCGATCCGCACGCAACGATGCAGATGCGCGTCAGTCCGCGGATTTCCTCCGGCGTCAGGTGCAGCTCCGGGAGCACGACCCTGCCGTCGCGGACGCGCGGGTCGAGCGTGGCTTTCAGCGCAGTCGGCTGCTCCATGATTTCTTTGAGCATAAAGTGGTCATAGCCGCCTTTTTCTGCGGTTTCGACGCTCCAATTCACCGTCACGACCTTTTTCTGCACCGGGTGCAGTGCGGAATCGAACACCTCAACGGTGTCCGGCGTCAGGTGGGCGATCTCGCCGTCGGCCAGCTGGTAGACGTGCTTGGTGAACACCAGCAGCGGCGTGACGTCGGACGCAATCAGTTTTTCCTTGGCGCCCAGGCCGATCACCAGCGGGCTGGCGTTGCGCACGCAGAACAGCTCATTCGGCCGGTCGGCGCACATAATTCCGAGCGAAAACGTGCCTTTCAGCATATCGACCGTCCGTCGGATGGTTTCCAGCGGTTCGCCGGTGTCGTTTTCTTCCAGCAGCACCGCCACAACTTCGGAATCGGTTTGGGATTGGAAGCCGTAGCCTTTCGCAATCAAATCCGACCGCAGCTCGGCAAAATTTTCGATGATGCCGTTATGTACGATCGCGAATTTGCCGTTGTTGCTCAGCAGCGGGTGGGCATTTTCTTTGGACGGCTTGCCGTGCGTCGCCCAACGGGTGTGGCCGATGCCGGTGGTCGCCGTCAAATCCATTCCGTCGCGGATTTCGGCCGCCAGCGCTGCCAGCCGGCCTTTTTCTTTATATATTTCAATCCTGCGGTTTTCGAGTACAGCGATTCCGGCCGAGTCGTAGCCGCGGTACTCCATTTTTTCCAGGCCGCGCAGCAAAATCGGCGCGCACGCCTCTTCCCCTACATATCCAATAATCCCACACATACAGGCAGCATCCTTTCAAGTAAAATCCGAATGTCATCAAAAATCGTCGGCGTATCCTATTATA
>CAJKBQ010000083.1 GCA_905198155.1 uncultured Eubacteriales bacterium
TTTAGGTAGTCGGGAAGATTATGTTGGCCGCAGGGGAATGTACGTTCGCTTCGGGATAGTGCGGCCGTGGGCAACTCCTTCAGCCTCTCGGCAGCTCCCTCGCGAGGGAGCCGGGTACCAATAGACTCATGTAACAGGTGTATTTTCTGCGGCCGAGGGGAAGCGTTTTACAATTGTGCGAGCATTTCTTCCAAACGAAAAACCGGATTCAGGCACATTGCGGTGCCGGAATCCGGTTTTTGATTTTGCGGTACGTTACAGCGTGACCGGTACCCATTCACCGGGGGTTTGCAGGGCGCGCAGACCGGCGGCGCGGGTCGCCATGATCGCACGCGTTTCGGTGCGCGGGACTTCGACCGTGCCGGTGCGCAGGAAGCGCGCCAGCATCGCCATAAACCGGTTGAAATAGTCCGACCGGATGGTCAGTTCGCGGTGGCCGTCGGCGGTGCGGCCGGTGAGGTGCGTGCGGAACGGCATCGCGCCCAGGCAGCTGCAAATCGACGCGTAGCGGCCGTCCGGGTAGTCCATCGTCAGCAGATAGCCGTTCGGCGCGGCGGTCATCGCCATCACGCGGGTGGGCGCGGCGCCCATCAACATCACCACCGGCTCCAGCTGGTGGATGGAATAGATTTCGTAGCCCATCTGATCGCCGACGCCGGGACCCCAGGCATTGACGGCCAGGATGGCGCTGCGGTCGATGCCCTGGTATTCGTCGGCGTACCGCAGCGCCGAGCAGGAGCAGCACGGCGTGCCGAATTGGTCGGCGCGGGCGAATATCCGGTCGGCAGCGGCAACGTCCGGCGCAAACGTCTTATCGACATAGCACGGCTTGCCGGACGTCAGCGGGATCCGGCACAGGTGCTCGTGGCGGGCGCAGTGATCCGGCGACAGGATCACGATGGCGTCGCTTTTTTCGGTCAGCTCTTCGATGGTGGCGCAGCGGGCGATGCCGTTTTGGGCGCACCATGCGTCGGTCGTGCGGCCGCGGGGCGCGTCGATTTCGGCGAAGGCGTAGGCCACTTCCAGCTCGCCGCCGGACTGCGCGCGCAGCCACTGCGGGTAGTGATTGGCGTGCCATTCGTCCAGGTAATAGTCGATAAACCCGACTTTCATCGCAGCCGCCCCCTTAGTCCAGCACGATCTCGCGGTGCTGCGCAGCGGAATCGTAAATCGCCTGCATAATCCGCGCAGTGACCGCGACGGTGTCGATGTGCGACGGCAGGCGTTCGCCGGTGCGCACGCTGCGGACGAATGCATCGATTTCGTTTTGGAAATGATTGTTCATCTTGAATTCCGGCTCGTACTTGACAAGCGACCCGTACATCGACGTAAACACTTCAAAATTGGCGCCGTATTTGAGGCGGATGCCGCCTTTGTCGCCCATAAAGTCGATGTACATCTCGTCGTGGTCAATGTTTTGCGCCCACGCGCCGTGCAGGGTGAAGGTGGGGCCTTCGGTACGGATCAGCGCGGTGACGGAGTCTTCGACGTCGTAAGTGCCGCCCGGAATCGGCGGACCTGCCCACATATTGCGGTAGGCGTAGGTTTCGATGTCTTTGCCCAGCTTGCAGAACGTTTCGCCGCTGACGGTGCGCGGACGCGGATCGCCCAGGCAGTACATCACAATGTCCAGAAAATGGACGCCCCAGTCGATCAGCGCGCCGCCGCCGGCGATTTCTTTGGTGGTAAACGCGCCGCCCAGCCCGGGAATCGCTCGGCAGGAGCGGAAGCTGATGTAAACGTGATACACATCGCCCAGCTCGCCGGCGTCGATGTACCGCTTGATGCGGCGGACGGCATCGTTGAACCGGTTGACCACGCCAATGTACAGCTGCCTGCCGGTTTCGTGCTGCGTTTGCAGCATGGTTTCGACCTCGGCAAACGTGCGCGCCGCCGGTTTTTCGCACAGGACGTCTTTGCCCGCGCGCAGGAAGTCGCACGCGATGGTCGGGTGCATCCGGTTGGGGGTGCAGACGGACACCGCCGCGATTTCGGGGTCGTGCAGGATGTCGTGATAATCGACAACGGCGGTGCCGCAGCCGTATTTTTCGACCGCCGCCTGCGCGCGCTCGGGGAGAATGTCGCAGAAATATTTGATTTCCGCGTCGGGGTTGGCGATGTAGCCGGGAATATGCGCGTGATTGGCGATATTTCCGCAGCCGATAACTGCTACTTTCATGACAATGACCTCTCTTTTTTTGAATTTTGAATATAATCGCTCGGTGGCACGCCGGCGCGGGC
>CAJKBQ010000084.1 GCA_905198155.1 uncultured Eubacteriales bacterium
GCCGTCCGTCCGCGCCTGCGCCACCACGCGCGTCATGTACGCGTCCACACCGGTGTAATGCGCCAGGTAATCGCGGATATACTGCCCGGCCTCGGCGCGCGAAACGTGAATGTCTTTGGCCAGCGAAAACGCGCCGATTCCGTATACAATCCCGAAATTGACCGCCTTGGCGCGGCTGCGCAGAATCGGCGTAATCAGTTCCGGCGGCAGGTGAAACACCTGCGACGCCGTCATCCGGTGGATATCCTGCCCGGTGCGGAACGCGTCGATCATCGCCTCGTCGTCCGCCACATGTGCCAGCACGCGCAGCTCAATCTGCGAATAGTCGGCGTCGATCAGCGTGCAGCCGTCCGCCGCGCGGAAATACCGCCGCAGTTCGCGCCCCGCGTCGGTGCGCACAGGGATATTCTGCAAATTCGGTTCGGTGGAGCTGATGCGCCCGGTGCGCGTTTCGGTCTGGTTGAAGCTGGAATGAATCCGCCCGTCCGCGCCCACCACGCGGGTCAGCCCGTCGCAATAGGTGGATTTCAGCTTCGCCAACGTGCGGTATTCGAGGATATCGTGCACCACCGGGCTTTCGGCCTGCAAGCCTTCCAGCACATCGGCGTTGGTGGAGTAGCCGGTTTTCGTTTTTTTGCCGCCCGGCAGTTGGAGCTTTTCAAACAGTACCTCGCCCAGCTGCTTGGGCGAATTGATGTTGAATTCACACCCGGCCTGCGCGTAAATCCGGTTTTGCAGCATATCGATCTGCAATTGCAGCAGCGTGCCGTACTGCGCGATTCCGTCGCAGTCCACTGCCATTCCGGCGATCTCCATCTCCGCCAGCACCTGTGCCAGCGGCTGTTCAATGTCGCGCAGCAGCGGCGCCTGACCGTTGGCGTCAATTTCGGCGCGTAGCTTTTCCGCCAGTGCCGGCAGTACGGCGGCCGCTTTGAGCGCGCCGGTGTCGGCAAAATCGCACTCCACGGCCGGGACGGCGATGCCGGCCTGCTCGGCCAGCCGCAGCGGGTCGTACCCGGCGGCGGACGGGTTCAGCAGGTATGCCGCCAGCGCCGTGTCGAACAGCGTGCCCGGCCGATCCCATCCGGCGCGGCAAATCGCCGCATAAACCGGCTTGCTGTCGTGTACGGTCAGCGCAATGTCCGGGTCGGTCAGCAGCGCACGCGCAAATGCCGCAAAGCCGTCCGCCGCCGGGTCGCACACCGTCAGCCGCCCGCCATGCGCGACGATCAGCGTCCCGACTGCGCCGTCGGCGGCGGGCAGCATCGCGGCGGCCGCACCGTCGGCCCGGACTTCGTTCAGCAGCGCGTCCCAATCGCCGCACCGCGTGACGGATACGGCAGCCGCAGCCGCTTCCGGTGCAGCCGATTCGGCGGCCTGCGCGTCGGCCAGCGCCCGCAGCTCCAGCCGGTCGATCAGGTTGAAGCATTCCAGTTCGCGCAGCAGCGCCGCCGCGTCGGCATAGTGCGGTTCCCCGCGGCGGTAGGCGTCCGGCGACGCGTCAATCGGCGCGTCCGTGCGGATGGTGCCGAGCATCCGGCTCATGTACGCACTGTCGCGCCCGGCGGCCAGCTTGGCACGCAGCGAATCGCGAATGTCAATCGTGTCCAATTGATTGTAAATCGTATCCAAATCGCCAAACTTCCGGATCAATTCCCCGGCGCCCTTCGGCCCAATCCCTGCCACGCCGGGAATATTGTCGGACGTATCGCCTTGCAGCGCCTTGATATCGATCAGCTGGTGCGGCGCGACGCCGTATGTTTCCCGGATCTTGGCTTCGTCGTACAGCGTGACCTCCGGGCGGCCCATTTTGGTGGCGGTGATGCGCACCTGTACGCCGCCGCCCACCAGCTGCAGGCTGTCGCGGTCGCCGGTCGCAATCACGCAGTCCCAGTGCGCTTCGCGGCACCCGCGCGCCAGCGTGCCCAGAATATCGTCCGCCTCAAACCCTTCGCACGTCACAATCCCGTACCCCAGCAGCCGCAGCAGCTGCTGCACCTCCGGCAGCTGTTCCGCTAGCTCCGGCGGCATCCCTTTGCGCTGCGCTTTGTACCCGCTGTACGCCCGGTGCCGGAACGTGGGCGCTTTCACGTCGAACGCGCAGGCGACGGCGTCGGGATGCGTTTCGTCCAGCAAATGCTGAAACATGGTCATAAATCCGTACACGGCGTTGGTGTAGTGGCCGTTTTTGGTGGTCAGCAGCTTGATCCC
>CAJKBQ010000085.1 GCA_905198155.1 uncultured Eubacteriales bacterium
TTTTCGGTTATTCTGCGGTCGTCACGCCTACCCGCGGGCAGAACGACGCCATGCAGCACCGGCTGCACGCCGGTTTGCGCGCGTCGCACACCGCGCGCCCGTGCAGCACCATCCGGTGGCAGTACGCGTTCGATTCTTCCGGCGGCAGCAGCGCGCGCAGCCGGCGTTCCACTTTGAGCGGGTCTTTGCTGTCGCACAGCCCCAGCCGGTTGTTGATGCGGATGCAGTGCGTGTCCGCCACCACGGCGGGCGCGCCATATACGTCGCCCATAATTAGGTTGGCAGTCTTGCGCCCCACGCCGGGCAGCGACGTCAGGTCGTCCAGCGTGTGCGGTACCTCGCTGCTGAATCGGTCGCGAATCGCGCAGCACATCGCGTAAATGTCCCGCGCCTTGGTCTGATACAGCCCGCACGACCGGATGTACGGCGCGATTTCTGCCGCGCTGGCCGCGCAGAATGCGTCCAGGTCCGGGAACCGCGCGAACAGCGCCGGCGTCACCAGATTGACGCGCGCGTCGGTACATTGCGCGCTGAGCCGCGTGGCAATCAGCAGTTCCAGCGGCGACCGGCTGACCAGCGAGCAAACGGCGTCCGGGTATTCGGTTTTCAGCGCGGCGACGGCGGCCTGCGCAATTTCCGGTTTTGTCATGGCAAAAGCGCCTCCTGCGGTGGATTTGCTTCTATTGTAGCACAATCCGACGTCCTTGTCCAGCGCTGCGCCAAAAAATCAACGGCCGGATCCCGCAGCCTGCGAATCCGACCGTTGAAGCGCCTGTTCACGCATGATCGTGTACGATGCTTTTTTCGCGAAACAGAAACGAAATGCACCAAATGGCGGCCAGCCCGACCAGCGTGTAAATGATCCGGGCGATGACGGTGCCCGACCCGCCGCAAATCCATGCCACCAGGTCGAACTTGAAAATGCCCACCAGCCCCCAGTTCAGCCCGCCGATGATCGTCAGCAGCAATGCCGTTTTGTCCAGCATACCTCCGAACCTTCTTTCTGTCGCGGCCGGAACCGCGTTGATCTGCGGTGAGTACCGCAGACGTAGCTTGCCCGGATTCGGCAGGAATATGCATTTGGGGCGGCTCAGCCTTTGGCGTCGTACCACGTTTTGCCCATGTGAATGTCCACGGTCATCGGGACGCGCAGCGCCACCGCGTGCTCCATCTCTTCTTTCAGGATATCGGCGGCGCGCACTGCCTCGGATTCCGGCGCTTCCACAATCAGTTCGTCGTGCACCTGCAAAATCAGCCGGGCGCGCAGCCCTTCCGCCCGCAGCCGGTCGCGTACGCGGATCATCGCGATTTTGATAATGTCGGCCGCCGCGCCCTGAATCGGCATATTGCGCGCCACGCGTTCGCCGAAGCTGCGCAGATTAAAATTGGACGACGCCAGCTCCGGCAGATACCGCCGCCGGCCGAACAGATCCTGCGCATAGCCGTCCGTCCGCGCCTGCGCCACCACGCGCGTCATGTACGCGTCCACACCGGTG
>CAJKBQ010000086.1 GCA_905198155.1 uncultured Eubacteriales bacterium
CGAGGGAGCTGCCCGCGGTCGTCGCAGACACCGCTAAGGCTGAGGGAGTTGCCATAGGCCACACCGGGACAGCATTGTTGCAACCATCCCAATTCCGCCCGCCTTGGAATCGTACCGCGAGTGTTCCCCCCACGGAGTTCCCCCCCCCCCACAAAAAAATCCCGCACGAACATGACCTTTCCCCCTCACGCCCGTGCAGAATCCCGCAAAATTATTCACTTTCCCCGCCCGGCAGCTCGGCCGACTTCCGGTACCGGCGGCGATACGCAGACGGCGACAACCCGCTCGCCTGGCGGAACATCCGGTTGAACCCGGACACGTCCTCGAACCCGCAGCAAGCGCTGATGGCCAGCACGCTTTCCTCCGTCAACAGCAGCAGCTGCTCGGCCTTGTGCAGCATACAGCGGCGCAGGTAGGCGTGCGGCGACAGGCCGACGGCCGTACGGAACACGCGGCGGAAATTCGGCTCACTCATCCGGCAGTCGGCCGCGAGCGCCGCCACGGAGATGGACGTTCCGTCGTCCACGGCGCGGCGGATGCGGCTGAGCGCCGGGTCCACCGATTGCAGCGACCGGCTGCGGCGCAGCGGCAATTTTTCCAGATCGCGCGACTGCTCGGCCAGCAATAGCATCAATTCCCAAATTTGTAGTGCACATTTTTGCAGCGGCGCGTCCGGCGTGTGGCACGCCCACACAATGTCCGACACCAGCCGCACAATTTCCGGGTCGTGTACCGCCGAAAAAATCCCGCACCGCGCCATTTGATGGTCAATAATCGTTTGCAGCGGCCGCAAATCGGTGACGCCGATGGTCGCCATCAGCGCGTGCAAATCGGGGTTCATCCAGTACCACCGGCTGGGCTGGGTGCCGTGACTTTTGGATAAATGGTGCTGATATGGGAAAATTACCTGCACATTGCCCGGAACAAACGGGTATTCTACCCCATCTACGCAGCAAACGCCGCTTCCTTCGATGCAGATGCCGAATTCCAGTTCGCGGTGGTAATGCAGGTAGGTAATGTCAAACACCGACAGCGGGCATGGTGCGGCCAGCCGCTGCGGCGGGAACAGCACCGCCGGTGTGTAAATCGCCGGCAGTACCGTTGGAATCGCCGGGCTGCTCACGCAAGTACCTGGAAAAATTCCAGTTCTTCCCCGTCCGGGCCGGTCACAAACGCCAGTTTCACCGGCAGCACCGGGTCGGACTGGATGTCCACGCGCTTGGGCGGGATTTTGGACCCTGCGCCGTGCGCGATGGCGCGGTCGTATGCCGCTTCGGCGTCCGTCACATGGAACGCCAGGTGCGCAAAGCCGCCGGCCAGCGTGCCGTTGACGTCGCCGGGTTTCGCGTCGGAAAACAGCTCGATGCAGGTGCCGTCGCCGCTGTCCAGCAGGGCGATTTGGCGTCCCGGATTTCCCCATTTACGGAAAACCGTGAACCCCAAGCCCTCGGTATAGAAACGAACGGAACGGTCGA
>CAJKBQ010000087.1 GCA_905198155.1 uncultured Eubacteriales bacterium
ATCCGTACACGGCGTTGGTGTAGTGGCCGTTTTTGGTGGTCAGCAGCTTGATCCCGTAAAACGCGCGGTTCAAAATGCTGTTGCCGTCCAGAACGAGTAATTTCATGTGCAAAAATCCTCCTAAACGTTCGCTGTACTTATTATAAATGATTTCGGCGCAAATAACAATCGGTTTTGCGGAAAAAAGCGATGCGCGGCCGGAAATTTCTGCGCGGCAGCCCTTGCGTTCGGGGCGAAAACATGGTAAAATTATTTTGTTTGTTTTACTTGACTTTTTTCTGCAAAGCGCGTATAATCGCAGATGAAATGTGGATTTGCGTGTAATTTTTGTGTTTTTTCATGCATATCCACATCTCAACACAAAATGCAGCAAAAAGACTTGAAAGGAACGAAAAATCATGGAAATTCATCAAAGCGCATTTCTCGGCGGGCGGATGCTCAAAGGCGGCCTGCACTGCCACACCACCCGGTCGGACGGCAAAGGCGACCCGGTCGACGTGATCCGCCTGCACCGCGCGCACGGTTACGACTTCCTCGCCATTACCGATCACCGTGTGTACAACCGCTCCAATTTTGCGCCCGAAACGGGCATCACGATCCTGCCAGCGATGGAGTTTGACAACACGTTCGAACGGGGCGCGGGGTTCCGCACGTTTCACACCGTGTGCATCGGCGCGGACGACGAAACCAACCCCTACACGCAGGATCAGCGGTTCGAATCCGGCACCGCCAAAGACCAGTTCGAATACCAGCCGTACCTTGACCGGCTGCACCAGGACAGCCAGATGACCATTTACTGCCACCCGGAGTGGAGCAACACGCCTGCGCGGTATTTTGACCGGCAAAAAGGCAATTTTGCGATGGAAATCTACAATTCCAGCAGTGTATTGTGTGACGAAGCGGACGCCAACGCCGCGTATTGGGACGAACTGCTGGGGCAGGGAATCCGCATTTTCGGCGTCGCGACCGACGACGGCCACGGAATGCACGAGCACTGCCGCGGCTGGGTGATGGTGCGCGCGGAAAACACCGTGCCGGCCATCCGCGCGGCGCTGGCGCACGGCGATTTCTATTCGTCCTGCGGGCCGATGATCCGGGATTTCTATATCCGGGACAACATGATCTGCATCGACACCAGCCCCTGCGCCAAGATCCTGTTCCGGTCCGACAAGCACCCGCCGCGTGTGTTCCGCCCGGCGGACGACCGGCCGTTTACGCACGCGGAATTCGACTTCCA
>CAJKBQ010000088.1 GCA_905198155.1 uncultured Eubacteriales bacterium
CACCTCTCTATTTTCCCGGGCCGTTTCCAGCCAAGTATCTTCGACACTAACGAGCTTAACTTCCGTGTTCGGTATGGGAACGGGTGTACCCTCGCCGCCATCAGCATCAACAGCAATTATTATACCACAGAATTTGCATTTGTCAAGGGGATTTTTCAATTTTTCGCGAAAAATACGCGTTTTTTCGCAAAAATCAGTATCCGGCCGCCACCATCCGCACCGTGCCGCACAATTCGCGGGCGTAGTACACCACCAGCAGCGGCGGATAAGTCGCGCAGGGCGCGCTGAAATAGGTCGCGCCGGTGCGCTCCGTCCAGATTCGGGCGCGCAGCTCGTGCCACCAGTCGGTGCAGATTGCGGCGGACGTGCCGACCCCATGGGCGCGCAGCAATTCTAACGAATTTTGGATGTTTTCCTGTGTATTGGCAGATTGATCCTCCGTCAGGAGCCGCTCCGGCGAGATGCCGCGGGCGATGAGCCAATCGCACATCACGGCCGCCTCCGACGCATGCTCATTGGCGCCCTGTCCGCCGGACACGACGCACAGCGCGTTGGGGTGGTCATTGAGGTAGCGCAGCGCGCGATTCAGCCGGGCGCGCAACATCGGACTGGGGCCGTTGGCAAAGACCTGACAGCCCAACACGATCAGCGGTGTGTCGCCATCCGCCGGGGCAGTCTTCGCGCACGCGACCACCATCGCGCCGGTCATTACGGTGCAGTACAGCGTCAACAAAATCAGAAAAACGGCGACGGCGCGCAGCAAAACCCGTCCGGCGCGCGATCGGCGCAACCCATCCCGCAATGCGCGGGCGGCGGCGGGGCACAGGCAAATGCCGGCCGTCGGGGCGAACACGATCAGCACGGCGGCCGACCCGACGTTGAAAATGCCCATGGTTGCAAATGGGAGCAGAACCGATGCGCACAAAGCCAAGGAGATGGCTGCGCCGACGGTGCGGAGGATGGGGCGGAATGGGATTTTGCAGGGTTTGGAGGGACGGGACATGGGAGGACTCCTTTCTGGGGGGATGCGCCATGGGAGGCATGGGACGGTGGGTGGTTTTTTTGGGGCTGCAACGTGGGGGGGTGCTGCGGGCGAGAGGAATCCCC